>NZ_JBEFTL010000004.1:0-420671 GCF_053484035.1 Mycolicibacterium sp. XJ662 | reverse complement strand
GCTTCGCCGCACCTTCAACACCGCGTCGTTGAACAGCGTGTGCAGCGAGGCGGTGTCGGGCACCTCGGCGTCACCTTGATGCAGCCAGGTCGCGCTGACCCGGGTGTCACCGATCTGCGCCGCGAAGGTCAGGGTCCGGCGCGCGGGCCCCGTCTGCGGGGTGACGGTCTGGTCGACGGCCAGGCTGTCGTCGGCGTCGACCGGCGGCTTGGGCAGCATCGTCACGGTCACATCGGACGGGACGCCGTGGTGCGCGGCGGTGAACGACGAGCACCGGCGCAATTGCTCACCTCTTTTGCGCAGCGCCGGGGCGGGCCGGGTCACCGTGACGATCAGGCTGCTGGCCGTGGTGCTGTCGATGCCTTCGGCGGCCACGCTCTGGTGGGCTGCGACCGGCGGCGGCGCGCAGTCGGCCGGCGTCACCACCGACCCGGCCGCGACGCCGCCGATGTCGTGCAAGGCCCGATACACCGCGGTGCCGTCGAGCACCGCGGCCGGATACTGCGGCGGAAAGCGTGCCGGTTCGATCAGTAGCTGGGCGATCGGAACCGGCGCGGAGTCCGCGACGCGGGCGGACCCGGCGACCACCCTGGCGCAGCCCGTCAGCATCGTCGACGCCATGACCAGCGCACATCCACACGCCCACCACGACCTCGTGTTCACCATCGCGGTCATCGTCTCATCGCCCGGGCCGGGTGGCGGTCAGGCGCGCGTCAGCGCCCCACGCAGACGATGGCGGGAAGTCATGCGAGTCGCGCTGCAAGATGGGGGCGACTGGCGTACACCTTTTGCATGGGTTCCATGCTCGAGTACGACCTCGTGGTCATCGGTTCCGGTCCGGGCGGACAGAAGGCCGCGATCGCCGCGGCGAAAACTGGGCAAGACTGTCGCGGTCGTCGAACGCGGCCGCATGCTCGGTGGCGTCTGCGTCAACACCGGGACCATCCCGTCCAAGACACTGCGCGAGGCCGTGGTGTACCTCACCGGCCTGAGCCAGCGCGAGTTGTACGGAAGCAGCTACCGCGTCAAGGAGAAGATCACCCCGGCCGACCTGCTGGCGCGCACCACCCATGTGATCGGCAAGGAGCAAGACGTCGTCCGCTCGCAGTTGATGCGCAACCGCATCGACCTGATCCAGGGCCACGGCCGGTTCATCGACGCCCACACCGTGCTGGTCGAGGAGCCGACGCGCGGCGAGCGCACCACGGTCAGCGGCGATTACGTCGTGATCGCCACGGGCACCAAACCGGCCCGCCCCGCGGGCGTCGAGTTCGACGAGGAGCGGGTGCTGGACTCCGACGGCATCCTCGACCTCAAGTCGCTGCCCGCCACGATGGTGGTCGTCGGCGCCGGGGTGATCGGGTTGGAGTACGCATCGATGTTCGCCGCGCTGGGCACGAAGGTCACCGTCGTCGAGAAGCGCGACAGCATGCTGGACTTCTGCGACCCCGAGATCGTGGAGGCGCTGAGGTTTCACCTGCGCGACATCGCGGTGACGTTTCGGTTCGGTGAGGAGGTGACCGCCGTGGACGTCGGGTCCGCGGGCACGGTCACCACACTGGCCAGCGGCAAGCAGATCCCTGCCGAGACCGTGATGTACTCGGCCGGCAGGCAGGGCCAGACCGACAAGCTCGACCTGAGCAAGGCCGGGCTGCAGACCGATGACCGCGGCCGCATCGCCGTCGACAGCAACTACCAGACCAAGATCGACCACATCTACGCCGTCGGCGACGTGATCGGGTTCCCTGCGCTGGCCGCCACGTCGATGGATCAGGGCAGGCTCGCGGCCTGTCACGCGTTCGGCGAACCCGCCAAGGGGATGACCGACCTGCAGCCGATCGGCATCTACTGCATTCCGGAGGTGTCCTATGTCGGCGCCACCGAGGTCGAACTGACCCGCAACGCCATCCCCTACGAGGTCGGGGTATCGCGTTACCGCGAGTTGGCGCGCGCGCAGATCGCCGGCGATTCCTACGGCATGCTCAAATTGCTGGTCTCCACCGATGACCTCAAGCTGCTCGGCGTGCACATCTTCGGCACCAGCGCCACCGAGATGGTGCACATCGGCCAGGCGGTGATGGGCTGCGGCGGCACGGTGGAGTACCTGGTCGACGCCGTGTTCAACTATCCGACGTTCTCCGAGGCCTACAAGGTCGCGGCGCTGGACGTGATGAACAAGCTGTGGGCCTTGAACCACTTCCGTGCCTGACGAATGTTTGCTCGCCCAGCGGGAACGCAACGAGTCAGAAATCAGTTGGAACGATAGAAGAGTTAATGTCTTGGCACCGCGGTGAGGAGACGAAAACATATGACCGACAGTCCAGGGAGTCCTGAACAGCAGTACCAGCCGGAGCAGACCGGCATGTACGAGCTGGAGTTCCCGGCGCCCAAACTGTCCTCTGCGGACGGGCGTGGGCCGGTGATGATCCATGCGCTCGAAGGCTTCTCCGACGCCGGCCACGCGATCAAACTGGCCGCGCAGCATCTGCGCGACACTCTCGACACCGAGTTGGTGGCGTCGTTCGCCATCGACGAACTGCTGGACTACCGCTCCCGGCGTCCGCTGATGACGTTCAAGACCGACCACTTCACCAGCTACGAAGACCCCGAGCTCAACCTCTACGCGCTGCGCGACAGCGTCGGGACGCCGTTCCTGCTGCTCGCCGGGATGGAGCCGGATCTGCGCTGGGAGCGGTTCATCACCGCCGTGCGGCTGCTGGCCGAACGGCTCGGGGTGCGCCGGGTGATCGGGCTGGGCACCATCCCGATGGCGGTCCCCCACACGCGCCCGATCACGCTCACAGCGCACTCCAACGACAAGGAGCTGATCGCCGACCACCAACCGTGGGTCGGCGAGGTGCAGGTGCCCGCCAGCGTGTCCAACCTGTTGGAGTTCCGGATGGCCCAGCACGGCCACGAAGTGGTCGGGTTCACCGTGCACGTCCCGCACTACCTGGCGCAGACCGCCTACCCCGCGGCCGCGGAAGCGCTGCTGGCCGAGGTCGCCAAGAGCGGGTCACTGCAGCTTCCGCTGGACGCTCTGGTCGAGGCGGGCGCCGAAGTGCTGATGAAGGTGAACGAACAGGTCGAAGACAGCAGCGAGGTCGCCCAGGTGGTGACCGCGCTGGAGCGCCAGTACGATGCGTTCGTCGCGGCCCAGGAGAACCGGTCGCTGCTGGCGCGTGACGAGGAGCTGCCCAGCGGCGACGAGCTCGGCGCCGAGTTCGAACGGTTCCTCGCTCAACAGTCCGACGACAAGTCCAGGGATCCCTTCCAGGACGGCGACGACACCCGCTAGCGCCACCCGGGCGCCCAGACCACCTCACCGTCGGGGGCGGCCGACGCGAGGAGAGCACAAAGTAGCATCGGCGCATGGCCATCGACGTGACCGTGTTGCGGGTGTTCACCGACCGCGACGGCAAGCACGGAAATCCGCTCGGTGTTGTCGACGCCGGTGCCGTGGACCCTGACGATCGGCAACGGATCGCCACCCAATTGGGTTACAGCGAAACCGTGTTCGTCGAAGGTCCGCAGCCGGGAACCAACACCGCACACGCCCGCATCTACACACCGGGCACCGAGATGCCCTTCGCCGGGCATCCGACGGTCGGCGCCGCGTGGTGGTTGCGCGAACAGGGCACCCCGATCCACACCCTGCGGGTCCCGGCCGGCATCGTCCAGGTGAGTTACGACGACGACCTGACCGCGGTCAGCGCACGTTCGGAGTGGGCGCCGGAGTTCGCGATCCACGACATCGCCTCGACCGAGGAGTTGCTGGACGCCGACCCGGCGGACTATCCCGACGACGTGAACCACTACCTGTGGACGTGGCTCGACCGGGACGAGGGGGTGGTGCGGTCGCGGATGTTCGCGACCGACCTAGGCGTGCCCGAAGACGAGGCCACCGGCTCCGCGGCCGCACGCATCACCGACTACCTCAGCCGAGACCTGACCATCGTGCAAGGCAAGGGGTCCGAGATCTACACCCAGTGGAGCGCCGAGGGTTGGGTGCGCATCTCGGGACGCGTGGTCAGCGACGGTCCCCGCCAGATCGACTGAGCGTCGGCGCCAGGGCTCAGCCGGCGGACGGCTGGGGAGCCTCACGATGGGCCCGCAGCGCTTCGATCTCGCGTTCGAAGTCTTCCGCTGAGCTGAAACCCCGGTACACGGAGGCGAACCGCAGATAGGCGACCTCATCGAGCTCGCGCAGCGGACCCAGAATGGCGAGCCCGACCTCATGGCTGGGCACCTCAGGGCCGGCCGCCCGCACGGTGTCCTCGACCTGCTGGGCGAGCAAGTTCAACGCGTCATCGTCGACCTGGCGGCCCTGACAGGCGCGCCGGACGCCGTCGACGACCTTTTCGCGGCTGAACGGCTCGGTGACCCCGCTGCGTTTGACCACCGCGAGCACCGCCGTCTCCACCGTGGTGAACCGCTTGCCGCACTCCGGGCAGGAGCGGCGTCGGCGGATGGCCTGGCCTTCGTCGGTCTCGCGGGAATCGACCACCCGCGAATCGGGATGGCGGCAGAACGGACAGTGCATCACCGCTCCTTCGCCACGCCAACACACGACTACCTGGGACGACTCCGAGCGTACCTGCGCCGCACCGCGATGGCCCAGCGCCGGGGCGAATCGGGCATACCTGGCCGAGATGTCAACGAACACCGGTGTGCGGCACCTCTTTTCAGCGCCCACGATGTCGTCAGCCGACCGGCGTGATGAGCGTCTGGCCCGCGTCCAGCACCGCGGAGTCGAGTTCGTTGAGCTCACGGATCCGTTCCACCACCGCGCCGACCGGCGCGTCCGGCGCCACCCGCGTAGCCACCTGGTTCAGCGTCTCCCCGGTGTGCACCTGCACCACCGCGAGCCGATCCGGCACCGCGGCGGGGTTACCGACGACCCCGCCGAACTGCGCGACCAGTCCGAGCCACACCGTGATCGCCGCTGCGATCAGCGCGAGAACCACCGTGGTGGCCGGGGTGATCGGGCGGCGCCGATGCGGTGCCCGCGACACCACCACACCGGTCCCCCGGTACCTGATCGGCGCCCCGCCTGGCCGCCGGGTCGGCCGCCTCCGTCGCGCGCCGGACGGCCGGACACCCGGCCTGACCGCGGGAGCCGCTGAATTCTTCCGGGTCTCGATGATCGTCATCTGCCTGCCTTCCAGCTCGCGTCATTCGCTCTTGTGTTCGAAGATAGTCGATCACATGTTCGATTAATAGAACGTGTGATCGAACTGTTGCAAACGATAGCGAGGCGGTCTGACAAATCCCGGCGCGCGAATGCCGCTCCGCTTGTTCGCGACACGCGTCGAACACATGTTTGATTAATCGTCGGTGGCGCGTTACATTCGGCGCCATGGATTCCAGCAGCGATTCCCCCGGCGATACCGACAACACCGGTGCGCGCCGACGGCCCGATACGGGTCTGACCGAGCGTCAGCGCACCATCCTCGAGGTCATCCGCGCCTCGGTCAGCACCCGCGGATATCCGCCGAGCATCCGCGAAATCGGTGATGCGGTCGGCTTGACGTCGACGTCGTCGGTGGCTCATCAGCTGCGCACGCTGGAACGCAAGGGCTATCTGCGCCGCGACCCCAACCGGCCCAGGGCCGTCGACGTACGGGGGGTCGACGACCACGTGACGCCCGCCGTCACCGAGGTGGCAGGCTCGGACGCGCTACCGGAGCCGACCTTCGTGCCGGTGCTCGGGCGCATCGCCGCGGGTGGGCCGATCCTGGCCGAGGAGGCCGTCGAGGATGTCTTCCCGCTGCCGCGTGAGCTGGTCGGCGAGGGGTCGTTGTTCCTGCTCAAGGTCGTCGGGGAATCGATGGTGGACGCCGCGATCTGCGACGGGGATTGGGTGGTCGTCCGTCAGCAGAACGTCGCGGAGAACGGTGACATCGTGGCGGCGATGATCGACGGCGAAGCAACGGTCAAGACGTTCAAACGCACCAGCGACCAGGTGTGGCTGATGCCCCACAATCCGGCGTTCGACCCGATCCCCGGTAACGAGGCGGCCGTGCTCGGCAAGGTCGTAACCGTGATCCGTAAGGTCTAGTCGGCCCGGACGAAGCCGTTCGCGCGCGCGAATTCTTCGCTGGTGAACCAGATTTCGGCCCGCGTATCCTCATAGCCCACGGTGCCGGGTAGCCAGTACCGGCCCGACTGGGTGTCGGCCTTGATCGGATAACCCTCCGGCGCGTCGTTGGAGTCGTCGAGGGGCAGGCGGAACGCCGGGTGTGCGGGCTCGGGCTCGTCGGGGTCGATGCGGGCGTGCCGGCCGGTGTCGGTCAGCGCGCTGTGTTCGGCCTCCGTGGGCACCCGCGTCGGCGCGGTGTCGACGTTGTCGGGGTCTTCCTCGTCGAACTCCGCGGCCAACGGTTCGTCCTCGGCTTCGGGTTCTGGTTCCGCGCCGACGTCGACGGGCGGTGGCGCTTCCCACGGGCTCGACGACACCGGCTCGCCGGTGGCAGCCTCGTCGCTCGGCGACGACAGCGAGTCCAAGCCCTCACGCGCGTAGCGGTCGCCGAACAGCGCCGCGTCGTAGTCGTCGCCGAACACCCCGGGTTCCGGGGCGTCCGCTGCGCTGTAATCGGGTACGTCGTCGTCTCCGGCGCTGTACAGGGGTGCGACGTCGTCGTCCCCGGTGCTGTACAGAGGTGCGGCGTCGTCGTCTGCGCCGAACCGGTCCTGCTCGTACCCGCCGTCGTCCAACCCGTCGCGGCGAAGTGCGAACTCGTCGTCACCGCCGCCGCGGCGGTTGCGCAGCGTCGCAAAGACCACCAACCCGATGAGTATCAGCGCGGGCACGATGGCCAGCAGCCACCACCAGCTCCACTGAAAACCGTTGCCGTCGTTACCGGTTGCGCCTTGCGCCGGCGGGGGCGCGGCGGGCGCGGTCGCGCCCGGTACGTCCATCCCGGCCAGTTGCGTCGCCAGGTTGGCCGGCTCGGTGGTAAACGAGTTCGTCGACCGGTCCCACGAGATGGCGCCCTCGCTGAACCGCTGCGTGATGACGTCGCCGTCCTCGGTCTGATCGGCCGTGGGAGCCCCGAGCGGCCCCTCGCCGCCGCCCAGTTCGGCCCATGCCGCGTTGATCGGGCCGCGCACGATGACCGCACCGTAATCGGGGGTCCAGAAGATGACCGGCTTGTCCTCGGCGGCGAACGTGCTCATCCGGCTGTTGGTGATGCCGCCGTCGACCTCGCCGGTGACCGGGAACCCGAGATCGCCCTCGGGCCCTCCGACACTTTCGTATTTGTCGAGCACCTGACCGGTCAGGACGTTCGCACCGGTGTCCGGTGAGTAGAAGATCTTGCCGCCTGCGAAGTTCTGGGCGAGCCCGTCGGCGCCGATGGGATACGGCGGGCCTTCGGCGGCGCCGAGCGGCCCCGTCGGCCCGCCCGCAGCCCGTCGCGCGGCGTTGATCGCGGCTACCGGGTCTTCCGGGATCTGCAGGCCCTCCAACTGGGCGGCCAGCTCCGGTGGCACGGTGGTGAAGGTCTCGGTCTTGGTGTTGTAGGTGATCTCGCCGCCGCTGAACTTCTGGCTGACGATGTCGCCCTGGTAGCGCTCGTCCTCGGTGGGCACGCCCAGCGATCCCGACGATCCGCCGAGTTCGTCCCACGCCGCGTTGATCGGTCCGCGGACGACATGCGCGCCGGTGTCGGGTGTCCAGAAGATCACCGGGTTGTCGCTGGCGCTGAACGTGGAGTTGCGGCTGTTGGGCGCGCGGCCGGGGCTTTCGTCGATCTTGGGGAATCCCAGGTCGCCTTGGGCGGCCCCGCCCAGCGATTCGTACTTCTCCAGGATCGCGCCCGTCATGAAGTGCGCGCCGGTGGCCGGGGTGAAGAACATCTTGCCGCCGGCGAAATCCTGGGCGAAGCCCTCGCCGACGGCATAGACCTCGCCCTGCCTTGGCCCGAGCACGCCGCCGTCGCCGCCGCTGGCCTCCCAGGCGGCCGTGATCGCAGTGTTGGCTTCGACCTCCGGTTGGGCCGACGCGGCCGGCGCCGTCAAGACCAACGCCGCCACCGACAACAGGCCGACGGCCAACTGGCCGATCCGCCACCTACGCCGGGTCCCATGCCCGCTCATCAGATCCTCCCGCGGTCGGCGCCTAATTCCTGATTCGGTACCGCGCCGTCAACTGTGCCGTCAAATGGCGTCAACAACGAGAGGAACACGCCGACCTTGGAGAGAAAATACCTGGCCGATGCGGGAAAGTTTCGAACACCTGCCAAGTCGTGCCCCAGGACAACGGTCGAATTTCGCGCCTTCGGAAAATGCCGCACCAGCTATTCGGCCAGGCCACAGGTGGATTTTTCGCAGTTAGACACCCAATGAACGGCCGACGATCTCCTTCATGATCTCGGTCGTGCCGCCGTAAATGGTCTGTACGCGAGCGTCCAGATAGGCGCGGGCAACCGGATATTCCCGCATATAGCCGTACCCGCCGTGCAATTGCAGGCACCGGTCGATCAAATACACCTGCTTCTCCGTCGAATACCATTTCGCCATCGCGGCCTGCTCGGCGGTCAGCTTCCCGTCGAGGTGCAGGCGGATGAACTCATCGACCATGATCCGCACCGCCGTGGCTTCGGTGGCGAGTTCGGCCAGCAGGAACCGGCTGTTCTGCTGGCTGCCGATCGGACGGCCGAAAGCCTTGCGCTCCTTGGCATATTGCAGGGTGCGCTCCAGCGTCGACTCCATTGCCGCAGCGGCGATCACCGCGATGCCGATGCGCTCCTGCGGCAGGTTCTGCATCAGGTAGACGAAGCCCTGACCCTCCTCGCCGAGCAGGTTTTCGGCCGGCACCCGCACGTCGGTGAACGACAGTTCGGCGGTGTCCTGGGCGTCCAGCCCGATCTTGTCGAGTTTGCGGCCGCGTTCGAAGCCGGCCATGCCGCGCTCCACCACCAACAGCGAAAAGCCCATCGCGCCTTTGTCCGGGTCGGTGCAGGCGACGACGATCACCAGGTCGGCGTGGATGCCGTTGGTGATGAACGTCTTGGCCCCGTTGAGGATGTAGTGGTCACCGTCTTTGACGGCGCGGGTCTTGATTCCCTGCAGGTCGCTGCCGGTGCCCGGTTCGGTCATCGCGATCGCGGTGATGGTTTCGCCGGTGCAGAACTTCGGCAGCCACCGCTGCTTCTGCTCCTCGTTGGCCAGCTTGATCAGGTACGGGGCCACCACATCGTTGTGCAGCCCGAAACCCAGTCCGCTGTAGCCGCCCGCGGTGGTCTCCTCGACCACCCTTGCGTTGTACCGGTAGTCGGGGTTGCCACCCCCGCCGTACTCCTCGGGCACGGCCATCCCGAGGAAGCCCTGCTTGCCTGCTTCCAGCCAGACGGTGCGGTCGACGATCTTGTCCTGTTCCCACTGTTCGTGGTGCGGCGCGACGTGGCGGTCCAGAAACGCCCGGTACGACTCGCGAAACAGGTCGTGCTCGGGCTCGAAAAGGGTGCGTTCGTATTGGACGACGCCGGCCATGGGGAACCTCCCGGTCGGAGTTTTGATGAATCCGCAAATTTACCCCAGCCAACCGGATGGTCGGCGGCGCCGTGACGTCGGCCACGACTGGTTTAGCGACGGAGTCGTTCGGGGAATCTGCGGGTCACACACCAACCCGCCAGGGAGGAAACAGCGATGTCGGACGACAACAAGAGCGGTCCCGAGGAAGGGATCAAGGGCGTCGTAGAAGGCGTCAAGGGCAAGGCCAAAGAGGTCGCCGGCGCGGTTGCGGGCCGCGACGACCTGTACCGCGAGGGCAAGGCCCAGCAGGACAAGGCCGATGCGCAGCGCAACGCCGCGCAGAAGGAAGCCGAAGCCGAAAGCGCCCGCGCCGCGGCCGAAACCGCTGAGAAACGCCAGGAAAGCGAACAACGGTAACGCTAGGACCCGAAGGGACGCGAAGGGCGCCGGAGCCCGCCCTTCGCGTCCTTTTCGTATTCCGATCCGCTAGAACGTCGCGTATGCGCGCAGGCTGGCCGCCAACGGGATCGGCACGCGCGCCTTGATTCTCGTGCCGTCCGCGGTGTGCTCGGTGGCGTCGATTCGCCCGTCGGCGTGCAGCTTGTTGACGAGATCGCCTCGGTCATACGGGATTGTCACGTCCACCGCCGTGTCGGTCGGGGCGATCATCTCGGCCATCCGCGACTGCAGCCGGACCAGCCCGTCACCGGTATGCGCGGAGACGAACACCGCATCCGGAAGCGCCCGGCGCAGCTGTGCCAGCGCGAGATCGCTGGCGGCGTCGATTTTGTTGACCACCAACAACTCTGGGACCGCCTGGACATTGCGGTCGGCAATCACCTCGTTGACCACTTCCCGTACGGCGTTGATCTGGGCCAACGGGTTGACGTCAGATCCGTCGACGACGTGCACCAGCAGGTCGGCGTCGACCACCTCCTCCAACGTGGAGCGAAACGCCTCCACCAGTTGGGTGGGCAGGTGTCGCACGAACCCGACGGTGTCGGTCAGCACGAACGGCCGGCCGTCGTCGAATTGTCCACGCCGCGTTGTGGGCTCGAGCGTGGCGAACAACGCGTTCTCCACCAGCACCCCGGCGCCGGTCAGCGAGTTGAGCAGGCTGGACTTGCCCGCGTTGGTGTAGCCGACGATCGCGATCGAGGGGATCTCGCTGCGCCGACGCCCGCTGCGCTGGGTGTCGCGAACCTTCTTCATGTCCTTGATGTCGCGGCGCAGCTTGGCCATCCGCTCGCGGATGCGGCGGCGGTCGGTTTCGATCTTGGTCTCGCCGGGTCCGCGCAGACCCACACCGCCGCCGGCGCCGCCCGCGCGGCCGCCGGCCTGCCGGGACATCGATTCGCCCCACCCGCGAAGCCGCGGCAGCATGTACTCCATCTGCGCCAGCGACACCTGCGCCTTGCCTTCCCGGCTGGTGGCGTGCTGGGCGAAGATGTCCAGGATCAGCGCGGTGCGGTCGATCACCTTGACCCGGACCGCCTTTTCCAGCGCGGTGAGCTGCGCGGGGCTGAGCTCACCATCGGCGATGACGGTGTCGGCGCCGGTGGCCAGCACCACCTCGCGCAGTTCCTGCGCCTTGCCGGAGCCGATGTAGGTCGCCGGATCGGGCTTGTCGCGGCGCTGGATCAGCCCTTCGAGCACTTCGGAGCCCGCGGTCTCGGCCAGCGCGGCCAGTTCGGCCAGGCTGGCGTCGGCGTCGGCCGCGCTGCCTTCGGTCCACACGCCCACCAGCACGACGCGCTCCAGCCGCAGCTGGCGGTATTCGACCTCGGAGACGTCGGCCAACTCGGTGGACAAGCCGGCGACACGGCGCAGCGCGGTGCGGTCTTCGAGGGCGAGCTCACCCGTGCTGGGTGTGCCGTCGATGGGAAATTCGGGATAGGTCATAGGCGAATCAAGGTTCGCACGGAGATCACTTTTCATGCACCTCAATTAACGCTGGGCAGCCCGCCACCATTCCTCCGATATCTCGCCGTGGGCCACCAGCACCGACGGACCGCGCAGGTAGCTGCTGGCGTCGGTGACGGTGACGGTGACCTCGCCGCCGGGTATGCGCACGTCCAGCGTGCCTGTGGTGGCGCCGGCGAACGCCAGGGCGGCGACGGCTGCGGCGACGGTTCCGGTTCCGCACGAACGTGTTTCGCCGACACCGCGTTCGTGTACGCGCATCGCCACCGCACCGTCGGCCGGCGCGGTCAGCACCTCGACGTTGACCCCGTCGGGAAACTGTGTCCGGTCGAAGGACACCGGCGCCGCGACGTCGAGTGCGGCCAACTCGTCAAGGGTCAGGTCGGGATCCACGCACGCCAGATGCGGGTTGCCCACGTCGATCGCCAGCCCGGCGAACGGCCGCCCGCCGACGATCGCCTCCCCCGTGCCGAAGTGGTTGGCCTTGCCCATCTCCACGGTGACGTTGGCGGTGGTGGCGTCCCAGTCGTGCAACACCACCGGGCGGGGGCCGGCCAGCGATCCGACGACGAACTCGTCGCGCGTTTCGAGCCCGCTGGCGCGCAAATAGTGCGCGAACACCCGCACCCCGTTGCCGCACATCTGCGCGATCGAGCCGTCGGCGTTGCGGTAGTCCATGTACCAGTCGTCGGCGTCGACGCCCTCGGGCAGGCGGTCGAGCACACCTGCGCGCTGCGCGGCGCCTGCCCGGGTCACCCGCAGGACACCGTCGGCGCCCAGGCCCCGGCGGCGGTCGCACAGCACCCCCACGGCGGCCGGTGTCAGCACCAGCGCGGCTTCGGGATCGGGCAGCAGCACGAAGTCGTTCTGGGTGCCGTGCCCCTTGGCGAACCTCACGTGCTCAGGATACGTCGCGCCACACTCGTAGAGCCGCCTCGACGTTGTCGGCGCCGGCGCCGTCGAGCCAGGTGATGCGGTGGTCGCGGCGAAACCACGACCGCTGCCTGCGCACGTAGCGTCGGGTGCCGACGAACGTCGGCTCGCGGGCCCCGGCGCCGTCGCCGCCGCCGTCCAGGTCGGCGATCACCTGGGCATATCCCAGCGCGCGGGACGCGGTGACGCCGTCGCGCAGGCCCCGGTCCAGCAGCGCAAGCACCTCGCCGACCAGCCCGTCGGCGAACATCTTGTCCGTGCGTTGCCGCAGACGTGCATCGAGAACGGTTGTGTCCCAATCTAATCCGATGATAACGGTGTCCCAGCGCGGCGCGCCGATCTCGGGAAACGACGCGGCGAACGGCTCCCCGGTCAGCTCGACCACCTCCAGCGCCCGCACGATGCGCCGGCCGTCGGTCGGCAGGATCGACGACGCGGCGTCGGCGTCCACCCGCGCCAGTTCGGCGTGCAGCGCGGCCACCCCAACCTCGGCCAGCCGCTGTTCCCATTTGGCCCGCACCGCCGGGTCGGTGGCCGGAAACGTCCACTCGTCGAGCAGCGACTGCACGTACATCATCGACCCGCCGACCACGATCGGCACCGCACCGCGGGCCGCGATGGCCTCCACGTCGGCGGCCGCGGCCTGCTGGTAGCGCGCCACGCTGGCGGTCTCGGTCACGTCGAGCACGTCGAGCTGGTGGTGCGGTATGCCGCGGCGCTCGGGGACCGTCAGCTTGGCGGTGCCGATGTCCATCCCCCGGTACAGCTGCATGGCGTCGGCGTTCACAATCTCACCGCCGACGCGTTCGGCCAACCCAAGCGCCAGCTCCGACTTGCCGGTGCCCGTCGGCCCGATGACCGCGATCGGACGCGTCATGGCTTCCAGACGCCGACGAAATAGCCGACCCCGTACGGCGCGCCGCGGTACAGCTCGGTGGCCGTTGCGGGCCCGGCTTCCATGAGCCCCGCCAGCACCTGATAGCCCACCCGGCCGACGGCGCCATCGGGCAGCCGGGCCAGCGCCGCGACGTCACCGGCGGCCAGCGCGTCGTCGAGCGCGTGCTGCGCGGGGATCGAATCCGGCTCGTAGCCGCCGGGCGCGCTCGGGGTCAGCGTGTGCGCACCGTCGGCGACGACGAGCATGCCGACCGGTTCGGCCGCCTCGTCGATGTCGGCGCGCAACGCGCGGCCGCGGGCCAGCGCGGTATCGACGCCGTGGGTCGCGGCATACACCCGCACCTCGGCGCGCGCTTCGGGGCTTACCTGACCGCGCAACCAGCCGGTGACCAACGCGCACAACGGCAGCCAGGTGGGTTCTCCGTCGACGCCCGGGCCCAGCGTGACGCGGACGTCGGCGCCGTAGCCGGCGAAGGTGCCACGCCGATCCGGCGCGACGACGGCGTCGACGCGGTCCACACCGACCGCGATCCAGCGTGCGGGCAGCGCGGCGGCCGCCGTGCGCACCGCCTGACGCAGGTCCGCCGACTCCGCGGCGGCGCCGGCGGCGAGTTCGGGAACCAGAACCGGTGCCGACGGGACGATGGCAATGGCGCTCAGCACGCCACCACGCTAATGCGATGCGGCGGGTTGACCGGCGCTGGCCGCCTCACCCCGGGCCAGCGCGCCCGTCGCGGCCACCATGACGACCACCGCGACCACCAGCGCCACCCAACCGGCGTCATCCGGGCGCAACGCCTCCCCCAGCACCACCACGCTGAGCACCGAGGCCACCACCGGCTCGGCGACGGTCATCGTCGGCAGCGACGCGGTCAGCGCCCCGGCCCGAAACGACGCCTGCTGCCACACGGTGCCCCCGATCGCCACCGCCACCAACGCGTACAACTCGGGGCTGCGCAGCAGCGCCGCGACGCCGGCCCAACTACTGAAGTCCAGCTGGGCGACGACCCCTTTGGTCAGCACCGCGAACAGCCCCCACAGCGCACCGGAGGCCAATGCCAGCAGCACCGCGCTGGCGGCGCCGGTCAGGATCCGGGCGCCGATCACGCACAGCGCCAACGCGGGTACCAGCACCGCCAGCACCGCGATCCACGTCTCCGACGATCCGCGCGCCTGCCCTGCGGTCGGGTTGCCGACGGTGATGATGACGGCCACCGACACCGCGAGCAGCACCGCCCAGGTCCACTCCCACCGCGTCACCCGGCGGTGCGCCAGCCGCGCGGAGAGCGGCAGCGCGAACAACAACGACGTGACCAGCAGCGCCTGCACCAGAAGCACCGATCCCAGGCCGAGCGCGGCGGCTTGCAAGCCGAATCCGGCGGCGGCGACCAGGCTGCCCAGCCACCACCGGCGATCGCGCAGCAACCGCATGAACAACGCGGCGTGGCCGACCGGTTCGTCGGTGACCTGATGCGCTTGTCGCTGGTGGATGACGTCGCCGATCGCGACGAACACGGCAGCGCCGATGGCCAGCAGGGCGGCGAGATCCGTCGCCTCGTTGACGCCGCCCATCGGCCTCCTTCTCGGATGTGTCCACAAGAGGCTAGAGCGTGCATCCCGAAGCCGTGCGCATGCGGCGAGGCAACCTGTTTGAATAGCGTTGAACAGCGAACAGGCGCCGCGTTGCGCGGCAGGTGCGCGGTTGCGCGCGGAGGTATGAGGAAACGGACATGACGACCAGCCAGCCCGGGGGCCCGACCCCCTCGCCCAAGCCCGCGTCGGGTTCTCTCCCGCCCAAACCCACCCCCAGACCCGGCGCACCGCGTCCGGTTCCGCGTTCCGGCCGGCCCGCCCCGGCGGTCATCGCGCCACCGGCCAGCGATCCGCACCGGTTCGGCCGCGTCGACCCCGACGGCACGGTGTGGCTGATCACCGGCTCAGGCGAACGGGTCATCGGCTCATGGCAGGCGGGTGACCCCGAGGCGGCCTTCGAACATTTCGGTCGTCGCTTCGATGACCTGCACACCGAGGTCGCCTTGATGGAGACGCGGCTGGAATCCGGCAGCGGCGACGCCCGCAAGATCAAGGCCGCCGCGGCCACGCTGGCCGAGTCACTGCCGACCGCGCACGTGCTCGGCGACGTGGACGCGCTGGCTGCCCGGTTGACCGCGATCATCGACCACGCCGACGAGGCCGCCCAGGCCGAGAAGGCCAGGCGTGAGGAGTACCGCGCCGCGCAGACCGCCCGCAAGGAGGCGCTGGCCGCCGAGGCCGAGGAGCTGGCCGCCAACTCGACGCAGTGGAAGGTCGCCGGCGACAGGTTGCGCGAAATCCTCGACGAATGGCGCACGATCACCGGGCTGGACCGCAAGACCGACGACATGCTGTGGAAGCGTTACTCGGCGGCCCGCGAGACGTTCAACCGCAGACGCGGATCGCATTTCGCCGAACTCGACCGCGAACGGGCTGGCGCGCGCCAAGCCAAGGAAGCGCTGTGCGAACGCGCCGAGGCGCTGTCGGGCTCCACCGAGTGGGGCCCGACGAGCGCCGCGTTCCGTGAGCTGCTCGCCGAGTGGAAGGCCGCGGGCCGGGCGGCCAAGGACGTCGACGACGCGTTGTGGCAGCGGTTCAAGGCCGCCCAGGACGTCTTCTTCGCGGCGCGCAACGCCGCCAGCGCCGAGCGTGACGCCGAGTTCCGCGCCAACGCGCAAGCCAAGGAGGCGCTGTTGGCCGAGGCGGAGAAGCTGGACACCTCCGACCTCAACGCGGCCAGGGCCGCTTTACGCGCGATCGGCGACAAGTGGGAGGCGATCGGCAAGGTGCCGCGTGAGCGCGCGGCTGAACTGGAGCGTCGATTGCGCGCGGTGGAGAAGAAGGTCCGCGACGCGCCGACGCGCGGCGTGGACCCCGAGGCGCAGGCGCGCGCCGACCAGTTCCGTGTGCGCGCAGAGCAATTCGAGCGTCAAGCGGAGAAGGCGGCGGCAGCGGGTCGGGACAAGGACGCCGCCGAGGCGCGCACGAACGCCGAGCAGTGGCGCCAGTGGGCTGACGCGGCCGTCGAGGCCCTCGGCAAGGGACGTTAGGACCTACCAACGGTTCAGCATTCGGTGTTGATCTCGAACGGCGCGCTGGTGCGCTCGCCGGGATCGTCGTGAAAGAACCCGACCGCCGTGCCGGTGATCGTGAACTTGCCGTCCACCAGGCTGGCGTCGGCCTCGCCCGTGGTGCCTTCCCAGTAGGTGCCTGTGAATCCACCTAAGTTGTTGATCTGCACCGAAAGCGCCTCGATGGAGTCTTCCGTGTTCACCTGCGCGACCACGCCGGGCGTCTGCTCCAACGTCTCGAGGCGCCACAGCCACTGCACCTGGGAGCAGTGAACGGGGTAAGCGCCTACGTCGTTTTCGTTGACACGCAGGTGCAGCAGGTGCTCGCCGAGCGCATTGACGCCCGATGAGCAGCCGGTGGAGATCATCAGGACGGCTGCCGCGATGACAGCGATTGGGTTGTGCATGTTTGCCACCTCGATGAATCCTGCTATCGGGTTTCCCCTGAACGCCGGGCGCTATACGTGGCCGCAGGTATGAACTCGCTGCGTTCGGGGTATCTCGTTGCCCACCGACCGCGCAGGACAGATCATGATTCGACTCGTCGTAGTCGCCGCATTACTGGGGGGCGTGGTTTCGGGATGCTCAACCGGCTCGCCGCCGTCGGAGCCACCGGCGATGCCGCCCAACACCGCTACGGTCGCCGTCGACGGAAAAGACACCGGCGGGCGCCTGTACGTGCGGTGCAACCAGATTCAGTGGCTACTGACCATCGACGGCGGTGACGAGGCGAGCGGTTTCACCGCGATGGTCGGCAAGGGCGGTACCCCCGAGGCCAAGTTCGTCAAGATCGCCAACTTGGGTGGGTTCACCGGCAGCGCCTGGGAAGGCGGAAGCGGAGAACTGGATGTCAGCCGCGACGGTTCGGTGCTCAACTTCACCGGCACGGCCTACGGGTATTTCGCCGAGGCCCCGAACGAACCAACGACCGCGGGGTTTCGGATCACGACGGCCTGCTGAACGTCGCTCAGCCGGTGCGCGATCCGATCGTCACGGTCGTCTCCTGGCGGTCGCTGCCGCGCACGAATACCACTTTCTCCTCGGCGCCCGGTTGGGTCTGACGCAGCTCGCTCAGCAAGTCCTCTACGGTCTCGACCGGCTCGCCGCCGAGTTCGACGATCACGTCGCCGGGCCGTAACCCGGCGGCGGCCGCGGGCGCGCCGGGGTCGACGCCGACGACCAACGCTCCCTGTTCGGCGTCGACGCCGAGCATGCGCTGTATGGCGGCGGTGACCTGGCCGGTGGAGATGCCCAGGTACGGATGGGTGGCCTGGCCGTCGGCGAGCAGCTGGTCGGTGACATCGAGCACGGTGGCCGCCGGGATCGCAAAGCCCAGCGACACCGCCCCCACCGCGGGTGGGATGTAGGCCTCGTTGATACCGACGACGCGGCCGCTGGCGTCGAGCAGGGCCCCGCCGGAGTTGCCCGGTGAGATCGGCGCGTCGGTCTGGATCAGGTCGACCAACGACTGGGTCTGCGCCGCCGAGCCGGGGATGTCGCGGTGCAGCCCGGAGATGATGCCGGCGGTGACGGAGTTCTGGAACCCCAGCGGGCTGCCGATGGCCACCGCGATCTCCCCGGCGCGCGGCAGGTCCGTGCGGAACTCGGGTACGGGAAGGTCTTTGCGGTCGGTGCGTATGACCGCCAGATCGGTCACCGTGTCGGTGCCGACCACCTGGCCGGAAGAACTTTCACCGTCAGCGAAAAGTATTGTCACATCGCGGGATTCACCGACCACATGCGCGTTCGTCACCACGACGTCGGGCCGCAGCACCACCCCGCTGCCCGCGCCGCCGTCACGCTGAACGGTCACCACGCTGGGGCTGACGCGTTCGACGAGATCGGCGAAGCCGGCGCCGACGTCGGGTGTCGCGTTGGGAGCGTTGGCCGGTGCGGCCGTGGTGGTGGGGCTCGCGGGCGGCGGTGACGCCTCCGACGGCTGATCGGCCTGATTGGAACATCCGGATGCGGCGATGAGCACAGTTGCGAATGCCGCAGCGACACCGATGCGTTTCACATCCGGCAATCTACCCGGCTCGGCGAGCACTCATACATGTCGTGTAGGCCCGACCGGCGATCAGCGCGCAGGGGGCACCGCGTCGTCCTCGTGGATGCACTCGCGCAGCCGCTCCAATGTCGCGGCAAGCAGTCGGGAGACCTGTACTTGGGAGACGCCGAGACGTTCTCCGATTTTGCTCTGCGGCAGGTCATCACAGAACCGCAACCTCAGAATCAGCCGTTGCCGCTCAGTCAGCCGGCCCACCAGGTCGGCGACGGTGAGCGCATCCTCCACGCTGTCGTAGCGGGGATCGGTGGCGCCGTGAGTCGCCGCGGCGGGTCGGTCTTTCCGTCTGCCCGACGGCGTAGCATCCAGCGACTGCGGCCGATACGCGTCGGACATGTCCACGGCCCGCACGACGTCTTCGCGGTCGACGTCGAGGTTGGCAGCGACCTCGCTGGCCGTCGGCGCGCGACCCAGCCGCTGTGAGAGCAAGCCGATGGAGGCACACACGCGCTGGTGCAAATCCTTGATCGAGCGGGGAACGTGCACGCCCCAGGTGTGGTCGCGGAAATGGCGACGAACCTCGCCCATGATGGTCGGCACGGCATACGGCAAGAACGGCCCGCGGTCGGGTTCGTAGCGGTCGACGGCTTTGATCAACCCCAGTCGGGCCACTTGTGTCAGGTCGTCGGCCGATTCGCCGCGTCCCGCGAAGCGCAGCGCAATATGGTCGGCCAAGGGCAAACATCGGGAAATGATGCGGGCACGCAACCGCCGTCGCTTCGCGTGGTCGGGGGCGTTGCCCAGTTCGTTGCACATGGGGCGGACGTCGGCGTAGTCGTCGTCACGCTGTGCGGGTTCAATCCGTTCGCCTGTTTGCAGCAGGGCGGACAAAACAGCCACCTCCCTGTATCGCTTATGACAAAGACCGGTCGGCAATCCCCCATGTCCAAGGGCTGCAGACCGGTCTGTCATTCACGTTATCGACGCGGCAGCGCGATTACCTGAGCTGCTGCTGATAAAGCGCCGTGAACACTCGCAGTGACGTCGGCAGTACGACGACGTGTAACGCGGCGGCGGCTGGGAACTCCCGCAATATGCAACGATTCGCTTCCATACGCCTCCGCGGCGCTGCGGCCGGGGCGTTGTTGGCACTGCTGGCGGCGGGATGCGGGGGCGGCTCGGAGATCGGTTCGTCCAACCGCGGCGCCAACACGCAGACAGCGCAGACGTCGGTCGAGAACGCCTACATCGTGCCGCGTTTCCTACCCGGATCCTGTGCCATCCAGGTCGGTGAGGACGCAGCGCTCACATTCACCGCGACCAACAACCGGTCCGGCGAGGCGGAGAAACTGCTCGGCATCGAGTCCGACGCGGCCGAGGCCATCCGCATCGCTCCGAACGCAACGCTGGAGATTCCGCCCCGCACGTCGATCGCCGCGGCCCAACCAATCGAAGATGTCCCCCGCCCGCCGGGCGAGAAACCCTTCACGGTCATCGTCGAAGGACTCGACGAGTCCGCGCGGCCAGCCACTTCGGTGGATGTCACGTTCCGCTTCGAAAAGCAGGGTGACCTGACGATGAAGGTTCCGGTTGAGGCGTGTCCGACCCAGTCCTGACCGGCTAGTCCGTCGGCTTGTCGGGTTCGTCGTCGTCGTCGAACCGCTCCAACAAACCCCTCTGCTCGCGTTTGGCGGCCTCCTGGCGGCGCGCCTCCTCGGCGGCGAGCTGCACAGCGGTGCGGGCCCACACCGCGCGCGCCCAGTGGTAGGTCACCACGATCACCGTCAGCCACGCGAGGATGAGCCCGATCCCGGGTCCCGGGTACGGTTCGGCCGCCGTCTGCCGGGACCACACCGCCAGCAGCCCGAGCACGCACGTCACCGAGGAACCAGCCAGCGCGATCCAGGCCAGCGCCCAGCGCCGCGTCAACAGCGCCAACATCGAGAACCCGACGGTGAACACCAGCGCGAGCCAGATGAACAACCGCGACGGCAGCGACACGGCGGCGCCGGTGGCGTCCCCGTTGTTGACGAGCACATCCCAGCCGTTGGCGGCGCCGGTGTGCGGCAACAAGAACGACAACAACAACACGAAAACGCCGATGGCGATGACCAAAGCCCGCGCGCCCGGATCGATTTCACCGGCGACGCGGCGTTCGGCGGCTTCCAGTTCTTCCTTGAACTGGTCGAAGTTGCCGTTTTCGGGGGTGCTCATCGGTCGCACCCGGTCGACGGCGCGGGCTGCGTCGGCGCGCCGATCCCCGGCATCCCGAGACCGACGCCGGTGCGGGGCCGTTGCCCGGCGGCGTGGGCGTCGCCGGCCCTGGTGCGCCGATGGGTACCGACGGGCGCATCGGCGATCAGATGATGCGGCGCGGCGCCGGTGACCGTCGTGGTGATCACGTCGCCGGGCCGGATCTCGCGGCCGGACGGGTTGAAGTGCACCAACCGGCCGTCACGGGCGCGACCGGACATCCGCGCGGTGCTGGCGTCCTTGCGGCCCTCTCCGGTGGCGACCAGCAGCTCGACGGTGCGGCCCAGCTGGGCCTGGTTCTCCTCGAGTGAGATCTTCTCCTGCAGGTCGATCAGCCGCTGATAGCGTTCACTGACAACGGCTTTGGGAATCTGATCGTCGAACTGCGCCGCGGGCGTGCCGGGCCGTTTGGAGTACTGGAAGGTGAACGCGCTGGCGAACCTGGCCTGCGCCACCACGTCGAGGGTGGCTTGGAAGTCGTCCTCGGTCTCGCCGGGGAAGCCGACGATGAGGTCGGTGGTGATCGCGGCGTGCGGGATGGCCGCGCGGACCCGGTCGATGATGCCCAGATACCGCTCGGCGCGGTAGGACCGACGCATCGCGCGCAGCACACGGTCCGACCCGGACTGCAACGGCATGTGCAAGGTGGGGCACACGTTGGGCGTCTCCGCCATCGCCTCGATGACGTCATCGGTGAACTCGGCGGGGTGCGGAGAGGTGAACCGGACCCGTTCCAGGCCGTCGATGTGACCACAGGCCCGAAGCAACTTGGCGAATGCACCACGGTCACGCGGTTGTTGAAGGTCAGCGAACGACACACCGTAGGCGTTGACGTTCTGCCCCAGCAGCGTCACCTCCAGCACACCCTGGTCCACCAGCGACTGCACCTCAGCGAGCACGTCACCGGGTCGGCGGTCGACCTCCTTACCGCGCAACGCGGGCACGATGCAGAAGGTGCAGGTGTTGTTGCAGCCGACACTCACCGAAACCCATGCGGCGTAGGCGGATTCACGTGCAGCAGGCAGCGCGGAAGGGAACTCCTCTAACGCATCGACGATCTCGACCTGCGCAACTTTGTTGTGGCGGGCACGCTCGAGCAGCACAGGCAACGACCCGATGTTGTGGGTGCCGAACACCACGTCAACCCACGGCGCCCGCTGCAGCACCGTGTCACGGTCTTTCTGCGCCAGACATCCCCCGACGGCGATCTGCATGTTCGGGTCGGACTGTTTACGCGGGGCCAGGTGGCTGAGGTTTCCGTACAGCTTGTTGTCGGCGTTTTCGCGCACCGCACAGGTGTTGAACACCACAACATCGGCGTCCTGACCGTCGTCGACCCTGCGGTAACCCGCGGCTTCCAACAGCCCGGCCAACCGCTCGGAGTCGTGCACGTTCATCTGACAGCCGTAGGTGCGGACCTGGTAGGTGCGCGTGTCGCGGCCGACGGTCGACGTGCGCGTGCGCGTCGACGCGGATGCCTGCGCCTGTTGCGTTACCACCGAAGTCACGGCCCCATCGTACGGACCGGCCGTAATGGCGACATGGGCGGATTAACGACTTCCGGGCACGCTGGACCTTCCCTCGGTAAGGTCTGCACCCATGGGAACCACCGGGTCGGAGGTCAAAGACGGCGATCCGGCCCGATCCGACGTGCCGATGATCTCGATGCAGGCGGTCAACAAGTACTTCGGCAGCCTGCACGTGCTCAGGGACATCGACCTCGAGGTCGCGCGCGGCCAGGTGATCATCGTGCTCGGCCCGTCGGGCTCGGGCAAGTCGACGTTGTGCCGCACCATCAACCGGCTGGAGTCGATCGATTCGGGGACCATCGCGATCGACGGTGAGGTCCTCCCGGAGGAGGGCCGCAAGCTGGCCCAGCTGCGCTCCGATGTGGGCATGGTCTTCCAGTCGTTCAACCTGTTCGCGCACAAGACAATCCTGGAGAACGTGACTCTGGCGCCCCGCAAAGTGCGCAAGGCGTCCAAGGATGCGGCGCGCGAGAAGGCGATGGCGCTGCTCGAGCGCGTCGGCGTGGCCAACCAGGCCGACAAGTTTCCGGCTCAGCTCTCCGGCGGCCAGCAACAACGGGTGGCGATCGCCCGTTCGTTGGCGATGAACCCGAAGGTGATGCTGTTCGACGAGCCGACCAGCGCGTTGGACCCCGAGATGATCACCGAGGTGCTCAACGTGATGACGTCGCTGGCTGCCGACGGCATGACGATGCTGGTGGTCACCCACGAGATGGGGTTCGCCAAGGGCGCGGCCGACAGAGTGGTATTCATGTGCGACGGGGCCATCGTCGAGTCGGCCCCGCCGTCGGAGTTCTTCACCAACCCGACCACCGACCGGGCCAAAGACTTCCTAGGCAAGATCCTGCACCACTAGTGGAAAGGAACCCCCCAATGCGATCCATTCCGAGGCGTGTAGTCGCCGCTCTCGCGCTCGCCGTGGCGTTACCGCTGGCGGCTTGTGGCGGCGG
This sequence comes from Mycolicibacterium sp. XJ662, assembly GCF_053484035.1. Taxonomy (NCBI): domain Bacteria; kingdom Bacillati; phylum Actinomycetota; class Actinomycetes; order Mycobacteriales; family Mycobacteriaceae; genus Mycobacterium; species Mycolicibacterium sp. XJ662. The sequence continues at coordinate 397,600 of NZ_JBEFTL010000004.1, read as the reverse complement.
TGGTGGCGACGGGGACAAGGTCGTCATCGGGACGAAGTTCGACCAGCCCGGTCTCGGCCTGAAGAACCCCGACGGCACGATGAGCGGGTTCGACGTGGACGTGGCCAGGTATGTGGCCCAGCAACTCGGTTACACCGAGGACCAGATCCAGTGGAAGGAAGCGCCGTCAGCGCAACGCGAGACGCTGATCGCCAACGGTCAGGTCGATTACATCGTCGCGACGTATTCGATCACCGACTCCCGCAAGGAACGGGTGTCGTTCGCGGGACCGTATCTCATCACGGGCCAGAGCCTGCTGGTGCGCAGCGACAACACCGACATCGTCGGCGCCGAGTCGCTGGAGAACAACAAGAAGCTGTGCTCGGTGGTGGGTTCGACACCGGCGCAACGCATCAAGGACAAGTACCCCGGTGTGCAGTTGCAGCAGTACGACACGTACTCGGCGTGCGTCGAGGCGCTCAAGAACGGCGCGGTCGACGCGGTGACCACCGACGAGGTGATCCTGGCGGGCTACGCCGCCCAGGATCCCGGGACGTTCAAGGTCGTCGGCGAGACCTTCTCTGAGGAGCGTTACGGCATCGGCCTGAAGAAGGGCGACACCGAACTGCAGACGCAGATCAACGACGCGCTGGTGAAGATGGTGCAGGAGGGTGCGTGGAAGGCGGCCTGGGACAACAACCTTGGCGCGTCGGGACTGCCGGCTCCCACCCCGCCGGCGATTGACCAGACCTAGGGTCGACCGCCGCACGTGGAGATCTTCACCCGCTACCAGGCCCAGATCTTCGAGGCGTTCTGGACCACGATCCAGCTGACGGTCTACTCCGCCGTCGGGGCGCTGGTGCTCGGTACGGTGTTGGCCGCGATGCGGTTGGCGCCGGTGCCGGTGCTCAAATGGCTCGGTGCGGCCTACGTCAACGTGGTGCGCAACACTCCGCTGACGCTGATCATCCTGTTCTGTTCGTTCGGGATAGCTCAGACGTTGGGCATCACGCTGGTCGATCCCCAATCGCTGACGTCGATCGAAGACAGTAACTTTCGGCTGGCGGTGCTCGGATTGACCGTCTACACCGCCTCTTTCGTCTGTGAGACGTTGCGTTCGGGTGTCAACACCGTGCCGCTCGGGCAGGCCGAGGCGGCCCGGTCGCTCGGGCTGTCGTTCGGCCAGAACCTGCGGCTCATCCTGCTGCCACAGGCGTTTCGGGCGGTGATCATCCCGTTGGGTTCGGTGTTGATCGCGTTGACCAAGAACACCACCATCGCTTCGGCGATCGGTGTGGCCGAAGCGGCCTTGTTGATGAAGGAGATGATCGAGAACGAGGCCGCGCTGCTGGTCATCGGCAGCATTTTCGCCGCCGGGTTCGTCATCCTGACGTTGCCGTTGGGGCTGTTGTTCGGGTGGCTCGGTAAGCGGATGGCGGTGGCGCGGTGATGAGCGCGAAGAACGGGTCACTATGAGCGGGTCGGTGCTGTTCGACGCGCCCGGCCCGCGGGCGCGGGTACGCAACCACATCATCACGGTGATCACCGTCGTGATCGCGCTGGTGGCGCTGTGGGTGGTGTATTCGCAGTTGCAGGCCAAGGGTCAGTTGACGGCGCAGAAGTGGGAGCCGTTCCTGACGGCGAATCTGTGGACCACCTACATCATGCCCGGCGTCGAAGGCACGCTGACCGCTGCCGGCATCTCGATCGTGCTTGCGCTGGCCCTTGGCCTGGTGCTCGGTGTGGGCCGGTTGTCGCGGGTGCTCCCAGTGCGGTGGCTGTGCTCGGTGGTCGTGGAGTTCTTCCGCGCGGTGCCGGTGCTGATCATGATGATCTTCGCGTACTTCCTGTATGCGCTCTACGGCGTGGTCCCCGGCGAATACCTGGCGCTGGCCGGTGTGATCACCGGTCTGACGCTGTACAACGCCGCGGTGATCGCCGAAATCGTGCGGGCAGGTGTCGCGGCGTTGCCGCGCGGGCAGACCGAGGCCGCGTGGGCGCTGGGTCTGAGCTGGGGCCAAACGATGCGGTCGGTGTTGTTGCCGCAGGCGATCACATCGATGCTGCCGGTGTTGATCTCGCAGTTGGTGGTGGTGCTCAAGGACTCCTCGATCGGGTTCGTGATCACCTTCGTGGAGTTGGTGCGCCAGGGCACCCAGGTCGGCGCGGCGTACGGCAACTACATCCCCGCGTTGATGGTCGTCGCGGTGATCATGATCACCGTCAACTTCACGCTGTCGTGGTTCGCGACGTGGGTGGAGGCCCGGATGCGGCGCTCGCGGCGCGGGCCGGTGCCGATGGAGGCCGAGGCCGTCGAGGAGGAAGGCGCGCCGGGCGCGAAGATCGGTTAGCCCGACAGCTACAGCAGCTCGGCACAGCGACGCAACAACGACTCCCCCGGCGGCTGATAGAACGACAGCACGACGTGCTGGCAGCCGGCGTCGACGTAGTCGGCGATGCTGTCCAGTTGAGCGTCGACCTGATCGGGACGGGTCGGGTGCAAGAACAGCTGCACGCCTCGACGGATCGATGAGGGATCGCGTCCTAGTTCGGCGCACGCGGCGTCGAGATGGTCCCTGGCCGTACACCATTCCCGCAGGGAGGTCGACGGCATGTTCCATTCGTCGGCGTGGCGTGCGGCCACGCGCAGCATCTTGGGTTGTGCGGCGCCCACGATGATCGGCGGGCCGGGACGCTGTATCGGCTTCGGTTCGCACAGTGCGTCGGTGAGCGTGAAGAAGCGTCCCGCGAACGTGACCGACTCCTCGGTCCAGAGCCGCCGGATGACGGTGAGCGCTTCGTCGAGCATCGCCACCCGCACGCCCGGAGACGGGAAGTCGATGCCGTAACCGCGGTGCTCACCCTCGTGCCAACCCGCACCCAGCCCGAAGTCCATTCGCCCGCCGGCGATGTGGTCGACCGTCGCGGCCATCTTGGCCAACACCGCGGGGTGCCGGTACGTGACGCCACTGACCAGACAGCCCACCCGGGCGCGCCGGACCAGCACCGCCATCGCCGCCAGGGTGGTCCATCCTTCCAGCGTGGGGTCGGCATGGTCGATCAGGCCGTAGAAGTGGTCGTAGTTCCACACCGCCGGAAATCCGAGGTCGTCGGCGGCACGCCAGAACTGCGCGAGCGTGGCGTAGTCGAACGTCGGCGCCAGCTTCACCGATAGCTGCATGGACGAAATGCTAGACGCGGCGTCGCTCGTGTTCGGCGGCCAACTCGACGGTGACGATGTCAAGGGCCATCGACTGGTGGTAGCCGCGGCGGGCCAGCATGCCGACGAGCCTGCGCGTGACCTTGGGGTCATCGCCGTCGTCGAGCCGTTCCCGGCGCAGCTTCGCCCGCACCAGTTCCTCGGCCCGTGTGCGCTCCGCTCCGGCGTCGATGTCGGCCAACGCGGCGGTGATCACCTCGTTGTCCACGCCCTTGTCCCGCAGTTCGGCAGCCAACGCGCGCTTGCCTTTTCCCGCGTTGCGCTGCCGCGACCGGACCCACTGCTCGGCGAAGTCGGCGTCGTCCACCAGACCGACGCCGGCGAGCCGGTCCAGCACCCAGTCACTGACTTCCTCGGGGTAACCCCGCTTGGTCAGCTGCCCCGCCAACTCGGCGCGGGTGCGGGCCCGCACGGTGAGCAGGCGCAGACAAACGTTGTGCGCCTGCTCCTCGCGGGAAGCCTCAGAAGTCGACGGGGGCGGGCAGGACGTCATCATCGTTCACGTCATCAGTCATCACGGCGCCAATGCCGAGCTTTTCCTTGATCTTCTTCTCGATCTCGTTGGCCGTGTCGACGTTCTCCAGCAGGAAGTTGCGGGCGTTCTCCTTGCCCTGGCCCAGCTGCTCACCCTCGTAGGTGAACCAGGAGCCGGACTTGCGGATGAAGCCCTGCTCCACACCCATGTCGATGAGCGAACCTTCGCGGCTGATGCCCTTGCCGTAAAGGATGTCAAACTCGGCCTGGCGGAAGGGGGGCGAAACCTTGTTCTTCACAACCTTGCAGCGGGTGCGGTTGCCCACCGCGTCGGTGCCGTCCTTGAGGGTCTCAATTCGCCTGACATCCAAGCGAACTGAGGCGTAGAACTTCAAAGCCTTTCCGCCCGTCGTGGTTTCAGGAGATCCGAACATCACGCCGATTTTTTCGCGGAGCTGGTTGATGAAGATCGCGGTGGTACCCGAATTGCTTAGTGCGCCAGTGATCTTCCGCAGTGCCTGACTCATCAGACGAGCCTGCAGACCGACGTGGCTATCCCCCATCTCGCCTTCGATCTCGGCACGCGGCACCAGTGCAGCCACCGAGTCGACAACCAGGATGTCCAGCGCGCCGGAGCGGATCAGCATATCGGCGATCTCCAGCGCCTGCTCGCCAGTGTCGGGCTGGCTCACCAGCAGCGAGTCGGTGTCGACACCGAGCTTCTTGGCGTACTCCGGATCCAGCGCGTGCTCGGCGTCGATGAACGCCGCGATGCCGCCGGCCGCCTGGGCGTTGGCCACGGCATGCAGTGCGACCGTGGTCTTACCCGAGGATTCCGGGCCGTAGATCTCCACTACCCGGCCACGGGGCAACCCGCCGATGCCGAGCGCCACGTCCAGGGCGATCGAACCGGTGGGAATAACGGAGATCGGCTGACGCACCTCGTCGCCGAGGCGCATCACCGAGCCTTTGCCGTGGCTCTTTTCGATCTGAGCCAGCGCGAGTTCGAGGGCTTTTTCGCGGTCAGGGGCCTGCGGTGCCATGGTGGTCTCCATCCTGGTCGGGTGTTCGGCGATCGGTTTCGATCTGTTGGCGGTGACGTTAGAGGCACCCACCGACAAGTCGGCCCGACCAACGCCGTCGAACACCGCCTACCATAGACGAACACCTGTTCGACTCAAGCGTGACACGCCGTGGTAGACGGTCGACGCCTGCTGATACCGCAAGATTGCGGCAAGTTGTCCTCTGTTCCCGCGGCCGCCACCGTCATATCGTGGGATCACGCCCGGCTGGACGGGGCCTGCATGCACGAAATGGCGATAACGCAGAGTGTCGTCGAAGCGGTGTGCGAGCACGCCGCGGGTCGGCGGGTGCACAGCGTCAGGGTGCAAGTGGGCGCGTTGTGCGCCGTCGTCCCCGACGCGATGCAGTTCTGCTTCGAACTGGCCACCGAGGGCACCCTCGCCGACGGCGCCCGACTGGACCTCGACGTGCAGCCGGGGTCGGCGCGCTGTCGCGCCTGCGGCGAGACCTTCGTACTGCCCGACCTGATCTTGTTGTGCCCCTGCGGCAGCGCCGATGTCGAGGTGGTCGCGGGCCGCGATCTGAAGATCCTATCGATGGAAGTGAGTTGAGCATGTGCGCAACATGTGGCTGCGGCGATGACGGACCGACGATCACCCTGGCAGGGCACCCCCACCCGCACGAGCACCCCCATGACCACGACGGGCATGTCCACACCCAGACCGTCTCCCTGGAGCAGAAGGTACTCGCCAAGAACGACCTGTTTGCCGACCAGAACCGCGCATGGCTGGCCGAACGCCACGTCCTTGCGCTCAACCTGACCAGCTCACCGGGGGCGGGCAAGACGACGCTGCTCGAGCGCACCATCCGAGAACTCAGCCGCGATCGGCCGGTGGCCGTCATCGAAGGCGATCAGGAGACGCTGCTGGATGCCGAACGCATCAGAGCCGCCGGGGCGCGTGCCGTTCAGGTGAACACCGGCGCCGGCTGTCATCTCGATGCCGCCATGGTGCACCGCGCGCTGCATGCTCTCGACCCGGAACCCGGATCGCTTCTGTTCATCGAGAACGTCGGCAACCTCGTGTGCCCGGCGCTGTTCGATCTGGGTGAGCACACCAAAGTCGTCGTCATCTCGGTGACCGAAGGCGCCGACAAACCCATGAAGTATCCACATATGTTCGCCGTCGCCGGGCTGGTCGTCGTCAACAAGACCGACCTGCTTCCGTACGTCGACTTCGATCTTGAAAGTTGTTGCCGCGACGTGCGATCCGTCAATCCGGGTGCGGAGATCCTGGCGATGTCAGCGGCGACGGGCGAGGGTAGCGCGGCCTGGTATCGGTGGATCGACCAACGTAGAGACACCGTCATACCTGCAGCACCCGTTGACAAGCGCTGAACCCCGGAGTAGACCCAGAATTAGCGCTCAAGAAGGCGGCGCGACGTCCACCGTGACGTAGGGAGTTCCTGCCCGGCTCCCGGTCGTGAGGGCCCCAGCCCGGCCCCCAGGAAGCTGTGACACATGCCAACCGAGGCAGCAGTCAAAGCGGAAGAGGCGTTGATTCACGTTCTCTGGATCAATGCCGGTTTAAGTTGTGACGGCGATTCGGTGGCGCTGACTGCCGCCACGCAACCCAGTATCGAGGAGATCGCGCTCGGCGCTCTTCCCGGTCTGCCGAAAATCGCTGTCCATTGGCCCCTTATCGATTTCGAATGCGGACCGAACGGGGGCGCCGACGATTTTCTCGAGTGGTTCTTCAAAGCGGACCGAGGCGAGCTGGAGCCGTTCGTCCTGGTCGTTGAAGGGTCGATCCCGAACGAGAAAATCAAGGACGAAGGGTATTGGTGCGGGTTCGGCAACGATCCGGCCACCAACCAACCGATGACCACCAGCGAGTGGCTGGACCGGCTCGCACCCAAGGCAACGGCGATCGTGGCCGCCGGGACGTGCGCCACCTACGGTGGCATCCACGCGATGGCGGGTAATCCCACCGGCGCGATGGGTGTACCCGACTATCTCGGATGGGACTGGAAGAGCAAGGCCGGTATCCCGATCGTCTGTGTACCTGGTTGTCCGATCCACCCGGACAATCTGGCCGAGACGTTGACGTATCTGCTGTACATGGCCACCGATCAAGCACCGATGATCCCCCTCGACGATGCGTTGCGGCCCAAGTGGCTCTTCGGCGCCACCGTGCACGAAGGCTGCGACCGAGGTGGCTACTACGAACAAGGTGATTTCGCCACCGAATACGGTTCGCCCAAATGCATTGTCAAGCTTGGCTGCTGGGGGCCGGTCGTCAAATGCAACGTACCCAAGCGGGGTTGGATCAACGGGGTCGGCGGCTGTCCGAATGTCGGCGGCATCTGTATCGCGTGCACGATGCCCGGCTTCCCAGACAAGTTCATGCCGTTCATGGACGAGCCGCCTGGCGGCAAGGTGTCCACGGCGGCATCGGGTTTGTACGGCTCTGTCATCAAGAACTTGCGCCACATCACCGGTCGCACCGTCGACAAGGAACCGAAGTGGCGGCACCCGGGTGCCAAACTCACCACCGGAGCAACCCGCACCTGGTAGGTGCGCGTCTTTCCGGACCGCCTGCATAGTTGTCGTCCCCGACGAAACGCACTGCAGCGCCGCTCAATAGACGAAAGAGAACAGTTCGATGACAACGATCATTCCCGAACCGTCACACGTGAAGCGCGATCCCGGCCAACTTGTGGAGATGGCGTGGGATCCGATCACCCGCATCGTGGGCAGCCTCGGTATCTACACCAAACTCGACTTCGAGAACAGAGAGGTTGTGGAGTGCCACAGCACGTCGTCGATCTTCCGTGGCTACTCGATCTTCATGAAGGGCAAGGATCCTCGCGACGCGCATTTCATCACCAGCCGCATCTGCGGTATCTGCGGTGACAATCACGCCACATGCTCCTGTTACGCGCAAAACATGGCCTACGGCGTGAAGCCGCCGCACCTCGGTGAGTGGCTGATAAACCTCGGTGAGGCCGCCGAGTACATGTTCGACCACAACATCTTCCAGGAGAACCTGGTCGGCGTGGACTACTGCGAGAAGATGGTCGCCGAAACCAATCCCAGTGTGTTGGCCAAGGCCGAGAACACGCAGGCGCCGCACAGCGAGATGCACGGCTACCGCACGGTCGCCGACATCATGCGGGCGCTCAACCCCTTCACCGGCGAGTTCTACCGCGAAGCGTTGCAGGTGAGCCGAACGACACGGGAGATGTTCTGCCTCATGGAAGGTAGGCATGTCCATCCGTCGACGTTGTACCCCGGCGGAATCGGCACCACCGCAACGGTTCAGTTGATGACCGACTACATGACGCGGCTGATGCGGTACGTGGAGTTCATGAAAAGGGTTGTGCCGATGCACGACGACCTCTTCGACTTCTTCTACGAGGCGCTGCCCGGTTACGACCAGGTCGGTCTGCGCCGCACCCTGCTCGGCTGCTGGGGCTCGTTCCAGGATCCCGAAGTGTGCAACTTCGCCTACAAGGACATGGAGGACTGGGGCCGCAAGATGTTCGTCACCCCCGGTGTCGTGGTCGACGGGAAGCTCGTCACGACGTCGCTGCTCGACATCAACCTCGGCCTGCGAATCCTGTTGGGCAGCTCCTACTACGACGACTGGACCGACCAGGAGATGTTCGTAAAGACCGATCCGCTGGGCAACCCGGTGGACCGGCGCCACCCGTGGAACCAGCACACGAACCCGAAGCCGCAGAAGCGCGACTTCGAGGACAAATACACGTGGGTGATGTCTCCGCGCTGGTTCGACGGGACCGACTACCTCGCACTGGACACCGGTGGCGGACCATTGGCCCGGCTCTGGGCCACGGCGTTGGCCGGCCTCGTCGACGTGGGCTACGTGAAGGCCACCGGCAACAGCGTCCAGATCAACCTGCCGAAGACCGCGCTCAAGGGGCCGGTCGAACTCGAATGGAAAATCCCGCAATTCGGCAGCAACACGATCGAGCGCAACCGCGCGCGAACCTACTTCCAGGCATATGCCGCAGCGTGCGCGCTGCACTTCGCCGAGAAAGCGCTCGTCGAGATCCGCGCCGGCCACACCAAGACGTGGGAGAAGTTCGAAGTTCCCGACGAGGGAATCGGCTGCGGGTTCACCGAGGCAGTGCGCGGAGTGCTCAGCCACCACATGGTGATCCGCGACGGCAAGATCGCGAACTACCACCCTTATCCGCCCACCCCGTGGAACGCGAGCCCACGCGACAGCTACGGTACGCCGGGCCCGTATGAGGACGCGGTGCAGGGCCAGCCGATCTTCGAGGAGAACGACAGGGAGCACTTCAAAGGCATCGATGTGATGCGCACGGTACGAAGTTTCGACCCGTGCCTACCCTGCGGCGTGCACATGTACCTGGGCAAGGGGAAGGCGCTGGACCTTCTGCACTCCCCCACCCAATCCGTCACCGGGGAATAGGAGATGGCCCCGCCGACACTGCCCGATCCGGACGGAACCCAGGATGACGCGCAGTGGCGCACGGCGGGCGATCGGATTTCAGTCCTCCTCGACGCGTCGTCCGCGGCAGGCGCGGTCGCGCGCGAACGTGCCGAGCAATTGGTCCGTGAGGTCACCGACCTCTACGGGGCGGCGCTCGAGCGCATCATGGATGCGGTGTCGGCGACACATCCCGAACTCGCCGACCGGTTCGCGGCCGACGACCTCGTCGCCAGCCTGTTGTTGGTGCACGGGCTACATCCGCACACCGTCGAGCTGCGGGTGGCCCAAGCCCTGGAATCCGTACGGCCGTACCTTGGTTCGCACGGCGGCGACGTCGCACTGCTCGATGTCACCGATGGACCTAGCGGTCACACGGTGCGGCTGCAGTTTCAGGGCAGCTGCAAGAGTTGCCCCTCCTCGTCGGCCACCCTGGAGCTGGCTGTCGAGGACGCGGTGCGCGCGGCGGCACCGGAGGTCACGTCGATCGAAGTCGTTGCGGCCGAACCAACCTCCGATCAGCATGTCATCCCAGCTTCGACCTTGATGAGCCGGGTGCACCAGCCGACCGCATGGCATCCGGTGCCAGAGTTCACCGAGTTGAGCGACGGCGAAGTCGGTGGCTTCCGGGTGCAGGGTATGACAGCGCTGGCATGCCGCGTGGGTGCGGATCTATACGCCTACCGTGACCGGTGTCCCAGCTGCACAGGCACGTTGGCGGGTGCGCGGTTGTCCCGTTCGGTGTTGAGTTGTGCGGGCTGTGGCGCTGGTTTTGATGTTATACACGCCGGCACGGGTATTGGCGGCGACGGACACCTCGAACCGATCCCGGTGCTGGTGCGCGATGGCGTGCTGTCGATCGCTATCCCGCAGGAGGTGGCGTCGTGACCGCGCCCGGCAACGTCACCGACATTCTCGCCCGGATCCGGGCCGGCCGCACGACACCACAGCAAGCCGGTGAACGCTGCGAGATGTGTTCGGAGGCCGTCCCCGACCAGCACCAGCATGTGGTGAACATCGAAGGTCGCCAGCTTCTGTGTGTCTGTCGCGGTTGCTATCTGCTATTCACCGACACTGAAGCCGAACTGCGCTACCGAGCCGTTCCGGACCGCTACCTCACCTTCGATGATTTCGCATTGGACCGACGTCAATGGGAGACCCTGCAGATCCCCGTCGGTCTCGCGTTCTTCTTCCGTAACTCGGCGATGGGCCGGACGGTGGCGTTCTATCCGGGTCCGGCAGGTGCCACCGAATCGGAACTGGACCTGCAGGCGTGGAATGACATCCGCCTCGTCGAGCCCCGCGTGGACACCCTCGTCGACGACACCGAGGCGCTTCTGATCCGCGTACCCCAGGACGAGAACAGCCCGCCGCTGGCCTATCTGCTTCCGATAGACGCCTGTTACGAGTTCGTCGGCCGGCTCCGCATGATGTGGCGCGGTTTCGACGGCGGACAAGACGTCCGCGACTACATCGACGAATTCTTCGAACTGCTCGACTCGCGTAGCCGACGGGTGGAGCCGACATGAACGACGTCACCTTCGTCGTCCTCGACGTCGCCCCCGAGCCCTATTCGGTGACGCCGATCCTGATGGCGCGCATCGGTATCGCTGCTTTCAGCGAGGTACCGGTCCATGCGATCGCCCTGAAATGCCAGGTGCGCATCGAGCCGGCGCGCAGGACGTACGACGACGAGGAAGCAGTCCGGCTGACCGACCTGTTCGGCCCGCCGGAGAACTGGGCGGCCACCCAGCACACCTTCCTGTGGCAGAACGCGGCCGCAATGGTGCCAGGTTTCACGAGCAGCACCCAGATACAGATGCCGCTCGAATGCACATATGACTTCGAGGTGGCGGCCGCCAAATACCTGCACGCACTGCGCGACGGCACGATTCCGCTCCAGTTCCTGTTCAGTGGAACGGTTTTCACCGCCGGAACCCGCGGCTTCGTCGTCCACCAGGTCCCCTGGGACCGCGACGAACGCTACGACATGCCGGTGCGCGTGTGGCACGACCTGGTGCAGCAGCACTTCCCGAACACCGGATGGATGCGGTTGAACCACGACACCATCGATGCGCTGGCCGCCTACCGGACGTCGCGCGGGTTGCTCGGTTTCGACGATGCGATCACGTCCCTGCTGTCGGAGTGCTCGGCAAGGGAGTCGCGGTGAGCGTCCACTGGGATCAGGTTCGCGCCGTCGCCGACGCGGTGCTCTACGAGGGCTACCTGCTGTACCCGTATCGAGCCGATTCGCAAAAGAACCAGTCGCGCTGGCAGTTCGGCGTGCTCGGGCCTTCGGGCGCCGCAGATTCGGGCATCGGTGAGGACAGCGCGCTGTCTGCTCAGATGCTGGTGCGCCCGCAGGGCGTCCCGTGGTTGTCCGGCGTGGTCCGGTTCCTGCAGCTTCAGCACCGCGGCGCCGAACGCGACCTCGGAAACGGTCGGTTCGAACCGGTCGACGAACTGACCACCGGCACACAGACATGGCTGAGCTGGGATGAGGCCGTCGAACGCGAGATCGCGATCGACCGCTTCCCCGCCGCTGGACTGCCCCGCACCATCGACATCGCCGTCCCCGCAGGGGGTGAGGTCGAAGTTGTCGATGGCGGCAGGCTGGTGCGCACCCGACGGCGACTTCGGGGGGTGCTGTCGATATCCGCAAAGCGCGACGGCGATCTGCTGCAGCTCACCGTCGAAATGCGCAACACCGCACCTCCGGCCGCCCACAAGGACGATGCGATCGCCACCTCGCTGATCGGCGCGCATCTGCTCATCGAAGTCACCGGCGGCGAGTTCGTGTCGCTGCTCGACCCACCCAATGCGGCCGCCGCCGCGGCGGCGCGGTTGCAACAGCACCGATGCTTCCCCGTGCTCGCCGGACCGCCGGGCAGTTCCGACCTCATGCTCGTCTCCCCGATCATCCTCTACGACTACCCGCACATCGCCGAACAGAGCGCGGGCACGCTGTACGACTCCACCGAGATCGACGAGATCCTCACCTTGCGGATCATGACGATGACCGAGCAGGAGAAGGCTCAAGCCCGCGCCACCGACCCGCTGGCCGCGGCGATCATCGACCGCTGCGACTCGATGTCGCCCGAGGCGATGCTGAACCTGCATGGCGTACTGCGCGATCCGCATGCGCCCGCACATGCGCCCGATCTGGTTCCCGACATACCCGAGGGCGTCGACTGGTGGGACCCGTCGGCGGACACCGCGGTGCGTCCGGAAACCGATGCCGTGCTGGTCAACGGCACACCGGTGGCGCGCGGCACTCGGGTGCGGCTACGACCGTCGCGTCGAGCCGACGCGCAGGACCTCTTCTATGCCAACCGAATCGCACATGTCACCTCGGTGCACGAAGACGTCGACGGCGCTCAGCACATCGGCGTTGTGCTGGAGGACGATCCAGCCGCCGAGATGCACGACTGGTACGGGCGATACCTGTACTTCGCCCCCGACGAAGTCGAACCCCTCGAAAGGAGCCAGTGATGGAAGTAGTGGGTTGGATCGCTGTCGGCCTTGCCGCCGCGGTCGTTCTGGTTGCCGTGGTACTGGGTGTGATGTCGATCCCGGACGCCCAGCGCTACCTGAAGATCCGTCGGATGTAGCCGAGGTGTCATCACGTCTCAGATTCTGGTAGCGGGCATCGGCAACATCTTTCTCGGCGACGATGGTTTCGGCTCCGAGGTGATCCGCCGCGTGCACAACACGCTCGAAGCCCCGCGGGTGCGGGTCATCGATTACGGGATCCGCGGCGTGCACCTGGCCTATGACCTGCTGGACGGCGTTGAGGCGCTGGTGCTCGTCGATGCCGTACCGAACCAGGGTGCACCGGGAACGTTGCATGTTTTCGAATCCGATCACGAAACCCCCACCGCTGAACCGGGTCTGGACGGACACGCGATGGATCCGCAGGCGGTGTTCGCGAACTTGGTGTCGCTGGGCGGCACGCCGCCGCACACGGTGGTGATCGGTTGTGAGGTCGCCGACGTCAACGAGGGCATCGGCCTGTCCGGCGCCGTGGCGGGCGCCGTTCCCGACGCGGTGCAAGCGGTCGCCGACGTGGTCGCCGACCTGTTGGCGCGGTCGACGGTGAAGGGGGGCTGAACCATGTGCCTGGGGATACCGGGACAGGTGGTGCGCATGCTCGACGGGTACGGCGACCAACTGGCCCTCGTCGATGTCGCCGGTGAGCAGCGCAAGGTCAACGTCGGCATGCTCCCGGAGGAAACCTTTGCCGCCGGCGACTGGGTGATCATCCACATGGGATTCGTCGTGGACAAAACCGACAAAGCCGGTGCCGACGCGGCGATGTCGGGTCTTGAACTCATGGGCCGCGGTCAAGGCGTCGAGGACCCGCCATGACCAGCAGGGTGCGGTTGCGGGTTGACGTAGGCGGCGTCGTACAAGGCGTGGGGTTTCGGCCCTTCGTCTACTCGTGCGCAGCCGCGTTCGGACTTTCGGGCTGTGTGCGCAACGACAGCGCCGGTGCCGTCGTCGAAGTCGAGGGCGACGCCGGTGACGTCGAAAGCTTCCTCAGCCGACTGCGCGGTAATCCACCGCCGCTGGCGGTGATCGAATCCCTCACCGCCCAGCGAATTCCACTGGTCGGCGGCACCGGGTTCGTCATCGCCGACACCGCGCGCACCGACGGCGGGCGCACCCTGACCTCACCTGATGTCGCGATGTGCACGCAATGCGCCACCGAACAGGCCGATCCCTGCGACCGACGCTACCGGCACGCGTTCATCAACTGCACCAACTGTGGTCCCCGCTTCACGATCATCGGCTCGCTACCGTACGACCGCACATCCACCACGATGGCCGCGTTCGAGATGTGTCCCGAATGCGCCCGCGAATACCACGATCCCGGCGACCGAAGGTTCCACGCCCAACCGATCTGCTGTCCGAACTGCGGACCCACGCTGACCTATCGGGACGGGTCCGCCAACTCATCGACGGGCGAAGCTGCTCTCCAGCACGCGCGAGCGTTGCTGCGTGACGGCGGCGTGCTGGCAGTCAAGGGCATCGGCGGCTACCACCTCGCCTGCGACGCGGGCAACGCCCGCGCTGTGTCCGCGCTGCGGTCGCGGAAACGTCGCGGCGACAAGCCGTTCGCGGTGATGGTGCCGGACCTCGCCGCCGCCCGCGACATCGCCGAGGTCGACGACGCGTCGGCGCGACTGCTGTCAGGTCCGCAGCGTCCGATCGTGCTGGTACCTCGACGGTCCGACGCTCCCGTGGCCGACGCCGTTGCCCCACACAACCCGGACCTGGGCGTCCTGCTGGCCTATGCGCCGTTGCACCCGTTGTTGTTCGGCCTGCCCGGCGACCCCCGGGGCCCGGCCGTTATGGTCATGACCTCGGGCAACCTGGCCGGCGAGCCGATCTGTTTCGCCGACGACGATGCGCTCGACCGACTTTCGTACCTCGCCGACGGTTGGCTGACCCACGACCGCGCGATCCTGGTGCCGTGCGATGACTCCGTCATGCGGGCCGTTGCCGGTGTCGAGTTGCCAATCCGCCGGTCCCGCGGCTATGCCCCGCTGCCGATCGCATTGCCGGTGCCGGTGCCGCCGACCCTGGCCGTCGGCGCCGACCTGAAGAACACCATGGCGGTCGCCGACGGGAAGTACGCGTGGTTGAGCCAGTACATCGGCGACATGGACGATCTGGCGACATTGTCGGCGTTCGACTCGGCCCGGCAGCATCTGCAAGCGCTCACCGCGGTTTCACCGCAGCTGCTGGTCGCCGACGCCCATCCGCAGTACCGCTCGACCGGATGGGCGCACCGCAACGCCGCCGACCGGCCGGTGCGCACGGTCCAGCACCACCACGCCCATATCGCGGCCGTGATGGCCGAACATGGTCTTGACAACTCGGCGCAGGTACTCGGGTTCGCTTTCGACGGAACGGGTTACGGCGCCGACGGCGCGGTGTGGGGCGGCGAGGTACTTCTGGCCGGCTACAAGGGCTTCCAGCGGCTGGCGCACCTCAAGTATGTGCCGATGGCCGGCGGCGATATCAGCGTGCTGCGGCCGTACCGGATGGCGCTTTCGCACCTGTGGGCCGCAGGCATACCGTGGGATGCCGACCTGGCGCCGATCGCCGCCTGTCCGCCCGACGAACGAAAAGTGCTGATGCGTCAACTCGACACCGGCTTCGGCTGTGTACCGACATCGAGCATGGGACGCCTGTTCGACGCGGTGTCAGCGCTGGCCGGGGTGCGCCAGGTGGTCGCCTACGAGGCGCAAGCAGCGATCGAGCTGGAAGGCCTGTCCCGCGAGGGCGGCGGCGACACAGGCGCTTACGCGTTCACGCTGCATGACGATGTGATCGATCCGGCGCCGGTGCTTCGGGCGGTGATCGCCGATCGGCGCGCCGGGGTGGCGACCGGCATCATCGGCGCCCGGTTCCACCGCGCCGTCGCGCAGCTGATCGGCCGAATCGCATGCGCGGAGTCGGAGATCTCGTCGACGGTTGCGCTGTCGGGCGGGGTGTTCCAGAACGCGACGCTGCTGAAGTTTGCCCTGCAGGAATTGCGCGACAACGGTTTCGGGGCCATCACCCATCACCGTGTGCCGCCGAACGACGGCGGCATCGCCCTGGGTCAGTTGCTGGTGGGGAATTCCGGATGAGTGCGTTGACGACGGGCCAGACACTGTTCGGGCGGTACGCCTACCCGCCGAACGAACTGGGCTATTGCGGTCCCAGCGACGGTGGCGGTACTTCTGGGCTCGCCGCGCACGTCCCCGAGTTCGACGGGGCTTGGCCGTACCTGCAGGCCATCGCCGAAGTGCTCGGCTCCGACGCGCTGAACGAGCAGGTGATCGACAGCTACTGGGTCGGCGGCCCGGCGCTTGGCCAGGTGGATCCCGACGCACTGCTCGCCCGGCTACGCTCGGCGTTCACCGGCCAGGTCACCGGACTGCTCGACCTGGTTCCACCCCGATCGGATGTGTTGGCACATCACAGCTTCCACGTGTTCGTGGTCTATCCGTGGGTGCGCTTCCTCGGCCGCGACCCCACCACCGCCGTGCACGTCATGCAGAGTTGCCGCATCCGCTGGGGAACCGTCGAATCCGTCGACGATCAGCGCGCGGTGATCTCGTCGAGCCCACTGCTATTCGATGACGGCACGCTGCTGCTCGGCGCGCCGTCGAGCGAGACCCTGCACTGGACGAAGGGCGACGTATCCCTGACCTCCGCGCCGACACCGGGATCCGTCGTCTCGGCGCACTGGGACTGGGTGTGCGCAACCCTGACCGACGCCGAGTGCGCTGCGCTCGAAGCTGCCACCCGCACCACGCTGGGGCTCGTCAATTCGCTTACCAGGCAGGGAGTTCTGACGTGACCACCGCCACACGACCTGGTGGATCCTACATCGATGCCGCACTGTCCGCCGATCTGGCCGCAGCCGCGCTGGCGATGGCGCGACGGTTTCACCATGGCGCCACCCTCTGGGTCGTCTCACCGCAGTGGGAACCGCACGCACACCACGTCGCCGTCGAGTTCGTCCATCCGGTGATCATGGGCAAGCGCGCGCTGCCATCGGTCGCACTCGTCGAACCCGATCCGGTGGCGCAAGCGCGGGTGGCCAGTCAACCCGGCGACCTGCTGATCGCGGTCGCGTCCGCCGACGAACCTGCCGTCGTCGACGCCATGCGTCGCGCACCCGCCTGGGGTGTGCTTACCCTGTGGATCGGTTCCGGACCGCGTCCGTCAGCCGGCGCAGCAGATCACATCCTGTGGATCGACTCCGAGGATCCGATGCTGCCGGCCACCGGAACGTTCGTGTTGATCTATCACCTGCTCTGGGAGCTCACCCACGTCTGCTTCGAGCATTCCGGGCTGCTGACATCCGCGGTAGCCGAGTGCACCGACGACGTCTGCATCACCTGCAGCGATCAAGGCCGGGTTGCCGAGGTACTCCTCGAACCCACTGCCGCAACCGATCAGGCACTCGTACGCACGGCCGAAGGCGAGGAATGGATAGACGTCACGCTACTCGGTGGCGTCGCCCCCAACGACCTCGTGCTCGTGCACGCCGGCGCGGCCATATCGCGCCTCGACGACATCGACGAGGAGGTGAACCGATGACAGGCGCGGAAAGCACCGGATTCCTGTATCCCTTCATCGAATCCGAGGAGACCGACGCGGCAAGCCTGCTCGACGATCTGGCCGCCTCCGCGCGTGGTAAGGCCGCCGAAAGCGCCCGGCTGCAACGCGAATCGTCGGAGGAGTACCACGATGCGCTGAAGTCGGCAGGCATCGAGATGGCTGATCGGTTTCGCCGCGGCGGACGGCTCTACACATTCGGAAACGGCGGCAGCTCCACCGACGCCGCGACGCTGGCATCGTTGTTCAGCCGTCCCGCCCGCGGACGCCCGGTGCCGGCGTGGTCGCTAGCCGCCGACAACGCCGTGGTCACCGCGCTGGGCAACGACGTCGGGTTCGAGCTGATCTTCAAACGCCAGATCATCGCCCACGCCCGCGACCGCGACATCGCGATCGCGTTGTCCACATCGGGTAATTCCGAGGACCTGATGACCGCCATCACCGAGGCCAAGCAGCGGGGTCTACTCACGGTCGGGTTCTCCGGACACGACGGCGGCTGGATGGCCAGTGCCGAAGATCTCGACCACTGCTTCACCGTGCATTCCCAGAGCATTCACCGCATCCAGGAAAGCCACGCCATGCTCGGGTACCGACTCTGGTCGGTCGCCCAAGACCACATGGCCCGTCCCCGTAACGGAGTGCACACACGATGACTGGAACAGTCGACGGCGCGCGTAGCGCTGCGCAGCGCGAAGACCGGGTGCTCGAACGCATCGACAGACACCGCCAGCGCCGGCCACGCCTGCTCGATGACGTGGTGACGCTCGCCCATGGCGCAGGCGGCAAGTCGTCAGCGGCGTTGGTCGACGCGGTATTCCTGGAGGCGTTCCGCAACGACGAACTCGAACGACTCGGTGACGCTGCCGCACTGTGTACGCCAACGGGTGAGCGGTTGGCGTTCTCCACCGATTCGTACGTCGTTTCGCCGCGGCACTTTCCGGGCGGATCGATCGGTCACGTCGCGGTGCACGGAACAATCAACGACCTCGCCGTGTCGGGAGCACGGCCGCAATGGCTGTCGGCGGCCTTCGTCATCGAAGAGGGCTTCGGAATCGCCGAACTGCGCAGGATCGTCGCTGACATGAGCGAAGCGGCAGCCAACGCCGGCGTCGCGATCGTCACCGGCGACACCAAGGTGGTCAACAAGGGCGCCGCCGACGGCGTCTACATCTGTACCTCGGGTGTGGGTGTGATACCAGCGGGCAGAAAGCTTTCCGGCGACCTCGTCCAACCCGGCGACAAGGTGTTGTTGTCCGGGACCATCGGCGAGCACGGCATGGCGGTCATGTTGGCGCGCGGCGATCTGGCGATCGACGCCGACATCGCCTCCGACACCGCACCCGTGCACGAACTGGTGGAAGCGCTATTGGCGGCGGCGCCTTCGACGCGGTGGATGCGAGACCCCACCCGCGGCGGCGTCGGCACGGTGGCCAACGAACTGGTCAAGGACCACCCGTTCGCACTGGTCCTCGACGAGGACAGGATCCCCGTCGCGCCGCAAGTGCTCGGCGCATGCGACATGCTCGGCATCGACCCGTTGTATGTGGCCAACGAAGGCAAGTTCGTCGCCGTCGTCCCGGCCGACGAAGCCGAAGCGGCCGTATCCGCGCTGCGCACGCACCCTCACGGCTCCGACGCTGCCGTCGTCGGCGAGATCGTTTCCGAGCCGCCCGGAATTGTGGCGCTGCGAACGTCTTTCGGTGGCAGTCGGATCGTCGACATGCTCGTCGGTGATCCGCTGCCTCGAATCTGTTGAGAGGAGACCGACGATGTGTCTTGGCATTCCGGGGCAGGTGGTCGACATCGTCGACGCCGAACAGTCCCTGGCCAAGGTCGACGTCAACGGTGTGCGCCGCAACATCAGCGTGCGGCTGCTCGCCGACGACAACCTGCAAGTGGGTGACTGGGTGTTGGTACACGTCGGGTTCGCGATGGCCAAGATCGACGAACGCGAGGCCGCGATGACCCTTGATCAGGTGCAGAAGATGGGCACCGACTACGTGAACGAAATCGAAGCGTTCAACGCATCCGAGATCGCTTGAGAGGTCTGATATGAAGTTCGTCGACGAGTTCCGAGACCCGGCAGCCGCGCGGGTATTGGTCAAAGCGATCACCGAACTCGCCGGTGATGACGAGTTCAAGTTCATGGAGGTGTGCGGCGGCCACACCCACACCATCTACCGGCACGGCATAGAGCATCTGTTGCCCGAGTCCGTCGAACTGGTGCACGGCCCGGGATGTCCGGTGTGCGTCATCCCGATGGGCCGGATCGACGACGCGATGTGGCTGGCCGAACAGCCCGGCATCATCTTCACCACCTTCGGCGACATGATGCGCGTGCCCGGATCCAACGGCACCCTGATCGCCGCCAAGGCCCGTGGTGCCGACGTGCGGTTCGTCTACTCACCGCTCGACGCGCTCAAGGTGGCCATCGACAACCCTGACCGGCGCGTGGTGTTCTTCGCCGTCGGCTTCGAAACCACCGCACCGTCGACGGCCGTGACGCTGGTGCGCGCACGCACGTTGGGGGTGAAGAACTTCCATGTGTTCTGCAACCACGTCACGATCGTCCCGCCGATCAAGGCCATCCTCGAATCCCCCGATCTGCGGCTGTCGGGGTTCCTCGGGCCGGGCCACGTGTCGACGGTGGTCGGTTTGCGCCCGTATCGCTTCGTACCCGACGTGTACGGCAAGCCGATCGTGGTGGCTGGGTTCGAACCGCTCGACATCCTCGCGTCGGTTCACATGTTGCTGCAGCAGATCCGGGACGACCGTTGCGAGGTCGAGAACCAGTACACCCGGGTGGTACGCCCCGAAGGCAACACCCAGGCGTTGAAGCTCATGGCGCAGACGTTCGAACTGCGTCCACACTTCGAATGGCGCGGTCTGGGATTCATATCGCACAGCGCGCTCAAGATTCACCATGACTACGCGCAATTCGATGCCGAGGCCATGTTCGAGATGCCCGGCGTGCGGGTCGCCGACCCCAAGGCGTGCCAGTGCGGTGAGGTACTCAAAGGCGTCATCAAACCATGGGAGTGCAAGGTATTCGGCACCGCGTGCACACCGGAAACGCCGATCGGCACGTGCATGGTCTCGGCCGAGGGCGCCTGCGCGGCGTACTACAACTTTGGGCGGTTGCACCGGGAAACCGCGCTAGTACTCGGGCAGCGCGGCTAGTGATGGGCACCGATCGAGAACGTCGCCGCAGCCCATGCGGCGAAGGTGAGGAGTAAATAGCCATGACAGAGCCGGAAGAAAAGGGATCGCGAGACACCGGTTCGGACGTGCCGTCCGGAGGGCCGGCGGATCGGCCGTCGGGTGAATACCAGGGTGACGAGTCCGTCCCCGCGTACGGCAGCGGCGAGAAGCCCGACTTCGAAACGGGCTTCACCACCGAACCCCCGCGCGATGTCGAGTCGGAGGTGCCACCGTACGAGGGCCGTAAGGCGTCGGCCGACACCGACGACCGGACTCAGGCTTTAGGGGCCAGATCGGGCGGCGCGAGCGCGCCGACAAGCGACCCCGACTACAAATCGCCGGCACCCGGCCAGACCGCGGGCGGAGCCACTGTGTCACCGGCGGAAGAGCAAGCGGCGTCGCAGACATCCGAGCGTGACAGCGACGACGACCGGGCGGGTCCGGCTCACGTGTCAGGCGTGGGTCGCGCCGAAGACAAGCAGTAGACGCTTCTGAGCCGAATGTGCGGTTTCATCCGCAACACGCCGAGGCACGCGTATGAATCCGCACACTCGCGGCTGTCCCGGTCACCACTGATCGCGCGGCACGTCGAAGTCCGCGCACAGCGCGCGCCAGACGTCGCGCGGGTCGACGCCGTCCTCGATGGCCTGCGCCCCAGTGCGACCGCCCAACCCGCTCAGCACGTGGTCGACGACGATCGACGCGCCGCGCACGGGGCCGAACTGCCCCTCGACGAGTTCGTGGAATTCGGTCAAACGCACCACTCAAACTTACGTCAGCGCGTTATGGCACACACGTACCGGATCCTCGACGTCGGCCACCGACGCGCCGGCCCGGCGCGCGGCGTCGCGGTAACGCGGCGCCGACAACACCTCACCCACCGCCGACGCCAGCCCGTCCGCGGTCAACGGGCGCACCAGCTGTCCACTACCTTGGCGCACAACGCGATTGGCGATCTCCCACTGATCACCACCACCGGGCACCACCACCAGCGGCACCCCGGCCAGCAGTGCCTTGGACACCAGGCCGTGCCCGCCGCCGCACACCACCACGTCGGCGTGGGCCAGCAGGTCATCCTGGCGGCCCAGGCCGACGGCCGCCCACGGCGGCACCGGTACGTCGGGACCGGACAGCCGCGACACCACCAGCCGGGAACCCTCGGGGAGCGTCTGTCCCGGCCTCAACGCCTCCAGCGCCACCTGTGCCAGCCCGCCGGTCCCCGTCGTCGCCGTCGACGGGGCGACCACCACCACCGGACCCGCACCAGGCGGCACCGTCAGCACCGAGGACGTCGGCTCGAAGTGCAGCGGCCCGACCACCACGGCCTCGGCAGGCCAGTCGGGGCGTGGCACCTCCAGCGCGGGCAGCGTCGCGATCAGCCGCCGCAGGGGTCCCGGATCGGTTGGTGGCAAACCGATTTCGGCGCGGGCCGCCGCGCGCTGTCGCAGCCCTTCGCGCCACGACCGGGCGCTCAGCGCGCGCATCACCGCGTCACGCAGCCGGCCCCGCATCCCGACCCCCGGCGCCAGCCCGCTGCCCACCGGCGGCAGCCCCTTCGACGGCCGGTACAGCGGGTGCGGGTTCAACTCGATCCACGGCAGACCCAGCAGTTCGGCGCAGAACGCGCCGGCGACCGTGATCGCGTCCGACACCACCAGGTCCGGGGCCAGCGCGCGCAGCTGCGGCGCGTTCTGCACGGCCATGCGGGCCGCGCGCTGGTTGATCTTGGCGCCGGCGTCGGTGTCGTCGTCGAGATCGGTCGCGTCGAGCCCGAGGAGTTCGACGGCCTCCACCCCGACAGCGCGGGCGGTGTCCAGCCATTCCTTGCCGGTCACCAGCGTCGGCGCATCCCCGGCGTCCACAAACCGAAGGCACAGCGCGAGCGCCGGAAAGGCGTGCCCGGGATCGGGTCCGGCAACTATCGCGACGCGCATTGGCCTACCGTGCCACAGGTCCGGCGCACTAGGCTGGCTGCCATGACCGACCAGGTTGCCGCACTGAGACCCGACCTCGACAACGTGCGCACGGTGGAGACGTTCCTCTACGCGCTACAGGACGAGGACTTCGACACCGTCGACAGATCGCTCGCCGACGGGATCGAGTGGCAGAACGTCGGATTGCCGACCATCCGCGGTCGGCAACGGATCGTGAACATGATGCGGCGCGGTCAGGGCCGCGCCGGCTTCGAGGTCAAGATCCACCGCATCGCCGGCGAAGGCAGCGCGGTGCTGACCGAGCGCACCGACGCGCTGGTGTTCGGCCCGCTCCGGATCCAGTTCTGGGTGTGCGGCACGTTCGAGGTGCACGGCGGGCGCATCACCTTGTGGCGCGATTACTTCGACACGCTGGACTTCCTCAAGGGCACGGTGCGCGGTCTGGTCGCCACGGTGTTCCCGTCGCTGCGGGCGGGAATGTAACCACGGGTCGGTAACATTGGTAGTCAATATGACCACCGAAACACGCACCCGGCCCAACCTGTGGGAGTACATCGGGTACAGCTACGGGCGGCGCCTACCCGACTCGATGCGCGACTGGGTGCGAAACGACCTGGCCGGCGAGGGCGCGACGCGCCGAATGATGATCCGCGTCTTCATCCCCGCCTTCATCGTGGTGGCGCCGTTCTGGTTCATCCCGACGACGCTGGACGTGCACCTGACGATGACGTTGCCGATCCTGATCCCGTTCGTCTACTTCTCGCACGCCCTCAACAAGGTGTGGCGCCGGCACATGCTGGCCAAACACGGCCTGGACCCCGCCCTGGTCGACGAGATCTCACGCCGCAAGAAGGCGCACGTCCACCAGGCCTACATCGACCGCTTTGGTCCCCGCTCGGGCCCGCCGAGTTCACACGACATCTAAGCGATTACGCGCCGCGCAGCTGACCCAACTCGTCGAACGCCTGCGCCCATCCGGACAGCCGGTCCGTGGCATTGGACAGCTGCTCGCGGTAGCGCTGCTGCGACATCGGCGAGCGCGACATCGGCCCGGCGTTGACCGCGGAAACCAGTTGCGCTGCGGCGTCGACCATTTCGTCGTACTGTCGCGCGCCCTGGTGAAGTTGGGCGGTGTAGGCGTTGATGGTCGGCGCCAGGTGCACCCGCGACTGCGGCGCCGATCGGACCGCGCGCTCCATCGACACCACCTCGGTGGCGGTCGCCGCCATCGTCGCGGCCGTCTGGTGGGCCGCGGCGGTCAGTTCGCGCAGTTCCTCGGGCGGCAGCATCCGGCCTCGCTCCATGACGCCCAGCAGCGAGAACAGTCCCCGCTCTGAGGACGCCAGCGCGGCCATGGGTTGCCGCGCCGCCGAACCCCACGGCGGCAGCCGGCGCGCGGCGCGGGAGCGTTGCGGCGGCAATGGCTCGCGTCGTAGCCATCGATACCGCAGGAACGTCAGGGTCGCCAGGAACGCCGCACCGGCAGCGATGGGAATCGGGATGAACAGCACCCACGCCGGGGTGCTCCAGGACGCCACCACCGCGGTGACCGCGATCCAGAACACCGACGACACGGCGAAGAACAGCGCCAGCCGCAGCGCCCAGCGCCGCTTCCGCAACAGCTTGGCGCGCGGATCGGATGCGGCGTTGAGCTTCTCGGCCAGCACGTCGGACCACTCGGCGGCGGTGTCGACCCCACGCTGCAGCAACGACCGCCAGGCCTCTGGTCGACTCGAGCGTGGGTTCATCGTGCTTCCAAACGAATCTATTGGGACAGCGGGTTTTCCGGTGCCGCCTGCTGGTCGGTGGCCGGCTTGGCCGGAGCGGGCGTCGCGGTGCCACCGGCGGGCAGCTGCTCGCCGCGCATCGAGGCCCGGATCTGCTCCAGCCGGGAATGGCCGGCCATCTGCACGCTGGCCTGCTGCACTTCGAGCATCCGGCCCTGCACCGAGTTCTGGGCCAGCTCGGCCGAACCCATGGCGTTGGCGTAGCGGCGCTCGATCTTCTGCCGCACCTCGTCGAGGCTCGGCGTGGCGCCCGGCGCGGCGAGCTCGCTCATCGACTGCAGCGACGCGCTGACCTGCTCCTGCATCTTGGCCTGCTCGAGCTGGGAGAGCAGCTTGGTGCGTTCGCCGATCTTCTGCTGCAGCATCATCGCGTTCTGCTCGACGGCCTTCTTGGCCTGACCAGCTGCCTGAAGCGCC
Source organism: Mycolicibacterium sp. XJ662 (assembly GCF_053484035.1). NCBI lineage: Bacteria > Bacillati > Actinomycetota > Actinomycetes > Mycobacteriales > Mycobacteriaceae > Mycobacterium > Mycolicibacterium sp. XJ662. The sequence continues at coordinate 372,966 of NZ_JBEFTL010000004.1, read as the reverse complement.
TGGTCGTGCAGGCCCTTGAGGTCTTCGACGCTCTGCTCGGCGGTCACCAGCTGCGCGGCGAACGCCTCGGCGGCGTTGTTGTACTCGGTGGCCTTGGCGGCGTCACCGGCCTCGGTGGCCTGATCGGCCAGGGTCAAGGCCTGACGGACGTTGACCTGCAGCTTTTCGATATCGGCGAGCTGGCGGTTGAGCCGCATCTCCAGCTGCCGCTGATTACCGATGACCTGGGCGGCCTGCTGGGTCAACGTCTGGTGCTGACGCTGCGCCTCCTCGATGGCCTGCTGAATCTGCACCTTCGGGTCGGCGTACTCGTCGACCTTGGAGCTGAACAGCGCCATCAGGTAGCGCCACGCCTTGACGAACGGATTGGCCATGGATCATTCCGCCTTCGTGTCTGTGGTTTTCTCGGACTCGCCGGCGCCCGGGGTCACCGTCCTGCCCAATCTATCGGTTCGGCACCGGTCGCCACACCCAGAACCGGCTCAGGCCACCGCCATCGACACGACCTGGGGAATGACGACTTTGGTGCTGGCGTCGATGTTGGCCGCGCCCGCACCGGTGAACGCGGCGTGCTCCTCGCGCTCCATCTCCTCGCCGGCGTGCGACAGCACCCGCGACAACGGGACGTCCAGGGCCCCGCAGATGGCGTTGAGCAGCTCACTGGAGGCTTCCTTGCGGCCGCGTTCCACCTCGGACAGATAGCCGAGGCTGACGCGCGCGGAGTCGGACACTTCGCGCAGCGTGCGACCCTGCTCGATCCGGGCACGACGCAGCACGTCGCCGATCACCTCGCGCAGCAATGCCGTCATCGTGCTCTCCTTACGAAGTCGGGTCGAGGGGTTCATATATGCCAACGCTGCGCAGCACGGGGATGGTTCCCGGATCGCGCAGATCAACTGCAAAAGGCGGTCAGGCCCGGGCCCGGGAATCCCTGGCCGCCGAGATGACGTAGTCGACGCCGGTGAGCACGGTCAACACGATCGCGGCCCACATGACCACCCACGCGCCGGCCAGCCAGGCGCCCGAAAGCGGCAGGATGAACAGGCCGATCGCCACGGCCTGCACCAAAGTCTTGAGTTTGCCGCCGCGGCTGGCCGGGATGACGCCGTGGCGCAGCACCGCGAACCGCAGCACGGTGATGCCGATCTCGCGCGCCAGGATCACCACGGTGATCCACCACGGCAGATCACCGAGCACCGATAGCCCGATCAGCGCGGCGCCGATCAGCGCCTTGTCGGCGATCGGATCGGCGAGCGTGCCGAACTCGGTGACCATGCCGTAGCTGCGCGCCAACGCGCCGTCGAACCGGTCGGTGATCACCGCTACCGCGAATACCACGAATGCGGCTATCCGCCAGAACGTTTCATGGCCGTCGGCGACGAACAGAAAAGCCACGAACACCGGAACCAACGCCATCCGCACGCCGGTGAGCATGTTTGCGATGTTCGCCACCCGGGCGCGCGGAACCAGCGGATCAGTATGAGGTTGGCCCGGCACCGCCACAGAATATCGGTTGCTCAAACCGATACCCTCCACGTGTGAGCGCAGATCCCGATCGGGTCGTCGTGCGGCGAGCGCGGACCTCGGACGTGCCCGCGATCAAAGGGTTGGTGGACATCTACGCCGGCAAGATCCTGCTGGAGAAGAACCTGGTGAACCTCTACGAGGCGGTCCAGGAGTTCTGGGTGGCCGAGTTGGACGGCGAGCTGATCGGCTGCGGGGCGCTGCACGTGTTGTGGTCCGACCTCGGCGAGGTGCGCACCGTGGCGGTGCATCCAAAAGTGCGCAGTCGCGGCATCGGGCATGCGATCGTCGACCAGCTGCTGGCAGTGGCCGAGGAACTGCGCCTGGAGCGCATCTTCGTGCTCACCTTCGAGGTGGAGTTCTTCACCGCGCACGGGTTCGTCGAGATCGACGGCACACCGGTGACCGCGGAGGTCTACGAAGAGATGTGCCGCTCCTATGACACCGGTGTCGCGGAGTTCCTCGACCTGTCCTTCGTCAAGCCCAACATCCTGGGCAACACCCGCATGCTCCTCACCCTCGCCGAACGGGACAGCCGGGCGCCAAAGCCCGAATGAAATCCGCCATTTCGTCGATCTCGGCGCCAGCTGGGGTCACTCGGCGTCCTCGTCCTCTTCGTCACCGCCGTCGCCGGTGCCGCGGATCGACGCCAGCGTGGCCGCCAGCTCGTCGGGTTTGACCAGTACCTCGCGGGCCTTGGAGCCTTCGCTGGGGCCTACGATGTTGCGGGTCTCCATCAGGTCCATCAACCGGCCGGCCTTGGCGAAGCCGACCCGCAGCTTGCGCTGCAACATCGACGTCGAGCCGAACTGGCTGGACACCACCAGCTCCACGGCCTGCAGGAAGACATCCATATCGTCGCCGATGTCGGGGTCGACGTCGGTGCGTTCGCTGGTGGTCTTCGCGGTGGTGACGCCCTCGGTGTATTCGGGCTCGGCCTGGGCCTTGGTGGCCTCGACGACGGCGTGGATCTCGTCGTCGGTGATGAACGCGCCCTGCAGCCGGATCGGCTTGTTGGCGCCCATCGGCAGAAACAGCCCGTCGCCCATGCCGATCAGCTTTTCGGCGCCCTGCTGGTCGAGGATCACCCGGCTGTCGGTCAGCGACGACGTCGCGAACGCCAACCGGGACGGCACGTTGGTCTTGATCAGGCCGGTGACCACGTCGACCGAGGGCCGCTGGGTGGCCAGCACGAGGTGGATCCCCGCCGCGCGGGCCTTCTGTGTGATGCGCACGATCGCGTCTTCGACGTCGCGCGGTGCGGTCATCATCAGGTCGGCCAATTCGTCGACGATCGCCACCACATACGGGTAGGGCTTGTACTCGCGCTGGCTGCCCAGCGGCGTGGTGATCTCTCCGGAGCGCACCTTCTTGTTGAAGTCGTCGATGTGACGCACCTTCGAGGCCTGCATGTCCTGGTAGCGCTGCTCCATCTCCTCGACCAGCCACGCCAGCGCCGCGGCGGCCTTCTTCGGCTGCGTGATGATCGGCGTGATCAGGTGCGGAATGCCTTCGTAGGGGGTGAGTTCCACCATCTTCGGGTCGATCAGGATCATCCTGACCTCTTCCGGGGTGGCCCGCGCGAGCAGCGAGATCAGCATCGAGTTGACGAAGCTGGACTTACCCGAGCCGGTCGAGCCGGCCACCAGCAGGTGCGGCATCTTCGCGAGGTTCGCCGAAATGTATTCGCCCTCAATGTCTTTACCGAGCCCGATCACCAACGGGTGGTGGTCGCCGCGGGTGGACGGATCGGTCAGCACGTCGGCGAGGCGCACCATCTCCCGGTCGGTGTTGGGTACCTCGATACCCACCGCCGACTTGCCGGGGATCGGCGCCAGCATCCGCACGCTCTCGGTGGCCACCGCATAGGCGATATTGCGGTGCAGCGCAGTGATTTTCTCGACCTTGACGCCCGGGCCCAACTCGACCTCGTAGCGGGTGACGGTCGGGCCGCGGGTGCAGCCGGTGACCGAGGCGTTGACCTTGAACTGCTGAAGGACCTCGTTGATGGCGTCGACCATCCGGTCGTTGGCCGCGCTACGCAGCTTGGGCGGGTCGCCCACGATGAGCAGGTCCAGCGGGGGCAGCGTGTAGGGACCCTCGACCACGCGGTCCAGTGACAGCGCCTGCTTCTTGGTGGGCTTCTTCTTCCGCGGCCGCACGGTGGGCTCCGGAACGGTGGGGGCCTCGTCGTCGATCGGGTAGTTGTCCATCGGCGAGCCCGTCGGCCACGCCTGCGCCCCGTCGTCGCCGTAGCCGGCCGGGTCGTCGTAGTAGCCGTCGGAGAAATCATCGGGCTGCGCGGCGACGGCATCGTCCTCGTCGGCGTAGTCCTCGTCGTCGTGCTCACCACCGAAGCCGCGCGTGGAGAACATCATCTGCAGCGTCGACGGCACCTCACGGATCGTCGTCCCGGTGACCAGCAGCACACCGAAGAGCACCCCCATGAACAGCAGCGGCGCCGCGATCCACGGGGTGAGCCCATCAGAGAGCGGACCACCGATCGCGAACCCGGAGAACCCGGCGGCGTGCTGGCGGGCGGCCGGATCGGCGGGCGAGCCGGCCCACAGATGCCACAGGCCCAGAGCCGGCAGCGCGATCATCGCCGCGCCGAGCACCAGACGCGGCCGGGCGTCGGGATCGGGTTCGGTGCGCATCAGCACCAGCGCCACCGCGACCAGCACGATCGGCAGCAGCACCACCGCGGAACCGATGAGCACCCGCAGGAAGGTGTCGATCCACTCCCCGACCGGCCGGGCCGCGTCGAACCAGGAACTCGCGACGATCACCACCGCGATGCCCAGCAGCGCCAGCGCGATGCCGTCGCGGCGGTGTCCCGGTTCGAGGTCGCGGGCGCGTCCCACCGAACGGGCCGTCGACCCCGCGCCCTTGGCGAGCATCAGCCAGCCTGCCCGCATGCCGCGGCCCACGGTGGCGCCGGCGGTGGCCACCGGCGACGGGTGCCGCCGCGGCGCCGGCTTGCGCCGTGGCGCCGAGCGCGACCCGCCCCGTGAACCGGCCTTTGACCTGTTCGAACGGGTTCCAGAACGCGCCACGGTCTTGCTAGCCATGCCTGCCAGCCTAGTCGCAACAGCCCCAGAAACAACATCTGCCACACTGGTCACAGATAGGTATCGCTTCGGTTCCAAGCACGCATATCGCGCCGAAGCACATTTTCCCTGCGTATGGCCGTTATCGTCCCGCAGCAGGTCTAGGTCGACGTGGGGTGAGCGGCGCGCAGTAGGCTGTGCACTCGTCCAGCAGGCACTCATCGAGGAGCTCATCGCCCATGCCGATCGTCGTCGTCGCAACCATGACCGCCAAGCCGGAGTCCGTGGACACCGTGCGGGCGGCCTGCCAGAAGGCCGTCGAGGCGGTGCACCAGGAGCCCGGCTGCGAGCTGTATGCGCTGCACGAGGCCGACGGCACGTTCGTGTTCGTCGAACAGTGGGCCGATGCCGACGCCCTGCAGACGCACAGCGCCGCGCCCGCGGTCGCGACCCTGTTCGGCACGGTCGGTGAGCACCTGGACGGTGCGCCGGACATCAAGATGCTGCAACCGGTGGTCGCCGGTGATCCGAGCAAGGGTCAGCTCCGCAGCTGATGGGCGGCCTCGACGGCAAGGTTGCGTTCATCACGGGCGCCGCGCGCGGCCAGGGCCGCGCGGAGGCGGTCAGGCTGGCCTTCGATGGCGCCGACATCATCGCGGTCGACATCTGCGAACAGATCGCGTCGGTGCCCTATCCGTTGGCCAACCCTGACGATCTCGCGGCGACGGTCAAGCTGGTCGAAGACACCGGGGCGCGAATCGTGGCCCGCCAGGCCGACGTTCGCGATCAGGGCGCACTGGCCTCGGCGCTGCAGGCCGGAATCGATGAGCTCGGACGGCTCGACATCGTCATCGCCAACGCCGGCATCGCGCCTATGCAGTCCGGCGCCGACGGCTGGCGCGACGTCATCGACGTCAACCTCACCGGCGTGCACCACACCGTCGAGGTCGCGATCCCGACGTTGGTGCAGCAGGGCCAGGGCGGCTCGATCGTGCTCACCAGTTCGGTGGCCGGGTTGATCGGCGTCGGCAGCGACGACGCCGGCGCCATCGGGTACGTCGCCGCCAAGCACGGGATCGTCGGTTTGATGCGCATCTACGCCAATCTGCTTGCCCAGCACAGCATCCGGGTCAACTCCATTCATCCGGCCGGCGTGGACACCCCGATGATCAACAACGACGCCACGCGGCAGTGGCTGGGCAGCATCGAGGAGAAGTCACCGCAGGACATGGGCAACGCGTTGCCGGTCCAGGTGCTCTCAGCCGAGGACATCGCCGACGCGGTGGCCTGGTTGGTGTCCGACGGTGCGCGCTACGTGACCGGGGTGGCGCTGCCGGTGGACGCCGGATCGGTCAACAAGCGCTGAGATCGCCTGCCGCGCATCGCCGAGCGCTTAGACCTCGATGACCGTCGGCACGATCATCGGCTGACGACGGTAGGTCTCCCCCACCCACTTGCCGACCGCGCGGCGCACAGCTTGGGCGATGCGCGTGACGTCGGTGACGTTCTCGGCGGCAAGGGCTTCCAACGCTTCCTCCACCTTGCGCGTGGCGGGTTCCAGCGACTTCGGATCCTCGGAGAATCCGCGCGAGTGCAGGTGCGCGGGTGCGGTCGCACGCCCGGTTCCGCGCCGCACCACCACCGTCACCGCGATGAAACCCGAAGAGAGCGTGAGACGTTCGCCGACCACGGTTTCACCGACGTCGCCGGTGATCAACCCGTCGACGAACATCTTGCCGGTCGGCACCGCGCCGGCGATCGACGCCCGACCGCTCACCAGGTCGACACTGACACCGTTTTCTGCCAGCACGATGTGTTCCTCCGGTACTCCCGTGCGCTCGGCCAGCGCCGCGTTCGCGCGCATCATCCGCCACGTGCCGTGCACCGGCATGACGTTGCGCGGCCGTACTCCGTTGTAGAGGAACAACAGTTCACCGGCGTACGCATGACCCGATACATGCACGCGGACATGCTGGTTGGTCACGACGCGCGCACCGATCTTCGCCAGCGCATCCAGCACGCCGAAAATCGCTTCCTCGTTGCCGGGTATCTGCGAGGACGACATGATGATGAGGTCACCGGACGTCAGCGTGATGCTGCGGTGCTCACCGCGCGACATCCGCGAGAGGGCGGCCATCGGCTCGCCCTGTGTGCCGGTGGTGAGCAGGACCACCTGCTCGGGCGGCAACATCTCCGCTACGCCGATGTCGATGATGTCGTCGTCGTTGGCGACTCTGAGATAGCCGAGTTCCTTGGCGATTCCCATGTTTCGCACCATCGACCGGCCGACGAACGACACCTTGCGACCGAGCGCGACGGAGGCATCGATGATCTGTTGCACACGACCGACGTTCGAGGCGAAGCATGCCACGATGACCCGGCCCTGCGCGCTGCGTATCAGCCGGTGCATGTTCGGCCCGATCTCACTTTCCGACGGGCCGACGCCGGGCAGTTCGGCGTTCGTCGAATCGCACAGGAACAGATCCACCCCGGCGTCGCCGAGCCGTGACATCCCGGGCAGATCGGTCGGTTTGCCGTCCGGCGGCGACTGGTCGAGCTTGATGTCACCGGTGTGCAGCACCGTGCCTGCGCCGGTGTGGACCGCGATGGCCAGGCAGCCGGGGATCGAGTGGTTGACCGCGAAGTATTCACATTCGAATACCCCGTGCGTTGAGCTCTGATCTGCATCGACCTCGATGAGCGCCGGTTTGATGCGGTGCTCTCGGCACTTCTCGGCGACTAGCGCAAGCGTGAACTTCGACCCGACGACCGGGATGTCGGGTCGCATCTTGAGCAGAAACGGGATCGCGCCGATGTGGTCCTCGTGCGCATGGGTCAAGACCAGCGCCTCCACCTCGTCGAGGCGGTTCTCGATGAGGCGCAGATCGGGCAGGATCAGGTCGACGCCCGGTTCGTCATGGGTCGGGAACAACACCCCGCAGTCGACGATCAGCAGCCGACCAAGGTGCTCGAAAACGGTCATGTTGCGGCCGATTTCGCTGATCCCGCCCAGCGCGGTGACCCGCAGAGCACCTGGGGCCAGCGGTCCCGGGGGCTTGAGTTGGTCGTCCACTATTGCAACACCGAAGCAGCCCGCATATCGGCGGCCAGCGCGTCGACCTCGTCGGGGCTCGGCGCCACCAGCGGCAGGCGTGGATCGCCGGTCTCGATGCCCTGTAGCCGCAGACCTGCCTTGACCATCGGCACACCACCCAGCCGCGACATCGCATTGCAGAGCGGCGCGATCGAGGTGTTGACCTTGCGGGCGGTGGCGATGTCGCCGGCGTGGAAAGCGGTGATCAACTCGCGCAACTGGCTCGCGGCGAAGTGCGCGATGACGCTGATGAACCCGGTGGCCCCCATCGCCAGCCAGGGCAGGTTGAGCGCGTCGTCGCCGGAGTAGTAGGCCAACCCCGTCTCGGCCATCACCTGCGCGCCGGCGTGCAGGTCGCCCTTGGCGTCCTTGACCCCGACGATGTTGGGGTGCTCGGCAAGTGTGCGCAGCGTGTCGGACTGGATCGGCACCACCGACCGGGGCGGAATGTCGTAGAGCAGCACCGGCAGCGTGGTGGCGTCGGCGACGGCGGTGAAATGCGCGATGAGGCCGGCCTGCGAAGGCCGCGAGTAATACGGCGTCACCACCAGCAGCCCGTGGGCGCCCACCCCCGCACATGTCTCGGCCAACCGCACGCTGTGCTCGGTGTCGTTGCTGCCCGCCCCAGCGATGATGCGCGCCCGGTCGCCCACCGCGTCGACCACCGCACGAAGCATCGTGACCTTCTCGTAGTCCGCAGTGGTCGGCGACTCACCAGTAGTGCCCGAAAGCACCAAGCCGTCACAGCCGGCATCGATGAGGTGGGTGGCCAGTTGTATCGCAGCGTCGGTGTCGACAGAGCCGTCGGATCCGTACGGCGTCGCCATCGCAGTCAGCACCGTGCCAAAGCGGGCAGATGCGTCGAATCCACTGGTCGTCACGGCGCCTAGATTACCCGCTCGACCTCACGATTCCGTAGCGAGTGGGCTGGTGGCCACCTCGGTGCCATCAGCGAGGGTCGCGATCTCGAAGTCGGCGAACACCGCAGGGGCCACTGCGGTCAGTTGGCGCAGGCATTCGATGGCCAGCTGCCGGATCTCCACATCGGCCTGCTCGCTGGCCCGGGCGGCGATGAAATGCCGCCAGGCGCGGTAGTTGCCGGTGACGACGATGCGCGTCTCGGTGGCGTTCGGCAACACCGAGCGGGCCGCCTGCCGGGCCTGCTTGCGCCGCAGCACGGCGTTGGCTTGACCGGCGAACTTGGCCTCCAGCTTCGTCAGCAGCTCCACATAGGCCGCCCGGCTGGCGTCGGCGGCCTCGGTGAAGATTTCCTGCAACTCGGCGTCGTCCTCCATGCCCGGCGGCACCACCACCTGAGCCTCGTGCTCGGGAACGAATCGCTGAGACAGCTGCGAATAGGAGAAGTGCCGGTGCCGGATCAACTCGTGGGTGCACGACCGGGAGATGCCGGTGATGTAGAACGACACCGACGCATGCTCGAGCACCGAGAAATGCCCGACGTCGATGATGTGTCGTACGTAGGCGGCGTTGGTCGCGGTGCGCGGGTTGGGCTTGGACCAACTCTGATAGCAGGCCCGTCCGGCGAACTCCACGAGGGCCGGTCCGCCCTCGGCGTCGGTGCTCCAGGGCAGGTCGGCGGGCGCCAGGAACTCCGTCCTGGCGATCAACTGCACGCGCAGCGGCGCGGTCTCGGCCACGCGCTCACCCTAACGCGGCCGCGCTGACCTGCTCGGGCGGCGGTTATGCCCGTGGTGGGTTTGCATCCGTACCGGACGGGGAACAAAGCGGATCCCGGGAGGTGTTAACAAGCACTGTTCGCACAAGCGATAGGGAGTGTGACGAATGTCCACCGATTACGACGCACCTCGCGTCAAAGACACCGACGACATCGCCGATGAGTCGGTTCAGGAAATCGCCGCACGGCGCCGTCAGGTCGATGTCGCAGTGCTGGATGTCGACGACGGTGACGCCGTCGATTCGATCGACCTGCCCGGCGCCGACCTCTCCGGTGAAGAGCTGACCGTGCGGGTGGTGCCGAAGCAGGCCGACGAGTTCACCTGCTCGAGCTGCTTTTTGGTGCAGCACGAGAGCCGGCTCGCGCTGCGCTCGGGCAACCGGACGATCTGCGCCGACTGCGCCTGAGGCTCACCGCAGGGCCGCGGCGAGCGGCGCCACCAGCTCGCCCCTGGTCCCGACGGTGACCTGCGACAGGTTCAGCCACGACGCCATCGTGCGCAGCTCTCGGGCCAGCGGTGCGGCGACCCGCGCCGGCGTCTGCTCCGGCTCGGCGAAGGCGCCGACGACGTGCAGCACGTCGTTGGCCCGGTCGGCTTTCAGGTCGACGCGCCCGACCAGCATGCCGTCGAGCAGAAACGGCCATACGTAGTACCCGAAGCGCCGCTTGGCCGCGGGCGTATAGATCTCGATGCGGTAGTGGAACCCCTCGAACAGCCGCTCGACGCGCGGCCGGAAGAAGATCAGCGGGTCGAATGGGCACAACAGCGCCGTCCCCCGATCCCGGCGCGGCACCTTCTGACCAGCCCGCAGATAGGCGGGCGCCTGCCATCCGTCCACCTCGACAGCTTCCAGCTCGCCGTCGGCCACCAACTCGGCTACGGCAGGTTTGGACTGGCGCGGCGAAAGCCGGAAATAGTCGCGGATATCGGCCTCGGTGGCCACGCCCAGCGCACCCGCGGCGCGCAACGTCAGCTGCCGGACCGCGTCGTCGTCGGCCACCTCCCGCGCGACGACCTCGGCTGGCAGCACCCGCTCGGTGAGGTCGTAGTGACGCGCGAAGCCGACGCGGGTGGCCGTCGTCAACTGCCCGGACGCGAACAGCGCCTCGGTCACCCATTTGGTGTCGCTGCGGTCCCACCACGGGCCCTTGCGCCCACGTTGTTCCGCACCCAGGTGCGCTTCGATCTGCCCGGCCGTCGAGGGCCCGAGTTCGTGCACCGCCGCGAGGATCTTCTCGGCCAACCGCGGGTTCTTCTTGACGATGTGGGTGCCCCACCGCCCGTGGGTGTATTCGCGCATGCGCCAACGCAGCAGCGGCCAGTCGTCCACGGCCATCAAGGCGGCTTCGTGCGCCCAATACTCGACCAGCAGCCGTGGTGAGCGCGCGGTGTGGCTCCACGCCGCCCGGTCGAGCACGTCGCGGTCGTAGGGGCCGAGCCGGCTGAATACGGGCGCGTAGTGCGCCCGCACCGCCACCGAGACCGAGTCCAGCTGCAGCACCTGGATCCGTGAAATCAGCCGCCGCAGGTGGGCGCGGGTGACCGGGCCCGCCGGCCGGGGTTCGGCGAGGCCTTGGGCCGCGACGGCGATACGGCGCGCCTGGGCCGCCGACAGTCTGGTCGCCACGAGAAGTCATCCTGCCGCACGCCACCGACAGCCCCTCGGCGGCGGGTTATGCGCGCTGGTAGCTGTAGAACCGGTAGCGCAGCCCCGAGCTGCTGGTCTGCCACTCCCCCGCTTCGCCGACCCAGGATTCGTCGAGCATCGGTGCGACCGCGTCCCCGTCGCGGCGCGGCAACTCGATGTCGACCTCGGTGACCTCGCAGTGTGTCGCGACGGCCAGCGCGGCCACGTACACCTCCGCGCCGCCGATCACCCAGGTCGTGTCGCCGGTGAGCGCATCGTCGAGGCCGCCGACCACTTCGGCGCCGTCGGCCGCATACTCGGCGCGGCGGGTGAGGACGACGTTTCGCCGCCCCGGCAGCGGACGCACCTTGGCCGGCAGCGACTCCCAGGTCAGCCGCCCCATCACCACGGTGTGGCCCATGGTGATCTCCTTGAACCTGGCCTGGTCCTCGGGCAGGCGCCACGGGATGGTGCCGTCGCGGCCGATGACCCCCGAGGTCGACTGAGCCCAGATCAGCCCGACCAGCCTGTTGGTCATGATTCGGCCCTGCGCGCAGGCCTCATACGGCCACGGGGGCCTTGATCGCCGGATGCGGGTCGTAGTTGAGGATCGCGATGTCTTCGTAGGTGTAGTCGAAGATCGAATCCCTCTGCGCCAGAACGAGTTCCGGGTACGGCCGCGGGTCGCGGCTGAGCTGCTCGGTGACCTGTTCGACGTGGTTGTCGTAGATGTGGCAGTCGCCGCCGGTCCAGATGAACTCGCCGACGTCGAGCCCGGTTTGCGCGGCCATCATGTGGGTGAGCAGCGCATAGCTGGCGATGTTGAACGGCACGCCGAGAAACAGGTCGGCGCTGCGCTGGTACAGCTGGCAGCTCAGCCGTCCGTCGGCGACGTAGAACTGGAAGAAGGCGTGACACGGCGGCAGCGCCATCTGTGCGATCTCGCCGACGTTCCACGCCGAGACGATGATGCGCCGCGAATCCGGATCGGTCTTGAGCAGTTCGAGCGCGGCGCTGATCTGGTCGATGTGCTCCCCCGACGGGGTGGGCCACGATCGCCACTGCACACCGTAGACCGGTCCGAGCTCACCTGTGTCACTTGCCCATTCGTCCCAAATGGTGACGCCGTGCTCCTGGAGCCACCGGACATTGGAGTCGCCGCGCAAGAACCAGAGCAGCTCGTAGACGATGGACTTGGTGTGCACCTTCTTGGTGGTGATCAACGGGAAGCCGGCTGTCAGGTCGTAGCGCATCTGATGGCCGAACACGCTGCGGGTGCCGGTGCCGGTCCGGTCGGATTTCGGCGTGCCGGACTCGAGCACCAGGCGCAGAAGATCCTCATACGGTGTGGCGATCGGCACGCCGCTAAGCCTAGTCCGAGACCCGACGGGTAGAACGGAAGCCATGCCGAGTATCTCCACCACCATCACCACCCCCGACGGCACGTGCCCCGTCACCCTGCACACCCCCAACGGCAGCGGCCCGTGGACCGGTGTGGTCATGTACGTCGACGCCGGCGGTGTGCGCGACCTCTTCCAGGACATGGCGGCCCGCCTCGCCGGCTTCGGCCACGCGGTGCTGCTGCCCGACGTGTACTACCGCCACGGCGACTGGGCGCCGTTCGACATGGCGACGGTCTTCACCGACGGCAAACAACGCTCGCGGCTGTTCCGGATGATCCAGAGCATCACCCCGGACATGATGGCCAGCGACGCGACGGCGTTCTTCGACTTCCTGGCCGCGCGCCCCGAGGTCAAGGGCGACACGTTCGGCGTGTGCGGGTACTGCATGGGCGGGCGCACCTCGGTGATCGTGGCCGGGCGGGTGCCCGACCGGGTCGCCGCGGCGGGCTCCTTTCACGCCAGCGGCCTGGTCACCGACGAGTCCACCAGCCCGCATCTGCTCGCCGATCAGATCCAGGCCACCGTGTACGTCGCCGGCGCCAAAGACGACCAGGGCTTCACCCGCCGGGACGCCGAGACGCTGGAGAAGGCGCTGACCGCCGCGGCTGTCACCCACACCGTCGAGTTCTATCCCGCCGGACACGGTTTCGCGGTTCCCGACAACGCGCCGTACGACGAGGAAGCCGCCGAACGGCACTGGGTCGCGCTGCAGGATCTGTTCGAGACCGCGCTGCCGAACTGACCCTGCGACCGAGCGCCACCGAGCGATACGCGACGATTATCAGATGCACGACCAGCAGCAGGCTGACCAACCGGCCGCCAGCGACGCCGGATTCCGTATCGATCCCGTGCTCGCCCGCAGCTGGCTACTGGTCAACGGCGCGCAGTACGAGCGTTTCGCACCCGCGGCGCGGTCCCGCGCCGACATCGTCGTCCTCGACATCGAAGACGCCGTCGCCCCGAAAGACAAGGACAACGCCCGCGACAACGTGATCCGGTGGCTGGCCGAGGGCAACAGCGACTGGGTACGCGTCAACGGCTTCGGCACCCCGTGGTGGGCAGACGACCTGGCGATGCTGGCCGACACGTCGGTCGGCGGGGTGATGCTGGCGATGGTCGAGTCCGTCGACCACGTCACCGAGACCGCCAACCGGCTACCCAACGTTCCGATCGTGGCGCTGGTGGAAACCGCGCGCGGGTTGGAACGCATCACGCAGATCGCGGCCACCAAGGGCACGTTCCGGCTCGCCTTCGGCATCGGCGACTTCCGCCGCGACACCGGTTTCGGCGACAACCCGACGACGCTGGCCTATGCGCGGTCGCGGTTCACGATCGCGGCCAAGGCGGCCCGCCTGCCGAGCGCGATCGACGGGCCGACCGTCGGGCACAGCGCGCTGGTGCTCAGCGAGGCGACCGCGGTGTCAGCCGAGTTCGGCATGACCGGCAAGATCTGCCTCACCCCGGAACAGTGCCCGACGGTGAACGAGGGGCTTTCTCCGTCGCCGGATGAAATCGCCTGGGCCAAAGAGTTTTTCGTCGAGTTTGACCGCGACGGCGGTGAGATCCGCAACGGTTCGGACCTGCCGCGCATCGCGCGGGCGAACAAGATCCTCGACCTGGCCCGCGCGTACGGCATCGAGGTGCCCGAGTACGACGACGTCGACGATCCCGCACACATCCCGGCACCGTCGGACACCTACCACTACTAGGGTTTGTCCTCGTCCTGCCTGCCCAGGAACGTCTTGACCGCGCGCAGCGCACCGCGGGCGGCGTAGATTCCGGCGGCCACCGAGAGCACGATCATCGCGATGAACATCACCAGCCAGTTGGACCGGTCGTGGCTGACGTTCCACCACACGATCGTGAACAGCACCGCGCACAAAAACACCACGATGTCGCGCCAGTTGCCCTTGTAGGACAGCGCGGCCGCGCGCAGTTCACGGCTGCGCTCGCCGGCATCGATCAGGTCGTCGATGCGCTGGTCGATGCTGGCCTGTAGCCGCGCGCGGCGCTCCGTCTGATCGGGCGGAATGCGTTCCAGCAGATCGATGTCCTTGACGATCTGGCCGCGCACGTCGGGCGGTTTGAGGTTACCCGCGATGACGCCCAGCATGGCACCGCCGGCGATAGGTGCTGCGCCCAAAGCCAATTCAGCGATACCCGGCATTACTGCGTCCCCTTCGTCATTCCATCAGCATGGCAGCCAAGGTGCCCCCGAGTTCGTAGGCGCGCTCGCGAACGCCACTGTCGATACCGCCGACGATCTCGAGCGCATCGGCGGACTTGGCCAGCGCCAGCCCGGTCGCAAGCTTTTCTACCGCGTTGACCGCGCCTGCGGTGTCGTTGTTGCCGTGCACCCACAGCCCGTAGGGCCGGCCGGCGACGTGATCGAGGCTGGGGTAGTACACGGTGTCGAAGAAGTGTTTGAGGGCGCCGCTCATGTAGCCGAAGTTGGCGGTGGTGCCGAACAGGTAGCCGTCGGCGTCGAGCACGTCGGGCAGGGTCGCGGCCAACGCCGGCCGCACCTGGACGTCGACGCCGGTGATGTCGGGATCCTTGGCACCGTCGAGGACGGCCTCCAGGAGTTCCCGGGTCCCCGGGGACGGGGTGTGGTGCACGACGAGCAGCGTCTTGCTCATGGTGAGCGCGCCTCCATTTCGACTGCCTTCCGCATAGCCTCCCGCGCGCGGCTGCGGTCGCCGGCATAGTCATAGGCGCGCGCGAGCCGATACCAGCGCCGCCAGTTGTCCGGGTCGTTCTCCAGTTCCTGGCGCACGGTGACGAACAACGCGTCGGCCGCCTCGCGTTGGATACGGCCCGATGCCATCCGCGGCAGCGCGCTGACGTCGAGTTCCATCCCTTCCTCGGTGGCGATGCGCGCCAGCCGCTGATGGGTGAGCCCGCTGCGCAGCGTGCTGACCATCGCCCACGCCCCGATCATCGGAAAGACCATCAGCGCGAGCCCGAGACCGATAGCGGCGCCCTCCCCCGTGCCGATGAACGCCATCGCGATGCGGCCGAGCAGCAGGAAATAGACCACCAGCGCCACGCACATGAAGCCGATCAGCAGTTGGATGCGCAGTGCGCGGCCGCTCTCGGTCATTCGAGTTCGAGTAGCGGCTCGATACCTATCGTGAGCCCGGGTCGCTCGGACACCCGGCGCACCGCCAGCAGCACTCCGGGTACGAAGGAGGTCCGGTCGATGCTGTCGTGTCGGATCGTGAGCGTCTCTCCCTGCGTACCGAACAGCACTTCCTGGTGCGCGACCAGCCCGGCCAGCCGCACGGAGTGCACCGGGACGCCGCCGACGTCGGCGCCGCGCGCCCCGTCGAGTGCGGTGCTGGTGGCATCGGGGTTGGGCGGCAAATCTTTTCGTGCCTCGGCGATCAATTGCGCAGTCCGTGTCGCCGTGCCCGAAGGTGCGTCGGCTTTGTGCGGATGGTGCAGCTCGATGACCTCGACGGACTCGAAGTGGCGGGCCGCCTGGCGGGCGAAGTGCATGCACAGCACGGCGCCGATCGCGAAGTTCGGCGCGATCAGCACCGCGACGTCCGGTTTGTCGGCCAACCAGGCCCGCACCTGGCCAAACCGTTCGTCGGTGAAGCCGGTGGTGCCGACGACGGCGTGAATACCGTTGTCTATCAGAAACTTCAGGTTGTCCATCACCACGTCGGGGTGGGTGAAGTCGATCACCACGTCAGTGTCGGTGTCCACCAATTGACCCAGCGGGTCACCGGCGTCGACGCCGGCGGTGAAGGTCAGGTTCTCGGCGGCCTGCACCGCCTGCACCATGGTGGCACCGACCTTGCCCTTGGCTCCCAGCACTCCGACACGCATGCCGACACTTTATCGACGGACCGAACGACGACAGGGACGGCAAGTCCATTGACCCGCACGCCGGCCGCGATCAATGTTGCTATTGTCCTACCGCTAGTTAACTGACGTTGGTGTTGAATCGACATAACGATGTCTCTATGTGGACGGATAACGAAACAACTGTCGGGCTGAAAATTGACGCAAATCGTGAATCGCAAATGTATTTCCGCAGTACACACTCTATTCAAGCGCTGTCGATGTAGATGTGTGGATCGACATTCACCATTGTGGAAAGTTTTGCTACTGCCTTGGCTGCAAACGTGCCAATATATTGCTGTTCTTCCGTACCTAGTTAGCTGATTGACCGCGACAGTGAAGGGACCGTGCGATGGCCAGCACAACAAGCTCCAAGAAGACGATGCTGACGGCGACGCTCGCCGCCGGTGTGCTCGCCGGTGGTGGCGCCGCGGGTTTGACCGTCGCGCTGAGCGCGCCCGCGGTGACGTCGGTGGCAGCGCCCGCCACGATCGCGACCTCACAAGGTGACGTCCAACTGGTCTTCCTGGGCAGCCTGCTCAAGAACCTGCTCAAGCCGTTGATCGGTAACGGCGCCTCGTCGGTCGACGGCGACGGCGGCAACGCGGGCCTGCTGATCGGCAGCGGGGGATCCTCGGTCAACGGCGACGGTGGCAACGGCGGCCTGCTGTTCGGCAGCGGCGGTTCCTCGGTCAACGGCGACGGCGGCAACGGCGGCCTGGTGCTCGGACAGGGCGGCGCATCGGGCACCGGAACCGGCGGCAACGGCGCCGTGCTGATCGGCAACGGCGGCATCTCGCTCACCGGCGACGGCGGCAACGGCGGCCTGGTCCTCGGCAGCGGCGGCACCTCGCTGTTCGACGGCGACGGCGGTAACGCGGGCCTGATCGGCAACGGTGGCGACGGCGGAACCGGTAACCCGCTTGCCTCGGGCTCCGACGGCGGTGACGGTGGCAACGGTGGCATCCTGCTCGGCAGCGGCGGCGACGGCGGGGCAGGCAGCACCGGGCTGTTGGGGCCGGGTGGCGACGGGGGCGACGGTGGTGCCTCCGGCATCGTCTTCGGCAACGCCGGCGACGGCGGCGACGGCGGCGACAGCAACGGCGTGATCGTGGGCCCCGCGACCGGCGGCACCGGTGGCGACGGTGGGCACACCGTACTGCTCGGCACCGGTGGTGACGGCGGGGACGGCGGCGATGCGGCCACCAACTTCAACAACGCCACCGGCGGCGACGGCGGCAACGCGGGCGACGGCTCGATCGTGCTCGGCCCAGCGGGCAACGGCGGCGGTGGCGGCGACGCGACCAGCACCACCGGCACGGCCACCGGTGGCGACGGCGGAGACGGCGCGGACACCGGGGTGTTGGGCAGCGGCGGGGACGGTGGCGACGGCGGTGACGCGACGTCGATCGGCGCCACCAACGGGGGTGACGGCGGCGACGCCGGGCACACCGGGCTGCTCGGCACCGGCGGCGACGGCGGTGAGGGCGGCGACGCGACCAGCTCCGGCACTGGCGCTGCCAGCGACTCCACCGCTGGTGACGGCGGCGACGGCGGCTCAGGCGGCAGCGTGCTCGGCGGTGGCGGTAGCGGCGGCATCGGTGGCGACGCGTCCTCGGGCAACGCGGGCGACAGTGCCGGCGGCGATGGGGGCAGCGGCGGTGACGGCGGCGGACTGCTGAGCAACGGCGGTGACGGCGCGACGGGCGGCAGCGGCAGCACAGGCACCGGACCCGGTACCGGCGGCGCCGGCGGCGACGGTGGTTCCGGCGGCCTCGGCGGTGGCGGCGGCACCGGTGGCGATGGCGGCGACGGCTCCGGTGGCGGCGGTAGCTCCGACGGCGGCAGCGGCTCCGACGGCTAACGAGCCGACGACGGCAAAGTGGCGACGGTAAGCCCCGGCGGGGGCTTACCATCACCGCATGCGTGACGCCAAGATCTTGATCTCGGGTGTGACCGGTCAGGTGGCGTCGCCCGTGGCCCAAGCGCTTTCGGCCGACAACGAGGTGTGGGGCATCGCCCGCTTCACCGACCCGGCCGCGCGCGAGCGCCTCGAGTTGGCCGGCGTGCGCTGCGTAACGGTCAACCTGGCTGCCGGCGATTTCACCTCGGTGCCGTCGGACTTCGACTACGTCCTCAACTTCGCCGTCGCCAAGAGCGGTAGATGGGATAAGGACCTGGCCGCCAACGCGGAGTCGGTGGGGCTGCTCATGGCGCACTGCGCCGACGCCGAGGCGTTCCTGCACTGCTCGTCGGCGGCGGTCTACGACCCACCCGACGATCAGCCCCGCACCGAGCAGGCCGCGCTCGGGGACAACCACAAGTGGCTGTTCCCAACGTATTCCATCTCCAAGATCGCAGGCGAAGTCGTCGCCCGCTCGATGGCCCGCGCGCTGGGCGTGCCAACCACCGTCGCCCGCCTCAACGTCCCCTACGGCGACAACGGCGGCTGGCCGTACTTCCATATGGAGATGATGTTGGCGGGTATGCCGATCCCGGTTTCACCCGGTGACGAGGCGCAGTACAACCCGATCCACGAGGACGACATCATCGCCACCCTCCCGAAACTGCTGGAGGCGGCGTCGGTCCCGGCCACCACGGTGAACTGGGCCGGCGAGCAGATCGTCAGCCTCCAGCAGTGGTGCACCTACCTCGGCTCGCTGCTCGACCGCGCGCCGGTCTTCGAGGTGAGCGAGCAGGCGCTGCGCGGCAACCCGGTCGACATCACGCAGTTACGCGAGCTCGTCGGGGCTGGCACCACGGTCGACTGGCGTGACGGCATGCGCCGCATGGTGACGTCGTTTCACCCGGAACTCGTTGCCCCCTAGCCTTTTTCGCTGACTACAGCGGCGACGCGCCGCGTAGGTGCTCGAAGATCAACGATGTCTGGGTGCCCGCCACGTCGGCGTCGGCGTTGAGGTTCTCCACCACGAAGGAGCGAAGGTCGTCGACGTCGCGTGCGGCGACGTGCAGGAGGAAATCGTCGGCACCCGCCAGGAAGTAGACGTCCATCACCTGCGGCATGCGCCGGATCTGATCGATGAAAGTGTGAATCTTGCCGCGGGCGCTGGACTGCAGGCTCACCGAGATCATCGCCTGCAGGAAAAGCCCGATCGACGCCGGATCGATATCGGTGTAAAAGCCGCGGATCACCCCCAGCTCCTGCAGGCGCCGCACCCGGCCGTGACATGTCGACGGTGCGATGCCGACCTGCTCGGCCAGCGCGTTGTTCGACATCCGCGCATCGGCGTGCAGTGCGGTGAGGATTCGGCGGTCGACGTCGTCGACGGCCGGCGGCTGAAGATCCTTCGGCCGACGTCGCATCATCGCGGTGGCGGTCGAATTCTCAACAGTCATGCCGGTAATTTACCGAATATTCAGCTGGTTTATTGCTGGAATTCCGTAGCCTTTTCATAAGTGGACGCGTTCCGGGCTCTGCCGCACACGTCGACGTTCGCGCTGACCAGCGCCGCCGTGCCGGATGTGCTGGGGCTTGCCGACCTGGGCTGGCGCCCGTTGACATAGGGGGTGGGTAGGTGGGAAGTATAGGGTTTTGCCCGATTCCTCCCCGGGCGGTATGTCATAGCGTTGTCTTCAGCGGCTGGCGCATCACACGCGCGGGGGGACAGCCGCTCAAACCAGATCGCCCCCGGCCATGAGGGGAGGTCGGGCGGCGCTGGTTCTGGTTATGCCAACAGTGCTGGCAGGACCAGACCCGTGACCTCACCGATCAGCGGGCGTAAGCCCGAGGCGTTCGGATCGCTTGTCTGCGTGCGGATCATCAGCGCGAGAAGAACCTGCTGGCCGTCGGGGCCGTACGCGATGCCGACGTCGTTCGTGCTGGCGTAGTCGCCGCTGCCGGTCTTGTCCGCGCTGGTCCACCCCGCCGGTAGCCCGGCCCGCATGCTCGACGTCTGGTTCGCGCGCATCCACTCCTCGAGCCGGCTGCGCTGCGGCGGGGCGAGAACGTCGCCGGCCAGTAGGTTGCGGTACCCGCCGCCGAGCGCCTCCGGGGTGCTGGTATCGCGCGGGTCGCCGGGGATCGCCGAGTTCAACGCCGGTTCCCAACGGTCCAAACGCGACTCCTGATCGCCGATGCTGCGCGCGAACTCCGTGATGGCCTGCGGTCCGCCGAGCCTGGCCAGCAGCAGGTTGGCTGCAGTGTTGTCGCTGCGCTGCAACGCCGCCGCACACAGTTCGGCCAGTGTCATCTCGCCCCCGGCGTGCGATTCGGTGACCGGCGAGTTGCTCACGATGTCGGCGGGGTCGACGAACATCCGTTGGTCCAGCGACAATTCGCCGCGTTCCGCCAACTGCAGCACCCGCGCGGCCGCGTAGGTCTTGAACGTCGAGCACATCGCGAACCGCTCCTGTGCCCGGTGTGCCACCGTGGTCCCGGAATCCAGGTTCGCGGCGAAGACCCCAATCAACGCGGCGTGCCGGCGCTCCAAGTCTGCGATCTGGGCCTCGATGGTGGGGGCCGGGTCGGCGAGGGCGACTCTCTGGGTGCTTGCGGCCGCTGCGAGCGTGAGCCCGCCGATCAGCAGGTGCCGCCGGGACAATGAGATCATCGGCCCCAGCGTAGATGATCCGTCCGCGACGGTTTCAGCACGTCCGGGGTCAATTCGGTTGTGGCGGAACGAGCATTGATTGCCACGTTTGCCCCTGCGCACTTCGCCCGAGGTCGGACTGCGTGAACTGTTGCCCGTCGGGACCTCGGTACGCCCCGGTTGCGGGGTCGTAGTCCGCGGACGCAATCGGAGGCACCGGCGGTGCCAGCTGCGGAATCGGCTGTCCGGACAACGTGGCGTTGGGATCACCTTTCCAGTTGAAGCCGTCGTTGAGCGCGACGTAGTTCTCCTCACTTTCACACATCCGCACCGTGGGCGCCCGCTTACCGGGGCGGGTTTGACACGGAAGGTTGCGTGCACCACGGACGTTGAACGGAGCATCCTGAGGGATCCGGCAGTAGATGTCGCCGGCGGGGCGGGCCGGATAGTCGGTCTCGCTGGGTGATCTTCGCTGTTGCGCCGGCAGATATCCGGTGGCGCAAACCGGCGGCAGGTTGACATTCAGATTGAAACTCAGGTAACCGCCCTTGTACGGCCCCTTGACATTCCGGTTGGCCAAACCCGCCCCCTGCACCACAGCGGTGTTCTGCGGTAACAGCACCAGCAACTGCTCGATGCTGTCCTGGTAGATCAGTGCGACTTCTCCGACGCTGACCAGGTTCGCCAGCAAGACGGGAAGCGTGGGCTGAACAAGGTCCACTGCTTGGCGCAACTCGTCGGCCGCGCCCGGGCCGCGTTCGAGTAACCGGGTCAGCTCGGCGTCATGGGCCCGGACTTGGTCGGTGACGTCGGCGAGATGGGCCGACCATGCACGAACCGATCCGGCGGTGCGGGTTTGAGTTTCGAGCACCGGCGGTGCATCCTCGATCAAGCCGGTGAGTGCGGCCAGGTCGGCGCGCGCATCGGTGGCCAGCGTGATGGATCCGCGGACCAGCCGAGACAGCTCGGGTCCCATCCCACCGAACGCCAGGTACGCCTCGTCGACGACGGTTCGCAAGTTATCGCGCGGAATCGCTTCCAGCCCTGTGTCGGTCGCATTCAAAAGCGCGTTGATGTCGGGGGGCACCGAAGTTCGATCGAGCGGGATCACGTCGCCGTCCTGCAACATCGGGCCGTGGTCGACGCGCGGTGAAAGCGCCACGTACTGCTCGCCGATGGCGGACTGGCTGTGCACGCTGGCGTCAAGGTCAGCTGGGATGGGGATTGCCGATGTCAACGACAACTCGGCCACCACTACGTCACCGCTCAACCGGATGTCGTGCACACGGCCCACCTCGGTGCCTCGGTAGGTGACGTTGCCGTTCTTGTACAACCCCGCCGCGGCGGGGAGTTCGACGGTCACCCGGTAGTGCCCGGCACCGAACAGCAGTTCGGGCAGGCGCATGTAGTTCAGCGTCATGATGGCACCGCCGGTTACGGTGATCACCACGAAAAGTGCCAGCTGGGTCAATATTCGACGGTTGGGCCGCATGTCACCGTCCCTGGTCGAACCGGTATGGCGCCACCAGCGGATTGGCGGCGGTGTACGGGCTGGGCAGTTGACCGATGGTGCGCCCCCACTGGATCTCGAGTTCGGTGAGATCACCCTCGAACCGGGTGCCGGTGAACAACGCCGAGTCAATACGGCTCAGCGTCAAGTCAATCACGGCGGTCAGGTTGGCGTAATCCCCGCGGAACCAGTTGGTGAGCGTTTCCTTGGCGAACGGGTAGGTCGTGAAGAAGCTCAACGACCGGGTCAACGCCGGCCCGGCGTTGGCCAACGACTCTGCCAGCAGCCCAATGTGTTTCAGCTCCGCGACCAGAACCTCCTTGGTCTGGTCGACCGAGTCGCTGGCCAGGGCGCCCAGCCGGCCCAAACGGTCCAGCGCATCGGCAAGGTGATGTCTCATGCTCTTCAGCTCGGACAGGGCGTCCGGGACCGTGGTTAACGCCGCGTCCACGATCGGTTTCTCGTCAGCGAACTGTCCGACGAGCCGGTTGAGACTCTCCGTGGCATCGATGATGTCGCCGGTCTGATCGTTGGCGACGGCGATGAACGTGTCCAGCTCGCTCAGCAGGTCGCGTAGGTCGTCTTCACGACCGGCCAGCGCAGTCCTGAATGCCGTTGTGATGTCCTGTATCTGGCCGATACCACCACCGTTGAGCAAGAGTGACACCGCCGCCAGGGTCTGCTCGGTGGACGGGTAGGCGCCGCCCGCTGCCAGCGGAATCAGCGAACCCTCGCGCAGCCGGCCCTGTGGTGGCTCGCTGGTCGGCGCGTCCAGTTCGATGTGAAGGGATCCGAGCAGGCTGGTCTGTCCAACCTTCACCGTCGAATTGGCCGGCATGTCGACGTCGCCGTTGAGTTTGATGGTCAACAACGCGTGCCAACCCTGCCGCTCGATCTTGGTGACATTGCCGACCGTCACATCGCCCACCCGAACCCGGGAGTTCTGTTGAATGTTGTTGACGTCTGGAAGCTGGGCCTGAATCGTGTACGCACCCGGCCCGTGCCCTTCGGTGCCCGGCATCGGCAGCGTGTTCAGTCCGCGCCAACCACAGCCAGACAACGACGCGGTCAACGTGACCGCCAGTGCCGCCGCGGTAAGCCGCCACCGGTGGTTCGCCCTCACGGTGCTGCCCCCGGCACCATCAAGCCAGTCAAGCCGGCGTCCGGGTCTGTAGTGCGCGCCTCAGGCGCATCGGGGCGCAGCCAGTCCTCGCTGTAAGTGACCTCGTTGGGCCGTGCGGCGGTTCCGACGAACGGGTTCAGGCCGATCGGCGGAAAGTTGTACTGCCGGTTCTTGATGATCGGCGCCAGATACTGCACGCACAGCTTGGCGGCGTGCTCACCGCCGAGCCTCGACGCGGCCTGCACGGCACCGCAGATGAACGTGATCGGATCGGCGAAGTTGCCCACCGCCAATGCGCCGGTCAACGTTCCCTGTGCGGGCTGGTAGATGTTGATGAAGTTCTGCGCAGCCGTCGGCGCGAGGTGTAGCGCCTGTTCGACGTCGTCGAGACTTTCTGTGAGGGTCTGCGATACGGCGGTCAGCTTTTCGGAGGTGACGCCCACCGTCTCCTTGTTGTCGGCAACGAAGGTCTGCACCTCGCCCACCACCTCGCTGAGATCCTTGATCGCGGTGCCCACCGAACCGGGACTGCTGGTCAACCGTCCGGTGACGTCGGCCAGGTTCTGGTTGAGCGCCTGCATCACTTCGGTGCTGCCCTGCAGAGCCGATACCAGCAGCGCCAAATTTCGCACCGCGCTGAAGATGTCGCCGCTGTGATCGCCCAGCGCGGCGATCGCCTGCGACATCTGGATGACGGCCTGCCGGATGTCCGAACCCTGGCCCCGCAGGTTCTCTGCGGCGGTGTTGATGAACGAACCCAGCGTGCTGGTCCCGCCCTGCTCGGTCGGGCGCAGCATATGGGTGATCCGTTCCAGCTGGTCGCGGAAATCGTCCCATTCGATCGGCACCGCGGTTCGTTCTTGCGGCACCACCGAATGATTCTGCAGCGTCGGCCCTTGCGTGTACGCCGGGGTCAACTGGATGGCGCGCGCAGTCACCAGCGATGGGGAAAGGATCACGGCGTTCACATCGGCGGGCACCGGGTAGCGGCTGTCAACCCAGAAGTGGATCTTTGCCCGGTGGGGTTGCGGCTCGATTCGCTCGATGCGGCCGACCGCGATACCCAGGATGCGCACCTGATCACCGACGAACAGCCCGTTGCTGTTGTCGAAGTAGCCGATGATATGCGTTCGGTTGGTACTGCGATCCGCGGAAACCAGCGCTATTCCGCCGATCAGCACCGCAATGAGTGCAACGGCGAGACCGGTCCGCACCGATGACAGCCGGAATCTGGTCATGAGCCGGCCTCGCCAGCAGAAGCGGGTGGCCCGGGCTGCGGACCGCCCCGCGGCGGCGCGGGCAGCGGTTCGCGGTATGGATAACGCTCGTCACCGGGTATTCCGGTAATCGCATCGGGCAGGGTCAGATGCGGTTCACCACCCTGGCCGGTCCGCGGATAAGGCACCGGCAGCGCCGGCAGCGCCGGTTGACCTGTCTGCGGATCGGTGCGTTCCGACGGTAGTAAAACGTTCGGATCCAAGCCCAGATCGGCGAAGGCCGCCTCGACAAAGGGCTGAAGGAACTGGCCGGGCAGCAGGTTCGCCAGATACGCCTTGAAGAACGGGCCCGATGCCAGCGTCTCCCCCAGCGCCAACAGATAGTCGTTGAGGCCCTTGATCGATTGCTGTACCTCATCCTTGCGGTTCTGCACGAGGGCGAGGACACCGTTCAACTTGTCCAGCGTGGGTTTGAGCGCTTCCCGGTTGTCTGCGATGAAACCGCCGATCTGTTGGCTCACCGCAGAGACGTTCGCCGACAGGCGGTTCAACGCCGACCCCTGTGCCTGCAGTTCTGCCAGTAACGCGCTGGTGTCGGATACCAACCGCACGATCTGATCGCGATGTTCGGCCAACACAGTTGTCACCCGGTTGGCGTGGACCAGCAACTCACGTAGCCGGGCATCGCGCTCGGTCAGCGTTTTGGAGAACCGGGCCACACCCTGGACGGCGACCCTCAGCTGTGGCGGGGTATCGGAAAAGGTGTGTGCGAGCGTGTCCAGCGACTCCGACAGTTGATCGGTGTCCAGGCCGCTGATCGTCGCGGTCAAATCCCCCAGTGCGTCGGGCAGTTCATACGCCGGTGTGGTGCGCGCGATCGGTATGGGTTCGGACAGCCAGCCCTGCCCACGCGGGGTGACCTCGAGAATCTTGTTGCCCAGCAGCGCCTTGGTCTTGACCGCCGCTTCACTGCGATCGCCCAACCGTACCCCGCGGTTTACCGTGAAAGTGACCACCACGTGGGCGTCAACCAATGAAACACCGGTCACCTCACCGACTTCCAGGCCGGCGACCTGAACGTCGGACCCCTCGGTGAGCCCGCCTGCCTCCGCGAAGTACGCGGTGTAGGGGTGTGCACCCGAGATGAGCGGCATTCGGTCATAGTTGAGCGCGACGGCTGCAACGGCGGCCGTCGACATCAGCCCGATGATCCCGATCAGCGTCCTGTTGCGCTCCTGAAACGATTTCACCGGGGTGTGCACCTTCCCGAGGACTGACCCGCGAGTTTGACGTACACCGGCTGACCACCCTTACCGTTGAGTTTGAGCACCAGATCACACAGGTAAAAGCTGAAGAAATCCCCGTACATGCCTTGACGTCCCAGCACCCGGTAGGTCTCGGGCAGGGTCGCCAGCAGATTGTCGACATAGTCGTGGTCGGCGACC
This sequence comes from Mycolicibacterium sp. XJ662, assembly GCF_053484035.1. Lineage (NCBI taxonomy): Bacteria > Bacillati > Actinomycetota > Actinomycetes > Mycobacteriales > Mycobacteriaceae > Mycobacterium > Mycolicibacterium sp. XJ662. Next base: position 346,874 of record NZ_JBEFTL010000004.1, on the reverse strand, counting down.
ACGATGCCTGCGGTGCGGTCGGTTTCGTGCAGCGCCTTGCGGAGCGGTGGACGCGCATGGTGCAGGAGGTCGGCGATCGACGCCGAGGACGCGTTTGCGTAGGTGACCCAGTCGCCGATCTCCTTTTTGCGGTCGGCAAGCACCTCTACCAACTCGGACAACGATCCGACCGCAGTGGCGAATTGACTGCGTTGGGCTGCAAATGAACCCAGCACCGTGTTGAGGTTGTCGATCACCTCGCCGATGAGCTCGTCGCGGTCGGCCAACGTGTGGGTCAATGTGGCGGTTTGACCGAGTATCGAACTGATCGTGGCACCCTCGCCCTGGAACGCTCGGATGAGCTGACCGCTCAGCGCGTTCACCTGATCAGGGTCCAACGCTCGGAACAGCGGGCGAAAGCCACCGATCAAGGCGTCGAGATCGAGTGCCGGTGCGGTTCGGGCGATCGGAATGGTGCTACCGGGCGGTAGTTTCGCGGTGTTGCCAGGTCCCTCCTCCAGGGCGACGTAGCGGCCGCCGATGAGGTCGTCGAAGCGAATGACGACCCGGCTGCCCTCGGTCAACACAACCGAATCTTCGGCGGTGAAAGAAACCGCGACGATGCCGTCGTCGCGCAACGAAATACCCGTGACCTTACCGACTTCGACCCCGGCAATCCGGACGAAGTTCCCGCTCTTGAGCCCGGTCACGTTGGTGAACAAGGCGTGGTACGTCTGCGCGCGCTCGAACCGGAACTGGGCGAAGATGGTCAACAACGCGAACATGCCGAGTAACGCAACGACGACGAAAACGGACAGCCGCCAGACGATGCCGGGTAGGTGTTCTCTCATGGGTGCTCACCAACCGGCGGTCCGAGAGCTGGCATCGGTCCGGGCGCCGGTCCGCCGGGATGCCGGATGCTGGGCGGCTCCGGTACCCCTCGGGTGACCGGGAAGTAGTTCGCCCAACCCGGGAACCCGATGCCAGGGTTGGGTCGATGGTCCAAACCTGCTCCAAACCCCGTGTTGGTCACCAGCGCTCGCACCGGGAAGTTCTCGGCGACGTCGGGCAGCGAACCGCAGCCCGGTTTACCGCCCGGCCCACCCTTGGCCCGTACGATTGGCAGGTTTTCGGGATAGCGATACGGATCGTCGCCGAGCAGCACCGCGGCGTCGACAATGATGGACTTGCCGTTGTAACCCCCGGTGATGTCGTAGTACCCGTTGTCCAGAAGGGTTTTCCCGCCGACCAGAAGGCATGTCAGCGACGGGTTGTAGGTGGCGACCAGTTCGGTGGTGGGTTCCAAACCGTTTACGGCCCGCACCAACGTATCCTTGTTCGGCTCGAGCAGTGCGGTGCCGCTGTGAGACAGGCCGATCAGGTTGAGCAGCAAGGCGTCCAAAGCCTCGGCGTGGCTAACTGTGGTTGTGCTCGTGACGCTGACCGCGGCCAGCATATCGAGAATATCGCGGCTCGCGGCACCGTAGGTGTCGCTGAACCCTTTGAGCGCCTGCCAGTTTCGTTGCATCGTGGCACTGCGCGCGTTGAGCGCAGCCAGCACCTCCCCGGCGTCGGTGACAGCCCGGCCCATCGCTTCACCGCGCCCGCGCACACCGTCGGCCATCGCCGAGAGCACGGCGTTCAGCTTTGCGGGGTCGACCCTTCGGACCACTCCCACCAGGTTCTCGAAGACGGTGTTGACTTCGGTCGTCACGTTGTGTGATCGCACTACGTCACCTGCGGACAGTCGAGCGGCACTCGGATTCGCGGGGATGACGAGGTCGACGAATTTTGCGCCGAACGTTGTGGTCGCCGCGATACGCGCTTCGGCGTTGGCGGGAATGTGGCCGATCTGGTTCGGGTCGATTTCGAGTTCCAGGCTCACCGCATCGCGTCCGGCGTCGATCGCTTTCACGCGACCCACCTGCACGCCACGCAACTTCACCTTGCCGCCCGATTCCATCACCAGACCGGCACGGTCTGACACGAGCGTCACCGGAACATAAGACCTGAACGACCGGGTGAACGAGGCACCGGACAGCACGGTCATCGCAATGATCGTCCCCACGAGGATCGCGGCCGACCAAGCGCGGTGAAGCCGACGTTGTCCGTTGCCGATCACGTCAACCTGCCAGGTTGAAGTTGCCGGTCTGGCCGTAGACGGCCAGAGTCACCAAAAGTGTCACGAACACCGCGCTCACCAACGACGTTCGCGTTGCTCTGCCGACCGCTTCTCCTACCCCGGCCGGACCACCGGACGCGGTGAAACCGTGATAGGTGTGCACCAGCATGATCACCACCGCGGTCGCGATCGCCTGAACGAACGACCAGATCAGATCCGTTGGGATCAGGAAGGTCCGGAAGTAGTGGTCGTAGACGCCGGTGGATTGACCGTAGATGTAGGTCGTACCGAACCTGGCCGCGAAGAACGACATCAACACCGCCACGCAGTACAACGGGATCACCACGACAACGCCCGCCACTACCCGCGTGGACGCCAGATAGGCGATCGACCGGATACCCATCACCTCCAGGGCATCGATCTCTTCGTTGATCCGCATCGCACCTAGCTGCGCGGTGGCGCCGGCGCCGATGGTGGCCGCCATCGCGATGGCCGCCGTCAATGGGGCGATGAGTCGAACGTTGAAGAAAGCCGACGCAAACCCGGTCAAAGCCTCCACGCCGACCTGCGCGAACTGGTTGTAGCCCTGCACTGCCACCAGCGCGCCGGTGGACAGTGTCAGAAACCCGACGATCGCGACCGTCCCGCCGATGACCACCAACGCACCGGTGCCCAAACTCATCTGGGCGATCAGGCGGACAAGTTCCCATTTGTAATGCCGGAACGCTTCGATGATCGAGCGCACAGTCCGGCCGTAGAACTCGGCCTGCTCCCCGATCCGGTTCCACCACGCTGACCATTTCCGGAGTCGATGTCCGGTGCGGGGAAATCGCTTGCCCGCCACCACCGAAGAGGTCACATCGTCACCTTGACCCCGACGGCGGTGACCACCACGTTGATCACGAACAGCGCGAGAAATGAGAACACGACGGTCTCATTGACGGCATTGCCGACACCCGCCGGACCGCCGCCGACCGACGTGCCTTTGTAACAGGCGATCAGACCGGCGGTGAGCCCGAACAACGCGGCTTTGATCAACGACACGATGACGTCCCCCAGCCCGGTCACCAGGGTCAGTCCGGCGACGAACGCCCCGGGGGTGACGTGCTGGAAGAACACCGAGAAGGCGAAACCGCCGGCAATACCGACCAACACCACCAGGGACGACAACAACAGCGCAACGAGTGTCGCGGCCAACACTCGCGGCACCACCAACGCCTGGGTCGTGTTCACCCCCAGCACCCGCAGCGCGTCGAGTTCCTCGCGGATGGTCCGCGCTCCAAGGTCGGCGCACATCGCGGTGGCACCGGCTCCCGCGACGACGAGCACGGTCACCATCGGTCCGATCTGGGTGACGGCGCCGAACGCGGCCCCGGTACCGGAGAAGTCGCCCGCGCCGAATTCGACGAACAGGATGTTGAAGGTGAAAACGGTCAGCACCGTGAACGGAATCGACAGCATCAGTGTCGGAAGCATGGACACTCGGGCGACGAACCAACTCTGCGTGAGGAACTCCCGCCACGCGAACGGACGCTGAAAAGTCAGCAGGAGGGTGTCCAGCGCCAGCGCAAAGAAGCCGCCCGCCGCGCGGATCGGGACGGTGACCACGTTGACCGAAGCGACCATGACTACCTGACCGTCAGGCCCGCGTCGACCGGCAGGGTCACACCGGTGATGTACCGTCCCGAATCCGAGCAGAGGTACACCATGGCCTCGGTGATATCGCTGCACTCGACCACCGGTGTGGGCAGCAGGTTCTCCAGTGCCGCACCCATTTCTGGGTGTTCGACCATATACCGCTCGACCTGAGGGTTCATGATCATCGGCGTGGCGACACCGGTCGGGTGGACTGAGTTGACCCGGATACTGTGCTCGGCGAGCGTGGTTGCGTAATACCGCATCAGGCCCACGACGCCGTGTTTGGCAGCGGTGTACCCCGCCCCGCCATGGCTTTTCGTCGCGTACCCCGGGCCGACCGATTTGAGTCCCGCTGCCGAACTGGTGATCACGATGGCACCGCCGTCACCGTGTCGCACGAGCGCCGGCAACGCCGCCTCGACCGTGAAGTAAACGCCGTTGAGCATCACGTCGATCGCATCCAGGTATGCGTTGAGCTGCCGCGACCGGTCTCCGAAGACCGGCCCGATCCCCGCATTCGCCAGCACGTAGTCGATCCGGCCCAACTCCGCCACTGCGCCATCCAGCACCGCGCTCAGCCGTTGAACATCGCGGACATCGGCACGTTCAGCGACGATACGACGTCCCGTCTTTTCGACCAGGTTGACCGTCTCGTCGAGGTCGTTGACTGTGGCCATCGGATAGTCGACGCTGTCGAGCTGTTCGCACAGGTCGACAGCGATGATGTCGGCGCCTTCCTCGGCGAACCGCACCGCGTGCGCGCGCCCCTGCCCCCTTGCCGCCCCAGTGACAAAGGCCACCTTGCCTTGAAACCGGGTTGTCATCTGCCTGCCTTTCATCGACGGGATCGGTTGACACGAAACGAGATCGGACACCGACTCAGCCTCATTGTGGTGATGCGGGGCGCATATGGAAGACCAACAGCCAGGTTCGCGCAGGCTGCACAACACGGCTGTGGATCTCTGTGCAGGACGACATGGCCCATGCCCGCCGACGGCGCTTAGCTGCACTCATGGCCCCTGTCCGAATTGACCGCGACGGTCGTGTCGCGCACCTGGTGCTCGACCGCCCGGAGCGCCGCAACGCACTCGATGAGGAACTCGTCGGCGGGCTCGATGCGGCCGTGGCCGAACTGGAATCCGCCTCAGGTATCGGCTGCGTGGTGGTTCGCGGTGAGGGGCCCGGATTCAGTTCCGGAATCGATGCCTCCACGCTGGCGAAGCTCGCTACAGCCGAAGGGCTCCGGCGTATTCGCAGCGCTTTCGTCGCCGCCTACGACCGGCTCGAACGGCTGCCGTTACCGACGGTGGCGAGCGTGCACGGCTGGGCGATCGGTGCGGGATTCGAGTTGGCCTTGGCGTGCGATCTGCGGGTGGTCACCGCGGACGCCACGTTGGGTCTGCCGGAAACCCGGATGGGTGTGGTACCGGATGTCGGCGGCACCGGCCGGCTGGTGTCGCTGTTGGGCGCCGGCCGGGCCAAAGAACTCATCCTCACGTCGGCGATGATCGACGGAACGCGGGCCGGGCGACTCGGCATCGCCACCCGCGTGACATCGGCTGCCAAGCTGACGGCCGCCACATCCGCATTGACCGACGAACTCTTGGCGTGTTCCACCACCGCCAACGGGTTGGCCAAACGCATCATCGACCGGGCTGCCCGGCCGACGTGGGACGATACGCTCGACGATGAACTCGAAGCACAGCTGCTGTGCATCGATACTCCCGAGTTCGCCACCGCCTATCGCCGGTTCCTCGATGCACCGGGTTCCAACACTCCCCAGGCCCGGCGATGAAGCGGATCGAGCTCGAACTGCCCGTCGACGGAACTACGGTTGCGGCATGGCATTATGCCGCCGATGGCATCCATCGGCGCCCATGCGTGGTAATGGCGCACGGGTTCTGCGGAACCAGGGACGCGGGTCTGGTGGGTTTCGGCGAACGCTTCGCGGGTGCCGGCATCGATGCCCTGTGCTTCGACTACCGCGGCTTCGGCGCATCCGGCGGCCGCGCGCGCCAGGTCATCGACTTCGCCGGCCAACGTCGGGACTACCACGCCGCCGTCGCCGCGGCACGCGGGCTGCCGCACGTGGACGGTGTCGCGATCTGGGGCACGTCGCTGTCGGGTGGACACGTGTTCGCCGTGGCGGCCGAACGGCGTGACCTGGTCGCAGCGGTCGCGCTGACTCCGATCGTCGACGGGCTCGCGACCCTGCTGCGGATGCGCCGGGAGATCCCGCCGAGGGCGGCGGTGCGGCTCACCGCGGCCGCGGTGCGCGACGCGATCGGCGCCCGCACTGGGCGTTCGCCAGTGCTGCTGCCCGCCGTGGGACCGCCGGGCAGCGCGGCGATGCTCACCACCTCCGACGCGCTACCGGGGTACCTGGCGGCTGCCGCAGACGCGCCGCTGTGGCGCAACGAGTTCGCTGCGCGAATGCTGCTGGCCGTCCCCGGTTACCGGCCGGCCCGGCGCGCCGATCGCGTCAGCTGCCCGATGCTGGTGCAGATCGCTGCGGCCGACCGCAACGCCCCGGCCGATCTCGCCCGCGCCGCGGCCGAGCGCGCCCGCGCAGTGGTGCACGAGTACCCATCTGTCGGGCATTTCGACGTCTATGACCGTGGGCCGGCATTTGAAGCCGTTGTCGACCACCAGATCTCGTTTCTGTCATCGCTTGTGGAAAGGACCGCATCATGACCGCTGCCAAGCCGCCCACCCGCGCCTGCGTGATCGGAGCCGGATCGGCCGGACTGGCCGCGTGCGTCGGGCTGAAGGGTGCCGGGATCGATTTCGATTGTTATGAAAAGAGCGACCGGGTCGGCGGCCTGTGGGTCTTCGACAATCCCAGCGGTACCGCGGCCGCGTACCGCACGCTGAGCTCCAATGCTCCTAAAACGTATATGGGCTATCACGATTTCCCAATGGCCGACAACCTGCCTGCCTACCCCAGCCACTGGGACTTCGCCCTGTACTTCGACGACTATGCGCGACACTTCGGGATCCACCGACATATTCAGTTCCAGACCGAGGTGAGCAACGTGTCACCTGCGCCAGAAGGTGGCTTCTCGGTACGACTGGCCGACGGCCGCACCGAGAACTACGACGCCGTGCTGGTGGCAAACGGTCATCACTGGGACAGGCGCATGCCGGAGCCGATGTTCCCGGGAACATTCGACGGCATCCTGATGCACTCACGGGACTACCGTGATGCGGCGTTTCTCGCCGGTAAGCGCGTGGTAGTGGTCGGAATCGGCAACAGCGCAGTCGATATCGCGACCGAAGCTGCCCATATGGCCGACGAAACGTACCTTTCGGTTCGACGCGGCGCCCACATCATGCCGAAGTACGTCTTCGGGATGGCGCCGCCGAACTGGCTGCTGAACTCGGCCTCGCACAAACCCGGTCGGATGATGCTGGGAGCGTTGATGCGACTGGCTCATGGCCGCAGCCAAGACTGCGGGCTGCCGGTGCCCGATCACGCCTTCGGCGACGCTCACCCCACCATGTCGGCATCCGTCATGGACGAGTTACGGCTGGGCCGGATAACGCCCAAACCGCAGATCGCCGAACTACTCGGCGACCGTGTCCGGTTCGTCGACGGCTCGCTGGTGGAAGCCGACGTGATCGTGTGCGCCACCGGGTACAAGATCACGTTCCCGTTCTTCGACGAGTCCTACATTTGCGCCCCCGACAACCAGATCGCGTTGTATCAACGCGTGGTGCATCCGGACCGGCCCGGCATCTTCTTCGTCGGCCTCTGCCAACCGCTCGGAGCCATTCAGCCCTTGGCTGAACTGCAGGGCAAGTGGATCGGCGAACTACTGGCTGGGCGCTGCGCGCTGCCAGACCGTGATGAGATGAACCGGGCGATCGACGCCGATCAACGTTGGCTCGCTAAGCGCTTCGTCGCTTCCACCCGCCATACGGTTCAGGTGGATCACAACCACTACCTCAAGACGTTGCGACGCGAGATGCGGGCCGGACGACGTCGGGCACGTCGGCTCGGCTCGGACAGCACCGGTTCGGCACCCCGCCCGCCCGGATTGGTGCCCGTACGGTGACCGGCGCGACAAAGGCTCGCCCGCCCCGATACCGTGACCGGTAGCATCGTCTCGGTGGTCGATCCGCTCACCGCCCATGACGCGATCATCGAGTGTGCGCATGATCTGGGTGCGCGGCTTGACGATGTCGCCGTGACACTCAGCGAGCAGCTCGCCGGGTCGGTTCCTGAGTTCTTCGAGGACGACGATCTGGTGCGTGACGTCGAGGCCAGTGCGTATGGCAATGTCGCCGCGATGCTTTCGGTGTTCCGTTCGGAGAACGTGGCAGAAGAGGTGGCGATCCGCCCGGAAGTCATTGCGTTCGCCTCCACCGTCGCGCGTCGCCAATTGCCGCTCGAATCCCTGATCCAGTCCTACCGGGTCGGCCAGACCCTGTTCTCCCGGCTCTGGATGGACGTTCTCGCCGAACGGCTCACCGAACAGGACGTTTTCATCGAAGCGATCCACCGCAGCTTCGATCAGCTGAACGTGTATCTCGACCGCGTTGTCACACAGTTGGTCTCCGATTACGAACGGGAACGTGATCGTTGGTTGCGGGGAGCGGCGGCGCGGCGCGCCGCACTGGTCGAGCGGCTGCTGCGCGGCGATCGGATACCCGTCGACCACGCCAGCCATCAACTCGATCACGACCTGCGGGCACCACAGACCGCCCTGATCGCGTGGATGCCGTCACACGGTGAGGTCGAGCAGCAACTCGCGGCGCTGGACGTGTGCCTCACTTCGATCATGTCCGCGGCCGGTGCATCGCGGATGCTGATGCTGCCCGTGGGCACCTGCGCCATGTGGGCGTGGATCGCCGGCGAACTGGACCTCGATCGGCTTGCCGCCGGGGCAGACAAGCTGCCACATCCCGACGTGCTGATCGCGGTCGGTCAGACCGCGCACAGCGACGACGCCTTCCGGATCAGCCACGAACAGGCATTGCGCACGCGCCGCGTCGCGTCCCGGATGCCGGCACCCCCGCGAGTCACGTTGCACGCCGACGTCGCGACGGTCGCACTGCTCGCCGACGATCAAGATGAGGCCCGCCGGTTCGTGGCCAGGACGCTCGGCGAACTTGCGGCTCGGACGAGCACCGCCGAGCAGTTGCGGGAAACCCTTTGGGTGTTCTTGCAGGAGGGCGGAAACACCCGCCGGGCCAGCGAACGACTGTTCATGCACCGCAATACCGTGCTGTACCGGTTGCAGCGGATCGAGGCGCTCTTGGGCCATCCGCTGGAAGCTCGACGACTCGATGTCGAGGTTGCCTTGCTGCTCACCACGACATTCGGCGATGAAATGCTGCCGCCCGATCCGCCGGGCGGCTACTGAACCTGGACATCGTGCCCTGCCCAATACCGTTTGCGCAGCTCACGTTTGAGGACTTTTCCGGCTCCGGAGACGGGCAGCGCGTCGACGAACTCGACGCTGCGCGGCGCCTTGTATCCGGCGATGTGGCGCTTGGCGTGTTCGCGGATTTCGTCGCCCGACGTGCGCACGCCGGGTTGCAGCACGATCACAGCGTGGACCCGTTCACCCCAACCCGGGTCGGGCACGCCGATGACCGCGCACTGCGCCACCGCCGGATTGTGTGCGACGGCGTCTTCCACCTCGACCGAGTACACGTTCTCGCCGCCTGTGACGATCATGTCCTTCATTCGGTCCACAATGAACACGTAGCCCTCACCATCCATGTATCCCCCGTCGCCGGTGCGCATCCAGCCGTCACGCAGTGCTGCGGCCGTCTGATCGGGTTTGTTCCAGTAGCCGATCATCACATTGCCGCCGCGCACGACGATTTCACCGACCGTGCCCAGCGGCACTTCCGTGCCTTCGTCATCGACGATGCGCACCTCACAGTTGGGCACCGCGCGGCCGGCCGAACGCAGCAGGCGTCTGTCGGTGTGGTCACCGGGTCCCAGCATCGTCGCGATCGGCGCCAGCTCTGTCATACCGTAGGCCTGGGTGAACGAAGTCTGGGGCAGCGCGGCCGCGGCGCGTTCGAGCAATGCCTGCGGAATCGGCGAGGCACCATACAAAATGGCGCGCAGGCTCGACAGATCGTAGGTACCAAGGTCGGGATGATCGATGAGCGCCTGCAGCATGGTCGGTACCAGCGCGACATCGGTGACGCGCCGGTTCTCGATGGCGGCCAACACCGTGGCCGGGTCAAAGCGCGGGACCATCACATGCGTTCCGCCGAGCAGTGTGGCCGCGCCCCAGGCCGCGAGGTCGGCGAGGTGAAACATCGGCGCGGCATGCAGGTAACGGGTCTCGCGCTGGGGTTCGAACAGATAGCCGGAGGCCACGGCGCCCAGCCAGGAGGTCACCATCGCGGCGTGTGACAGCATCACTCCCTTGGGGTCTCCGGTGGTCCCGCCCGTGTAGAACAGTCCCGCCAGCGCGTCGCCGCCTCGCCGGACATCGGATGTGGCCTGCGCATTGGCGATCAGCTGCTCGTAATCCACCGCATCATCGGGCAGTGGGCCGTCACCGGTGTAGACGACCGCCGGCATCTGCTCGCAGGTCCTTCGGATCTCGGCAAGCATGTCGCGGTGCGCCTCGTCCACGATCAGCACCACAGCGCCGGAATCGCGCAGGGCGTAGCTGATTTCGCTGGCGCTCCATCGGATGTTCAATGGGGCGAGCACGGCATCGGCCCACGGCACCGCGAGCAGGTATTCGTGGTAGCGATCCGAGTTCATCGACAGCATGGCGACTCGATCACCGGTACCCACGCCCACGCTGCGAAGCCCACCGGCCAGTCTGGCCACCCGCTCCGCAACGGTACGAAACGTCTGCTCGCGCCCGCCACAGATCGTCATGACCGCATCAGGGGTTTGTTGCACCCCTCGATGCAATCCTTGGGTCAGGTACATTGCTTGGCCTTCCAGCCGATGGCTCCGGGTTCACCGTTGAGCATAGGAGTCCGGCGAAGCCGCAAAAGCCCAAAGTTGCAACCTGCCAGCGAATCTCGAATAGTTTGGTCAGCGGCACAACCGGTTCGACGGTGGTCAGCCGAGACCGAGCACCGCGGCGCTGACCGTACTGGCGGCGGTTTCGATGTTGGCGAAGACGCGCAGGTGCGGTGTGGCCGCCACGTCGTTGATCACCCCGAGTGCCGCGTGCACCCGGATCCGGCACTGGATCGGGTCCCACCCCGGTTGGATTTGACGCAGCATGTGCACCCACTCGGCGATGTATTCGTGCTGCGCCGCACGGGCCCGGTGTTGTTCGTCGGCCGGAAGCTGACCTACCTCCGAAATGAGCAGGGCAATGGCCTCAGGAGTTTCGAAGACGTAGTCGGCGTAGCCGGCCAGCAATCGCTCCAGCGCATCGCGTGGGCCGGCCGCCCGCGCGACCTGTCGACGCATATCCGCGTGCAGCAGTTCGCGTCCCCGCGTTATCGCCGTCGCGAGGATGTCTTCCTTGGCGGCAAAATGGTTGTAGACGCTGGGCCCGGCGATGCCGACGCTGGCCCCGATGTCGTCGACGCCGACGCTGGCAAAACCATTGCGCGCAAACAGCTTCATCGCCGCGTTCAGTATCTCTTCGCGCCGGCTCGGTGACCAGGCGTCTGCGCCGTCACCGGTCCGCTCGGGCGCGTGCTGCAACCGGGGCACGATCACCCGAACCACCGACTGCATCATCTCCGTCATCAACCGCGCGAACCGATCCGTCGGCAGACTCAGGCTGTGGAAGGACACGCTGGTGGCCACCGCCAGAATGCTCCATGCGAGCAGGTCGGCGACCCTGTCGTCGACGCCGCGACGTTGCCGCGCCACCAGTTGCGCCAGCCGGGTCCCGATATCGCGTAACCGGTGCCGCAGCGCGGCGTTGGCCTCAGGCGACAGGTGGCGGGCCTCAGCGTGCCAGAGGGCCCCGATAGCGCGGTGCTCCAACATGGTTTCGGCAATTGCGGCAATCGGCTCGGTGGCCGGATCGGCCAGCAGGCGGTCCAGGAGCGCATCAACCACGCCGAGCGCATCCGCCACGACGGCGTAAAGCAGATCCTCTTTGTTGGAGAAATGCCGATACAGGGCCGACGGTCCGATCGCGACCCTTTCGGCGATCTCCCTCATCGACACTTGTGCATACCCGTTGCGGTAGAACAGGTCTGTGGCCGCAACGATGATGAGGCGGCGACGATTGGCCGGGCGGGTGCCCCGCACAGGAGGATCCGCCGGTGGTCCGTCCGGCCCTGTCACCATTTACCTACCTCGTCATTGGGCTGGCACCCCTTGGCGCACCGCGGCCGATCGTATCCGGTGCGCGCGCCGTCGACCCGTACCAGTCACGAGCCGGTCGCAAACCGCCTGATCTTCTCGACGGCGCCGCGGTCGCGTAGGGCGAGCGACTGGGCGCGTGTCTCGGCGAGCAACTGATCGGCAAGGTTCGATGCCACGGCGTTGTCGATCAGCTCGCGGGTTGCCACGACGGGATAGCGGTTTCGGGCCAGATCACCGGCGAGCGTATAGACCTGGTTCAGGACTTCATCGTCGGGTACGCACCGCCAGATCAACCCCCACCGCTCAGCCTGTTCAGCATCGATTCGACCGCCGGTCAACGACATGCCGAGCGCCCGGGCCCGGCCCACCAGCCGGGGCAGGATCCAGGTCGAACCGGCGTCGGGCACGATGCCCAGGGAATGCACCTGCGGGACCAGAAAGTACGCCGATTGCGCGGCGATCGTGATGTCGGCGAGCAGGGCCAGCCCAACGCCGCCGCCTGCACACGGTCCGTTCACGGCGGCCAGTACTGGTACGGGTGCATCGCGGATGGCACGACACATCGGGTTCAGGCTCGCTGACATCCCGCGCTCTACGGTTGCCGAGAGCTCACCGGCATCGGCGTCCAGATCGATCAGGTCCATTCCGGCCGAGAACCCTCGGCCCGCGCCGGTGATCACCAACGCGCCCACCTCGCCGCTGGCCGTGAGGTCGCCTACGGCGGTGCGGATCTCGTCCATGACCGTCCACGTCAACGCGTTGAGTCGGTGCGGTCGCTGCAACGTGATTGTGGCGATGCCGCCGTGAATACCGGTGTGCACCACGGTCAGATGTTGAACCCACCCGCGCAGACCAACGTCTGCCCGCTGACGTAGTCGGACTCAGGTGTGCACAGCAGGTAGACCGCGCCGGCGGCCTCTTCCGGGCTGCCGCTGCGGCCCAGGGGGATCGACTGCTCCATCACGGCCAGCAGATCCGGATTGACCCCGACCTTGATCGTCCGGCCTGCGACGTCGATGCTGCCGTCACCGTGGGCAGGCGTATCGGTGAGCCTGGTCCGGATCAGCCCGAACGCAACGGTGTTCACCGTGACGTTGTAGCGGCCCCACTCCTTGGCGATGGTCTTGGTCAGGCCGGTGACGCCGGCTTTGGCGGCGGCATAGTTGGCCTGCCCGGGATTGCCGCCCAGACCAGCGACCGAGGAGATATTGACGACTTTGCGGCAGGGCACCGCGATACGTTCCGCCTTCGCGGATTTCACGAGTTGCGAGATCACGGGCTGGGCAGCCCGCAGAATCCGGAACGGCGCCTTCAGATGAACGTCGAGGACGGCGTCCCACTGTTCGTCGGTCATCTTCTGAATAACCGAATCCCAGGTGTAGCCCGCGTTGTTGATGATGATGTCCAGGCCGCCGAAAGCGTCCACCGCGGCGTTGACGAACGTCTCGGCGAAACCGTCGTCGGTGACGCTGCCTGGCACCGGCACAGCCCTACCGCCTATGCGCTCGATCGCGCGGACGGTCTCGGCGGCGGGGCCTTCATCGAGGTCGTTGACAACGACGGCGGCACCCTCGGTCGCCAGCTTCAGTGCGATGCAATTGCCGATGCCGCGACCGGCTCCGGAGACGATCGCGACCTTGCCGCTCAGGGTTCCCAATTTGTGCTCCTATTCTCAGATCGCCACAACGGCGTCGCCGGAAAGAGTCTCGGTGCCATCGGTCAGCGTGACCGACAGCGCAAGGGTGAGACGGCGTTCCCCGTCGACCATGTCGACGGAAACGACGCGTCCGCGGGCGGTCGGCTCGGCGTTTACCGGCGTGATCGCGCAGAACCGGACGCCGTAGGACCGGATGGCTGCCGGCTCTACCCAGCCGGTCAGCAGCCGGGCCAGATAGGCCATCGACAGCATGCCGTGGGCGAAAACGTCCAGCAGGCCCGCCGACTTCGCGACGTCGATGTCGATGTGCATCGGGTTGTGGTCGCCGGAGGCCCCGGCGAACAAGGCCAGCGTCGTCCGGCTGACAGCTCCCAGTTTCAACGCAGGAAGTTCGGCACCGACCTGAGGAACGAACGTTTCGACCGTCATTTCATGACCTCCGGATTCTGAACGACCAGAACAGATTTGAGGTCTGCTACCGTGCTGCCGTCGTGACGGACGACGGTGGTGTCCTTGACCACGAACTCCAGGGCACCACCTTTCTTGCTGTAGACGTCGACGATCTTCGGCCTGGCCGAAACGACGTCCCCGGCGTAGGCGAGCGAGTGGTAGATGAACCGCTGTTCGCCGTGCAGCACGCGGCGAAGGTCGATTCCCAGCTCGCTGACCCAGTCGAACGGGTCGGGCCGCTCGAGCTCGATCGCGAACAGAAACGTCGGTGGCACCGGAAGCGCGGGATGCCCGGCGGCCTTTGCCGCCTGTTCATCGATGTAGATCGGGTTGGTTTCGCCGATCGCCTTGGCGAAGAACTTCAGCCGTCCGGCGTCGAGAGCCAGTTCGGTTGGGGGCAGTTCAGTGCCGGACGCGGCCGGGTCGACGGCCATGTCAGCTCACCTTCTCGTACAGGCTCACGACGGCCGCGCCACCCAGACCGATGTTGTGTTGCAACGCAAGTCCGACTCCGTCGACCTGCCGTGCGCCTGCCGTTCCACGCAACTGCCACACCAACTCCGCGCACTGCGCCAGCCCGGTGGCACCCAGCGGGTGCCCCTTGGACAGCAGTCCTCCGGACGGGTTGGTGACGACCCGGCCGCCATAGGTGTTGTCGCCGTCGGCGATGAACTTCTCGGCGGTGCCCTCCGGGGTGAGGCCAAGGGCCTCATAGCTGAGCAGTTCGTTGGTAGTGAAGCAGTCATGCAATTCGACCACCCCGATGTCCTCGGGTCCGACGCCGGCCGCGTCGTATACCTGCTGCGCCGCGGCTTTGGTCATGTCGTAGCCGACGATCTTGATCATCGACCGTTCCGCGAAGCTCGAGTCTGAATCGGTGCTCATCGCCTGGGCCCGCACTGCGACCGTGGCGGCGATGCCGTACTTCTTCGCATGGCTCTCACTCACCAGAACCGCTGCGGCGGCACCGCATGTCGGCGGACAGCACTGCAGACGGGTCAGCGGACCGTAGATCATCGGTGCGGCCAGCACCTCCTCGACCGTGACCGGGTCGCGAAACACGGCGTACGGGTTGTGCGCCGCGTGCTTGCGCGCCTTGACCGCTATTCGGGCGAAAACCTCCGCGTCCATGCCGTGTCGCTGACAGTACTCTCGGCCGGCGCCGCCGAAATACTGTGCGGCGAAGGGGGCATCGCTTTCACCTTGGATTTCGTGCACGACCTCGGAAAAGCTGTCGAACGGTGTCGGCCTGTCGGTGTAGGCCATCTCCAGCGCGCCGTGGCGCATCTGCTCGAACCCCAGCGCGAGGACGACATCGGCGACGCCATGTTCGATGGCTTGACGTGCCAGGAACAAAGCCGAGGAACCAGTGGCGCAGTTGTTGTTGACGTTGACGACGGGAATACCGGTGGTGCCCAACCGGTACAGCGCGGCTTGTCCCGATGTCGAGTCGCCGTAGACGTACCCGACGTAGGCTTGCTGGACCGCTTGGTAGGCAACTCCCGCGTCGGCCAACGCCGCGCGGGTGGCCTGTTCTGCCATCACATCGTAGGTATCGGTGGTGCGCGGTGTGCGAAACGGGATCATCCCGACGCCGCCGACAAGTACGCGATTTCCCATCAAGGCTCCTGACCGTGGATCTTCCCCGGAGAGGCTAGCGGTAATTCACTTAGTCGGCAACATGCGTCAATTATCCAGTAGCTACGGGGTAATTTGGGGAGGCGGAATACTCTGGTCGATACACGGCTATACCAAATTCACTTCCAGCGCGACGTCGGAGAAGGGGCGAGTTGGCTGGGTCAGCCTGCGATCGCCCGAAGTGGCTGGGGTAGAGAGCTTTTCGACGGTTGCGGGCCCAGCACGGCGGCGCCGTAGGGCCTGGTCAGCAAGCGGTGTGCCACCGCGTTCACCTCGTCGAGGGTCACGGCGTCGATCTTGGCGAGGGTGTGCTCGATGGTGCGGTGTTCGCCGAAGTTCAACTCGCTGCGGCCGATACGATTCATCCGCGAACCCGAGTCCTCCAGCCCCAGCACCAGTCCGCCCCGCAGCGAGCCCTTCGAGATACGGCACTCCGCTTCGGTGAGGCCGTCGCGCGCCACGCTCGCCAGCACGTCGGTGGTCACCGTGACCACATCGTCGAAACGCTCAGGTGAGCATGCGGTGTAGATGGACAGCGCACCGCTGTCGGAGAAGGTGTCGACGGTCGAGTACACCGAGTACGCGAGCCCGCGGGCCTCCCGAATCTCCTGGAACAGCCGCGAACTGAGGCCGCCGCCGAGCGCGTTGTTGAGCACCGCCAGCGCCCAGCGGTGCTCCCAGTGACGTCCCGGTGTCCGCACGCCCAGCGACAAATGGGTCTGCTCGGAGTCACGGTTGACCAGTTGCAGGCTCGGCTGCCCGCCCACCCGGCCGGTGCCCTTGCGCGGCGGTGTCGGTTTGCGCCCGGAGATCAGCCGCGGCCCGAAGTACTCCCGTACCAGCGCGACGACGTCGTCGTGGTCGACGTTTCCGGCGACCGCGACCACCATGCGTTGCGGGGTGTAGCGGCGCACGTGGAACGAGTGCAGCTGCGCGCGGGTCATCGCCGAGACGGAATCCACGCTGCCGATGACCGGGCGTCCGACCGGATGCGCACCGAACATCGCCGCGAGGAACACATCGCCGAGCGTGTCTTCCGGGTCGTCGTCGCGCATCGCGATCTCCTCGAGCACCACGTCGCGTTCGACCTCGACGTCGTCGTGCGTGCAGCGGCCGCGCAGCACCACATCGGCGACCAGGTCCACGGCCAACTCCAGGTCGGTGTTGAGCACGTGCGCGTAATAGCAGGTGTGCTCGCGGGCGGTGAAGGCGTTCAGCTCGCCCCCGACGGCGTCCATGGCCTGGGCGATGTCCACCGCCGTGCGCGTCGGCGTCGACTTGAACAGCAGGTGCTCCAGGAAGTGCGCGGCGCCGGCGACGGTCGGTCCCTCGTCTCGGGAGCCGACGTCGACCCACACCCCGACCGATGCTGAATGCACCGACGGGAGGTACTCGGTGACCACCCGCAGGCCGCCCGGCAACAGCGTGCGGCGCACCGTGCAGAGGTCCCGGGCCGATGACTGCGCGTCATCTCCGGCGCGGCGCAACGCCCTAGCTGCTGCCTGTGGCGGCATCTGCTGACGCGGTCTCCGAGTCGGAATCAGCCGATGCGTCGTCGTCGACGAGGATCAGCGAGATCTTGCCGCGGTTGTCGATGTCGGCGATCTCCACGCGCAGCTTGTCGCCGACCTTGACGACATCTTCGACCTTGCCGATGCGCTTACCGCGACCGAGCTTGGAGATGTGCACCAACCCGTCACGGCCCGGCAACAAGGAAACGAACGCGCCGAAGTCGGTTGTCTTGACGACAGTTCCGAGGAAACGCTCGTTGATCTTGGGCAGCTGCGGGTTGGCGATCGCGTTGATCTTGTCGATCGCGGCCTGCGCCGACGGGCCGTCGGTGGCCCCGACGAACACGGTGCCGTCGTCTTCGATGGAGATCTGCGCACCGGTGTCCTCGGTGATCTGGTTGATGACCTTGCCCTTGGGCCCGATCACCTCGCCGATCTTGTCCACCGGCACCTTGATCGTGGTGATCCGCGGCGCGTACGGGCTCATCTCGTCGGGCCCGTCGATCGCCTCGTTCATCACCTCGAGGATGGTCAGCCGCGCGTCCTTGGCCTGCGCCAGCGCACCGGCGAGCACCTGCGACGGGATGCCGTCGAGCTTGGTGTCGAGTTGCAGCGCGGTGACGAACTCCTTGGTGCCTGCCACCTTGAAGTCCATGTCGCCGAACGCGTCCTCGGCGCCGAGGATGTCGGTCAGCGCGACGAAGCGGCGTTCGACTTTGCCGTCGACCTCGATGTCGTCGGACACCAGGCCCATCGCGATGCCGGCGACCGGCGCCTTCAGCGGCACACCGGCGTTGAGCAGCGCCAGCGTCGACGCGCACACCGACCCCATCGACGTGGAGCCGTTGGAGCTCAACGCCTCTGAAACCTGGCGGATCGAGTACGGGAACTCCTCGATGCTGGGCAGCACCGGCATCAGCGCCCGCTCGGCCAGCGCGCCGTGGCCGATCTCGCGGCGCTTGGGCGAGCCGACGCGGCCGGTCTCACCGGTCGAGTACGGCGGGAAGTTGTAGTGGTGCATGTAGCGCTTGCTGGTTTCGGGTCCCAGCGAGTCGATCTGCTGGGCCATCTTCATCATGTCCAGCGTGGTGATGCCCAGGATCTGCGTCTCACCGCGCTCGAACAGCGCGCTGCCGTGCGCGCGGGGCACCACGGCCACCTCGGCGCTCAACGCGCGGATATCGGAGATGCCGCGGCCGTCGATACGGAAGTGGTCGGTCAGAATCCGTTGGCGCACAAGCTTCTTGGTCAGCGACCGGAACGCCGCGCCGATCTCCTTCTCGCGGCCGGCGTACTGTTCGGCCAGCCGCTCGAGCACCTCGACCTTGATCTCGTCGGTGCGGTCGTTGCGCTCCTGCTTACCGGGGATGGTCAGCGCTTCGGCGAGCGCGTCGTTGGCCACCGAAGCGACCGCGTAGTAGACGTCGTCCTCGTACTCGGGGAACACCGGGTATTCAGCGACCGGCTTGGCGGCGCGTTCGGCCAGCTCCTGCTGGGCGCGCACCAGCGTACTGATGAACGGTTTGGCGGCCTCGAGCCCTTCGGCGACAACGGTTTCCGTCGGCGCCTGCGCGCCGCCCTCGACGAGCTCGATGACGTTGTCGGTGGCTTCGGCTTCGACCATCATGATCGCGACCTCGTCGTCCTGCCCGTCGCCACCGGCGACGACGCGGCCGGCGACGACCATGTCGAACACCGCACGCTCGAGTTGCTCGACGGACGGGAACGCCACCCAGGTGCCGTCGATCAGCGCCACCCGCACAGCGCCGATGGGGCCGGAGAACGGCAGCCCGGCCAGCTGGGTGGAGATCGATGCGGCGTTGATCGCCACGACGTCGTAGAGCTGGTTGGGGTCCAGCGACATCACCGTGACGACGACCTGGATCTCGTTGCGCAGACCGTCGACGAACGACGGCCGCAGCGGACGGTCGATCAGCCGGCAGGTCAGGATCGCGTCGGTGGACGGACGGCCCTCGCGGCGGAAGAACGAGCCGGGGATGCGGCCGGCGGCATACATGCGCTCTTCGACGTCGACGGTCAGCGGGAAGAAGTCGAAGTGGTCCTTCGGGTTCTTGCTGGCGCTGGTCGCCGACAGCAGCATGGTCTCGTCGTCGAGGTAGGCGACGGCGGAGCCGGCGGCCTGCTGGGCCAGCCGACCGGTTTCAAAACGGATAGTGCGGGTGCCGAAGCTCCCGTTGTCGATCACGGCGGTGGATTCGAATACGCCGTCTTCGATTTCAACTACAGACATATGCGTCCGTATGGCCTCTCTGGATTTGTTTTCTGCTGTTTCGCGTCGTCACAGCGTAAGAACCACCGGCCTGGATGCGGCTACGGCCATCGATCGAAGCTGCCGGTTCGGTCCCGGAAGGGGAAACCCGGCAGCCACTACCGAAGACCGCCCGATCTAGGCGGGTTCCCGATATGACGCGCGGGAGCGGTTCTTGCGGAACTGCGAAAACCGCACCCGGACGTTCGAGCCGGAATGGCTGGTGAACTCATCCATCGTACATTGCAGCAGGTACGGCACCGACCCCACTGCAGACGACGTCAGCGCCGCAGGCCCAGACGTTCGATCAACGAGCGGTAGCGTTCCACGTCGACCTGTGCGACGTACTTGAGCAGCCGGCGCCTGCGGCCGACCAGCAGCAGCAGCCCGCGCCGCGAGTGGTGGTCGTGCTTGTGCACCTTCAGGTGCTCGGTCAGGTCGATAATCCGCTTGGTCAGCAGCGCGACCTGGGCCTCCGGCGAGCCGGTGTCGGTCTCATGCAGGCCGTAGGAGGCCAGGATTTCTTTCTTCTCTTCGGCGGTGAGCGCCACGAAGTAACTCCAATTCATCGGTCCGCGACAAAATTTCTGACGGGTGGCCACCGCGAACTGCAGCACACGCCGGGTCGGCAGGCAGTCTAGCAGCGCGTGGGTGCACCGGCGAAATTTGCTCGCGAAACGTACAACAGGGCTGCTATCAGCGCCAGATCACGACCCTGGTGTACATCTCGCGACGCAAAAGTGGGTGCGACAGCGACACGCGCTCAGTGCGCCAGTATCGACCGCGCCCGCTCGGTGTCGGCGCCCATCGCCTCGACCAGGTCGTCGACGTCGGCGAACTTCTCCTGCCCGCGGATGCGTGCGACGAAGTCCAGGGCGACGTGCTGGCCGTACAGATCGGCCTCGGTGTCGAGGACGAACGCCTCCACCGTGCGGGTGCGCCCGGAGAACGTCGGGTTGGTGCCCACCGACACCGCGGCCTGATAGCGCTCCCCCGGAACGACCGAGCCAGCGATCGGGCCGTAGCCCAGGACGGTGAACCACGCCGCGTACACCCCGTCGGCGGGGATCGCCGCATACATCGGCGGCGCGACGTTGGCCGTCGGAAAGCCGAGCACCTTGCCGCGGCCGTCGCCCCGGACCACCACCCCCTCGACGCGGTGCGGCCTGCCGAGCGCCTCGGCGGCCGCCACCACGTCGCCGGCGTCCACACAGGACCGGATGTAGGTCGACGAGTACGTGACGGCCTCGTCGTGGGAGTGTTCGGTCACCTCGGAGACCAGCGACATGCTCTCGACGGAAAAACCGAACCGTTCGCCGGCCTTACGCAGCAGCTCGACGTTGCCCGCGGCCTTCTTGCCGAACGTGAAGTTCTCCCCCACCACGACCTCGACGACATGCAGGCGTTCGACGAGCAGTTCGTGGACGTAGCGCTCCGGCGTCAGCTTCATGAAGTCGGCGGTGAACGGCATCACCAGGAACACGTCGACGCCGAGTTCCTCGACCAGCTCGGCGCGCCGGGTCAGCGTGGTCAGCTGGGCGGGATGGCTGCCGGGGAACACGACCTCCATCGGATGGGGATCGAACGTCATCACCACCGTCGGCACGCCGCGGGCGCGGCCGGCCTTCACGGCCCGGCTGATCAGCTCCTGGTGACCGCGATGCACACCGTCGAACACACCGATCGTGATGACGCATCGGCCCCAATCGGTGGGGATCTCCTCCTGTCCGCGCCAGCGCTGCACAGTGGCAAGCCTACGGCGCGGCGCGCGGCCCGGCTCCGCGAGATCCCCCGTTTAGGTGATGATTGCCTAAACTTTGAGCTGTGAGCGTTGCCGGCGATGCGCAAGACCTGACGACGGTTGCCCAGGACTACCTGAAAGTCATCTGGACCGTCCAGGAGTGGTCGCTGGAAAAGGTCAGCACCAAGGTGTTGGCCGAGCGGATCGGGGTGTCGGCCAGCACCGCCTCGGAGTCCATCCGCAAGCTGGCCGATCAGGGGCTGGTCAACCACGAGAAGTACGGCGGGGTGACGTTGACCGACTCCGGCCGGGCCGCCGCGCTGGCGATGGTGCGCAGGCACCGGCTGATGGAGACCTTCCTAGTGCGCGAACTCGGCTACAGCTGGGACGAGGTGCACGACGAGGCCGAGGTGCTCGAGCATGCGGTCTCGGACCGGATGCTCGACCGCATCGACGCCAAGCTCGGCTATCCCACCCGCGACCCGCACGGCGACCCGATTCCCGCTCCCGACGGCCGGGTGCCCACGCCGGATGCGCGGCAGCTGTCGGAGTGCAGCGACGGTGACACCGGCACGATCGCGCGGATCTCCGACGCCGACCCCGAAATGCTGCGGTACTTCGACAGCGTGGGCATCGCGCTGGACTCGCGGTTGCAGGTGCTGGCCCGCCGCGACTTCGCGGGCATGATCTCGGTGGCGGTCAAGTCCGCCGACGCCGCCGAGAACGATCCGGGCGCCACAGTGGAGCTGGGCAGCCCTGCCGCAGAAGCGATCTGGGTGATCGGCTAGCCGGGACTCAGGGCTGCGGGCTCGGACCGGGTGAGCCCGGACGCCCGCATCAGCACCGCGACGACGATGGCCGCCACCAACAGGGCGGGCACGTCGCCGACCAGATGGCCCATCTGGTGCTCGCTGGTAAACGACTGCACCGCCATGATCACCGCGTGCACGACGCTGGACCACACGGCGAACCAGATCAGGCTCAGATGCGCGCGGGGGTCACGCGCCGCGTAGATCAGAAAAACGCCCAGCGTCGCGTAGAGCCCGACGATCATCATGAAGTAGTCGGAGTGATGCGGTGGCCCGGCATGCCAGGCCCACCCCGAGGGCCACACCGCGGCCAGCGGATACAGGCAGATGGCGACGACGCCGAACACGGCGAGGACGATCTGGAGAGCTTTGTACGGAGACATGTTGTGGCTCCCATCTGAACGGGGCTCTCAGTATGCGCCGAACAGGGGTTACAGGGTCGCTGGACGCAGCACGACGACGGATTTCGTGCGCTTCGGCTCGTCGTGCAATAACGCGATGACGCGTCCGTCGGGGGCGGTGGCGGAGTAGACGCCCGCGATCCCGGCGGGGGCCAGCGCGCGGCCGTGACTGGCGGACTCGGCCTCCTCGGCCGTCAGCTCACGGCGCGGAAACGACAGCAGGCAGGCGGCGTCGAGCGAATACGAAAGGCGCGGTTGGTCGGCCAGGGTGTCGAGGGTGTGCGCCTCGTCCAGCCCGAACGCGCCGACGCGGGTGCGGCGCAGCGCGGTGAGGTGCCCGCCGACGCCCAGCGCGGCGCCGACGTCACGGGCCAGCGCGCGAATGTAGGTGCCGCTGGAGCAGTCCACCTCGACGTCCACGTCGATCGGGCCATCGGGGTGACGACGCACCGCGAGGACGTCGAACCGGTCGATCCGCACCCGCCGCGGCGCCAACTCGACGGGCCGCCCCTCACGGGCGAGCTTGTAGGCCCGCTGCCCGCCGACCTTGATCGCACTGACCGCCGACGGCACCTGGTCGATCTCGCCGCGCAGCGCGGCCACCGCCGCCTCGATCTG
Organism: Mycolicibacterium sp. XJ662; assembly: GCF_053484035.1. Taxonomy (NCBI): domain Bacteria; kingdom Bacillati; phylum Actinomycetota; class Actinomycetes; order Mycobacteriales; family Mycobacteriaceae; genus Mycobacterium; species Mycolicibacterium sp. XJ662. Next base: position 323,775 of record NZ_JBEFTL010000004.1, on the reverse strand, counting down.
GGCGTCGGCCACCTCAGCCGTCGAAACCGTCTGCAGCACTTCGCCTTCGGCGTCTTCGGTGGAGGTGGTCTGGCCGAGCCGGATTGTGGCGGCATACGACTTGTCGGTCGCCGTCAGCAGCCCAAGGATCTTGGTGGCGCGTTCGATGCCGACCACCAGCACCCCGGTGGCCATCGGATCGAGGGTGCCGGCGTGGCCGACTTTTCGGGTGCCGAAGATGCGCCGGCAGCGACCGACCACGTCGTGGCTGGTCATTCCCGCCGGCTTGTCGACGATCACCAGGCCCGCCTCGGTCATAGGACGATGGCGGTCAGGGCCAGACCGTCGCGCACCGACCAGCGCCCCGACAACGTCTCCAGCGGTGGCCCGCTGCGCGCGGCCGGGTCGATCAGGATGCGGGACACGAACCGGCCTGCGCTGCCGGTCTCGTCGACGTCGAACACGATGTGGGCGTCCTCGAACCCCAGCCAGCGCCGGGTCAGCGGATACCACGCCTTGTACGTCGCCTCCTTGGCGCAGAACAGGATTCGGTCCCAGTGCAGACCGGCGGGCAGCCCGCGCAGCTCGGTTCGCTCGGCGGGCAGGCTGATCGCGTCGAGCACACCGTCGGGCAGCACACCGTGCGGTTCGGCGTCGATACCGACCGACCGCACCGCACCCGTTCTGGCGACGGCCGCGCCGCGGAACCCCTCACAATGGGTCAGGCTGCCCACGACGCCGTCGGGCCAGCACGGTTCACCATTGTCCCCCTTGAGAATCGGTGCGGGCGGCACGCCGATCTGGCGCAGCGCCTCACGCGCGCAGTGGCGCACGGTGACGAACTCGTTGCGCCGCTTGGCCACCGAACGCGCGATCAGCGGCTCCTCTTCGGGCAGCGGCGCAATCTCGATCGGATCGTCGTACCGTTCTGCGGCGGCAAGCTCTGGGACGGCCGCCGGCAGAACACCGGACAGCAAGTCGGCGGCCATCGTCACGACCGCCTTGACCGGATGCGCTGCTGCACCTTGGCGGCGTTTTCGCGCATCTCCTGGGTGATCTCGAAGTGGCCGCCGAACTCGTTGAGGTAACCGGGCGGATAGGCGGGGTCGGGCAGGATCTGGCGCAGCCAGCGGTACGGCTTGCGCCGGCGCCACTCCCGCGGATAGCCCACCGACACCTCCTCGAACCGCACGCCGTCATACCAAGTGGTGCGCGGAATGTGCAGGTGCCCGTACACCGAGCAGACGGCGTTATAGCGGGTGTGCCAGTCGGCGGTGGCCGTCGTACCGCACCACAGCGAGAACTCCGGATAGAACATCGCCTCGCACGGTTCGCGGACCATCGGGAAGTGGTTCACCTGCACGGTCGGCATCATCCAGTCGAGGTCCTCGAGCCGCTTGCGGGTATAGGCCAGCCGCTCTCGGCACCACGCGTCGCGGGTGGCGTAGGGCTCCGAGGACAACAGGAACTCGTCGGTGCCGACGACGTTGCGCTCCCGCGCGATCGCCAGGCCTTCGGCCTTGGTGGCCGCCCCCGCCGGCAGGAACGTGTAGTCGTACAGCAAAAACATCGGCACGATGGTCGCCGGCCCGCCCTCCTCCGTCCACACCGGATAGGGGTGCTCGGGGGTGATGACGCCCATCTCGTCGCACATGTTGACGAGGTAGTCGTAGCGGGCCTTGCCGAAGATCTGCATCGGGTCGCGGTTGGTGGTCCACAGCTCGTGGTTGCCCGGGATCCAGATCACCTTGGCGAACCGTTTGCGCAGCAGATCCAGCGCCCAGTAGATCTCGTCGGTGCGCTCAGCGACGTCCCCTGCGACGATCAGCCAGTCGTCAGGGGTCGCTGGGTGCAGCGCCTCGGTCACCGGTTTGTTGCCTGTGTGACCGGTGTGAAGGTCGCTGATCGCCCACAGGGTGGGTCGTCGGCCATCTCGGGTCACAGCCGACCAGCCTACTTGCGCGGTTGTGGTCGCCGGGTCCCCGCTCACCCGGCAACTAGAACATGTTCTTATTTAACCGTCCGGGGGGCAGACGGCACCGCTACACTCCCCCGCAGGGTCGGACAACCCGCGGCGGCGTGCCCGCCACGACAGCAGGAGGTCTGATGGTCGCCAAACTGCGCCTCGTCGCAGCGGCGTGTGCGCTGGTCGCGGCGGTGATCGTGGTGTGGCAGACCAACCCCTCCGGTCAGCCGGTCCAGGTGCGTGCCGCCGACCTGCCGATGACGAACGTCACGACCACCATCAAGTGGCCGGTGGTCGAAACGGTCGATCCGTCGCCGTTCGATCCGTGCCAAGAGATCCCGCTCGGCGTAATCGAGAGCCTCGGGCTGGCGTTCACCCCGCCGGTCCCCGAGGACCAGCTGCGCTGCAGATACGACGCCGGCAACTACCAGATGGCCGTCGAGGCGATCGTCTGGCGCACCTACGAGGAGACGCTGCCGCCCGACGCCGTGCAGCTCGACATCGCCGGTCACCGCGCCGCGCAGTGGTGGATCATGAAGCCGACCGACTGGAACAACCGCTGGTGGATCACCTGCATGGTGGCGTTCGACACCAGCTACGGCGTCCTTCAGCAGTCGCTGTTCTATTCACCGATCTACTCCGAACCCGACCCCGACTGCATGCAGACCAACCTGCAGCGCGCCCACGAGCTGGTACCGCACTACGTATTCTGACGCTCCTCCAGCTGGTCGGTGGGGCTGGAGCGCTCCAACATGCCGATCGTCTCCTCGCCGTCCCAGCGGTAGCGCACGCCCGCCTGCTGCAGGGCCGGAAAACTCCAGTCGGCCAGCTTGGCGAGTTGCTCGGCGGGGATGTCGGCGGGATCGGTGATGTCATGGGTGGACAGCACGGTTTCGCCTTCGATGCGCACGGTGCCGCGCTCGGTCTCCAGCACGACGGAGACGTCCTCGCCGCGGGCGCGCAGCCGGCGCAGCCAGGGCGCCTCGACCACGCGGGCAGGAATCAGCGCGCGGTCACCCGCCGCGTCGCCGAGGTAGAGGTAGCCCTCGTTGTAGTTGGGCTGGCCGTCGGGGCGCGGCGGATAGGCGATGTAGCCGAACGCCCGCCCGCTGGGAAACAGCGCCGACTGCCAGCAGTGCCCCCAGAATCCCTCCAGCCGTCGCACGCCCTGGCGCCGAATCCGTAGCCCGCTGCCGGAGAAGGCGTGGCGCTGTCCGCCGGCGGCGACGGAGCCGGTGGCGCGGAACAGCTGTTCGTAGCGCGGCCCGCCCATCAGGTCACCGACGACCGTGGTCTTCAGCTGCTCATCGGCCGCGGGTTGCATGGCGCCCTGAATCCACGGCGGCACAGCCATTTTCGCCTCGACATCGAACTGCAGGTCCATGAGCGGGCCGTCCTTGTGCCCGGCGGCCAGGTCTGCCGACGACGTCTGCACGGCCTGCCCGTCGAACGTCATGGTCCACACGTCGAACGGCGTCACGCATTCGAAGGCCAGCGGCCCGGCACCCAGCACGCTCGGATGCCCGTTCGCGCCCTCGACCGGTCTGCTCGGCACGTCGTCGCGCAACCGGTAGACCCGGCCGTCGGCGAACGCGACGTTGACTTGGATGCTGTGCGCTTCCCAACTCGACGCGACCGCCTCGATGCCGATCCGGGGCAGCCCCACCGCGCCGCGGTCGTCGAGCACCCAGAAGCTCACCGAATCCCGCATCTCGGGGTTGTCGGGCCGGGTGGCGAACACGAACTCGCGGGCGGGGTCGATGCCGCCGGTCAGGGCACTGGTCATGGGCGCTGTCCCCCTGCGGGTATGTAGGCGTTGAGGTAGTCGGCGAACAACGGCCGAATCGCGTTGGCGTCCAGACCGAATGTTGCCGCGTCCGCTTTGGGGTGCGGTTCGCGTTTCTCGGCGTTCTCGGCCCACCACGCCCGCATACGGCCGATGAACTCCTCGGTGACGGGTTCGCCGAGCCATGCGTAGAGGCGGGTCACTTCGCCGACGGGGTCGGTCTGCATCGAGCGAAAGTCGATGTCGTAGAAGCGATCATCGGCGCCGCCACCGCGAAAGTCCATCACCCGCTGCATCCCGGTCGACCACTGAGCGACGTTGAGCCGGCCGAGGTAGCGGGTGTCGAGGTGGTCGGTGAACCCGCCGGCGATATCGGCGTAGACATCGGCGACCGACAGCATCACGTCGGCCGGGTCGCGATGGGTCATCACGAAGCGGGCGTCGGGAAACACCCGGTCCAGGTACTGCAGCGAGAGCACGTGCGCGGGCGATTTCAGCCGCCACCGCCGGGCCTGCTCACCCCACTGCAGCAGCTTGAGCACCCGTTGCTGGTAGCGGTAGGTCGACGTGAAATCGGCTCGCTCAACCAGCCATTCGGAATACGACGGGATCTGGGCGTAGGCCTGAAAGATCTGGCTTTTGAAGTCGAGCGCCATCAACTCCAGGCACTCCATCGGGCCGCGGATGTCGTTGGGCACGTGATGGCGGCTGCCGGCGATCAGCGTGCGCTCATCGGGCGGGATGCGCGGATCCTCACCGCGGACGGTCGCAGGCGGCGGGCACGGCTGGGCGGACTCCCAACTGCGCAGGTAGCGCACGTGCGGGTCCTGGGCGAGCAGGAACGACAGCGCGGTCGAGCCGGTGCGCGGCAGCCCCAGCCCGAACAGCGGTGCGACGATCTGCTCGTCGCCGATCTCGGGATGGCGGCGATACCAGTCCTCGACCTGCAGGCGCTGACACAGGTGCAACTCGATGCGCTGGTAGAGGAAGGCCTCACCGCGGGCGTTGAGCCGGGCCTCGTTCTCCAGCGCCCGGGTCAGCACCTCCAGCCCGTCGCGGAAAGCGTCGTCACCGAAGTCCTCGCACCCGGTCCGACGGACGGCTGCGGCCATCAACTCCTGCGCCGACGCCACAGTGCACCTCCCGCTTTCCCGCCGCTTTCCCGCCGCTTTCCCGCGCGAACGTGGGTTACCCGCACATATTTCGGCTTTTTCCGTAGCGGTAACCCACGTTCGTCGCGAAGGGAGCCGCTTTCGTGACAGTACACTGTCACTATTATGGCCGACTCGTCAACGGCGCCGCGCCGCTCCTACGACAACCGCGCACGTCGGCAGAAGGCCGCCCAGACGCGCAAGCGCATCATCGAGGCAGGCAGTGCGCTCGTGCACGAGTTCGAGAGCTGGGATTGGCGCGGGCTGACGTTCCGCGCGGTCGCCGAGCGCGCAGGCGTCGGCGAGCGCACGGTGTACCGGCACTTCCCCACCGAACGCCACCTGCACGACGCGGTGATGGCGCAACTGGAGGCCGAGGCGGGGGTGTCCTACGAGGACGTCGACCTCGACAACCTCGGCGCGGTGACCGCACGCGTCTTCGCGTCCCTGCAGCGGTTCGCGGTGCGCGAAACGGTGCCCACCCCCGGCGATTCGGCGTTCGTCGGCTCCGATCAACGCCGCCGGGCCGCGCTGCTGCGTGCGCTCTCCGCGGCGTACCCCGACCTGCCGGACGCGCACCGCCACCCGCTCGCCGGCCTGCTGGATGTGCTGTGGAGCCCCGCGTCCTACGAACGCCTCGTCGGCGGCTGGGCGCTGTCCGGCGCCGACGCGACCCGCGCGATCGAGTGGCTGATGGCGCAGGTGCTGGCCGCAATCGAGCGTGACGATCAGGTTCCGTGCGTAACCTCGGTGCCGTGACCGCAGTTTCCTCCGCATCAACCGTCAATTCCCGCTCCAAATCCAGGCGTATCGCCGGACGAACGGCAGCACGCCTGCTGCGCCTGCCGCCGCACACGACGGACTTCACCGTCAGCAGCATGGCTGTGCCGATGCGCGACGGTGTGCGGTTGGCGGCCGATCACTACCGGCCCACGACCCCGAACCCGACCGGCACCCTGCTGGTGCGCTGCCCCTACGGCCGGGGTTTCCCGTTCTCGACGCTGTACGCCGCGACGTACGCCGCGCGCGGTTATCACGTCGTGCTGCAGAGTGTGCGGGGCACCTACGGCTCCGGCGGCCAGTTCACCCCGATGTCCGACGAGATCTCCGACGGCGCCGACACCGTGGCGTGGCTGCGCGAACAGCCTTGGTTCACCGGCACGTTCGGCACCGTCGGGTTGTCCTACCTGGGATTCACGCAGTGGGCGCTGCTGGTCGACCCGCCGCCGGAGATGAAGGCCGCCGTCGTCATCGTCGGGCCCCACGACACCAGCGGGCCACGTTGGGGCGCAGGATCGTTCGGCATCCACGACTTCCTGGGCTGGAGTGATCTGGTCTCCCGGCAGGAGCAGCCGGGCCGAATCCGCCTGCTTCTGCGGCAACTCGGCGCCCGCCGGGCGTTGTCGCGCGCGACGGGTGAGCTGCCGCTCGGCGAAGCCGGACGCAGGCTGCTCGGCACGGGCGCGCCGTGGTTCGAATCGTGGTTGGAGCACACCGAACCCAGCGATCCGTACTGGGCGCCCATGCGGCTTCACCACGCGTTGGAGCGCTCCGAGGTTCCGGTGCTGCTCGTCAGCGGCTGGCAGGACGTGTTTTTCGAGCAGACGATGACCCAGTACGAGCGGCTGCACCGGCGCGGCGTCGAGGTCGGCCTGACCGTCGGGCCGTGGACGCACACACACCTGACGACCAAGGCGGCCCCGACCGTCATCCGCGAATCCCTGGACTGGCTCGACAGCCATCTGGCGGGGCGCCGCAGCAGCCGGCGCCAACCGGTGCGGGTGTACGTCAACGGCTCCGGCTGGACCGATCTGCCGGAGTGGCCGCCGACGATGCCCGAGGTGGTGCGGTATCTGCAGCCCGGCGGCCGGCTCGGCGACGCGGTGCCACCCGAGACGGCGTCGCCGTCGCTGTTCACCTACGACCCGACCGATCCGACCCCCACGGTCGGCGGTCGACTGCTCGCGCCCGAAGGCGGCTACCGCCGGGACGACCGTCTGGCGCAGCGCGCCGACGTGCTCAGCTTCACCGGCGACCGGCTGCCCGCCGACCTCTACGTCGTCGGCACACCGGTCCTGGAACTGGCGCACAGCTGTGACAACCCGCACAACGACCTGTTCGTGCGGATCAGCGAGGTCGACCCGAAGGGGCGGTCGCGAAACGTCAGCGACGGATACCTCAGAGGCGCACTGGATTCCGGAACGGTGCGCATCGAACTCGACCCGGTGGCGCACCGGTTCCGCGCCGGGTGGCGCATCCGGGTGTTGGTGGCGGGCGGATCGCATCCGCGGTTCGCCCGCAATCTGGGCACCGGCGAACCGATCGTGTCGGGTCGGCGCACGGAGACCGCCACCCACACGGTGCATCTCGGCGACGGCGCGTCACGGCTGGTGCTGCCCGCCGGTGCGGGTGCGCCGTCAACCAACTGAGCGGCGCACCCGCTCGGCGACCTCGGTGAGGGCGACGTCGTCGTGCACCGGATCGGCCCAGCCGGGGTCGGCGGGCACCTGGACCCAACTGGTGCAGCCGGCGTAGTCGGGAGTGCGGGTGAGCCGCAGCGGCTCGGTCAGCGGGCAGGCCTGCACCACCAGGACGGTCAGGCGGTGTTTGGGACGAAAGTCGACCCGGTCGCCGCGCACGGATTCGTCGGTCCAGATATGCAGCGGCGCAATGTCTGTCAGCGCCTCTGGCCGGTGGACTTCGACGGCGGCGACGACGCGGGCACCGGCACGGATCACCACGGAGTCCTCGGTGCTGTCGGCGGCCGCGGGGTCGAGCAGATCGCGGTGTGCTGGCCGGACCCGTTCGGCGTGGCTGTGCGCGACGGTCGGGAAAAGCAGGAACCGCGACGCGGTCACGGCGAACCGCTTCTCGTGGATACCGCCCTTGCGCAGCAGCACGGTCTGCCTGCCGTCGAGCAGCGCGTGCACGGCCGCGCTCCACTCCTTGAGTGCAGGCGCCGTCACGGCGCCTTAGCGGCGATCCGGGCCCGCACCTCGGGGCGGCGCAGCGGCGGCACGGTCTTGGGCGGTTGCCGTCGGGCAGGCAGCTCGGTCAACAGCCGCGCGGTGGTGGCGGTGACCTCGGCGACGGCGGCTTCGAAGGCGTCGACGTTGGCCGCCGTGGGCCGCGTGATGCCGCTGACCTTGCGGATGTACTGGCGCGCGGCCGCCTCGATCTCCTCGTCGGTGGCGGCTGGTTCCAGCCCGCGGAGCTCGGTGATGTTTCGGCACATGGCTCCACGATATGTTCAGCGGCATGGTCAGCTCAGAAACACCGGACATCTTGCTCATCGACACCACCGACCGCGTGCGCACGTTGACGCTCAACCGACCGCAGTCACGCAACGCGTTGTCGGCCGAGCTGCGCAAACGGTTCTTCGCCGCGCTGGCCGACGCCGAGGCCGACGGGGACGTCGACGTCGTGATCGTCACGGGCGCCGACCCGGTGTTCTGCGCCGGGCTTGACCTCAAGGAGCTCGGCGACACCACGGAGCTGCCCGATATCTCGCCGAAGTGGCCGGCGATGAACAAGCCGGTGATCGGCGCCATCAACGGCGCCGCGGTGACGGGCGGCCTGGAGCTCGCGTTGTACTGCGACATCCTGATCGCCTCCGAGCAGGCGCGCTTCGCCGACACCCACGCCCGCGTCGGGCTGCTACCCACCTGGGGGCTGTCGGTGCGGTTGCCGCAAAAGGTGGGCATCGGGATGGCCCGGCGGATGAGCCTGACCGGTGACTACCTGTCGGCCGCCGATGCGCTGCGCGCGGGGCTGGTCACCGAGGTGGTGGCGCACGACGAGTTGCTGCCGACCGCGCGCCGGATCGCGGCCGCCATCGTGGGCAACAACCAGCGGGCGGTGCAAGCGCTGCTGGCGTCGTATCACCGCATCGACGAGGCCACCACCAACGAGGGGCTGTGGATCGAAGCGGCCTCGGCGCGGGAGTGGATGCGCTCGGCCAGCGGCAACGACATCGCCGCCAACCGCGACGCCGTGCTGCAGCGCGGCCGCTCCCAGGTGCGCTGAGCAACTCTGGCGCGAGGGTGCGTGTTTGCGGGCGACACGCCGCCACTTGGCCGAAGTTTGCGCACGCTCGTAGGCTGCGATCGTGAACGAACTGCACGAGTACTGCGGCAGCGACGAATGGCGACAGCTGATCCGCGAGGTGATCCTGCCGTGGGCGCTCGGTGAAACCGACCTCGGCGACAACGTGCTCGAGGTCGGCCCGGGTTACGGCGCCACCACCGATGTGCTGGGCGCGGTGGCGACACGTGTGACGTCGGTGGAGATCGACCGCGAGCTCGCCGCAATGCTCACCTCGCGCTTCGCCGACACGCCGTCGGTTCAGATCGTCAACGGCGACGCCACACAGTTGGCGTTTGCCGACCGAACCTTCACCGGCGCAGCGTGTTTCACGATGCTGCACCATGTGCCGACCGTCGAGCTGCAGGACCGGCTGTTCGCCGAGGTGGCGCGGGTGCTGCGGCCCGGCGCGGCGCTGGTCGCCAGCGACAGCCTCGGCAGCGACGAGTTGGCCGAAGCCCACGAGGGTGACACCTACAACCCCGTCGACCCGACGTCGCTGCCGGACCGGTTGGCGGCGGCCGGTTTCGGCGACATCGAGGTGAAGACCACCGACTACGGTTGGGCCGCGATCGCCCGGGCAACGTAGTGCGAGCGTGCGCAAACTCGCGATCGGACACGGCGTGTCGGGCTCTGACACGCACGCTCGCGGCAATTAGGTGGTGGTGCCGGGGATCAGCCAGCGCCCGGAGAACGCGCGCAAGCCGACGAACACCAACCGCAGCACCATGAACGTCGACAGGCCCGCCCAGATGCCCAGCAGGCCCCAGTCGAACGCCAGCGACAGCCAGATCAACGGTAAGAACCCGATCAGCGCGCTGATCAGCGTCGCATTGCGCATGAACTTCGCGTCACCGGCGCCCAACAGCACCCCGTCGAGCGCGAACACGATTCCCGCGACCGGTAATTGGGCCACCATGAACCACCACGGCACCCCGATGGCGTCGAGCACCGAACGGTCGTCGGTGAACACGGCGGGAAACACCGACGATCCGACGGCGAACACGATCGCCAGCACCGACGCGGCCAGCGTGGAAAAGATCGTCACCCGCCACGCCACCGATTTGGCGTGCGCGAGGTGACCCGCCCCCAGCGCGGCGCCCACCAGCGACTGCGCCGCGATCGCCAGTGAATCCAGCACCAGGGCAAGGAAATTCCACAGCTGCAGCACCACCTGATGGGCGGCCACCGCGGCGGCGCCGAACCGGGCGGCCACGGCGCCCGCGGAGACGAAGCAGGCCTGAAACGCCATCGTGCGCAGGATGAGGTCGCGGCCCATCACGACCTGCGCGCGCAGCACCGCGGGCTGGATCCGCAGCGACGCCTTCTCCACCAGCAGCGCGCGGAAGAAGAACAGCGCCGCCAACCACTGCCCCACCACGTTGGCGACCGCGGAGCCCGCCAGTTCCAGCCGCGGCATGCCCAGCCAGCCGTAGACCAGCAGCGGGCACAGCACCGCCGAAAACCCGAACCCCACAACGACGTAATGCAACGGGCGCACGGTGTCCTGCACGCCGCGCATCCAGCCGTTGCCCGCGGCCGAGACAAGGATCGCCGGCACCCCGAAGATCGCGATCCGCACCCACGGCGTCGCCGCGTCGGCGATCTCGCCGCCGTCGGCGTCTCCGGCGAGCACCGAGACCAGCGGCACGGTGAACGCCTGCACCGCCAGCACCACCACGGCGCCGACGCCGAGCGCCAACCACGTCGCCTGCACCCCCTCGGCCACCGCCGCCGCACGGTTGCCTGCTCCGAAGAACCGGGCGGAGCGCGCGGTCGTGCCGTAGGACAGAGACGTCATCTGCGAGCTGAGCGTGGTCAGGATCAGCCCGCCGATGGCCAGCCCAGCCAGCGACAGCGCGCCTAGCCGGCCGACGATCGCGATGTCGAACAGAAGGTAGATGGGTTCGGCGGCCAGCACCCCGAGGGCGGGTAACGCCAGCGCCGCGATCCGGCGACCGGAGGCGTCGGCGACCGGCAGATCGCCTTCGGGTTCAGCCAATTGTCGCGCGCAGCGCCGCGACGACCTCGTCGACGGTGCCGGTGGCCGAGTACCCCGCGGCGAACCGGTGCCCGCCCCCGCCGAACGCGGCAGCGACGGGAGAAAGGTCATAGGTCTTCGCGCGCATCGACACCGACCAGTGCGCGGGTTCGATCTCTTTGAACACCGCGGCGATCTCGGCTTCCTGGGTGGTGCGCACGATGTCGACGATGCTCTCCACCTCCTCCGGACGCGCGTTGGCCCACTCCTGGTGCGGCACAACGGCATACACGAAGCCTTGGCCGCCAAGCGCCTCGGGAACCAGGCGCGCGGAGCCCAGCACCCGCGACAGCATCGGCAGCCACGCGAAAGGATGGCTGTCGAGCAGCGCGCGGCTGATCCCCGCGTTGTCGACGCCCAACTCCACCAGTCGCGCGGCCAACCGGTGCGCGCGCGGGGTGGCCCAGCGGAACGAACCGGTGTCGGTGGTCAGCCCCGCGTACAGGCAGTGCGCGACGCCGATGTCGATCGGCTTGCCCCACGCGTCGAGCAGGTCGGCCACCAGCATCGTGGTGGAGTCGGCCGTCGCATCGACGTAGTTGGCGGAGCCGAACAACTGATTGGAGGCGTGATGGTCGATGACCAGCACCTCGCGGCCCGCATCGGCCAGCGGGGACAACGCCCCCAACCGGTTGACGCTGGGGATGTCGACGGTCACCACCAGATCGGCGTCGCGGCGCATCGCATCGGGTTCGACCAGCAGGTAGCCACCGGGCAGCGTCTGCAGCGAATCCGGCAGGTCAGCAGGCGCTGCGAAGCTGACTTCGACGTCCTTGCCTGCCTGGTCCAACACGAGCGCCAGCGCCAACCCCGCGCCGATCGTGTCGGCATCGGGGTAGACGTGACACACCACGCTGACGCTGTCGGCAGCCGACAGCAGGTCGGCCGCCTCGCGCGCATCGACGACCGGACGGGTCGCAACAGCGGCGTCAGTCATCTTGTCGGTCGCGGTCACCGGTGTCCTCAGAGTCAGGCCCCCCAGCACTACGGTACGGGTCCGCGTCACCCGCGTGCTTGGCGCCTTCCCGAACCCTGGCCAGATCTTCATCGGCCGCGCGGGCCCGGTCGAGCAGCTCGGCCATCCGCACCGCCGTGTCTGGCACCGTATCGCGCTCGAAGGCCAGTGTCGGGGTGAATCGCACTCCGGTGGCCGCGCCGACCTTGCTGCGCAGCACTCCCCTGGCCTTGTCCAGCGCCGCCTCGGCGCCGGCATAGTCGGGCTCCTCGTCGAGGCTGTTGCCCATCACCGTGTAGAACAGCGTGGCGTCATGCAGGTCGTTGGTGACCTTGGCGTCGGTGATCGTGACGCCGGCCAGCCGTGGATCCTTGATCTCGTACTCGATCGCCGAAGCGACGACGGTCAGGATTCGTTTGGCCAGCCGGCGTGCGCGTGCCGGATCGCTCACGACCGCTCTTTCTCGACCAGCTCGTACGTCTCGATGACATCGCCTTCTTTGATGTCGTTGTAGGTCAACGTCAAACCGCATTCGAAGCCCTCGCGGACCTCGGTGACGTCGTCCTTCTCCCGCCGCAACGAGGACACCGTGAGGTTCTCGGCGACGACGACGTTGTCACGCAACAACCGGGCCTTGGCGTTGCGGCGCATGACACCCGAGGAGACCATGCAGCCCGCGATGTTGCCGACCTTCGACGACCGGAAGATCGCGCGGATCTCGGCGCGACCGAGCTCGCGCTCCTCGTACACCGGCTTGAGCATGCCCTTGAGGGCCTTCTCGATGTCGTCGATGGCCTGGTAGATCACCGAGTAGTAGCGGATCTCCACACCATCGCGGTTGGCCAGTTCGGTGGCCTTACCTTCCGCGCGCACGTTGAACCCGATGATGATCGCGTCCGAGGCCGACGCCAGGTTGACGTTGGTCTCGGTGACGCCGCCGACACCGCGGTCGATGACGCGCAACTGCACCTCGTCGTCGATCTGGATGCCCAGCAGGGCCTCCTCCAGCGCCTCGACGGTGCCGGAGTTGTCGCCCTTGAGGATGAGGTTGAGCTGGCTGGTTTCCTTCAGCGCCGAATCCAGATCCTCCAGGCTGATGCGCTTGCGCGAACGCGCCGCCAACGCGTTGCGCTTGCGCGCGTTGCGCCGGTCGGCGATCTGCCGGGCGATCCGGTCCTCGTCGACAACCAGCAGGTTGTCGCCGGCACCTGGCACCGACGTGAAGCCGATGACCTGCACCGGCCGCGACGGAAGCGCCTCGGTGACGTCGTCGCCGTGCTCGTCGACCATGCGTCGGACGCGCCCGTAGGCGTCGCCGGCCACGATCGAGTCGCCGACGCGCAGCGTGCCGCGCTGCACCAGCACGGTCGCCACCGGGCCCCGGCCGCGGTCCAGGTGCGCCTCGATGGCCACACCCTGAGCCTCCATGTCGGGGTTGGCCCGTAGGTCCAACGCGGCGTCGGCGGTCAGCAACACGGCCTCGAGCAACGCATCGATGTTCGTGTTGTTCTTCGCCGAGATGTCGACGAACATCGTGTCGCCGCCGAAATCCTCTGCCACCAAACCGTATTCGGTCAGCTGTCCGCGGATCTTGGCCGGGTCGGCACCTTCCTTGTCGATCTTGTTGACCGCCACCACGATCGGCACGTCGGCGGCCTGCGCGTGGTTGATGGCCTCCACCGTCTGCGGCATGACGCCGTCGTCGGCGGCGACCACCAGGATCGCGATGTCGGTGGCCTTCGCACCGCGGGCACGCATCGCGGTGAACGCCTCGTGACCGGGGGTGTCGATGAAGGTGATCAGCCGCTCGTCACCCTCGTGCTCCACGCTCACCTGGTACGCGCCGATGTGCTGGGTGATGCCACCGGCCTCACCCTCACCGACGTTGGCCTGGCGGACGGTGTCGAGCAGTCGGGTCTTGCCGTGGTCGACGTGACCCATCACGGTCACCACCGGCGGGCGGCTCTCCAGATCCGATTCGTCGCCCTCGTCCTCGCCGTAGGTGAGGTCGAAGGATTCCAGCAGCTCGCGGTCCTCGTCCTCGGGGCTGACGACCTGAACCTTGTAGTTCATCTCGCCGCCGAGTAGCTCGAGGATGTCGTCACCGACCGACTGCGTGGCGGTGACCATCTCACCGAGATTGAACAGCGCCTGTACCAGCGACGCCGGGTTGGCGTTGATCTTCTCGGCGAAGTCAGACAGCGACGCGCCGCGGGCCAGCCGGATGGTTTCGCCGTTGCCGTGCGGCAACCGCACGCCACCGACGACCGGCGCCTGCATCGAGTCGTATTCCTGACGCTTCTGCCGCTTGGACTTGCGACCGCGCTTGGGCGCACCGCCGGGACGGCCGAAGGCGCCGGCCGCACCGCCGCGCTGCCCGGGACGGCCTCCGCCGGGACGACCGCGGAAGCCACCAGCAGGGGGCGCGCCGCCACCGCGGTAACCACCGCCACCGCCGCCGCCGCCGGGACGACCGCCGCCGCCGGGAGCCGGACGACCGCCCGGGCCTGGGCGTGGACCGCCGGGGCGGCCCGTGGCGCCCGGACGCGGTCCGGCCGGGCGCGGCGGCATATTGCCCGGAGACATGCCCGGTCGCGGCGCACCCGGACGGGGTGCACCCGGGCGCGGTGCCTGCGGACGCGGGATCGGCCGGTCGACGGGCTGCTGGGTGGAGAACGGATTGTTGCCGACGCGCGGGGTGCGCGGGGCCGGTTTGGGTGCGGACGGCGGGCCGGGCCGTGGACCCGGTGTCGGGCCTGGCCGGGCCGGTGGGGCCTCGGGGGGTGCGGCCGCTGCGGGCGGCGGTGCCGGGGTCGCCTGTGGCGGTGCGGCGGCCGGAGGCTCGACCGGCGCCGCGGGCTTGGGCGCAGCCGACTTGGCCGGCGCCTTAGCGGCGGACTTGGCGGGAGCGGCCGCCGAAGCACCGTTGCCGTCGGCCTTGACCTTGTCCGGCGCGGCCTTACCGCCGCCGAACGATTCGCGCAGCCGGCGCGCAACGGGGGCCTCCACGGTGGAGGATGCTGATTTGACGAATTCGCCCTGTTCGCTCAGCCGGGCGAGTACTTCCTTGCTGGTGACACCGAGTTCCTTTGCCAACTCGTGTACACGGGCCTTTGCCACTACATCTCCATCTCTAGAGGCGTCAGCGGTGGTAGGCGCCGCGCCTCGGTTTAGCTATGACGCATTGTCATCGGGACTTCACGGTGTGCTCATGTTCTTCGCTACCTGTTCTGTTGCCGGGTGGATCGCCAGGTCGGCGCTGCTGGCAGCGTCAACGTACTCGATCACCGCAGTTAGGTCCGGTGAACCGGTGATGCGCAGCGCTCGACCGAATGCTCGCCGGCGAATGGCCGCCTCAAGGCACTGCGGATCGGGATGCAGCCACGCACCCCGCCCCGGCAGCTTTCTCGCTGAGTCAACGGTCACGGCGCTGGGACCGTTCCCAGTGCCATCGACCACAGCGACTACTCGAAGCAGTTCGACGGCCAGCTCTCGCTTTCGGCAGCCCACGCACGTCCGCACCGGCCCGACTATGGCGTCGGAGCTGCGTCGATGCGTCGAAGCCGAAGTCTCGCGCTGGATCACAGGTGAGTCTACCGTCCCGTCGGGTGCGATTCGCAACGGCTGTGCTGGTCGGCGTGGCCGGCTTAGCGGTCGCGGACCGCGCCACGCGCCGCGCCGGGATCGGGTTCGGGGTTGTCGGCGACGGTGGCGTCGCTTCGGATGTCGATGCGCCACCCCGTCAGCCGGGCGGCCAGCCGGGCGTTTTGGCCTTCCTTGCCGATGGCCAGCGACAGCTGGAAGTCGGGGACGACGACGCGTGCCGCCCGGCCCGCTTCGTCGATGACGCTCACCGACACCACCTTGGCCGGCGACAGCGCGTTGGCCACGAACTTCGCCGGGTCGGGGTCGTAGTCGATGATGTCGATCTTCTCGCCGGACAACTCGCTCATCACGTTGCGGACGCGCTGGCCCATCGGGCCGATGCAGGCGCCCTTGGCGTTGAGCCCGGATACCCGCGAGGTCACCGCGATCTTCGAGCGGTGGCCCGCCTCGCGCGCGACGGCCACGATCTCCACGGACCCCTCGGCGATCTCGGGGACCTCCAGGGAGAACAGTTTGCGCACCAGGTTGGGGTGGGTGCGCGACAGCGTGATCAGCGGTTCGCGGGCGCCGCGGGTGACGCCGACGACGTAGCAGCGCAGCCGGTCGCCGTGCTCGTAGCGCTCACCGGGCACCTGCTCGGCGACGGGGATGACGCCCTCGGAGCCCTTGGTTTCGCTGCCCATCCGCACGACGACCAGGCCGCGGGCGTTGGCGCGGGCGTCGCGCTGGATGACGCCGGCGACGATGTCGCCCTCACGCGCGGAGAACTCGCCGAAGGTCTTTTCGTTCTCGGCGTCGCGGAACCGCTGCAGCATCACCTGACGCGCGGTGGTGGCGGCCACCCGGCCGAAGCCCTCCGGGGTGTCGTCCCACTCGGTGATCGGGTTGCCGTCGGCGTCGTGTTCGGTGGCGATCACCTTGACCTCGCCGGTCTTGCGGTCGATCTCGATGCGGGCCTCGTCGGCGTGCCCGTCGGTGTGCCGGTAGGCGGTCAACAGCGCCGACTTGATCGTCTCGACGAGTTCACCCACCGGGATGCCGCGGTCCACCTCGATCGCATGCAGCGCCGCCATGTCGATGTTCACGTCCCGGCCTCCTTCCCAGATCGGCCGACCAGCTCCAGCTCACGCGGATTTGGAGGCGAAAAATCCACTTGGACAACGGCTTTGACGATGGATTCCAGCGGAAGTTCGCGCACCGTGAAGTCGGGTCTGCGGCCTTCGCGGACCACCAGTCGCACGGCGCCGCCTTCGGTTTCGCCGAGGCGGCCGGTGAGCTGGGAGCCGTCGGACAGCGTCAACACCACCTTGCGGCCGTGGGCGCGCCGGTAGTGCCTCTCGGCGGTCAGCGGCCGCTCCACCCCCGGTGAGGTGACTTCGAGAATGTAGGGCGCCGACTCGGCGTCGAGGCGGTCCAGCAGTTGCGATGCCGTGCGGGACAGTTGCGCGAGCGAGTCCAGATCCAGGCCGTCGTCGGCGTCGACGACCACGGTGATGCGCGGCGGACGCGCGTTGGCGGCGGTGACCACGTCCTCGATTTCGTAACCCGCGCGCGCGAACTCGCCGTCGAGCAGCTCGATCACCTGTTTCTGCGACGGCAACTCCGCAGAACGCTCCGACACGGCGAGCTCCTCATCTTGAATTGTCCGGACACAGGTTCGGCGCACTGCTTCTTAAGACACTGAAACCGATTACCCACGATACGCCAGCGCTGCCGGGGTAAGCGCCAAACGCGCTGCGACCCCCGCAGCCGGCGATGGCAAGATGTGGCACGTGCCGAGCAGCCCACCGCCGACCTTCAGCAGGCGACGTGTCCTGATCGGGGCCGCGGCGCTGTCGCTGCTCGGGGCGGCCGCCAGCGGGTGCGGGTCCTCACCGCCGCCGCCGGAGGTCGACGAACTGCTCGCCCAGCTCAACCGGGCCCGCACCGACAGCCAGCTGGCCTCGGATGCCGCCGCCCACGCCGAGAAGCCCGTCGCGCAGGCGCTCAACGCCGTCGCCGCCGAGCGTGCGGCCCATGCCGAGGCGCTGACGGACGAACTGGTCCGGATGCGCGGCGAGGACGCGCCGACCGCGACGCCGACCAGCACCACCGCCGAGCCGACCCGACCGCCGACCGCCAAGGACGTCGTCGGCGCGCTACGGGTCTCCGCGCAGAGCGCTGCCGAACTGGCGGCGACCTTGTCGGGTTACCGCGCCGGGTTGGTGGCGTCGATCGCCGCCGCCTGCATCACGGCCTACCGCATCGCGCTCGTGTTCCCGGAGGATGCGCCATGACCGCGCCGCAGCAGCCCGCCCGCCCGTCCGATCCCGCCGCCGGCGCATTGTTCGACGCCGTGGCGACCGAGCACGCGACCATCTACGGCTACGGGGTGGTGTCGGCGCACTCGCTTCCCGAACGCAACTATCTGGTGTCGGAGGCGATCACCGAGCACCGCGAACGCCGCGATGCCGCGCTAGCCATGCTCGACGCCCGATCGGCGGACGCGCCACTGCCCGCCGCCGGATATTCGCTGCCGATCGACGTCGACACCCCGACCGCCGCCGCGACCTTGGCCGTGCGCATGGAGGAGGACGCCGCGGTCGCCTGGCGTGCGGTCGTCGAACAGGCCACCGATCAGCAGGAGCGCGGGTTCGCAGTGACCGCGCTGACGCAGTGCGCGGTGATGGCCGCGCGGTGGCGCACGGTGCTCGGCGTCGTCCCGGTCACTGTCGCTTTTCCCGGCGGCAACGAGTAGCGGGCCCACCTCTTCCGGCGAGCAGTCGCAAAAGCCCCCATTTTCACCCCGAAAAGGGGCCTTCTACGTCTGCTCGCGCTCAAACGGCGGGCACGTCGTAGCGGGCGATGTAGTCGGCGAAGCGCTCACGGATCTGCCCCGCATCCAATCCGTAGTCCTCGAGTCGATAGCCGTGGGCGCCGAACCGGCCCCTCGGATGGGCGCGGACGTGGGCGCTGATCGCCTCTCGCGCTTGCGCGGACAGCTCGCGACCGCAACCGGCGTAGATCGCCTCGACGGTGCCCACCGGGTCGACGACGAGGTCGCCGTACTGCACGTCGAGAACCGTGTGCCCGGGGTTCGCGCGGCGAAACGCCTCGATCCGCTCGATCGACACCTCCAGCATCCGGGTCCAATGCTCGGCGATGTAGGCGATGTGGTCGGCGTCGCTGAAAGTTCCGGTGAGCGTGGACAACAGGCTGCACGCCGACGCGCACAAAACGGTCGGGTCGCGGTGCAGAACCACGAGTTGCGCATCGGGGTAGACGGCGCCCAGCGCGTCGAGGGCAATCGCGTGGTGCGGGCTCTTCAGCGTCCACCGGCCCCGCGCGCCGTTGCTCTGCAACACCTGCAGCGCGGTGCGGTGGTACTCGTAGGCCGCGCGGTGGTCGGCGCCCAGTAGCCAGCGGCTGTAGCCGGGCACGTTCGCGATCGCCTCCCAGGTCAGGCTTTTGAAGTCCTGGCCCAGCAGGGTGAGGCACTCGGTGGGGCCCGCGGCGTCCTCGTGGTGCACCACTTTGATCTTCGGGTTCAGAGATTCGAGCATGTCGATGGCCGCGGCGGCGGCCGCGACGCGCGGGCCCGACCGCAACGTCTCGGGCGACGGCGGCGGGACGCTGTCGGCGGCTTCCCAGCGCAGCAGCGACCGGTTGGCCCGGTCCTGGTCGAGCAGTTCGCTGAGGAACGTCGTCCCGGCACGGAACAGTCCGACGACCACCAGCGGCGCCGTTACCGGTTCGGCGGTGACGTCGGGGTGCTGACGGACCCAGTCGAGCACCTTCAGCCGGTTGACCAGGCCGCCGATCATGTTCTGCTGCATGGCCATTACGCCGAGCTCATTGAGCTGGGCCTCGTCGCCCGCCGATGCGCACAGCACGGCCAGCCCCTCGCGGAAGTCGTCGGGTCCGAAGTCGTCGCAGCCTGCAAGCTCGACGGCGCTGGCCATGATGTCGTCGGGGTCGAAGGTCGCCACGACCCGCCCTATCCGCGTCCGAGGACGACGACGGTGCGCCCGGTGGTGCGGCGCTGCTCGTGGTCCTGCAGGGCGCCCGCCACCTCATCCATCGTCACCCGGCGCCCGACCACCGGTCGCACCGCGCGGGTCGCGACGAGTTCGAGCAGCGCGCGGTGGACCTCCCTGCCGACTTCGGCAGAAAAAAAGTTGAGCCCGAATCTGCGGAATTCCGTGGGTAATTCGCCGTAAGCGAGGATGACACCGAGCACCGAGAAGTTGCCCATGCAGACCTTACGCAACGGCCGGCCGGTCAACCCGGCCTGCGGGTCGTCGTTGAAGCCGACCGGCAGGTAGCGGGCCTCCCGGGCCAGACACGTCCAGATCTCCTCGGTGCGCTGGCCGCCGACCACGTCGAACGCGACATCGGCGCCGTGGCCGCCGGTGTGGGCGATGACCGCGTCGAACAGGTCCGCGGCCGTGTGGTCGACGCCGGTGGCGCCCAGCGCTTCGCACACCTTGACCTTCTCGGGCCCACCGGCCACGGCGAGCACCTGGGCGCCCGCGGCGACACCGAGCTGGATCGCCGCGGTGCCGACCGCGCTCGCCCCGCCCACGACCAGCAGCCGCTCCCCCGCCGCCAGGTGCGCGCGCCGGTGCAGCGCGAGATAGCTGACGTGAAACGGCAGCGTGAACGCCGCGGCGTGGGCATCGTCGAGTTCGGGTGGGGCGTCGAACACCGTCGCCGCCGGGGCGATCGCGGACTCGGCGATGCCACCCAGCGACTGTTTGGTCATCGCCACCACCCGCCGCCCCAGCCATTCGGCGGCGCCTTCGCCGGCGCGGTCGACGACACCGCAGACGTCCATCCCGATCGTGAACGGCGGCTCGCCGGTCACGCTGGCGACGGTGCCGCGGCAGCGTGCGATGTCACCGAAGTTCAGCGATGCCGCAGAGACTGCGATCCGCACCTCACCCGGCCCGGGTTCGGGTTCTGGAACATCCTGCACGGCAAGCACTTCCACCGGATCACCGTGGCGCATCACTTGAACTGCCCTCACCCACACCTCCCCGACCGCACGGGGCAACCGTAGTAAGCAGCGGTGCTTATGTCAACGGCACGGGCGCGGTCATGGCCGCGGTCGCCATGGCGATCAGGTTGGCGACGAACGGCTCGTAGGCCAGCTGCGGGCGGCCGCGCCGACCCGTGCGCTCCAGCAGGCGGGCGCGGTCGGCGATCGCGCGCAGCACGAACATCGCGACAAGCGAGAACCGCTCGATCCGCAGCTCGTCGGTGAGGAATTGCGTTCGGGCCGTGAGCAGTTCGTAGACTTCGTTGCCGCCGGTGCGGGCCAGCACCGCCTGCAGCTCTGCGCTGTAGGCCGCCCGGTCCTCACCGGTCAGCTCGGCGATGATCAGCAGGCAGCAGCGCCCGCGCCAGCCGCTGTCGGCCAACTCGGCCGCGGGCCGCACGATGGCCTCCAGAACCGGGGCGAGCTGCTCGTGGGGTGTGGTCAGCGCGACGTCGAGCAGGTCGCGTTCGCGCCGCGCGAGGAAGTCCGCGTGCCGGTCGATGACCGCGCACAGGATGCCGTCGCGGGAGCCGAAGTGGTAGCGCAACGCCGCCCGGTTGCGCTGCCCGGCCTTGCGTGTGATGTCGATCAGCGACGCGTTGAAGACGCCGTCGGCGGCGAAGGCGCGGGCCGCGGCGTCGAGCAGTTGGTCCCTGGTCTTCGACGCATCCGGCGGCACGGGTCCGGTCCGCTATCCGAGCGCCGCGGCGACGTCGGCGGCCGCGTTCGCGACGGCGATCTCCCGTGTCTCACCGGTGAACCGGTTGCGCAGCTCCACCACGCCGCCGGCCCAGCCGCGCCCGACGACGACAATCCATGGCACGCCGAGCAGTTCGGCGTCTTTGAACTTGACCCCCGGCGATGCGGTGCGGTCGTCGAGCAGCACCTCGACGCCGAGCCGGTCCAGTTCGGCGGCCAACTCCTCGGCGCCGGCACGCGCGGCGGCGTCCTTGTTGGCGATCACCACGTGGGCGTCGAACGGTGAAACCGTTGCCGGCCAACGCAGCCCGATCTCGTCGTGGTTTTGCTCGGCGATCACGGCGACCAGCCGCGACACCCCGATGCCGTAGGAGCCCATCGTCAGCCGCACCGGCTTACCGTCCTCGCCGAGCACGTCGACCTCGAACGCCTCGGTGTACTTGCGGCCCAGCTGGAAGATGTGGCCGATCTCGATACCGCGCGCGGACACCAGCGGCCCGGCCCCGTCCGGGGACGGGTCGCCGTCGCGCACCTCGGCGGCCTCGATGGTGCCGTCGGCGACGAAGTCACGGCCTGCGACCAGCCCGACCACATGCTTGCCGGGCTCGTCGGCCCCGGTGATCCACGCCGTGCCGTCCACCACCCGCGGGTCCACCAGATAGCGAACACCGTTGGCCCCCAATGCCTTCGGGCCGATATAGCCCTTGACCAGAAACGGGTACTTGGCGAAGTCGGCGTCGTCGAGCAGCGCGTACTCGGCGGGTTCGAGCGCCGCGTCGAGGCGTTTGTCGTCGACCTCGCGGTCGCCGGGCACCCCGACCGCCAGCAGTTCCCACTCGCCGCCGGGTTGGCGCACCTTGAGCATGACGTTCTTGAGCGTGTCGGCGGCGGTGACCTCACGGTCCAGCGTGGCGTTGGCCCATTCGACCAGCGTGGCGATGGTCGGGGTGCCGGGGGTGTTGTACACCTTGGCTTCGGGTTGGCCGTCGATCGCCGGCGCCGGCGGCGCGACGGTGGTGACCGCCTCGACGTTGGCGGCGTAGCCGGATTCCAGGCAGCGCACGAACGTGTCTTCGCCGATGTCGCTTTCGGCCAGGAACTCCTCGGAGGCGCTGCCGCCCATCGCCCCCGACGTCGCCGAGACGATGACGTAGCGCAGACCGAGGCGGTCGAAGATGCGTTGGTAGGCGTCGCGATGGCGCGCGTAGGCCGCGCGCAGGCCGTCGTCGTCGACGTCGAAGGAGTACGAGTCCTTCATGACGAACTCGCGCCCGCGCAGAATCCCCGCCCGGGGCCGGGCCTCGTCGCGGTATTTGGTCTGGATCTGGAACAGCAGCAGCGGGAAGTCCTTGTAGCTGCTGTACTCACCCTTGACCGTCATCGTGAAGAACTCTTCGTGGGTCGGTCCGAGCATGTAGTCGTTGCCACGCCGGTCCTGCAGCCGAAACACGCTGTCGCCGTACTCGGTCCAGCGGTTGGTGGTCTCGTAGGGCGCCTTGGGCAGCAGCGCCGGAAACAGGATCTCCTGGCCGCCGATGGCGGTCATCTCCTCGCGCACGATGCGTTCGACCTTGCGCAGCACCTTCAGCCCCAGCGGCAGCCAGCTGTACAGCCCCGGCCCGACCGGGCGGATGTAGCCCGCCCGGATCAGCAGCTTGTGGCTGGGAACCTCGGCGTCGGCCGGGTCGTCGCGCAGGGTCCGTAGAAACAGCTCCGACATGCGGGTGATCACAGCCGACAACCTTACTGATCCGCGTCCTTGTCGCTCACGGTCGTCCTGGGTTACAGCTCGCCGGCCTCCACCGCTTCGCGGGTGTGCTGTGCGGTGGCGATCTGGCGGGACGAGAACCGGATGAAGAATGCAGCGACGCCGACGATCACCGCGACACCGGCCACCCACAGCAGCGAGTACGTGTAGCCGTATCCCAACGCGTCGAGCTCGGCGGGCGTCATGTCCTTGACGGGCCCGGTGGTGCCGCCCAGGTACAGCGTGCGCGAGGTCTGCACGGCCTGGATGACCACGAGCACCAGCGGACCGCCCAGGTTCTGCACCATCAGCGTGATCGACGACACCGGGCCGATCTCACCGGGGCCCACTCCGGCGATGGCGCACAGCGGCAGGATCACCGCGATCATCCCGATGCCGAACCCGCCGACGACGATCGGGGCGAACAGGTCCGGGAAGTACGGGATGCTGCGGTCCAGCGTCGAGCCGTACAGCATCGCCCCGAGGACGAACACGCCGCCGCCGATGATCAGCCAGCGTGGGGCGATCCGCGGCGCCAGCTTGGCGGCGACCGCGCTGCCGATGCCGAACGCGAGCGCGAACGGGATGAAGCCGACGCCGGCCTCCAGCGCCGTGTAACCGAGCACGTCCTGCACGAGCAGACCGATCATCACCGTCAGCGTCAGCAGCACCCCGCCGGCCAGAAACAGCGCCACGAACGTCATCACCCGGTTGCGGTTGTCGAACACCGAGAACGGCACGATCGGATGCGCGGCGGTGCGCTCGACGAGCAGGAAGCCGATGAAGAACACCGCCGCGGCCACCGCGGCGCCGATCACCAGCGGATCGACCCACCCGCGCGGCGGGCCCTGGGTGAAGACGAGCACCGCCGACGTGCAGCCGAGCGTGGCCAGCAGCGCACCGGCGACGTCGAGTTTGAGCCGTTCGTGGTGAGTTTCGGCGAGGTAGTACACCGCTACCGCGACGATCACGATGCCGATCGGCACGTTGATCAGAAACGCCAGCCGCCACGAGATCACCGTCAGCGCGCCGCCGAGCACCAGCCCCAGCACCGAGCCGATGCCCTGCATGGCCGCCGAGATCGCCAGGGCCCGGTTACGGGCCTGACCGACGGCGTACGTCGTCGCGATCAGCGCCAGCCCGGTGGGCGCGGCCACCGCCGCGCCGGTGCCCTGTACCGCGCGCGCCACGATCAGCGTGGTCGGGTCGTTGGCCAGACCGCAGGCCAGCGAGGCGATCGTGAACACCCCGACGCCGGACAGAAACGCACGTTTGTGGCCGATGGCGTCGCCGACGCGCCCGCCGAGCAGCAGCAGGCCGCCGAACGCCAGCACGTAGGCGGTGATCACCCAGCTCTTGCTCGCATCGGTGAGCCCGAGGTCGGCCTGCATCCGCGGTAGCGCGACGATCACGATGGTGCCGTCGAGCGTCGCCATCAGCTGCATGCCGGTGATCGCGAAGATCGCCGGTCCCAACACCTTCGACGCCAGCGGAGCCGCCGAGGGCGGCGTGTGGTCCGTCGACCCGGCAGACATGGATAGCCACCCTACCCACAGGGGATGTCGGCGTTGAGTACCGAAGTCCGCCCGACCCGCTAGAAATCGACGGTGGCCGCGTTCACGCGCTGTTCGGCGACCGCGGCCAGCCGGTCCTGCAACGCGCCGGTGATCTGGATCCACGCGTCGGAACCCAGGACCAGGCGCCGTGGCGGGGCCTCGGAGTCGGCGGCGCGGAGGATCGCGGCGGCCGCCTTCTCCGGGCTGTCGGGCATGCCGTCGACGCTGACGGGTGGCCGATCGGCGGGGCCGCCGCGGTAGGGCGCGCTGACCGCGATCTGGGGCGCCGCGTCGAAGAAGCCGGTGCGCACCACACCGGGCGCGACGAGGGTGGTGCGGATGCCGAACGGTTCGACCTCGCGGGCCAGTGACTCGTAGAAGCCCTCGATTCCCCATTTGGTCGCGTGATAGGCCGAAAACGCGGGGAAAGCCATGTGCCCACCCATGCTCGACATCTGCATCAAGAGCCCACCCCCTTGGGCGCGCAGCGGCGCTATTGCCGCCCGGGCCAAATGGATCGATGCGGTCAGATTGGTCGCGATGATCTGTTCGAAGTGCTGGTCGGTGAGGTCTTCGGCCGCCCCGAACACGCCGTAGCCGGCGTTGGACACGACCACGTCGATGCGGCCGAAGGTGGCGAACGCGTCGGCGACCACCGCGCGCAGCGCCTCGGTGTCGGTGACGTCCAGCGCTCGGCGCCACAGCCGCCCGCCGTACTGGTCGGCCAGGTCGTCGAGCAGCGCGGGCTGCCGCAGCGTGGCGGCCACGGTGTCACCACGCTCGAGCGCTTGCTCGACGAGCGCGCGGCCCATGCCGCGCGAGGCGCCGGTAATGAACCAGGTCCTGCTCATGTCGTTGTCCTCTCGTTGGCCTTCGTCCGGTGCAACCGGTGCGGGTCGCCCACAAATCCATGCCGACGATGAGTAGATCGGCGAATAGCCATACGGAACGCGTATGCCTAAGGTGAGCGGATGGCGGACGTGACGCTGGAGGGACTGCGGGTGTGCCGCGAAATCGCCCTGGCCGGATCGTTCACCGCTGCGGCCCGTGCGCTCGGCTACTCCCAGCCGGCGATTTCCCGCCAGGTGGCGGCGATGGAGTCGGCCATGGGATACCGGCTGTTTGTCCGTGAGGTGCGCGGCGTCAGCGTCACCCCCGCCGGTACCGCAGTCGTGGAGCACGCGGCCCGCATCCTCGGGGCGGTCAGCGCCCTCCGACACGACCTCGACAGCCTCGGTGACCGGCTCGCGGGGCGGGTGGGGGTCGGCGCCTTCCCCGCCGCGATGGCGGTGCTGGTGCCGCGCACGGTGGCCCGGCTGGCCGTCGAACACCCGGGGCTGGTCGTCGCGCTGCGCGAGGCGTCGACGTCGACGCTGCTGCGGGATCTGCGCGCCGGCCGGCTCGACGTGGCCGTGACGGCGACGGGTACGGGCCTGCCCGACTACGACTTCGACGGGTTACGCCGGCACCGGGTGTACGCCGGGGACATGTGTGTGGCGGTCCCCGACAGCCATCGACTCGCGGGGGCCGGCCGGGTCCCGGTGCGGGAACTGGTCACCGAAGCGTGGATCATCGGCGTCGGGGCCCCCGGTGACCCGCAGTTCACCGCATGGCCGACGCTCACCGAGCCCATCATCGGCTATCGGGTTAAGGGCTGGCCCGCCCGGCTGGGGATGGTGGCCGCCGGCCTCGGAGTCTGCCTGATGCCGGAGCTGGCGGCCCTGTCGGTCCCCGACGGGGTCGCGATCGTGCGCGTTGAGGATCCGAGTTGGGAGGGACGCACCACGGTGGCACTGACCGCGCGCACGCCGAGCGACGAGGTGCTGGCCGTCGTCGCCGCCCTGCGGACGGTCGCCTCGGAACTGCAGCGGTCGAGCTAAAGCTCTCCTGGTCGAATGTCGAGCTAAAGCTCTCCCTGGTCGATCGCGTCCTTGACTTCCTGCGCGTGCGCGACCTGCGCTGCGGTGTAGCCGATGAACAGCGCCGCGACGCCGACGATCACCGCGACCGCGGCCACCCACAGCAGGCCGTAGGTGTAGCCCTGGTCCAGCGCGTGCAACTGCGCGCTGTCCATGTTGTGCACCGGGCCGGTGGTGCCGCCCAGGTACAGCGTGCGCGAGGTGATCACGGCCTGGATGACCGCCAGTACCAGCGGGCCGCCCAGGTTCTGCAGCATCAGCGCGATCGCCGACACCGGGCCGATCTGGTCGAAGCCGACACCGGCGATGGCCGACACGGTCAGCGGCACCACGATCATGCCGATGCCGAACCCGCCGACGGTGATGGGGATGACCAGGTTCGGGAAGTACGGGATGTCGCCGTGCAGCGTGGAGCCGTAGATCATCGCGCCGAGCACCAGCACGCCGCCGGCGATCACCAGCAGGCGCGGCGGGAACAGCGACACCAGGTGCGACGACAGGCCCAGCCCGATACCGAGCGCGATGACGAACGGGATGAAGCCGATGCCCGCGCGCAGCGGTGTGTAGCCCATGATGTCTTGCACGTAGAGCCCGATCAGCACGGTCAGCGTGAACATCACGCCGCCGGCCAAGAAGATCGCGGCGAAGGTGGCGACCCGGTTGCGGTCCTTGAACAGCTCGAACGGCACGACGGGGTTCTCCGCGCTGCGTTCGACGTAGAGGAACGCGACCAGGAAGGCCAGTGCGGCGGTCCCGGAGCCCAGCGTCACCGGGGACAGCCAGCCCTGCTCGGGCCCCATCGAGAACGCGAACACCGCGGCCGTGCAGCCCAGCGTGGCCAGGATCGCGCCCGCAGCGTCGAGCTTGAGCCGCTCGCGGTGTGTCTCACGCAGGGTGGTGCGGGCCAGGTAGACCACCAGCAACCCGATCGGGACGTTCACCAGGAACGCCAGCCGCCAAGACACCTCGGTCAGCGCACCGCCGACGACCAGACCCATCACCGAGCCGACGCCGGTCATCGCGGCGAACACCGCGGTGGCGGCGTTGCGCGACGGTCCCTTGGGGAACGTCGTGGCGATCAGCGCCAACCCGGTCGGTGAGGCGATCGCGGCGCCCACACCCTGCAGCAGCCGGGCGACCACCAGCGTGGTCTCGTCCCATGCGATGCCGCACAGGATCGAGGCGATCGTGAACAGCGTGACACCGACGATGAAGGTGCGCTTGCGGCCGATGGTGTCGCCGAGCCGGCCGCCCAGCAGCATCAGCCCGCCGAACGCCAGCACGTAGGCGGTGATGACCCAGCTGCGGCCCGCATCGGACAGGCTGAGCTCGTCTTGAATCTTCGGCAGCGCGACGATGGCGATGGTGCTGTCCATGGTGGCCAGCAACTGCATGCCGCCGATGGCGATAACCGCCGCGAAGAACCGTCGCGACGGTTGCCATACCGGTACCTGACCCGTTCGCTGGGCAGCGGCGCGGCCCCCGCGTACGGGTTGTGACCGATTTGCCCCGCCCTCGGCGTCACGGCGCATCGCTGCTCGCGCTGCGTCATTGAGAGCCGTCATAACGGGTTACCTTACAGTAATCTTAGAAATCCTTTAACCGCCGAACGCTGCCACCGAGCCGATCACGATGATCGCCGGCGGTCGAATCCCGTCCTCCCGGATCCGTTCCGCCGCATCGGCGAGCGTCGCCCGCAACGTCCGCTGCGACGCGGTGGTGCCGTGCTGCACCACCAGCACCGGCGTATCCGCAGGTCGACCGCCTGCCATCAGCACCTTGCTGAATAATTCGATGCGTTCGACAGCCATCAGCAAAACGATGGTGCCCGAAAGCGCGGCCAGGGCATCCCAATTGACTAACGATTCGGGGTGTCCGGGCGCAACATGGCCGCTGACCACCACGAATTCGTGCGTGACGCCGCGATGGGTGACCGGAACGCCCGCCAACGCGGGCACGCCTATGGCGCTGGTCACTCCGGGCACGACGGTGACCGGGATTCCGGCGTCGACGCACGCGAGCACCTCCTCGTAGCCGCGCGCGAACACGAACGGATCGCCGCCCTTGAGCCGCACGACGAACTTGCCGGCGCGGGCCCGCTCGATGAGCACCGCGTTGATCGCGTCCTGGGCCATCGCCCGGCCGTAGGGGATCTTGGAAGCGTCGATCACCTCGACGTGCGGTGCCAGTTCGGCGAGCATTTCCTGTGGGGCGAGCCGGTCGGCGACGACGACGTCGGCGTGCGACAGCAGCCGCCGGCCGCGGACGGTGATCAGTTCGGGGTCACCGGGGCCCCCACCGACCAGCGCGATGCCGCCCGCCACGACGCCGGGGGTGTCGCCGGGCGCGATCAGCCCGCTCTGCATCGCCTCGTGGATCGCCGAGCGAATGGCCGCCGACCTTCGATGGTCGCCGCCGGCCAGCACGCCGACGGATAGGCCTTCGTATTCGAACGACGCCGGCGTGACGGCCGTGCCCTCGCGGGCCACGTCGGCGCGCACGCAGAAGATGCGGTGGCGTTCGGCTTCGGCGACGACGGCGGCGTTGACGGCCGGATCGTTGGTTGCGGCGATGACGTACCAGGCGTCCTCGAGGTCACCTTCCCGAAATGTTCTGAGCTCCAGCGTGATTCCGGGATTCTGCTTGCTCAGGGCTTCGACCGCCGGGGTGGCTGCGGGGGTGATGACGTGCACGTCGGCGCCGTTGGCCACCAACAGCGGCAGCCTGCGCTGCGCGACCGTGCCGCCCCCGACGACCACGACTTTCTTACCGGTCAGGCGCAGGCCGACGAGGTAGGCGTTCTCAGTCACCGTGGCAGCCTAGAGGTTGCGGCTGCGGTGACGAAACGGGTGATCGCGCCCGGGTGCGCGGCGGGGTGGGTGTGTAGGTAGCCGGCGTGTACTCCGGCGTCGACGGCGCCGTCGCGCACCGGGGTACCCGTGTTTCCCTCATAGACCCACGCCGGTGGATAGCTGTCAGCGAACTGCACTGCGGTGCGGTGAAATTCGTGTCCCATCACCCGCTGCCCGACCGTGTGCAGCGCTGAGCCGGCCACGGCGACGCCCTGCCGGTAACCGAGCGTGAGCCGGTCGGTGAAGCGTGCGGCGCCGGACAGCACCCCGCACATCGGGTACCCGTCGAGTTCGTCGACCAGATAGGTCAGCCCTGCGCACTCGGCGTGTACCGGCGCGCCGGCGTCCGCGAGCGCCTTGATCTGCTGGCGCACAGGGTCGTTGGCCGACAGCTCGGTGCTGAACTGCTCGGGGAACCCGCCGGGGATGACCAGTGCGGCGGTGTCGGGCGGCAGCGGATCGGTGAGCGGATCGAATTCGACCACCTCGGCGCCGGCGGCGCAAAGCAGTTCGCGGTGTTCGGCGTAGCCGAAGCTGAACGCCTTGCCGGCCGCCAACGCGACGGTGACGTGGTCTGCGGCGGGCGCGGCCGCGGCCGGATCCCACGGTGCGGCGCTGACATGGCTGCCGGCCACCGCGGTCAGAGCCGCCAGGTCGACATGGCGAGCCACCAGCGCGACCATCGCCTCGACGGCGGCCCGCGCCCGCGCGCCGTACTCGACGGCCGTGACGAGCCCGAGATGCCGTGACGGAACGGCTAGTTCGTCTGTGCGCGGGATGACGCCGAACACCGGGACGCCCGCGTGTTCACACGCCTGGCGCAACACCTGTTCGTGGCGGGCGGAGCCGACGCGGTTGAGGATCACCCCCGCGATGCGCACGGAATGGTCGAACGTCGAAAACCCGTGCAGCAGTGCGGCGATGCTGTGACTCTGACCGCGCGCGTCGACGACGAGGATCACCGGCGCACCGAGCATGCCCGCGACCTGGGCCGTGGACCCGGCCGCGGCGTTCGACGGGTTGCTGCTGTCGATCTGCCCGTCGAAGAGGCCCATGACTCCTTCGACGACCGCGATGTCGGCAGCGGCGCTGCCGTGCCGGTACAGCGGTCCGATCAAGTGTTCGCCGACCAGTACCGGATCGAGGTTGCGCCCGGGGCGCTGCGCGGCCAGGGTGTGATAGCCGGGGTCGATGTAGTCCGGCCCGACCTTGAACGGCGCGACGGCGCGTCCCGCCTGTCGCAGCGCACCGATCAAACCGGTTGCCACGGTGGTCTTTCCGCTGCCGGATGCCGGCGCGGCGATGACCAGCGCGGGCGTCGACCAGCTCACGCTCGATCCTCGGCTTGTTCGGCGAGCGTGCGTGTTTGCGGGCGACACGCCCGTGAATAGCGCGAGTTCACGCACGCTCGCGCGAGGGGTAAGGGTCGCGGCGCGAGGGTCACCACTCGATGCCCTTCTGACCCTTGCGGCCGACGTCCATCGGGTGCTTGACCTTGGTCATCTCGGTGACCAGGTCGGCGGCGTCGAGCAACGCGGCGGGGGCGTCGCGGCCGGTAATGACGACGTGTTGGGTGCCGGGCCGCGCGGCCAACGTGGCGACCACCTCGTCGACGTCGACCCAGCCCCACTTCAGCGGGTAGGTGAATTCGTCGAGCACGTAGAAGTCGTGGCGCTCGTCGGCGAGGCGGCGCGCGATCTCGGCCCAGCCGTCGCGTGCCGCCGACGCGTGATCCTCGTCGCTGCCCTGCTTACGCGTCCACGACCAGCCCGAGCCCATCTTGTGCCACTCGACGGGCCCGCCCACGCCTTGCTCCTCGTGCAGTCGGCCCAACTGTCGAAACGCCGCCTCCTCGCCGACCTTCCACTTGGCGCTCTTGACGAACTGGAACACCGCGATGTCAAAACCCTGGTTCCAGGCCCGCAACGCCATCCCGAACGCCGCGGTGGACTTACCTTTACCCGCGCCGGTGTGCACCGCGAGCAGTGGGGCGTTGCGGCGTTTCCGTGTCGTCAACCCGTCATCGGGGACGGTGAGCGGTTGGCCCTGCGGCATGTCGGACTCTCCCCTACTTCGTGTGGGCCCACATCAGGCGGCGCTGCGGATCACGTCGGTGAGGTTGTCGGCACGCAGCTGGGCCAACCGTACCGCAGGCGCGCCCAGCTGCTGGGCCAGCTGTTCGGCGAGACCCAGTCGCACATAGGAGGTTTCGCAGTCGACCACGACGGCGGCCGCGCCCTCGGCCACCAGCCGGGCGGCGGCTTCGCGGGCCCGCCCCAGCGGGTCGGCCCCCCCGGTCGCGCGTCCGTCGGTGAGCACCACCACCAGGCTGCGCCGCGCGCGGTCGCGTGCCTTCTCCCGGACCACCACGTCGCGAGCGGTCAACAAGCCTTGTGCCAGTGGGGTTTTACCGCCGGTATCGAAGCGGGCCAGCCGGCGGCTGGCGATGTGCACCGACGACGTCGGCGGCAGCAGCACCTGCGCGGACTGCTGACGGAACGTGATCACAGCGACCTTGTCGCGGCGTTGGTAGGCGTCGCGCAGCAGCGACAGCGCGGCGCCGCCGACCGCCGCCATCCGGTCGCGCGCGGCCATCGACCCCGACGCGTCGACCACGAAGATCACCAGATTGCCTTCGCGGCCTTCGCGGATGGCGCGGCGCACGTCGTCGGGTCCCGGGCGCGGTCGCCCCGCGCCGCGTTGGTGTTCCGCGGCGGCCAGCAGTGTTCCGAACACGTGCACGCCGTGGCCGGCGTTGCGGTCGGCCGAGGCGGCGATGGTCTTACCAGTCCGGTTACGCGCCCGAGACCGGCGCCCGGGCGCGCCCTCCCCGACTCCCGGGACCACCAGTGAGCGGGTGCGGTACACCGCCGACGGCGGTGCGCTCGGCCGCGAGGAACCACCGGTGTTGCTTTGTGGCCCGGTGCTATCCGGTGCTGTCTCGCCCCCACCGCCGGACGGATCCGGATCGGGATCGGGATCCGGTTCGGGTTCCGGTTCCTGCTCGGCGGATTCGCCTGCCTCTTCCATCGCCTGGTCGAGCTGTTCGGGATCCAGCCCGGGGTCGTCGAACGGGTCGCGGCGCCGACGGTGTGGCAGCGCCAACTCGGCGGCGACCCGAATATCTGCTTCGCCAACGGTTTCGGCGCCGCGCCAGGCGGCGTGTGCCACCGCGGTGCGCGCGACGACGAGGTCGGCGCGCATACCGTCGACGTCGAAGGCCGCGCACAGCGCCGCGATACGCCGTAACTCGCTGTCCGGCAACGTCACTGATTCGACGGTCTTGCGGGCTTCGGCGATCCGGCGGGCAAGCTCGGCGTCGTCGTCGGCGTAGGCCGCGGCGAACCCGGCGGGGTCGGCCTCATAGGCCATCCGCTGCCGGATCACGTCGACGCGGACGTCGACGTCGCGGGACGCGCGCACGTCGACGGTCAGCCCGAACCGGTCCAGCAGCTGTGGGCGAAGTTCGCCCTCTTCGGGATTCATGGTGCCGATGAGCACGAACCGGGCGTCGTGGCTGTGCGAGACGCCGTCGCGTTCGATGTGCACCCGGCCCATCGCGGCGGCGTCGAGCAGCACGTCGACCAGGTGGTCGTGCAGCAGGTTCACCTCGTCGACGTAGAGCACACCGCCGTGCGCGCGGGCCAGCAGGCCCGGTGAGAACGCATGCTCGCCATCGCGCAGCACCTTCTGCAGGTCCAGCGATCCGACCACGCGGTCCTCGGTGGCGCCGATCGGTAACTCGACCAGCGAGGCGTCGTCGTCCACGGCGGCCAGCACCGCGGCCAGCCCGCGCACCGCGGTCGACTTCGCGGTCCCCTTCTCCCCGCGGATCAACACGCCGCCGATGTCCGGTCGAATCGCGCACAGCACCAAGGCCAGCCGTAACCGGTCGTGGCCGACGATCGCGCTGAAGGGATAGGTCATGATTTCACCATCGGTACGTGGGGGATTCCGTCGTCGACAAACTCTTCACCATCACGGACGAACCCGTGGTGGGCATACATGGCCTCCAGGTATATCTGCGCATCGACCCGGCACGGGTAGTCGCCTACTTCGGCCAAGGCGGCCGAAAGCAGCCGGGTGGCGTGGCCGCGCCCGCGCGCTTGGCGTTTGGTGCACACCCGGCCGACCCGAAATCCTTTCTGCCCGCCGGGATGTTCCTCCATCAGCCGCAGTGTGCAGATGACCTCGTTGTCGGCGGCTTCCAACCAGAAATGGCGGGTCTCGGCGAGCAGATCGCGTCCGTCGAGCTCGGGATAGGGGGTGGCCTGTTCGACGACGAACACCTCGACCCGCAGCTTCAACAGCTCGTAGAGCGTCGCGGCGTCGAGATCCTTGGCCCAACTGCGACGGAGCGCAACGGTCATTCCGCCGCCGCTGTCGGTACATGGTCAGGCACTGGTGGTCGGTCCTCCGTCGTCGCATGGCCGTTGGGCGTGGTCACCTCAGGTTAGCCCGACGCGTTAACGGGAAACCGCCGACGGTGTGTCGCCGACTAAGGTTGCAACCGTGCCCGAATGGCAGGCCGATGTGCTGCCTGGTTACCGGCAGCATTCGATGGCGCTCGGACCGGACCCTGACGGGGAAGGTGAGCTGGTCGCCACCCTGGTGCGTCGCGGTGATGTCGACCCGTCGGCGAGTCGGGCGGTGCTGCTGGTGCACGGCTACACCGACTATTTCTTCAACACCGAGCTCGCCGACCATTTCGCCGCGTGCGGCTTCGTCTTCTACGCGGTGGACCTGCACAAATGCGGCCGCTCCCGGCGTGAGGGACAGACCCCGCACTTCACCACGGACCTGTCTCGCTACTTCACCGAACTCGACCGCGCCCTCGACGTGATCGGCGAAGAGCTACAGCAGCCCGATGTGCTGGTCTACGGACATTCGGCCGGCGGGCTGATCGTGTCGCTGTGGCTGGACGGGTTGCGCCGACGGGGGCTGACCGCGCGCAAACGGGTGACCGGCCTGATATTGAACAGCCCGTGGCTGGATCTGCAGGGTCCGGCGCTGCTGCGTGCGTTGCCGACCACCGCGGCGATCAGGGCGGCGTCGCGGATATGCAAACGCTGGGTGGTGCGCCGTCCCACGCAGGTCGGCTACGGCACCACCCTGCACCGCGACTACCACGGCGAGTTCGACTACGACCTGAAATGGAAACCGGTCGGCGGCTTTCCGGTCAAGCTGGGCTGGCTGCACGCCATCCGGCGCGGACATGCCCAGCTGCACCGCGGCCTCGACGTCGGCGTGCCCAACCTGATCCTGCGCTCGGACCGCAGCGTGCGGGAGGCCTCCGAGCGGGTCGAGGACATCCAGCGCGGCGACGCGGTGCTGGATGTCGAGCAGATCGCCCGATGGGCAGGGTGTATCGGTAACCGAAGCACGATCGTGCCGGTCACCGACGCCAAACACGACGTGTTTCTGTCGGTGCCCGACGTACGCCGGCAGGCCTACCGTGAACTCGACGGGTGGCTGGACTCCTACATCAGCGAGATCGGCCAAGCCGCCCCGCATTCCGAACGAGGACGAACACCATGACCCATTTCGACATCGCGATCATCGGCACCGGTTCGGGCAACTCGATTCTCGATGAGCGCTACACCGACAAGAAGGTGGCGATCTGTGAGAAGGGAGTGTTCGGCGGCACCTGCCTCAACGTCGGCTGCATCCCGACGAAGATGTTCGTCTACGCCGCCGACATCGCTCAAAACGTGACGGAGTCAGCGCGTTACGGAGTCGATGCCCACATCGACGGGGTGCGGTGGCCCGATATCGTCTCGCGGGTGTTCGGGCGCATCGACCCGATCGCGCTCAGCGGCGAGAACTACCGGCGTGCCTCACCCAACGTCGAGGTGTTCGCCAGCCACACCCGGTTCGGGCCGACCCGACCCGACGGCCGCTACACGTTGCGCACCGAGGAGGGCGACGAGTTGACCGCCGACCAGGTGGTCATCGCGGCCGGGTCCCGTGCGGTGGTCCCCGACCCCATCGCCGAATGCGGCGTGCCCTACTACACCAGCGACAACGTCATGCGCATCGCCGAGGTGCCCGAGCATCTGATCATCATCGGCGGCGGCTTTGTGGGTTGCGAGTTCGCCCATATCTTCTCCGCGCTGGGCGCTCAGGTCACCATGATCCTGCGCGGCAGTACGCTGCTTCGCGGCCACGACGACGAAATCGTCATGCGTTTCACCGATCTGGCCGCGAAGAAGTGGGCGATCCGCGACCATCTCGAGGTCGTCGACGCGCGCCAAGTCGGCGACGGTGTCGAGGTCACCTGCCAGGACGGCACGAAGATGCGCGGCGACGCGCTGCTGGTCGCGACCGGCCGGGTGCCCAACGGTGACCTGCTCGACGCCGAGCAGGCCGGGATCAAGGTGACCGATTACGGTCGCGTCGTCGTCGACGACTATCAGCGGACCACCGCGCGTGGTGTTTTCGCGCTCGGCGACGTGTCGTCGGAGTACCAGCTCAAGCATGTCGCCAACCACGAAGCGCGGGTGGTGCGCAACAACCTGTTGCAGGACTGGGACGACACCGACGCGTTGTGGCCGTCGGATCACCGCTACGTGCCCTCTGCGGTGTTCACCGATCCGCAGATCGCCAGCGTGGGACTGACCGAAAACCAGGCCCGGGCACAGGGTTTCGATGTCCGGGTCAAGGTGCAGGATTACGGCGACGTCGCCTACGGGTGGGCGATGGAAGACAGCACCGGTGTCGCCAAGGTGATCGTCGACGGCGACACCGGCCTGTTGCTCGGCGCGCACATCATGGGCCATCAGGCGTCCTCGCTCATCCAGCCCCTCATCCAGGCCATGAGCTTCGGTCTGCCCGCCCAGGAAATGGCGCGCGGGCAGTACTGGATTCATCCCGCCCTGCCCGAGGTCGTCGAAAACGCGTTGCTGGCGTTGTGCGGTGAACCGCCGTGGCCGCCGTCCAAGCGCCACTAGCTTGCCGCCTGCCGAGCAGACGCAGAAGGCCCTTTTTCTGGCTGCAAATGGGACCTTCTGCGTCTGCTCGCGGGTAAGGCGGCTAGGTGGTGACCGAGAAACCCCACGGCAGCTCGAGGCGGTGCGCGGCGAGCAGGTCGGTGTCGGCGAGGATCTCGTTGATCGCGCCGTCGGCGACGATGACACCGCTGTCCATCACGACCGCCCGCTCGCACAGTTGGGCCGCATAGGGCAGGTCGTGGGTGACGATCAGCATCGTGGCGTCGAGTCCGGCCAGCGCCTCGGCAAGCTCCCGGCGCGCGACCGGGTCGAGGTTGGCCGACGGCTCGTCGAGAACGAGAATATCGGGCTCGCAGGCCAACACGGTGGCCAGCGCGGCGCGCCTGCGCTGTCCGGCGGACAGATGCGTCGGGCTGCGGTCGGCGTGGTTGGCCAGCGACACCGCGTCCAATGCCCGGGTCACGCGGGTGGCCAGCGCGTCACCGCGCACACCGAAGTTAGCCGGGCCGAACGCGACGTCCTGCGCGACGGTCGGCATGAACAGCTGGTCGTCGGGGTCCTGGAAGACCAACCCGACCCGTCGGCGGATATCTTGAACTGTCTTGCGGTTCAACGGGATACCGCAGATCTCGACCGAACCGGACGTGGCGGTGAGCACACCGTTGAGGTGCAGCATCAGCGTGGTCTTACCCGCGCCGTTGGGGCCCAGGACGGCGATCCGCTCGCCGGGTGCGACGGTGAGGTCGACATGGTCGAGCGCGACCTGCCCGTCGGGGTAGACGTAGCGCAACGCCTCGATGCCGATCGCCGTCATCGCGTCACCCATGCCAGCACCGATACCGTGACGGCGGCGTACGCCGGGATCAGCGCGACGGCCCACTGCGCGGCGGCCGCCCGCGGTGGCGCGCCGATGACCGCCAGATCCGGTGCCCTGCCGTCGAATCCGCGGGACAGCATCGCGACGTACACCCGCTCACCACGCTCGTAGGACCGCAGGAACAACGCACCGATACCCCTGGCGATCGCACCGGCCTGATGCAGTGCCCGCGGGGAGTCGCCGCGCGAGATCCGGGCCATCCGCATCCGGCCGGCCTCCGCGGCCAGCAGGTCGACGTATCGGATCATCAACACCAGCACCGACGTCGCCACGGCGGGCACACCCAGCCGGCCCAGCGCGGCGGGTAACTCGGTCGTCGAGGTGGTGGCCGCGACGGTCAGCGCGGCGGCCACGCCGAGCGTGCCCTTGATGACGATGCCCCACGCAGCCCACAACCCGCTCACCGAAAGCTGCAGTCCGGCAACCTCGACGCGGGTGCCCCCCTCGGCGAACGGTAGCAGCACCGCCAGCACCAGAAACGGCGCCTCGATCAGCATCCGCGGCAGCACCCACCGCAGCGGGATCCGCGCCAGCCGCCACACCGCGACGATGACCGTCGCGTAAACGGCGAACGGCCAGAACATCTCCCGCGGAGTGGCCACGACGGCGAGCACGAACACCAGCAGGCAGACGATCTTGACCTCGGCGGGTGCCCGGTGCACCGCCGAATCGTCGTGGCGGTAGAGCGGGTGGGCACCGGCGCCCATGGCTAGCGTCGGCTCCGGCTGATCAACCAGAACGCCGAACCCGCGACCACGACCGTGGCCAGCACCCCGACGATCCCGGCCAGTCCACCGGTGCCGTCGCGCCCACCGATCGCGTAGTCGGCCAACGGTGACGAGGCGAGACCGTGCGCGTCGGCGTGCTGGGCGATGCAGTCGCCGCGCAACTCTTCGCCGTCGGTGGTTTCGACGACTTCACAGCCGCGCAGCGTCGCGGAGTCCAGACCGTCCGGGCTGGAGCTGGCGAAGTACGACACCACCCCCGCGATCAGCAGCGTGACGACCGCGAACCCGACCCAGAACTGCCACCGCGATTTCATGCGGACACCTCGGTGCGTGCCCGGCGCAGAAGGTAAACCAGATCGGGACGCGCCCGCGCGACGGCCATCACGGTCACCGCGGTGATCAGCCCCTCACCGACTCCGATCAGGGCGTGGGTGCCCAGCATGTATCCGGTCACCGCCGCCATCGACGTCGCTGCAGCCCCGCCGATCGCGTACTCGATGACGAATCCCATTGCCGCGCAGACTGTGCCGATCAGCGCAGCGATGAACGCAACGATGCCCAGGCCGGCGACCGGCACCTCGGCGCGCCTGCGAGCCAGACTGTACAGCGCCACCGCCGTCGCGTAGCCGGCCGCGACCCCGATGACCGCCATGTTGATGATGTTGGTGCCCAGCGCGGTGACGCCGCCATCGGCGAACAGCAGCGACTGCACCACCAGCACGATCGCGATGCACAGCGCCCCGGTGTACGGGCCGACCAGGATCGCCGCCAGCGCGCCGCCCAGCAGGTGGCCGCTGACGCCGGGCAGGATCGGGAAGTTGATCATCTGCACCGCGAAGATGAATGCGGCGACGAGCCCGGCCAACGGCACGGTGCGCTCGTCGAGTTCGGTGCGAGCCTTCATCGCGCTGAACCCGACGGCTACCACCGCGATGAGGCCGCACACCGCCGATGTCGGCGCGTTGACGATGCCGTCGCTCATATGCATGGCGACGTGTTGGACAGTCACCACCCGAGCCTAAGACCGGCACCTATATATGTCTAGAT
Organism: Mycolicibacterium sp. XJ662; assembly: GCF_053484035.1. Lineage (NCBI taxonomy): Bacteria > Bacillati > Actinomycetota > Actinomycetes > Mycobacteriales > Mycobacteriaceae > Mycobacterium > Mycolicibacterium sp. XJ662. The sequence continues at coordinate 284,813 of NZ_JBEFTL010000004.1, read as the reverse complement.
GAACAGGTGTTCATCTGAACGTAGCGGCTCCCCGCTTTGTCGCGGTGACCAGCAGGTACTCCGCCTCCCAGTACGCCTGCCCCTGCCGGCCGCGGTTCCACTCGGTGAGGAAGCCGAGGAAGTCACAGTCGAGCGCCTGGACCTGATCGGGCCGACCGGCGTTGAACGCGTACGTCGCGATGGTGGGGCCGTAGTTGCGTTTCCAGTACTCGCGGAACTCTGTCGGGTCGGCACACCCGTCGAGTACGACGGTCTGCCGTCGCATCGTCAGGTCGCTGACCCGGTCACCGAACAGCGCCGAGACGTACGCCTCGTCGCCCCACAGCGGCGGCGCGGCGGCACCCGGCGGGGACGGCGGGGCGTACGGCTTCATGGTCGCGAACAGGTTTCCGATGAAACCCTGCGGCGTCCAGTTGATCATCGCGACCGTCCCGCCGGGACGCACTACCCGAACCATCTCGTCGGCAGCGGCCTGATGATGCGGAGCGAACATCACCCCGACACAGGACATCACGACGTCGAAGCTGTTGTCGGCGAACGGCAACGCCTCGGCGTCGGCTTCGACCCATTCCAACTCCACACCGTGCTGGTCGGCGGATGTCTTTCCGGGCGCGAAGAGTTCCGGTGTGAGATCGCTGGCGGTGACGATCCCGCCGGCGGCCGCGGCTGGAATCGACGCGTTGCCGGAGCCGGCTGCCACGTCGAGGACCCGGTCGCCCGGTCGAACACCGCAGGCGCGCACGAGTTCTCGGCCCAACTCCGCGATCATCTGCGAGGCCAACGCCGGGTAGTCGCCGGACGCCCACAGCGCGCGGTGCTTAACCTTCAGTGCTCGGTCGGCGTTCTCATCCAGAGTGGTCATGTCGATCTCCTTCGGCGTTGTCAGTGACCCGATCAGGCTGCCCCTTCGGGCTTGGGCACTGATTCGGCCGCTGTGAAATCACCTGATCATCCGCTGCCACGAGCACATTTCAGGAACGCGTCAGCGTTACCGAAACGTCTCCGCGCACCGTTGAACCGTCTATCCCAAGCCGTAATCCGGCTCATCAGAACAGGAGAAGTGAAATGAACGCACGAAAAACAGTGGCATGGATGACGAGTGGTGCGGCCGCGGTCGGCACCGCTTTCGGGCTGATGAGCGGTCCGGCGCCGGCCCTAGCGGCGCCCGGCCCGACGGGCGCGACGCTGCACATCATCCAGGACCCTCAGAACCAGGGAAACTACCTGCTGGCCATTCTTGGACGCTTTGCGATGCCGCAAGCCGACGCGGTCGGCTTCCTCAACAACATCAACAACGGTGACTGCCAAGGCGGTATGAACTACTACGTCTTCGGCGACGACGAGGGAAATGAAGACGCCCGATACATACACTTCAAGCCGGTCCTCGGTGCCCACAACAATCCCGATGGCTACCTGAAGGCGACTTCGCAAGGCTTGGAGTACCGAACCCAGATCCAGCTGAGGAAGAGTTTCTTGAACGAGGACAGCGGCGTTCTCGACGACAACGACGAGATCTATGCCCAAGCGCACTTCAAGGACTCCGACTGCAACATCAGGATTCAGACCTCGCAGGTCATCACCCGCCTCTTCTGATCCGACGTACGACGGGCCGCCGTACCGCGAAATCCGTTGCAGCGAAGGGTGTTGTTTCAGAAGTAGCGCAGCAGTGCGGTACGCGCGCGTGTGACCGCTGCGGCGGCGGTCAGCACATCGCCGGGGTCCTGGGACACGGTGGCCATCTGCGCGAGGATCGTCGGCGACGCCTTGCCGGCGTCGACGAGAACACGGTGCAGTGCTCGCACATCATCTTCGGCACCGAGGCGGACCAGCAACTTTGCCACGTACTGCAGGCTTGGCCACTGATTGCTCCAGTCGCCAACCCGGTCCCAAATATCCAGCACTTCAACGAACATCCGCGCAGCGGTCGCTGGATCAGCGTGCACGGCACGGATGGCGGCGGCCTCCCTCAACGCGAGGCCGTGCCACCCGAAGTTCTGCACCGATGCGGCAAGTTCTGCCGCCTCATCAAACAGCGCTTGCGCCCGGTGGGGGTCGGCCTTCTTGAGCACTTGGCCCAGCGCGTAGCGAGCCATCGACTGTGCCGTCGGATTCGCCGTGGCGTCCGCGACCCGTGCTGATTCCTCGGCGAAAGGCAGGCCGGCGTGCGGGGTATGCAACAGCGCGTGGCATATCGCTACGTAGTACAGGGTCCACACCAAGCGGATCGGATCGCTATCACCACGGGCTCGTTCCAATTCTGACGTGTAGTACGCCAGCACCGAGGCGACGTCCCCCTCGTACATGGCGACGTCGGCGAGCACGTCGGCTGGGTACGCCACCCGACCGCTTCCTGCACCGGGGACACGCCCCTCCGCAAGCGCCGCCAGCGCTCGCGCCCGCGGGTAATCGCCGCGGTTCCAGGCGCCCCGGGCGGCTAGGCCCACCGCAGCGGCGTAGAGGCGGTGGTCGGGTTTGGCCAGTGGGAGAACCCGTTGGGCCCAGGCCGCCGCCTCGTAACCGACCCGCAGATGTATGAGTTCGGCCGACGACGCGATGAGCCGGAGCGCGAGGTCGACGTCGCCGTCGTGCATCGCGCGCTCGAAGGCCACGCGAAAGTTGTCGTAGTCCGGCAGCGTCCGCTCCACCCACGCTTTCTCGTCGGCGCCATGCATTCCGACAGCCGCGCGCTCGCCGAGCTCAGCGAAGTACTCTGCGTGCCGCAGCGCGTATTCGGTGTCGCGTTCAGATTCGCGCAGCCGTTGGCGGCCGTATTCGCGCAGCGTTTCCAGAATCCCGTAGCGGGTCCTGTCGGCGCCGCTGCGTACCGTCACCATCGACTTGTCGACCAGCCCGATAAGCAGCTCGAGTGTGTCGTCCTCGGCCGCGCCGTCCGCTCCGCAAACCCCGTGCGCTGCAGCCAGATCGAACCCGCCGGCGAAGATCGACAGCCGCGCGAACAACGACTGTTCGTCCTCGTCGAGAAGCCGGTATGACCAGTCGATCGTCGCGGCCAGGCTCTGCTGTCTGGGGTGCGCGCTACGTGCACCCCCACTGAGTAGCCGGAGCCGGTCCAGGCGGCGGGCCACTTCCAGGCTGTTCATCACTCGCATTCGGGCGGCGGCCAACTCGATCGCGAGTGGCAGCCCATCGACGCGTCGGCAGATTTCGGCGACCGCACCGACCGGCTCCTTGTCGAGGTCGAAATCCGGCCGGCTGGCCTTCGCCCGCTCGGCGAACAGTTCGGCGGCTGGCCCGGCCGGGAGGGTGTCGACGGGAATGACCTGTTCACCTGCGAGGGCGAGCGGTCTTCTGCTGGTGGCCAGCACGCAGACCTGCGGGCACTCGCGCGTGATCCGACCGACCAGGTGTGCGCATGCGTCGAGAACGTGCTCGCAATTGTCGACCACCAACAAGACCTGGCGCGCGCGCAGGAATTCGATCACCGTCCCCTCGATTCCCACCCCCGCCTTCTCCTGTAACCGTAGGCTCGCCACGATGGCGTGGCCCACCGCCGCGCCGTCGTCGATGGGCGCGAGTTCGCAGAACCAGGCGCCGTCGGCGAAGCGGCTCTGATTCCGTTCGGCCACCTCGAGGGCGAGGACGGTCTTGCCGACCCCTCCCACCCCGGTGAGCGTGACCAGCGAGCCGTCTGTCAGGGCGGCTCCGACGCGAACCGTGTCGTCGTCGCGGCCGATGAGTCGGGCGGTCCGCCGGGGCAGCACTCCGCGCGAAGGCGCATCGCGCGATGCGGTGGTGGGTTGTGCGATCGGATACGTCGGGTCGCCATCGAGAATCTGTCGGTGCACCGCTTGCAGCGACGGGCTCGGGTCCACACCGAGCTGCTCGACGAGCCGCTCACGCATGGCGCGGTAGGTGTCCAACGCATCGGCCTGTCGTCCGCTGCGGTACTGGGCGAGCATCAGCTGGCCGGCCATCCGTTCGTCAAGAGAATGCCGGTCCAGTGCCGTGGTCAGTTCCGCAAGCACATCGGAGTGCCTGCCGGCATCCAACGCGACATCGTTGCGGTCCAACATCACTGAAAGACGATCCAGTTCGAGGGCTTCGCGCACGCCGTTCGCCCACGGCGCATCGATGAGCTCGAACGGTTTACCCCGCCAGAGGCCCAGGGCCTCGTTGAAAAGAACTGTCGCCTCACCAGGATTCGCACATGCTCGCGCCGCGGAAGTCAGGTGTCGGAACCGATGCAGGTCGATCGACATCGGATCGGCCCTCAGCACGTAACCGGCGGGCCCGTGGACGATCTCGACGTCATCGGTCGCCAACGGCTGCCGCAACCGGGATATGTAGGCTGCCAATGCGTTACGAGCCTTGTACGGGGGGTCATCGGCCCATATCCGGTCGATCAGCTGATCTGTCGAGATGGGCCGGTTGACGTCGACGAGCAGGCAGACGAGCACACAGCGTTGGCGCGCATGGCCGATGTCGAGGCGCCGCCCGTCGCTGTACGCCTCGACTTCGCCGAGTATCCGGAACTCCACCGCCATCGGGATACAGCGTCCCTCAGTTGCCGACGCCCCGGGGCCGGTTTCGGGGGGTAACCGGGCCGCTGGCCTGCGGCGCTAGCCCGCGGCGCCGTTGCTGCCGTTGGCACCGTTCTTGCTCGTCGGATTTCCGTTTCCGGTGCCTCCGGTGCCGCCCGTTCCGCCTGCAGCCCCCGCACCGCCGTCACCGCCGTCGCCGCCGTCACCCCCGACGGCCTGGCCTGTGGTGGACTTGGCCCCGCCGCCGTCGCCGCCGCGACCACCCGGGAACCTCGGACCACCGTGCCCCCCTTCGCCGCCGGTGCCGCCTGCGGCCCGCGTTGAGACGCTCGTTGCATCGCCTCCCGCGCCGCCGTTGCCCCCTGCACCGGAAAGCGTGCCGCCGTCGCCGCCGTTTCCTCCGGCGTTACCGCCGGCGAGTCCGCCGGTCCCGGCAGCGGTCCCATCGCCGCCGTCACCCCCGCTGCCGCCGTCGCCGAGCGCCTTGGCGTCGCCGCCGTTGCCGCCCGCTCCTGGATTGGCGGTGCCGCTGATGGTTACCGCATTGCCGCCGTTGCCACCGGCACCGCCGTTGCCGACCGTCCCGGGTGCGCCTCCGTTGCCACCGGTTCCGGCGGTCGCGACGCCCTTGTCGGTTTGCGCGAACGCGCCGTTTCCACCTCGACCGCCATTGCCTCTGATGACGCCGCCGTTGCCGCCGTTTCCGCCGTTTCCGCCGTGGCCGCCGATGGCGCTGGCGACGTTCGAACCGACCGCGGCACCGCCGTGCCCGCCGTCGCCACCACTGCCGAACAGCACCGCGTTACCGCCGTCACCACCGCGTGCACCCGCTCCGCCGAGACCACCGTTGCCGCCGTTGCCGAACAACCCGGCCTGTCCGCCGTCACCGCCGCGCTGGCCGTACACGCCGTTTCCACCGTTGCCGCCGTTGCCCATCAGCAACCCGCCGCGACCGCCGTTCTGCCCCGGCCCGCCATCGGCACCGTTGCCAATCAACAGGCCACCGTTCTCACCTGGTTCGTCGCCGTTGCTGATGAACACACCGATCATCGCGCTGATCGGATCGCGACCGGGCGCGAGGCCGCTGGCCGCGGGTAGGGCCGTCGCGGACTTTCGAGTGTGTACGACGGTTCGCGCGGGAGTGCGCGCCGCGGTGGCGAACACGAGCGCCGTATGGCCGGCAACTTGAGCCCGCGGTGAAGCGTCGTCGTCGGCGCGGATCGAAGCGAGAGCACCCCCGCCGCCCGGTTCCGGAGATACCGGGGCCGACGGCACAGGCGTGATCGATCGCAACGGTATTCGTGCGACCACGGGTGCGGGCACCGGCACCCGTGTTACCGACGGCGTAGACGCCGCCGCAGCCGGGTTCGCCGTTGTCGTCGATCGCAGTTCTGGCGTCCCTCCGGACGCCGGTGCAAGCGCGAACACGCCGAGCGCGACCGCGAGCACCCCGACGCGCCCGACGTAGACGCCGTGACGGATATCGGACTTCGTGAGGAGTCCCATGCGTTTGACCATCGCCATCTCCAAAACGTCATGCCGGCCGCAGCCCAGCGTTGCCATCTGATGGCTCAACGGTGGTCCGCGTACGTTCAACGACGCTGAAGCGGCGATGAAATGCGCAGGTGACAGTCGCCAATGCGGGGTTTACGCGCCGAGGAGGCGTGGAACGGCTCTCAGCCGTGCCGGGCGCCGATCCAGTGCAGCAGGTCGTGCACGATCTCGTCTTCGAGTCGGTAGCTGACCGAGCGCCCGACCCGTGTCGAGCTGACCCAACCCTGCTGGCGCAGCACGCGCAGGGCTTGGGACACGGCGTTTTCCGACCTGCCCAGCGCGGCGGCCAGGTCGCCCACGAAGATGCCCGGCGCCCGGTGCAGGCAGAGCAAAATCTCCAGCCGGTGCGTGTCGGACAGCAGGTCGAAACGCTGAGTCCACACCGCGGCGTCGACATCGGCCAGCGCCGACGCCGCCCGTTCCACCTTTGACTGATCGCTCTGCGTTTCCACTACCCACAATCTAATCCAGTCGGGACCGAAAACCACGTTACGGCGGCGTCAGCCCTAGTCCAGGAAGCCGTGCAGCAGGGCGGCCGATCCCTCGACGTGCGCGCGCATCGCAGCCGCGGCGCCTTCGGCGTCTCCCGCCAGGATCGCTATCACGACCGCCTCGTGCTGTTCGTCGGAGTGGGCGATGTTGCGGGGCAGCAACGGAATCTGGTCCAACAGCGCGTTGAGGCGCATTCTGTTCTCGGCCAGCACCGGTACCAGCGACGGCGACCCCGCGGCTTCGGCGATGGCCAAATGCAGGCGGGAGTCCAGCCGCCGGTAATCGTCCGGGGCGGCGGCGCGGACATCGGTCAGACGTGCCCACAGCACTTCACGTTCCGTGGCAGCCAGCGTGCGGCTCGCGGCCATCCGGGCCGCGCCGACTTCGAGAATCTCGCGCAGCCGCACGGCATCGTCGATCTGGGCGCGGGTCACCTCGTCGGCGTCATCGCGGTGCCGGGGCAACTCTTCGGCAAGGAACGTGCCACCGTAGCGACCGCGCCGCGACACCAAGTAGCCGGCGTCGGCCAAGGATCTGATCGCCTCGCGCACGGTGTCGCGGCTGACACCCAGCCGCGCGGCGAGTTCCCGTTCGGGCGGCAGCGATTCGCCCGGCTGCAGCACCCCCAGCTTGATGGTCTGCAGCAACCGAGCGACGGTGTCTTCGAATGCGTTGCCGAGCCGCACCGGCCGCAGAAGCGCCTCGCTGACCAATGGAGCATCTGGATCCGCGGTCATGGGCTCAGAGCGGGGTCACGTAGTGGCCGCTGATGCCGCCGTCGACCAGAAACGTCGAGGCGGTGATGAACGACGCATCGTCACTGGCCAAAAACGCTACCGCGGCGGCGATTTCGTCGGGCTCAGCGAACCGGCCGACCGGCACGTGAACCAGGCGTCGGGCCGCGCGCTCCGGGTCCTTGGCGAACAATTCCTGTAGCAGCGGGGTGTTCACCGGGCCCGGGCACAGCGCATTGACCCGGATGCCTTGGCGCGCATACTGCACCCCGAGTTCACGCGACATGGCCAGCACGCCGCCCTTGGATGCGGTGTAGGAGATCTGTGAGGTCGCCGAACCCATCACCGCGACGAACGACGCGGTGTTGATGATCGACCCGCGTTGGTTGGGCACCATGTGACGCAGGGCCGCCTTGCTGCAGAAGAACACCGACTTGAGGTTGACGTCCTGCACGTGGTCCCAGGCGTCGGCGCTGGTGTTCTCGATGAGGTCGTCTTCGGGCGGGCTGATACCAGCGTTGTTGAACGCGATATCGACCGCGCCGTGAACCTCAAAAGCGGTGTCGAACAACCGATCCACTGCCACCTGATCGGCGACATCGACCTGTACGAAGGTCACATTGAGATCGTTGGCGACGGATTGGCCGACCGTTGCATCGACGTCGCCGATGACGACGATCGCGCCTTCGTTGCGCATCCGCTTGACGGCCGCCAACCCGATACCGCTCGCCCCGCCGGTGACGACAGCGACCTTGTCCTTGAGCCGCTGAGACAAATCCATTCAGCTCTCCTCGACTGCGAAGAAGACGTTCTTGGTTTCGGTGAACGACAGCGGCGCGTCCGGTCCGAGTTCGCGGCCGAGACCGGACTGCTTGAACCCGCCGAACGGGGTGTGGTAGCGCACCGACGAATGCGAATTGACCGACAGGTTGCCGGCGTCCACCGCCCGCGACACCCGCACCGCCCGCGACAGGTTGTCGGTCCAGATCGATCCGGACAGCCCGTACGGGGTGTCGTTGGCCAGCGCGATCGCGTCGGCTTCGTCGTCGAACGCCAACACGGTGACCACCGGGCCGAAGATCTCCTCACGCACGGTGCGGTCGGTGCGCTGCGGCGTCAACACGGTCGGCGGGAACCAGTAGCCGGGTCCTGACGGGGCGTGACCGCGAAACGCGACGGGCGCCTCGTCGGGAACGAACGACGCGACGGTGTCGAAGTGCGTCTTGGACACCAGCGGCCCCATCTCGGTCTTTTCTGCGCGTGGGTCGCCCACCACCACACCCTTGACGGCGGGCTCCAGCAACTCCATGAAGCGGTCATAGACGTTGCGCTGTACCAGGATCCGGCTACGCGCACAGCAGTCCTGACCGGCATTGTCGAACACGCCGTACGGTGCGGTAGCAGCCGCCTTCTCGAGATCGCAGTCGTCGAACACGATGTTGGCGCTCTTGCCGCCCATTTCGAGGGTGACGCGTTTGACTTGTGCTGCGGCGCCGGCCATCACGCCGGTGCCGACTTCGGTCGAACCGGTGAACACGATCTTGCGCACATCGGGATGGGTGACGAACCGCTCCCCCACCACCGAACCCTTGCCGGGCAGCACGCAGAGCAGGTCGGCAGGCAACCCGGCCTGCACCGCCAACTCCCCCAGCCGGATCGTGGTCAGCGGGGTCCATTCGGCGGGTTTGACCAGGACCGCGTTGCCTGCGGCCAGCGCCGGGGCGAACCCCCACGACGCGATCGTCATCGGAAAGTTCCACGGGGTGATGACCGCGACTACCCCCAGCGGTTCGTGGAACGTGACATCGAGGCCGCCGCCCACCGGAATCTGCTTGCCCGACAGACGTTCCGGGCTGCCGGCGTAGAAGCGCAGCACGTCGCGCACGTGTCCGGCCTCCCATTCGGCGTTGCCGATCGGGTGTCCGGAGTTGGCCACCTCCAACGCGGCCAGCTCGTCGATGTGCGCGTCCACCTCGTCGGCGAACGCCCGCAGCGCATCTGCCCGCTCGGCGGGGGCCAGCCGCGCCCACCCCCGTTGGGCGGCCTTGGCGCGGGCGACCGCGTCGTCGACGCCTGCGACGTCGGTCTGCTCGACGGTGGTCAGCACCTCTTCGGTGGCCGGGTTGATGATCTGCGACGTCGTCATGCGTTCACCCTTTCGGTCGCGAACCCGGCGGCGGCCTGTACCACAGCGGCGAACAGCCGCAGATCGTCGAGCCGCTCCTCGGGATGCCACTGCACCGCCAAAGCGAAGTTCTCCCCGGGGATTTCGACGGCCTCAATGACACCGTCGGCGTCCTGGGCGCTGATGACCAACCCGTCCCCGAGCCGGTCGATGGCCTGGTGGTGGTAGCACTGGGCATCGGAGGATTCGCCGATCAACGCGGCCAGCCGGGTGCCGGGCACGGTGCGTATCGCCGACGTGGAGAACACCGCGTTGCCCTGCTGATGGTGGGTGTGGCCCACCACGTCGGGCAGATGCTGATGCAGGGTGCCGCCCAGCGCGACGTTGAGCACCTGGGCGCCGCGGCAGATCCCCAGCAGCGGCATACCGCGCCGCAGCGCGCCGCGGACCAGCGCGAATTCCAACGTATCGCGGATGCGGTTGTCGGCGGAGTCGGCGTCGGTGGTGAGATGCGGTTGCTGGCCGTAGCTGGCGGGCATGACATCTCGCCCGCCGGTGATGATCAGCCCGTCGAGGCCGTCGAGGAGCCGATCGGCGATGTCGTCGTCGACGGGTTGGGGCGGCAGCAGCGCCGCGATACCGCCGGCCCGGGTGACCCCTTCGAGGTAGATCGCCGGAAGAAAGCTGGCCCGCACATCCCAGACACCGGTCTGGGCCTGCTGAAGGTAGGTGGTCAACCCGAGGACGGGGCGGACGGAATCAGAGCCGCTCAAAACCGCGCACCCTTTCCCAGTCGGTCACCGCGGAGTTGAACGCCTCCAACTCCACCCGGGCGTTGTTGAGGTAGTGCTCGACGACGTCGTCGCCGAACGCCGCGCGCGCCACCTCGGACTTGCCGAACAGCTCGGCGGCCTCGGCGAGCGTCGTCGGCAGCCGCTCCGCGCCGCTGGTATAGGCGTTGCCCTGCATCGGATCCGGCAGTTCCAGTTCACGCTCCACGCCGTACATGCCGCCGGCAATCAGCGCGGCCACCGCCAGATACTGGTTCACATCACCGCCGGGCGTGCGGTTCTCCATCCGCATGCCGTGGCCATGACCGACCACTCGCAGCGCGCACGTGCGGTTGTCGATGCCCCAGGCGATCGCCGTCGGCGCGAAGCTGCCGTCGACAAAACGCTTGTAGGAGTTGATGTTCGGCGCGAACATCAGCGTCATCTCCCGCATCGTCGCCAGCTGGCCTGCGATGAAGCTGCGGAACATCGCCGACATTCCGAGCGGTTGATCGGGGTCGGCGAACACCGGCGTGCCCTGCTGATCGCGCAGCGAGATGTGGATGTGGCAGCTGTTGCCCTCCTGCTTGTCGAACTTCGCCATGAACGTCAGGCTCTTGCCGTGCTGATCGGCGATCTCCTTGGCGCCGTTGCGGTAGATCGTGTGGTTGTCACAGGTGACCCGCGCGTGGTCGTAGCGGAACGCGATCTCCTGCTGGCCGCGGTTACATTCGCCCTTGACGCCCTCGCAGTACATGCCCGCGCCGGTCATGCCCAGCCGGATGTCGCGCAGCAGCGGCTCCATCCGCGTCGAGGCCATCATCGCGTAGTCGACGTTGTAGTCCGAGGCCGGCGTCAGCTCGCGGTACCCCTTCGCCCACGCCTGGCGGAAACCGTCGTCGAACACCATGAACTCGAGTTCGGTGCCGACGTAGGGCACCAGGTTCTTCTCGGCGAGCCGGTCGATCTGGCGGTTGAGCACGCTGCGCGGCGCCGCGGTCACCGGGTTGCCGTCGTGCCAGCACAGGTCGGCGATCACCAGCGCGGTGCCCGGCAGCCACGGGATGTGCCGCAGCGTCGAGAAGTCCGGCGTCATCACCATGTCGCCGTAGCCGGTGTCCCAGCTCGAGGTGGCGTAGCCATCGACGGTGTTCATGTCGACGTCGACGGCCATCAGGTAGTTGCAGCATTCCGCGCCGTGCTCGCCGACCTCTTCGACGAACAGCCGGCCCGACACCCGCTTACCGGTCAGCCGGCCCTGCATATCGCAGAACCCGACGATGACCGTGTCGATGTCGCCGGCGGCGACCAGCCGCTCGAGGTCGGCGCGCGACAACATCCCTGCAGTAGTGCTCATCCGCAGCCTCCTCGGCCTCCACTATGACGAGAGATGACGACCAGTCAACCATTGAAGCTTGCCAGCCTGGTTTTCACTTCGACCAGTTAACGGGTTTGTCACTCCAAAGGTAGGACATCAGACCTTTATCGAGTTTATTCTCCGGATGGCCCACATCGCCGACAACGGGAGAACGCATGGCCGACGAGAAGCGCAAGTCCTCAGGAGGCGTCTCCTACCAGCAGGCCGGTGCCGACTACTTCGAGAAACGCAAGCTGGTGCGCACCGCGGGATTCTGGGGGCTGTGGGGTATCGGCGTGGCGGCGGTCATCTCCGGCAACTTCTCCGGCTGGAACTTCGGCATCGGGGAAGCCGGCTGGGGCGGTTTGGCGATCGCCTCCGTCGTCATCATCGTCATGTACTTCGGGATGCTGTTCTCCATCGGCGAGATGGCCGCGGCGATGCCGCACACCGGCGGCGCCTACTCGTTCGCCCGCGCTGCGATGGGCCCGTGGGGCGGCTTCGTCACCGGTTTCGCCGAGACCATCGAGTACGTCTTCACCACCGCGGTGATCGTGTACTTCTCCTCGACCTACGCCGACGCGGTGACCACGGAGTTGTTCGGCCTGACCATGCCCGGCTGGGTGTGGTGGATCATTCTCTACGCGCTGTTCGTCGGGCTGAACGCGGTGGGCGCGGAGGTCTCCTTCAAGTTCGCCATCGTCGTCGCGGTGATCTCGATCGGCATCCTGGTGCTGTTCGGCATCCTGGCCATCGCCAACGGCGCCGTCGACTTCACCAAGCTGCTTGACATCCCGGCCGATGCGGCTGCGGCCGGCTCCAGCTCATTCCTGCCCTTCGGCGTCGTCGGCATCCTCTACGCGTTGCCGTTCGCGATCTGGTTCTTCCTGGGCATCGAAGAGCTGCCGCTGGCTGCCGAAGAGTCGCACAACCCGAGCAGGGACATTCCGAGGGCGGGCATCTGGGGTCTGATCACGCTGATCGGCACCGGCTCGATCGTGTTCTTCCTGAACCCGGCGGTGACGGGCTCGGCGGCACTGGGTGGATCCGACGAACCGCTGCTCGACGGCTTCCGCGCGTTCCTGCCGGCCAGCTGGGCCGCGGTCCTGTCGGGCTTCGCGCTGATCGGGCTGCTGGCCAGCCTGCAGGGCATCATGTACGCCTACGCCCGCAACATGTACTCGCTGAGTCGCGCCGGGTATTATCCGAAAGCGTTGTCGCTCACCGGAGTTCGGCAAACCCCCTATGTGGCGCTGGTCGCGGGAGCGGTGATCGGGTTCATCGCGCTGGTCATCGTGAACTACAACGAAGGCGCCGGTGACGTGGTGCTCAACATCGCGGTGTGGGGCGCGGTGCTCGCCTACGGGCTGCAGATGGTGTCCTTCGTGCTGTTGCGCCGCAAGTTCCCGACCGCGCGGCGGCCGTGGGTCAGTCCGACGGGCATCTGGGGCGCCGTGGTCGCGCTGGTCATCGCGGCGGTCACGTTCGTCGGCGTGCTGCTGAACCCGACGTACCGCCCGGCGATCATCGCCATCGTCGTGTTCTACGCGATCGGGCTGCTGGTGTTCGGCTTGTACACCCGACACCGACTGGTGCTCTCCCCCGAGGAGGAGTACGCGGTCACCGGCGGGCTGCACGGCTTCGACCCGGAGGCCGAGGGCCTCGGCGGCACCATCGAAGACGAGATCCTCAAGGGCCGCACCGACTAGCCCCCCGCCGCCCCTCCGCCATCTCCGCCGAAAGGGACAAACGGGCGGGCACGTACGAGTAAATCCCGCCATTACGTCGATCTCGGCGCCACAAGGTGGCGGCTCGACGGCTGCGGCTGGATCGAGGGCACCCCCACCGGCAGCACGCACCGGCGCGCAACGGGTAGGGTCGAATACGTGTGCGGAGCCACCGGCGAGGTACGTCTCGACGGCCAGACACCCGACATTGCCGCCGTCTCGGCCATGGCCCAGGCGATGGCACCGCGGGGTCCCGACGCTGCGGGGGCGTGGTCCCAGGGAAGAGTGGCGTTCGGCCACCGACGCCTGAAGATCATCGACCTTTCGGCAGCAGGCGGTCAGCCCATGGTCGACGGCGAGCTGGGGCTCTCGATCGCCTGGAACGGCTGCATCTACAACTACAAGCAGCTGCGCCGCGAACTCAGCGAGCACGGCTATCGCTTCTTCTCCCACAGCGACACCGAGGTGCTGCTCAAGGGCTACCACCGTTGGGGTGACCGGTTCGTCGAGCGCCTGCACGGCATGTTCGCGTTCGCGATCGCCGAACGCGACAGCGGCCGGGTGCTGCTCGGCCGCGACCGCCTCGGCATCAAACCGCTGTATTTGACCGAGAACTCGGCGCGCGTCCGGTTCGCGTCGTCGCTGCCCGCGCTGCTGGCCGGCGGCGATGTCGACACCCGCATCGACCCCGTCGCCCTGCACCATTACCTGAGCTTCCATTCCGTGGTGCCGCCGCCGCGCACGATCCTGCGCGGCGTGACGAAGGTGCCGCCCGCGACCCTGGTGGCGATCGAGCCCGACGGCGCCACGAAGATGACGACGTACTGGACACCGGACTTCACCCGGCGGGCCGACCGCGCCGACTGGTCCGAACGCGACTGGGAGGACGCGGTTCTGGAGTCGCTGCGCGTCGCCGTCGACCGCCGCCTGGTCGCCGACGTGCCGGTGGGGTGTCTGCTGTCGGGCGGCGTGGACTCCAGCCTCATCGTCGGCCTGCTGGCCGAAGCCGGCCAACACGGGCTGGCGACGTTCTCCATCGGGTTCGAATCGGTGGGCGGGGTCAAAGGTGACGAGTTCCGCTACTCCGACATCGTCGCCGAACGCTTCGACACCGACCATCACCAGATCCACATCGACACCGCACGGATGCTGCCCGCGCTCGACGGCGCGATCGGCGCCATGAGCGAACCGATGATCAGCCACGACTGCGTGGCGTTCTACCTTCTCAGCCAGGAAGTCGCCAAGCACGTCAAGGTGGTGCAGTCCGGGCAGGGCGCCGACGAGGTGTTCGCCGGCTACCACTGGTATCCGCCGATGGGAGAGCCCGAAGCCGGGCCGCTGCAGGGTTCGGTGGACCGCTACCGCCAAGCGTTCTTCGACCGCGAGCCCGGCGGCATCGCCGCGCTGGTGACCCAGGCCTTTTTCGCCGACGGCGACCCGAGCGGCGCCTTCGTCGCCGAACACTTCGGGCACGACGGCGCCGAGACCGGCATCGACAGGGCACTGCGGCTCGATACCACGGTGATGCTGGTCGACGACCCGGTCAAACGCGTCGACAACATGACGATGGCCTGGGGGCTGGAAGGCCGCGTGCCGTTCTTGGACCACGAGCTCGTCGAGCTCGCCGCCAGCTGCCCGCCGGAGCTCAAGATCGCCCACGGCGGCAAGGGTGTGCTCAAGCAGGCGGCCCGGCGGGTGATCCCCGCCGACGTCATCGACCGTCCGAAGGGGTATTTCCCGGTGCCGGCGCTGACGCATCTGGAGGGCCCGTATCTGGACCTGATCCGCGACGCCCTCTACGCGCCCGCGGCCAAGGAGCGCGGGCTGTTCCGGCCCGAGTCCGTGGACCGGTTGCTGGCCGACCCGAACGGACGACTGACCCCGCTGCGTGGCAACGAGCTGTGGCAGATCGCGCTGCTGGAGCTGTGGCTGCAGAAGCACGGTATCAACGGGGCCGCGGCGTGACCGGGCTCGACGGCAACGCCGCGCGCCCGCAGAGCGAGGACCACACCGAAGCCATCACGCTCGGCCTGCACGACGCCTCCCCGCAACACCTGGTCGACGCCATGGCCAGCGATGTCGTGGTCGAAATGGGTTGGGGCCGACTGGTGTTCGGTCAGACGTTCGCCGAGCCCGAAAAGCTCGCCGAGGTGTTGCGCCAGGAAGGCCCCGGCCGGCGCGACATCTGCATCTACGCCCGTGAACCGCACGTGCTGATCGCCAAGGCGCCCGCCGAGTTGTTCATCGACCCGAGCCACACCTACCGGTTGCGTTTCACCGAGGTCGACGCGCCCACCGTCGCCGCCAACGGGTTCAGGCTGCGCAGGCTGGAAAGTGTCGAAGACGCCGACGAGATGAACCGCGTCTACGCGCAGTGCGGCATGGTGCCCGCGCGCGTCGACGTCATCTGGAGCAACCACCAGCAGCAACCGGCCGTCGACTACCTGCTCGCGGTGCGCGACGACGACGGAGCGGTGGTGGGCACGGTCACCGGCGTCGACCACAAGCGATTGTTCTCCGATCCGGAGGACGGCTCGAGCCTGTGGACCCTGGCCGTCGACCCCACATCCAGCCTTCCCGGCGTCGGCGCCGCGCTGACCGGCGCGCTGGCCGCGCTGTACCGCGACCGCGGCCGCGCCTACATGGACCTGTCGGTTGCGCACGACAACGACGCCGCGATCTCGCTGTACGAGAAGCTGGGGTTCGAACGCGTGCCCGTGATGGCGGTCAAACGCAAGAACGCCATCAACGAGCCGTTGTTCACCCATCCGCCCGAGACCGTCGACGACCTCAACCCGTACGCGCGGATCATCGCCGACGAGGCCATGCGCCGCGGAATCTGGGTGGAGGTGCTCGACGCCGAATCCGGTGAGATGCGGCTGTCGCACGGCGGACGCACCGTGATCACGCGAGAATCCTTGTCGGAATTCACATCCGCGGTGGCGATGGCGCGCTGCGACGACAAGCGGCTGACCCGGCGCATCGTGTCCGACGCCGGCATCGTCGTGGCCCGCGGCCGCCTGGCGACCTACGACGAACGCGACCACGCCTTCCTCGAGGAGGTCGGCGACGTGGTGGTCAAGCCGACCCGCGGCGAGCAGGGCAAAGGCATCACCGTCGGCATCGAAACCCCCGAAGAACTGGAAGCCGCGCTGGCACGCGCCCGCGAACAGCATCCGGAGGTGCTGATCGAACAGCGCGGGGCGGGCGACGATCTGCGGCTGGTCGTCATCGACGGCAAGGTCGTGGCCGCCGCGCTGCGGATGCCCGCCGAGATCCTCGGCACCGGCCACCACACCATCCAAGAACTGATCGAGGCCCAGAGCCGGCGCCGGGCCGCGGCCACCGGCGGCGAATCCCGCATCCCCGTCGACGACGTCACCGTAGCCACCGTGCGCGAAGCCGGTTGGTCGTTTGACGACGTCTTGCCCGAGGGCCACCGGCTGCGGGTGCGCCGCACCGCGAACCTGCACCAGGGCGGCACGATCCACGACGTGACGGCCAAGGTGCACCCGCACCTGGGCGAGGTGGCGGTCAAGGCCGCCGACGCCATCGGCATCCCGGTGACCGGCATCGACCTGCTGGTGCCCGACGTGACCAAACCGGACTACCTGTTCATCGAGGCCAACGAGCGTCCCGGGCTGGCCAACCATGAGCCTCAGCCCACCGCAAAGGCTTTCGTCGACTTCCTGTTCCCGGGCAGCCCCGCGCTGCCGTCGGCGTGGATGCCGGAGGAGTCACCGACCCCCTGAGGGTTACCAGGTGCTGGAGCGCATCACGATCTCGGCGGCCAACTGCGCGGTCGAGTCCTCGGCGTTGCGCCGGCCCAGCAGGTCGACGATCCGAAAGTCGCCGTACACGTAGCGCTGGCTGGCCCGGGTCACCGACCGCGAGGCCGCCGAGCTGACCAGCGCGGTGGTGTTGAGTTCCACCGGCGGGCAGTGCTCGTCGCGCACCACCCCGGACACGTCGGCCACACACGGGTGGCCGCGGTCGATCACCACCAGCCCGATGAACCGGTCCAGCCGGGTGGCAGCAAGCTCCCAGGCCAACTCGCCGCCGACGCGGTCCCCCACCAGCAGCGCCCACTTCACCGCGAGCGCGTCGAGGATGCCGATCACCGATTTGGCCGTCAGCCGCGGATCGGCGCCGACGACGATGGTCCGCAGCGACGCGGTGTGCAGCCGTTGACACACCGCCTCGTACGCCGTGGGCGAGTGATGGGCCGCGCACAACAGCAGCACCACCGACCCCTTGTCGGGGCCGGAGACCAGGACGGGCACGCTGAATCCGTCGACGGTGACCATGGAGGACGGCACTGGGCCACGCTAGCGCGGGTAGCCCGGCCACGGGCGGGTTTTGCTTTGGACGAACAGCGGGGTCATACCGCCTCGATGCGCTGCGCCTGTTTGGCTGTCAGATCCAGAAAAGTCTGGGGCAGCGAAGCTTTGACCGGCACCGTCGGGTTGGGGGTGGGAAAGGCGACACCGAAAACCGCCATCGGGCCGACGTTCTCGAACGAGAAGTAGACGCTGTTGTCCACGTCGCCGAGGCGCATCGTCTGCTGGTACACCAACGCCTGCGCACGCGGCGTCACCACCTTGGTGGTGGTGATCGGTATGCCCGGCTCCGACGGGTCGAAGAACGTCTCGAACCGGGCGCAGCGCTCGGCGGTGGCGGCCAGCCGGTCCAGATCCAGCGGCCAGGTCAGCACCGTGATCACCATCCGGGCGCCGTCATAGCCGACGAGGTACTCGGCGGCGCTGCCCGGGCCGCGCTCACCGGAGTCGGCGATCACCCGGGTCAGACCGTCCGAGCAGCCCGCCGGTTTGGACACCATGGACGGCGCGGTGAGCCCGCCCTCGGGCTCACCGGCGCCCTCGGTGATGCGCTCGTACTGCACACCGGGCGGAAAGTCGGCGGCGCTCAGCAGCACCTTGTCCAGCCGGGCACCGGGCCACGTCGGGGTGCCTGCGATGTGGTGTGCGCACCCGGCCAGCGTCGCGGCGACGACGGCTGCTGCGACGACGCGCAGTGTCACGGTGCCAGCTTCGCGGTGATCGTCGGGCGGGGCGGCGGGTCACCGTCGAGCAGATCCAGCACGGCGTTGACGTCGAGGTGGGCGGCCAGCAGGTCGGCCATCACATCGAGTTGGGCATCGCGGCGCGCACGGACGTCGACGTCGTCGGCGACCACGAACCCCGTCCGGCCCGCGGCCACCGCCACCTCCGAAAGCCATTGCCGCCGAACGTCGTTGTTGTCGAGCAGCCCGTGCCAGTGGGTGCCGAACACCATGTCGCGCCGCACGCCCACAGCGTTCGTACCGCCCAGCCAGTCCTCGGCGGCGCAGCGGGTGAGCCGGCCGTGGTGGATCTCGTAGCCGTGCAGCGGAGCGTCGTGGTGGCGCAGGGTCTTGTCGGGTGCGAACACGACGTCGGCGTCGAGCAGGCCCAAACCGCGGGTCGCGCCGGTCCCCGACTCCACGGGATCGTCGATGCGTCGGCACAGCATCTGAAAGCCACCGCACACCCCCAGCACCGGCTTACCGGCTTCGGCGTGCGCGCTGATGGGCCCGGCCAGCCCGCGTCGGCGCAGCCAGTCCAGATCGGCGACGGTGGCCTTGCTGCCGGGGATGACGATCACGTCGGTGTCGGCCAGGTCGGCGGGATCGGCGACCCAGCGCACCAGCACGCCGGGCTCACACGCCAGCGCCTCGACGTCGGTTGAGTTGGAGATGCGCGGTAACCGGATCACGCCGACCCGCAGCCACTGCGTGCCGCGCGGCGGTTGCGGATCCCCGAGCACCTGATGCGCCAGCACCGAGACGGAGTCCTCGGTGTCCAGCCACAGCCCGTCGGCATACGGGATGACGCCGTAGGTCGGCCGACCGGTCAACTGCTGCAACTGATCCAGGCCCGGCGCCAGCAACGCCGGATCGCCGCGGAACTTGTTGACGACGAACCCGGCGATCAGGCGTTGGTCGGCGCCGTCGAGCACCGCGACCGTGCCGTAGAGGTGGGCCAGCAGACCCCCGCGGTCGATGTCGCCGACCACGACGACCGGCAGGTTCGCCGCCCGGGCCAGCCCCATGTTGGCCAGATCGGTTGCCCGCAAGTTGATCTCGGCCGGTGAACCGGCGCCTTCGCAGATCACCGCGTCGAATTCGCTTTGTAGCTGCTGCAATTCGTCGACCACCACGCCTGCGAGCCGCTCGCGATGGCTGAAATAGTCCCTGGCGCTGACGGTGTCGGTCACCTGGCCGCGCACCACCAGCTGTGAGGTGCGGTCGCTGCCCGGTTTGAGCAGGATCGGGTTGAACCGGGTGTGCGGGGCCAGCCCTGCGGCGCGGGCCTGCACGGCCTGCGCGCGCCCGATCTCGCCGCCGTCGACGGTGACCGCCGAGTTGTTGGACATGTTCTGCGCCTTGAACGGCGCGACGCGGATGCCCTTGCGGTACAACAGCCGGCACAGCCCCGCGACGACCATCGACTTGCCGGCATCCGATGTGGTGCCGGCCACCAGCAGCGCGCCGCTCATGTTCTGATGGCGAGCAGTCGCAGAAGGCCCTTTCTCGAGGCCGAAATGGGGCCTTCTATGGCTGCTCGCGGGAAGGCGGCTCGCGGGAAGGCGGTCACAGCAACGTCAGGATCTCGGCGCCGTCGTCGGTGACCACCAGCGTGTGCTCGAACTGCGCGGTCCACTTCTTGTCCTTGGTCGCCACGGTCCAGCCGTCGTCCCAGATCTCGTAGTCCAGCCCGCCGAGGTTGATCATCGGCTCGATGGTGAACGTCATCCCGGGTTCCAGCACGGTCTCCACGGCGGGCTGGTCGTAGTGCAACACCACCAGACCGTTGTGGAAGGTGGTGCCGATGCCGTGGCCGGTGAAATCACGAACCACGTTGTAGCCGAACCGGTTTGCATACGATTCGATAACCCGGCCGACCACCGACAGCTGCCGGCCCGGTTTGACGGCCTTGATCGCGCGCATGGTGGCCTCGCGGGTGCGTTCGACCAGCAGGCGGTGCTCCTCGGCGACGTCGCCGGCCAAAAAGGTGGCGTTGGTGTCCCCGTGTACCCCGTGGATGTAGGCGGTGACGTCGATGTTGACGATGTCGCCGTCCTCGATGACCGTCGAGTCCGGGATGCCGTGGCAGATGATCTCGTTCAGCGACGTACAGCAGGACTTCGGGTAGCCCTTGTAGCCCAGGGTGGACGGGTAGGCGTCGTGGTCGACCATGTACTCGTGGGCGATACGGTCCAGTTCGTCGGTGGTCACACCCGGGGCGACGGCCTTGCCGGCCTCGGCCAGCGCACCGGCGGCGATGCGGCCGGCGATGCGCATGTTCTCGATCACCTCCGGGGTCTGCACCCACGGTTCGCTGCCCTCGCGCGCCGTCTGCTTGCCCACGTACTCCGGGCGGGCGATGTGCTTGGGCACCGGCAGGGTCGGTGACACCTCGCCGGGGCGAAGAGCGGTGCGAACAGGCATGACGCCAGAATAGTCGGAGCGTCGGGTTAGATTCGGTGGCGATGACGATCGATGAGGTGGACGCCCAGTTCGCCGCCAGGTTCGCCGAGCGCTTCGCCGACGCCTGGCGCAGCCCCGACCTGGCCAAACACGAGGCGATGTGGCGCGAGGACATCGTGTTGAGCCAGCCGATGATGGGGACGCTGCGCGGTAAGCAGGCCTGCCTGGAGGCGTTTCAGCGGCTGTTCGCCCTGATGCCGGATCTGCACGCCGACGTCCGCCGGGTCGCACACGGCCACCACGCGGTGTTCATCGAGTTCACGCTCAGCGGAACCTACGGCGGCAAGCCGATCTCCTGGGACGCCGTCGACCGGTTCACGTTCACCGGCGGCCTGATCGCCGAACGGGTGTCGTACTTCGACTCCACCCCGCTGATCGGTAAGCTGGTCGCCCGCCCCGCCGGCTGGGACCGGTTGGCGCGCATCGGTTCCCAGCTGTTTCGGCGCTAACGGTCGAACGGGCCGAACCGCCACGGTCGCCGCGGCCCGCGGATGTCGACCGATCCGCACACCACCTTGCCGGTGAGCACGACATGCGGTCTGCCCTCGGCGGGTGCGTCCCTGCGGTGGTCGCGTGCGCTGCCGACGAGCACCTCGACGTCGTCGATCGACGCGCTGGCGCCGTCGGGCAGCCGCAGGTCCAGCCCGCCGAACCTGAGATCGAGCTCGACGACGACCATCGGGCCGGCGAACCGTGCCCGGGTCAGGTCCAGATCGATCGACCCCATCCGGCGGCGCAGCGCCAGCCGGGTCGGCACCGTCCACTCGCCGTGGCGCTTCAGCGAGCCCAGCACCCCGCGCAGTTCCACTCGGTCGGTGGCCGAGGTGACGATCGCACCGGGTCCGGGCAGGTCGTCGACCAGCGCTTCGAGGTCGGAGTGCAGCCGGGCCTGCGCGACGGCCGCCGAGCGCTCTTCGAACTCGTCGATGTCGATGAGCCCCAGCGCGACGGCGTTGTGCAGCCGCCGCAACGTGCCGCTGCGGTCGGCGTCGGATACCCGCATGAAGGCGTGGTCGTCGATCCCTGTCATAGCCCTTCCGACAGGCTACTCAGGCTTGATAGTGCGCGGGCAGTCCGTCGAGCATGCCCTTGAGCATCCGCACCGCGTACTCCGAGGATCCGCCGCCGACGATCAGCGCCGCGAACGCCAGGTCGCCGCGGTAGCCGGCGAACCACGAATGCGATCCGCCGGCGAACTCCGCCTCACCGGTCTTGCCGCGCACGTCACCGGCGCCCTGCAGACCTTCGGCGGTGCCGTTGGTCACCACTAGCCGCATCATCGGCCGCAGCCCCTCGAGGATCTTGTCGCCGATCGGCTCCAGGTCTCCGTTGACCTCGGTCGGGCGGCCCTGGATCAGCTGCGGCACAGGGGTTTTGCCGGCCGCGACCGTCGCTGCGGCCAGCGCCATGCCGAACGGGCTGGCCAACACCTTGCCCTGGCCGAAGCCGTCCTCGGTGCGTTCGGCCAGGTTCACCGTCGGCGGCACCGAACCGGTCACGGTGGTCAGCCCCTCGATGTCGAAGTCGGTGCCGATGCCGTATTTGGCGGCCGCTTTGGTCAACCCGCGCGGCGGCATCCGGCTGGCCAGTTCGGCGAACGTGGTGTTGCACGAACTCGCGAACGCCCGCGACATCGGCACGGTGCCCAGGTCGAAGCCGCCGTAGTTGGGAACAGAGCGATGCCCGATGTCGATGGTCCCCGGGCACGGCAGCAGCGTGTTCGGCGTGGCCATATCGCGTTCGATGGCCGCGCCCGCGGTGACCATCTTGAACGTCGAACCGGGCGGATACAGGCCCATCGTGGCGATCAAGCCCTCGGCGTCGGCCGCGGCGTTCTGCGCCACCGCCAGAATCTCACCGGTGGACGGTTGCAGCGCCACGATCATGGCCTGCTTGCCGGTGGTGTTGACGGCCTGCTGCGCGGCGTCCTGCACGACCCGGTCGAGGCTGATCCTGATCGACGGCGCCGGTTCGCCGGGCACCTCGTGCAGCACGTCGACGTCGACCCCGTTCTGGTTGACGGTGACCACCCGCCAGCCCGCCTGCCCGTCGAGTTCGCCCTGCACCGCGTTTCGGACTTGGTTGATGATGGCCGGCGCAAACTTTTCGTCGGTGGGCAGCAACGCGGCCTGCGGGGTGATCACCACCCCCGGGCGCGCCGCGATGGCGCCTTTGACCCGGTCGTGGTCGGCCTGCGCCAGGATCATCAGCTGCAGCGGCTCTTTCGACGAGCTGGCCAACTCGGCGAGCCGCTGCGGGTCCATGGTGTGGTCGAAGGGGTGCAGCGCCTCGGCGACGGCGTGGGCGGTCGGCATCAACGCCTCCCCTGCCGCCTTGGCGTCCAGCGCGTAGCTGTAGCGGTAGCCGGGCACCAGTACTTCGGTGCCGCTGCGTTCGATGACCGACGCGCGCGGTGGTTGGTCGGCGCGCAGCGTGAAGCTCTGGTTCTCCCCGAGTGACGGGTGCAGCCCGGTCGCGCTCCAGCGCACCTTCCAGCGGCCTTCGTCGCGGACCATGTTGAGCTGGCCGTCGTAGGTCCAGGTCCGGTCTTTGGGCAGGTGCCAGGTGTAGCGGTAGGTGATGGCGCCGGTGTCCTCGGTGTACTTGGAGCCCAGGATCTGGGTGTCCAGGTGCGTGGCCTGCAGTCCAGCCCAGCCTTGGTTGAGCGCTTGGCGCGCCTGGGCGGGATGGTCGGCGAACTCCGCTGCAGCGGTGGTGTCGCCGGTGGCCAGCGCGGCGAAGAATTTTTCGGCGGTCGACTCGGGCCCGCTCGGCCGGGGTGTACACCCCACGAGGCCCACGCCCAACGCCACGGCCGCAAGCAGACCCGCTACTCGTGATACTGAAGTTGCCATTGGGGCAGATGTTACGAAGCTGAGACCCAAACTTCGGGTAGGCGCGCTCCAGTCTTTCGCCGAGACCGACGCTTTGGCGGGAAAACGCGGGTGAAATCGACCAAAGCGTCGATCTCGGCGCAAGCCGGGGTACTTCGCTCGGCGGCCGAACGTTCCTTACCGCTCGAAAATTCGGCGAAAACTCGCGTGGTAAGGAACGTTCGCGGCCTCAGGACCCGGCGGCCGGTGCGCGCACCACCAGCGGCACCGCCGGGAAATACGCGGCCATCTCGGTCCGCGACTTGCGCAGTGCGGCGGTGCCGTAGCCCTGTTTGCGGTGCTCGGGGTGAATCCAGATCCGCACGTTGACCTCACCGGACACCAGGTCGCCGAACACCATGCCGATCTTGCGCGACCCGTGCACGGCTACCAGCCACGCGGCCTCTTCGGCGTTGACGCGGCGCAGCCCGGCCCGGATCTCCTCGTCGAGGTCACCGGCGGGTGCACGCGACCCGTCCCCCGCCTCCCGCACGTCGGCGGTGCGCGCCGCGAACACGTCGCGGTCCTCATCGGGGTTGAACGGCCGCAGCACCATGGTGTCGACGGGAGGGACCGGCTCGCCCATGGTGAAGCTGAGTTGGTTGTTGAGATCCTCGAGTTCGGCGATGATCCGGCGCCGCGCCACCTTGGTGAGGCGGTCGAACGACAGCCGCAACACCGCTTCGGCGGCCATGGCCGACGTGCCGAGGTGCGCGGCGATCGCCTCGATGGCCGCGTCGTAGTCGTCGGCCTCGACGATGACGTCGAGCAGCTCGTGACGGTGTTCGAGCGCACGCATCAGCGCATCGGCGATCTCTCTGCGCGCCACCCTCGGGTCCACGTCGGTCATTCTCTGAGCGTAACGAGAACGTTCTCAGTCGAGCAGCACCGTGGCGAACGTACCGACCTCGGCGAAGCCGATGCGCGCGTATGTCGCGCGGGCGACGGTGTTGAAGCTGTTGACGTACAGGCTGGCGATCCGGCCGCTGCGCACGATCGCCGACGCCAGCGTCGCGGTGCCCGCCGTGCCCAGCCCGCGGCCGCGGTAGTCGGGGTGCACCCACACGCCCTGGATCTGTCCCACCGACGGCGACTGCGAACCGACTTCGGCCTTGAACACCACCTGGCCGCGGTCGAAACGCGCCCATGCCCGGCCCGCGGCGATCAACCCGGCGACCCGACGCCGGTAGCCGCGTCCGCCGTCGCCGATCCGCGGGTCGATACCGACCTCGCCGATGAACATGTCGATGGCGGCCACCAGGTACGCGTCGAGTTCGTCGGCGCGCACCGGCCGCACACCCGGATCGGTGGCGCACTGCGGCGACGCGCTCAACGCCATCAACGGCTGGTGTTCACGCACATCACGGGCCGTACCCCAGGTGCGCTCCAGGCGTTGCCACATCGGCAGCACCAACTCGGCGCGACCCACCAACGACGAACAGCGCCGCGCCGTGCTGGTCGCCTTGTCGGCGAACGCCTCCAGATCGGTTGTCTGACCGCGCAACGGAATGAGGTTGGCGCCGGCGAAACACAGGGATTCGTTCACCCGTCGCCGCGTCCAAAGTTCACCGCCGATCGCCGAGGGCTCCACACCGTGTTCGGCGACCCGCGAGGTGACCATGCAGGATCCGACCGGATCCTCGTCGAGCACCCGCATCACCGCGCCGACGTCGCGCACCACCGACACCCGTCGATCCTCTGCGAGACGAAACAGCGGCGGAGCCGACATGGAGACTCTTTCTAACCAATCCCGGCGGTGGGTGGCTGCGCTGGCGAAGCCACGTTCAGCTTACGGTGACAATCGGCGAACCGCTCCCGGTTGTTTCACCGCCGTCGCCGCCACCGGCGTCCCCGGCTGCCTCGCCCAGTTCCGAGGCCAACCGCATCGCCTCCTCGATCAGGGTTTCGACGATCTGTGCCTCGGGCACCGTCTTGATCACCTCGCCCTTGACGAAGATCTGCCCCTTGCCGTTGCCGGAGGCGACGCCCAGGTCGGCCTCGCGGGCTTCACCCGGACCGTTGACGACGCAGCCCATCACCGCGACGCGCAGCGGCACATCGAGCCCGTCGAGCCCGGCCGTCACCTCGTTGGCCAGCTTGTAGACGTCGACCTGCGCGCGCCCGCACGACGGGCACGACACGATCTCCAGTGAGCGCGGCCGCAGGTTCAGCGATTCCAGGATCTGGTTGCCGACCTTGACCTCTTCGGCGGGCGGCGCGGACAGCGAGACCCGGATCGTGTCGCCGATCCCGCGCGACAGCAGCGCCCCGAAGGCCACCGCGGACTTGATGGTGCCCTGAAACGCCGGGCCCGCTTCGGTCACCCCGAGGTGCAGCGGGTAGTCGCACTGGGCGGCCAGCTGCTCATAGGCGGCGACCATGACGACCGGATCGTTGTGCTTGACGCTGATCTTGATGTCGCCGAAGCCGTGTTCCTCGAACAGCGACGCCTCCCACAGCGCGGACTCGACCAGCGCCTCCGGGGTGGCTTTGCCGTACTTCTCCATGAAGCGCTTGTCCAGCGATCCGGCGTTGACGCCGATGCGGATCGGAATCCCCGCCGCGCCCGCGGCCTTGGCGACCTCACCGACCCGGCCGTCGAATTCCTTGATGTTGCCGGGGTTTACCCGCACGGCCGCGCATCCGGCGTCGATCGCGGCGAAGATGTACTTGGGCTGGAAGTGGATATCGGCGATCACCGGGAGCTGGCTGTGCTTGGCAATCTGGGCCAGCGCGTCGGCGTCTTCCTGACGCGGGCACGCGACCCGGACGATGTCGCAGCCGGTCGCGGTCAGCTCGGCGATCTGTTGCAGCGTCGCATTGACGTCGTGGGTCTTGGTCGTGGTCATCGACTGCACAGCGATCGGATGGTCGCTGCCGATCCCGACGTCGCCCACCATCAACTGGCGGGTCTTGCGCCGCGGTGCCAACGTCGGGGCGGGCAGTCCCGGCATTCCGAGACCGACGCCGACGGCGGAAGTCATGTGTATCTCTCCTACTGGAAGAGCCTGATCGGATTGACCAGGTCAGCGGTCACGGTCAGCAGCATGTAGCCGACCACCACCACCAAGACTACGTAAGTCGCGGGCATGAGCCGCAGATAGTTCACCGGCGCCCCGGCCACCATGCCGCGCGCGGAACGGATCATGTTGCGGATCTTCTCGTAGACCGCGATCGCGATGTGACCTCCGTCAAACGGCAGCAGCGGAACGAGGTTGATCGCACCGAGCACGAAGTTCAACTGCGCCAGGAAGAACCAGAACGCCACCCACAGGCCCGCGTCGACGGTGTCACCGCCGATGATGCTGGCGCCGACGACGCTGATCGGGGTTTCCGGATCGCGTTCGCCCCCGCTGATCGAATGCATCAGCGCGCCGACCTTGGTCGGGATCTTCGCCAGCGCCTTGCCGAGTTCGACGGCCAGATCGCCCGTGAAGGCAAACGTCGCCGGCACCGCGGAGAGCACGTTGTGCTGGGTCGGGCCGAACCGCGCGGCGCTGACCCCGATCGCCCCGACCGTCGCCGGCCCGCCCTCGCCTTCGGCGGTCCAGCGCTGGGTCTGGGTGACGTCGACGACGGTGGTGAACTCGCGGGTCTGGCCGTCCTGGTCACGCTGCACGGTCAACTGTGTCGGCCCGGTCTGTTCGCGCACCGCGGCGGCCATCTCGGTGAAGTCGGCCACCGGGGTGTCACCGACCGCGACGATCGTGTCGCCACCCTGGATGCCCGCGAGCGCGGCCGGGCCGGGGCCGGTGCACTCCCCGAGCTCGCCTCTGACCACTTCCGATGCCACACAACCGGTTTCGCCGACGACGGCGGCGGTGGGCGGGTGCAGGTTCGGCAGCCCCCATATGACCGCGATGGCGTAGATCAGGACCAGGCCGATGACGAAGTTCATCCCAGGCCCGGCGGCCAGCACCGCGGTGCGTTTCCACGTCTTCTGCTTGTACATGGCGCGCTCGTGCTCGTCGGGCTCCAGTTCCTCGACCGCGGTCATCCCCGCGATGTCGCAGAAGCCGCCGAGCGGGACCGCCTTGACGCCGTACTCGGTCTGCCCGAGCCTGTTGGGCCGCCGCGTCGACCACAACGTGGGGCCGAACCCGACGAAGTAGCGGCGCACCTTCATCCCGGTGGCGCGCGCCACCCACATGTGCCCGCACTCGTGCAAGGCCACCGACACCAGGATGGCCAACGCGAACAGCACGACACCGACTACGAACATCATCTGGTGGCGACAACCTCTCGTTCGACCGCGCTGCGTGCCCGGTCCCGTGCCCACCGCTGGGCGTCAAGTACCTCATCCACGGTAGCGGGTTCGGCCGACCATTCGTCGGCACCGCGCAGCACGTCGTCGATGGTGCGCACGATGCCCGGGAACGCGATCCGCCCGTCCAGAAACGCCGCGGCGGCTTCTTCGTTGGCGGCGTTGTACACCGCGGTCAGGCAGCCACCTTTGGCACCGGCTCGGCGGGCCAGGTCGACGGCCGGAAACACCGCGTCGTCCAGCGGTTCGAAGTCCCACCTCGATGCGGTGGCGAAATCGCAGGCCAGCGCCGCGCCGGGCACCCGCGACGGCCAGCCCAGCGCCAGCGCGATCGGCAGCTTCATATCGGGTGGGCTGGCTTGGGCCAGCGTGGAGCCGTCGGTGAACGTCACCATCGAGTGCACGATCGACTGCGGGTGTACGACCACCTCGATGCGGTCGTAGGGCACGCCGAACAGCAGGTGCGTTTCGATCAGTTCCAGGCCCTTGTTGACCAGCGACGCCGAGTTCAGGGTGTTCATCGGGCCCATCGACCAGGTGGGGTGGGCGCCGGCCTGTTCGGGGGTGACGGTTTCGAGCTGCTCGGCGGTCCAGCCGCGAAACGGGCCGCCCGACGCGGTGAGCACGATTTTCGCGACTTCGTCGGGGGTGCCGCCGCGCAGGCACTGGGCCATCGCGGAGTGCTCGGAGTCCACCGGCACGATCTGTCCGGGTTCGGCGGCCTTGAGCACCAACGGGCCGCCGGCGACCAGGGATTCCTTGTTGGCCAGCGCCAGCCGGGCGCCGGTGGCCAACGCCGCGAGGGTGGGCTTGAGCCCCAGCGCGCCGACGAGCGCGTTGAGCACGACGTCGGCTTCGGTGCTCTCGACCAGCTGGGTCGCCGCGTCCGGTCCGGCGTAGGTGACGTCGCCGACGCGCTCGGCGGCGGCGGCGTCGGCGACGGCGATATTGGTCACGCCGGTCTGGGCGCGCTGGCGGGCCAGCAGGTCCGGGTTGCCGCCGCCTGCGGCCAGCCCGACGACCTCGAACCGGTCCGGGTTGGCGGCGATGACCTCCAGCGCCTGGGTGCCGATCGAGCCGGTACTGCCCAGCAGCAGCACCCGCTGTCTGTTGCTCACCGATCCATTGTGCCCTGTCTTCCCCGCGCTTCTTGCCGCGACTAGAGCTGCTGCAGCAGCCCGTGCATGTCGAGCTGCCCGCGATGGGCCACCAGCGCATCACCCTGGAAGCGGTCGATGTGAATTCCCGCGACCGACACCTGGTTGCCCGTCGGCGCGATACCGCGGAAATCGCCGCGGTGCGTCGCCTCGAAGCGGCAGCGCGACACCCCGTGGGATCCGTCGACGAGCACCTCCTCGATGACGTGGCGGCCGTCGGGAAACGCCTCGCTGAACTCCCGCAGCTGCGTCAGCCACGCGTCCCATCCGATCGGCCCGGCGCTGCCGACTTCGACGACCACCCGCGGTGACACGAGCTCCTCGAGCGTCGACCAGTCCCGCCGGTCGATCGCGCCGTACAGACCCTCCACCAGTTCGCGGACTTCGCCGGCCTCAAAAGTCATGCGCGATCCGCCTCCGGCGCCTCGCTTGCCCTCATGTGCGCACTTTCTGGATGACCTTCTCGGCGAACCGTTCGATCGGTGCGCGGAACCGCTCGACGTCTCCCGGAGGCAGGTCCAGCCCTGCCCACGGACTGCACATCACCGCGGTGATGCCCAGATCCTCGGCACGCTTGTACAGATCCGGTGACGGCGGGTCGAGCAGCGCGAGGATGATCTCGAACGGCTCGTCTTGCCGGCCGTACTCGCGGCGCAGCTCGTTGAGCCTGTTGACGTAGGCCATCGCGTCGTCCAATAGATAGGCGTAGCCGACCCAGCCGTCGCACAACCGCGCAGCCCGGCGCAGCGCCGCCTCCGACTCCCCGCCGCACAGGATCGGCACCGGGCGCTCCGGATGCGGTTCGATCATCATCTCGGGCACCTGATAGTGCTTGCCGGAGAACGACACCCAGCCGCCGCGCCACAGTTCGCGCAACGCCGGGATCATTTCGTTGAGCCGTGCGCCGCGGGTGCTGAAGTCCTGGCCCAGCAGCTCGTACTCCTCGCGCATCCAGCCCACGCCGACCGCCAGCGACACCCGGCCATCGGAGAGCACCGACGCGGTGGCGACCTGCTTGGCCACTTCCAGCAGCGGGCGTGCCGGGGCGATGTAGACGGCGTTGGAGAACCGCAGCCGCCGGGTCACCGCCGCCATCGCGCCGATCAGCACCCAGCAGTCCGGCCACGCCGTCTCCGGAGCCCACATCGGCTTGCCGGTCGGCGAGTCGGGATACGGCGACGACAGCTCACGCGGATAGATGAGGTGATCGGAACACACGATGCCGTCGTAGCCGGCCTCGTCGAACATTTGCGCCACCGCGACGGTCTCGGACGTCTTCATGAAGGCGGTGCCGGACCAGAACTCCATCGCTACTCCTATTTGGCGGTCAGGCCGCCGTCGACGGGCAACGTCACCCCGGTCAGGTACCGGCCGGAGTCCCCGCACAGGTAGACCATCGCATCGCTGATCGCCTCCGGTTCCACCGGCGGAACCGGCAGCAGCGGTTGCTGCGCGACGCCGAAACCGGCGTGCTCCTCGACGAAGCGACCGGCGGCCTCGTTGAGGATCATCGGTGTCGCCACGCCGCCGGGATGCACGGAGTTGACGCGGATGTTCTTGGCCGCCAACGAGTTCGCATAGTGGCGCATCAGACCGACGACACCGTGTTTGGCCGCGGTGTAGCCGGCCGCGCCGTGGCTCATGGTGTCGTAGCCCGAGCTGACGGATTTGAGCCCGGCCGCGGAACTGGTGATGACCACGGCGCCGCCGTCACCGTGGCCCAGCAGGGCCGGCAGCGCCGCCTCGACCGTGTAGTACACGCCCTTGAGCATGATGTCGACGGCATCGACGAACGAGGCCATCTCGTTGCGCCGGTCCCCGATCGCCGGGAAGATCCCCGCGTTCGCGAGCACGAAGTCGATGCGCCCCAATTCGGCAACGCCACGGTCGACGATCTCCTTCAACCGCGCGAAGTCGCGGACGTCACCGTGTTCGGCCACGATGCGCCGCCCCGTCTTCTCCACGAGGTTGACGGTCTCGTCGAGATCCTCCGGGGTCGGCATCGGATATTCGACGCTGTCGAGTTGCTCGCACAGGTCAACCG
Source organism: Mycolicibacterium sp. XJ662 (assembly GCF_053484035.1). NCBI lineage: Bacteria > Bacillati > Actinomycetota > Actinomycetes > Mycobacteriales > Mycobacteriaceae > Mycobacterium > Mycolicibacterium sp. XJ662. The sequence goes on along the minus strand of NZ_JBEFTL010000004.1, from coordinate 253,686 downwards.
CGATGATGTCGGCGCCTTCCTCGGCGAACCGGACGGCGTGCGCACGGCCCTGACCCCGCGCCGCACCGGTGATGAACGCGACCTTGCCGTCGAACTGCGCTGTCATGAGGCATCACCCTACGGCGGCGTGTAGTAGGCCTGTGCCAGAATGTGGGCTAGCACCGAAGATCACCGTTTAAGGAGCAGCCGTGCCCAGCACCGAGCTTGAGCGACGTACCGGCGCCAACAATGTTGACGTCGAAGATGTGCCGTCGGCCGAATGGGGCTGGTCGAAGGAGAACCCCAAGGCCATTCACATCGGTGGGCTGTTGGCGGCCGCGTTTCTGCTGGTCTTGATGCACGGCAACCACATCGGTCACGTCGAGGACGTGTTCCTCATCGGCTTCGCTGCGCTCATCGTCGCGTTCGTCGCGCGTGACTGGTGGCTGCGCCGCCGCGGCTGGATCCGCTAGACCGGATACACCGGCCGAAACGCTTCGGCCCCGAGGTCATACAGGGTTTCGGTGGCGCCGAGACTGCGCTGCGGCACCCGCGCGGCAGCCAACGCGTGCGCCTTGAACGCCCGCGCGGCGACGCTGAGTCGGTGCTGCTGCGGATCGATGCGACGGCCCAGTTCATCAGGCCAGGACTGCCCCCACACCGTCACCTCGGTGGCTGCGGACTTCCACAGCGTCAGCACCTTGTCGCGTAGTTCCGCGTCGCTGCGCAGCAGGTCGGCGCTGACCGCCAACGCGCCGGCCGCCGAGGGGTCCAGCGCCGAAATCGGGGTGGCCCCAAGGATCGTCAGCGCCCGCACGTCGTCGGTATCGACCAGCACGTTGACGGTCCAGCCAGCGCTGGCCCGGTCATAGATCCAGCCGCCCGACGCCGCAACCAGATCGGCGACGCTGGCGGCCACCACGGTGAGCTGGTGGCGTTCGGCTTCCTTTGCTTCCTCGTCGACCTTGTCGGGCGCGGTGATGGGTCGGGTCGCCATGTCAGTCCTATCCGATCAGTCCATCGCGTGCGGGCGGCACACCTAAAGCGTGACATTTTTACACCTATCTGTAAAGGTTACGAGGTTCGCCGGAATCTCGTGTCGAAACCGAGTAAGCGCCTGCGGGGATACCGGTTTCGGCGGCTGGGAAAGTTTGTCAGGGTGGTGTCTATGAGTCTGGTCGCCGGGCGCGGTCCGTTGAGCACGGATCCCGCCGGATGGTTCTTCCCCGCGCTGCCCGAGGTGGTCTACATCGAGCCGCATCCCCGACGCGTGCAGGCGATGCGCGACGGTCGCGCGGTCATCGACACCGAACACGTGCTGCTGGTACACCGACGCGGTCATCCGCTGAGCTACGCCTTCCCGGCCGACGAGGTCGGCGACCTTCCGCGCGAGCCGGTTTCGGAGGCGCCCGGGTTCGTGCGGGTGCCGTGGGACGCCGTGGACACCTGGCTGGAGGAAGGGCGCCGGCTCGTGCACTACCCGCCCAACCCGTATCACCGCGTCGACTGCCGCCCAAGCAACCGCCGCCTGCGCGTCACGGTCGCCGACACCACCCTCGTCGACACCACCGACACCGTGATCGTGTTCGAGACCGCGGTGCAGACCCGTCTTTACGTCGATCCGGCCCATGTGCGCACCGATCTTCTGCGGCGCTCCGACACCACCAGCTACTGCAACTACAAGGGCTACGCCACCTACTGGTCGGCGGTGATCGGCGACGAGGTTGTCGACGACGTGGCCTTCAGCTATGACGACCCGCTGCCCGAGACCCTGCCCATCAAGGGCTTTTTCAGCTTCGACGACGCGCGCGCCGACGTGCTCGCCGAACTGCCTGAGCCCGCGGCGCGCCCCACAGGAACCTGATCGACGCGACGGCTCACGCGGCGGCGATCACCGATTTCCCGAACTCCTCGATGGTGTCGAGAACATGAGCGAGGCTGTCGCCGGGCAGACCGACCTGTACCCAGGTAACCCCCAGGGCGGCAAGCTTTTCCAGCCCGGAAAGGTAGGCGTCGGCGTTGAAGCCGTCGCTGCCGGGAGTGCCGCCGTCGGCGTTGGTGAACGTGACGTCGACGCGCGAGAAGTCCCGGCCCGCCTCATCGAACCGTCTGCGCAGATCATCGATGCCCGCGGCCAGGCCGTCCGCGTCCAACTCCGCGGTGCGTGCAGTCCGCGCCAGCATGGCCGGCGCGGCGAACGGACACCAACCGTCGCCGAACGCGACGACGCGCCTGCGGGCCGCGGCGGTGTTGCCTCCGATCCAGATGGGTGGGTGCGGGTCGCTGACCGGGCGCGGATGCGCCGTTATGCCGCTGGCGGTGAAATGCCGGCCCTCGTAGGAGAAGTCGTCGGTAGTCCAGATCCCGCGGATGACCTCCAGCGCCTCCTCGAACAGCGCGGCGCGTTCGTCGAACTCCACACCCAGCGCCGTGAACTCCCGCTTGAGATACCCGACCCCGACCGCGAGCGTGAACCGGCCTTCCGACAGCAGATCCAGCGTGGCGCCCGCTTTGGCCACCACGAACGGGTTGCGGTACGGCAGCACCACGATGTTGGGGATCAGCCGCAACGTCGTCGTCGTGGCCGCGGCGTACCCCATCGCCACGAACGGGTCGACGGCATCGTGCCCGCCGGCCTGCAACCACCGCTCGGTGGGCGCCGGATGGTCGGTGAACCCGAACCCGTCGAAGCCGGCCCTCTCGGCCGCAGCGGCCACCGCCGCGATGCCCGAACCGGTCACCAACTCCGGGTTGTACGGATGGCTGTGCATCGGATGCGTGAACGCGAACCGCATAAAGGTGCTCCGTTCTAGAACCGTCTTCTTGATTTCTGAGAATGTCGTTACCATGCGGGCAGCCGAAAGTACAGGATCTGACGATGGGAACGGTGTCGATGACCAAGCCGGAGATCGGCGTCTACCTACCGCAGATGGGCTTCACCTACGACCAGATCCTGCACCGCACCCGGCGCTGCGAGCGGCTCGGCATCGACTCGGTGTGGCTCTATGACCACCTCTACGGCCCCGGTGTGCCCGACTACCCCTCGCTGGAGGCATGGACGCTGGCGACGGCGCTGCTCAGCCACACCGAACGCATCGAGATCGGACATATGGTGCTGTGCAACCAGTTTCGCCACCCGGCGGTGCTGGCCAAGATGGCAACGACGCTCGATCAGATCTCGGCGGGCCGGCTGCAGTTGGGCCTGGGCAGCGGGTCGATCGAAGACGAGCACAACCGGGCCGGGTTGGCGTGGGGAACGTTTCGGGAACGCGCCGAGCGGCTGGGTGAAACGCTCGAGATCCTGCACCAGGCGTTCACCGACGAGGTGATCGACTTCACCGGCAAGCATTTCACCGTGTCGGACATGCCGATCAAACCGGGGCCGGCCCGCAGACCGCGCCCGCCGATCGTCGTCGGCGGGGTCGGCGAGAAGTTCACGCTGCCGTTGGTGGCGCGCTATGCCGATGTGTGGAACGTGCCCACCTATGCGCTCGGTGAACTCGCGCACAAGACGTCGGTGTTGCGTTCGCTCTGCGACGACATCGGCCGAGATCCGTCGACGATCGTGCTGTCGGTCGAGGCGGTGATGGCGCTGGCGCCCGACGACTCGTCGCTGCCCGCGGTGCAGCAGCTGGCCGAAAAGCGTTTCGGCCTACCGGCGTTCGGGCTCAAAGAAGGCGGGCTGGTCGGCACACCGCCGGCGATCGTCGACCGGCTGCGCGAGCTGCAGGAGCTCGGCTTCGGCCAGATCGTGCTGTTCACCCACGACCGCGGATCCGATGAGACGCTGGAGCTGCTGGCCGCCGAGGTGATCGCCGAACTCTAGGCGGGCCGCTTGGCCGGCGGTGAGTAGTTGGGCCTGCCGAGGCCGAGCGCGCGTTGGGCGATCATGTTGCGGAACACCTCAAGGGTGCCGCCGTAGATACCGGTCGGTACGGCCAACCGGAACAGGTACTCGACTGCCCCGTCGTCGGCGGCGCCGTCGGTGTCGACGGGCAGGGCCGCCGCGGTGCCGAGGATGTCCATCAGATCCGGTGTGACGTCGCGCATCGTCTGCGCGATCGCGACCCGGCCGAACATCTCGGGGGCGCTGGCCGCGGCCTCCATCCGGGCGATGGCGCGGCCCAGCCGGTATCGCACCGCGTCGTCGTCGCTTGCCACCGCCGCGACCCGGTCGACGGCCTCGCCCAGCAGCAGCAGATGCTCGGTCATGGTCGCCAGCTTCTGCAGACCCTCGGCGTCGCGTTCGACGGTGCCGTGTTCGGCGTTGAGCGCTTCGCGCAAGACCGCCCAACCGCCGTTCACCTCGCCGACGCGGAATCGGTCGTCGACGCGCACGTCGCTGTAGTAGGTGATGTTGGTGCGGTCACCGTCGACGGTGCGCAACGGCTGGATCTCCACACCCGGGCTGTCCAGCGGCACCAGGAACATGGTCAGGCTCTGGTGTTTGGGCGCATCGGGGTCGGTGTTGGTGATCAGGAAGACGTAGTGGGCGTTGTGGGCGTTGGAGGTGAACATCTTGGAGCCGTTGACAACCCAGCTCTCACCGTCGCGCACCGCACGTGTCTTGCAGGTGGCGACGTCCGAACCGCCCTCGGGCTCGGTGTAGCCCAGGCACAGCCGGTAGTGCCCCGAGAGCACCTTGGGCAGCACTTCGTCGCGCAGTTGCGGTGACCCGAACTGTTCGAGGGTGTGCGCGACCATGGCCGTGGTGGGCCAGTGAAACCACGGGGTGTGCGCGCGGCCGATCTCCAGTTCCCAGATGCGGCGGCGCACGGCGGAAAAGCCGCCCTCGGACTCGGGTCTGAAGTCGGCGGCCAGATAGCCCCGCGCGCCCAGCGCCAGATGTACGCCCTCGTCGAAGTTCTCGCCGGTCTCGCGGTCCCGGCGGATGACGTCGTCGGTCACGATGGTGCCCAGGAAACTTCGCAGTTCGTCGCGGAACGCCCGGTCCTCGTCGGACAGTTGCACGTGCGAGAAGTCCACCGAGACACCGTGACATTTCGATGCTTCTTTGTAAAGTGTCCGCATGGGTATCGTGACCACGACGTCGGAAACCACCTTCGACCAGCCGCCGGAGGTGATCTATGACTTCGTCACCAACCCCGCCAATTGGACGAAGACCTATCCGGGCAGCGCCCACATCGGTGGTCTACCTGAGGGTCTGCCGCTGAAGGTCGGCGACACCTGGACCGAGTCGGGACCCGACGGCGCCCGCATCTTCACCTGGCATCTGGCGATCGCCATGCGCCCGAGCATGTGGGTCTTCAACTCGGTCGGGCGCCTCGGCCACGACGCCGACGGCAACGGCGGCATGGAAGGCCGCATCACGGTGCAGTACCACTTCACCCGCCCCGGGCAGCACGTCACGTTGTTCACCAGGACGATGACGATCGAGGCCTACAAGCACGCTCCGCTGCCCGACGGGTTCTTCCGCACGGTCAACCCGGCCCACATCGACGCCTACCACGCCGCGGTCGCTCGGGAACTGACGTGATTTGTGTGCGTTTAGGCGCGCCACGCGCAACAAAACGCACACAAGTCACGAGGGGCCGTGCAGCGCTCGACGCAGCGCGGCGCCCTGCAGGGCGAACAACTGCTCGCTGATCTCCCAGTCCGGCAACAGCGAATCGAAGCCGTGGCAGGTGCCCGCGAACACGTGCAGTTCGGTGGCCACCCCGGCCCGCAGCAGCCGGGTGGCGTAGTCGATGGCCTCGTCGCGCAGCGGGTCCAGCTCTGAGCAGCTGATGAAAGCCGTTGGCACACCAGATAGCTCGCCGCTGCGGGCAGCAGCGGCGTCGGCGGTCACCGGCTGGCCGGCCAGGTAGTGGCGCCACATCGCCTCCGTGGCCGGGCCGTCGAAACCGGGGGTGGTGCCGAACTCCTTTTTGGACGGCGTCGCGCGGTCGTCGAGCACCGGTTGGTGCAGTAGCTGAAACCTCACGGGCGGCGCCGATCCGGCTGCCGCCCGCTGGGCCAGCCGCGCCGCCAGCGCACCGCCGGCGCTGCTGCCCGCGACCGCCAGTCGGGCGGTGTCGATGCCGAGCGCCGACGCGCCGGCCACCACACCGTCGAGCACGGCCGACGCGTCGTCGAACGCGGCCGGGTACGGATGCTCGGGCGCCAACCGGTAGTCGACGGAGATCACGGTGCAGCGGCCCCGTCGGGCGAACTCGACGCACTGCCGGTGATCGGTGTCGAGGTTTCCCAGCACGAACGCCCCTGAGTGGCAGTAGATCACCGCGGGCGCCGGCGACGATGTGCCGCGGTAGATCCGCACCGGGATCGACGCCACCGTGCGGTTCTCGACCTCGACTCCAATGGTGTCGATACCGCGGGCAGCTTCGGCGCGGCGCTGGTTCAGCGAATCCCGTACGACCCCGAGCACGCTCGGTGTCAGATCGGTGCGGGCCTCGGCGAGGTGGCGCAGCGCGGGATCGAGACGCTCGACGATGTCCACGGCCGGCTACCGGTTGGCGGCCGTATGCGCTTCGGCACCAGCCGGCTTCGAGGGTGCCGGCGCTTCGAACGTGTAGTCGGCGGGCCGGAAGCGGCGCGTCATCGCCCAGAACGCGCGGGCGCTGCGCGGCCACTGGGTGACCACCCTGCCGTTGGGGGCGCGAAAATAGCTGCTGCACCGGGTCAGCCACACGGTGCCCTTCATCCACTCGTCGATCTTGGCGAGAAACGCCGCGGTGGTCGACGGCCGAACCGCGATGTAGGGCTTGTTCTTGCGGCGCAGGTACTTCAGCGCGCGCACCACGTAATGCGCCTGGGCTTCGAGAACGAAGATGACGCTGTTGGAGCCGACATTGGTGTTCGGACCGTAGAGCATGAAGAAGTTCGGGAAGCCCGGCACGGTCATGCCCAGGTAGGCGTGCGCGCCGTCACGCCACGTGTGCCGCAGCGTCCTCCCGCGCTCACCGACGACGTCGAGCTGACCCAAATAGTCGGCGGCGGCGTAGCCGGTCGCGCACAGCACCACGTCGACGTCGAGTTCGCTGCCGTCCTCGGTGATCAAGCTGCGGGCGCGCACCGCCCGCGCGGGGCTGGCGACCACCTCGACGTGCGGCTGGGTCAACGCCTGCAGGTAGTCGGTGGCGAACACCAACCGTTTGCAGCCCAGCGGGTGGTCGGGGGTCAGCTTGGCCCGCAGTTCGGCGTCGGGCACGGTAGCTTCCAGGACCCGCAGCGCGATATCGCGGAACTGCCGGGTCTTGTCGCTGCCGTGCTCGATCACCGAGATGTTGGCCTCGCTGCGCAGCCACAGCCGGGTGCGATAGACCTTCTTCGCCAACGGGACGTAGCGAAAGACCCGCTTCTCGCGCTCGGAATAGGCGCGATCGGGTTTGGGCAGCACCCATGTCGGTGAACGCTGCACCGAGTACACCCTCTTGGCGACCTTGGCCACCTCGGGAACCAGCTGTGCCGCCGTGGATCCGGTGCCAAGGACCGCCACCCGCGCGTCGGCCAGATCCACCGAGTGGTCCCAGCGCGCGGTGTGCATCAGCGTTCCGGTGAACGGCTCCTCTTCGGTCAGTTCGGGCATCACCGGCCGGGTGAACAACCCGACCGCCGAGACCACGACGTCGAACCGGTACGTCTGGCCGTCGGCGGTGGTCAGCCGCCAGTTGTTCTGCTCGCCGTCCCAGTGCGCCGCGACGATCTCGGTGTGCAGCCGCAGGTGCGGCTCCAATGCGTAGCGCCGCGCACAGTTTTCGAAGTACTCGAGGATCTCGGGCTGCGCCGACCACAACCGCGACCAGTTCGCGTTCAGGTCAAAGGAGTACGAGTACAGGTGCGACTTGACGTCGCACGCCAGCCCCGGATAGGTGTTGATGCGCCAGGTGCCGCCGACGCCGTCTTCGCGATCGAAGATCGTGAAGTTCTCGAACCCCGCTTTGCGCAGGAAGATTCCGAGCGCCAGCCCGCCCGGTCCGGCGCCGATGATGCCGACCGACGGGCTCATCCGATGCGCAGGCATTGCCCTCCGTCCACGACAAGCTCGCTACCGGTGATGAACGACGCCTGATCGGAGACCAGGAACGCGACGGCGTCGGCGACCTCGACGGGTTGGCCGAGCGGGCCGAACGACGCGGTGAGCCGGCTCTGGGTCGCGTCGTCGAGCATCGGTGTCGCGATCGGCCCGGGAAACACCGCGTTCACCCGGATGTCGTCGCGCGCCAGTTCGGCGGCCGCGATCTGGGTGAGCCCGCGCAGCGCCCATTTCGACGAGCCGTAGGCGGCGTGGTGGGGAAACGGACGCATGGCGCCGGTGCTGCAGGTGTTGACGATCGCCGCGCCGTCGGCGGCCCGAAGGTGCTCGAGCGCGGCCTGGATGCCCAGAAACGGGCCGAGGCAGTTGACCCGCCAACTGGTGGTGAAGCCCTGCGGGGTCTCGTCGGCCAGCGCGGCGCGGTGCAGCACCCCGGCGTTGTTCACCAGCGTGGTCAGCGTGCCGAACCGGTCGACGGTGGCCTCGACCGCAGCGCGCCACTCGTCTTCGGAGGTGACGTCGAGCGCGACCGTGAGAACACCTTCGTCCGGACTGTCGATGGGCAGCACGTCGCATGCGGCGACCAGGAACCCGTCCGTGCGTAGCCGCGCCACAATCGCCGCGCCCTGCCCCCGCGCGGCGCCGGTCACCAGCGCGACCCGGTCGCGCACCGTCACTGCGCCTCCCGCAGGTAGTCGGCGGCCCCCCGGCGCAACGCCTGCGACTCCGAGGCCAGCGTGATCATCTGAAACCCATGCTGCGCCATCGCCTTTGCCTGCGGGCCGGCGCCGGCGTGGATACCCGCGATCAGCCCGGCCGCTGTTGCGGCGGCGTGGGCGCGGGTGATCGCGTCCTGCACGGCCGGCGCGGTCCAGGCCTGCGCGGGGCTGTGTCCGAGGCTGATGGCCAGGTCGGCGGGACCTACGTAGATTCCCGAAAGACCGGGTACGCCGCAGATCTCGTCGAGCGCCGAAAGCCCTTGCGCGGACTCGATCATCGCCAGCACCGTCGCCCGCGCCTCGTGCTCGGCGGGTTCGCGGCCCAGGCCGGCCCGCAGCGGACCGTAGCTGCGCACCCCGGCGGGCGCATACCGGGTGGCGGCGACGGCGGCAGCGGCCTGTTCGGCCGATTCGACCATCGCCACGATCACCGCGTCGGCGCCGGCGTCGAGGACCCGGCCGATCGGTGCGGGATCCGCCGACGCCAACCGCACTGCCGTGCCGATCGGCACGTGCTCCAGGCGGCGCAACAGCAGGGCGACGTCGGCGTCATCGAGATATCCGTGCTGAAGGTCGAACCCGACGTAGTCGTAGCCGGCGTGGGCGAACTCCTCCGGGCCGATGATGGTCGGGCCCACCACCCAGCCGCCCCACACCTGCGCTTTGGCGGCCAGTGCCTGCTGCAGTCTGCTGGTCACTCGACGATCGCGATCTTGACGCGTTCGGGTACCGGCCGGCACGCCAGCTCGAAAGCCGCCTGGACATCGTCGACACCGAACGTGTGGGTGACGTAGGCCGGAAGCAGGTCGGGGTGTTGGCGGGCGAAGTCGTCGGCGGCAGAAAGCATTCGGCGCCGCTCGAGGGTCACCCCCGATTTGAGCGTCAGGTTGTTGCGCAGCATGGTCCGCATGCTGATCGGATAGCTGTCGTCGTCGGGCACCCCGAAGTAGAGCACGGTGCCGCCGGGTGCGGTCGCCTCGATGGCGTGGCCGAGGGTGGCGACCTGATGGCCGACAGCCTCGATCACGACATCCGGACGGTCGTCGGGGCTCAGGTGGCTGATCCACCGGTCGCTGGTGGCGCGCACGATGGTGTCGACACCGAAGCGCTGTCCGATGCCGTCGCGGTCGACGGGATCCACACCCGTCACCCGGCGAGCCCCGAAAGCCTTTGCGACATAGGAGAACAGCAGCCCGATCGAGCCCTGCCCGATAACGCCGACGTGGCGGCCCTTGACGCTGCCGATCTGCTCCATCGCGTACAGCACGCAGGCCAGCGGTTGCAGGGCCACCGCATGCTGGTGGCTCAGCGCCGGATCGTAGGGCGCCAACCCGTCGCCATCGGCGACGACATGCTGCATCAGGCCGTCGAAACCCGACGCCCAGCCCACCACCGGATCACCGACGCCGTGGCTGCGGTGCCGGCTTGCGATGACCTCACCGACCACCTCGTGAATCGGGAATCCCGGTTTCTCCGCGGCGCTTTGGCCCGCATCGCCGGCGATCTTGCCGCGCACACCGCGAAACGGCGGCAGGTCGCTGCCGCACACCCCCGCGGCGCGGAACCGCAGCAGCACCTGGCGGTCACCCAGTGACTCGGGTGAAATCTCGGCGACGTCGTGGCGTTCGAAGCTGTAGGGCGCCACCAGCCGGTAGGACCACACGTCAGACCTCCACCTGGACGGGAACACTGCTCCAACCCCATTGGAAACTCGACGGCGGCCGCGACGCGGATTCGCCGTCGATGCGCCATTCGGGTACACGGCGCAGCCACTCCGACACCAGGACCGCGATCTCCAGACGCGCGAGATGCACACCGAGACAGAAGTGTTGACCGCGGCCGAACGCCAGCAGCCGTTCGATCGGCCGGTTCCAGACGAACGCGTCGGGGTCATGGTATTCGCGTTCGTCGCGGTTGGCCGAGGCGAGCAGGGTGATGATCCTGGCACCGGGGGCCAGCGTGGTGTCGGCGATCGTGAACGGTTTGCGTACGGTGCGGGCGAACCACTGCGCAGGCGCGCAGTAGCGGATCATCTCCTCGCGCGCGACGGGCACGTTGGCCGTGGCGTCGGCCCGCACGGCCGCCAGCTGGTCGGGATGTTCAGTGAGTTCCCACAATCCGTGCGCGACGATCTTCGGCACGGTCTCGGTGCCGCCGATGAACACGGCCAGCATCTGGGTGGCGGCTTCGACGTCGTTGAACGCCGACCCGTCGGGCAGTCGGTAGTCCAGAAGGTTGTCGGCGATCGGATTGTGGCCGGCCTCAGCGCGGCTGCGCTGCACCAGCGGAATGAGGTATTCCAGGTAACCGGGCCGGGCGTTGGCCACCTCCACGCCGCTGCCCGGCTGGGCGAGGCTGCCCGCATTGACAGTGGCCAGCACCTCGGGTGCCAATTCGACCGGCATTCGCAACAGGTCGCACACCACCGACGCGGCGACGATACCGCCGTAATCCTGGGTGAGATCGAAGGATCCGCGCGGCAGCAGTTCGTCGAGACGCTCGTTGGCCAGGGTGCGGATCCGGTCGGCCAGCGCCGCAACGGACTTGGGCCGGAACTGTCCGGCGGTGCAGCGGCGCACACCCTCATAGATCGGGCTGTCGAAGTTGGCGTGAAACGGCATCGGATGCAGCGGCGGGTCGGGCACCGGACCGTCGTTGTGGTGCGCCAGAACCGTTGCGGCGGGCAAGGTTCCCTCCGAGGCGACGAAGGTGCCGTCGTTGACCTCCAGCACCCGCCAGATGTCGTCGAACCGCGACAGCGCGTAGGTGTCCCACTTCTCGACGTAGTACACCGGGTACTTCTCGCGCAGCACCCGGTAGTACGGCAGCGGATCGGCCATCACAGCCGGGTCGAACGGATCGTAGGAAAACGTTTTCAGCGCAGTGGTTGTCATTGCAGTGGCGATGGGGGCAGGGCCGCCAGGATGGAGTCCTCCCAGCCGTCGCGCAGGGCGGGTGCGACGCTCATCCAGGTGACGATCTCCGCGGGCGGGTTGTCTTTCCAGGACGGGTAGTGGTTGGCGAAGCAGTCCCAGTCGCCCTCCAGCGCCCAGTAGTGGATGACCTCGTTGAACCGGAACGTCGTGATGAACGAACCGAGCCAGCGCTTACCGGTGCGCTCCGACCACGGTACGTAGAGGCGCTCGAGCTCGCGGATGTAGTCGTCCTGGCGACCGGGTTTGGTCTGCATGATCTCCTGGATCACCAGTCCGGCAGTGAAGTCGGCCTCTTGCAGCTGCGCCAGCGTCCTGTTGCTCCTGCCGGCGTACATGATCCGGCCCTCACCGCGGGCACCGGTCTCGGCGAGGAACTGCGACCATTTCGCCGCGGCCGCTTCGTGGCTGCCGCCGCGGGCCTGCGCGCTGCCAATGCGCGCGTAGTCGGCGAACTGGTCGATCTCCCAGATGATCGTCACCTGGGGCCAGTGGCCGTTGTACGGGGTGGTCTCCCAGATCGCGAACAGCCGCGCCCCCAGTTCGGCCATCATCGGGTGATACACGTCGCTGAACACCTCGGTGAAGCGCTCGGCAGGACCGGAGCCGAGGTCGATCGTCTCGTGGAGGTAGAGGAGGGTGTGGCCGTGGTATCGCTTCATGACCTGCGCCCATTTGACAGTAACACCCTGCGAGCGTGACACTTAGCGCGTGATTTGTAAAGGTGTCGAGGTGTTGAGCCCGCTGGCGAACGGGTTCTGCTTCGGCGAAGGCCCACGCTGGTTCGAAGGGCTGCTGTGGTTCTCCGACATGCTCGGCGAGGCCGTGCACACGGTGACCCTGCAGGGCGCGATGACCACGTTGACGTTACCCGGTCACGCCCCTTCGGGTTTGGGCTTCTCCCCCGACGGTTCGCTGCTGATCGTCTCGACCGCGAAGCGCGCGGTGCTGCGCTACGACGGCGACACCGTGACGACCGTCGCCGATCTGTCCGCGACCGCACCCGCTGACCTCGGCGACATGGTGATCGACGACGTCGGCCGCGCCTACGTCGGATCACAAGCCTTCGAAGGCGGCGTGATCATGCGGGTCGACCCCGACGGCACCTCGACCGTCGTCGCCGAGGACCTCGCCTTCCCCAACGGGATGGCGCTCACCCCGGACCGGGCCACCCTGATCGTCGCGGAGTCTGTCGGGCGACGGTTTACGGCGTTCACCGTCGCACCGGACGGGTCGTTGAGCGATCGACGGATTTTCGCCGACGGACTCGACGGCCCACCCGACGGGATCTGCCTCGACGCCGACGGCGGGGTCTGGGCGGCGATGACCCTGGCGCACCAGTTCGAGCGGATCACCGAGGGCGGCAACGTCTCCGACCGCATCGACATCGGCGACCGGGCCGCGATCGCCTGCATGCTCGGCGGCCCGCAGCGGCGCACCCTGTTCCTGGTGTCGGCCGCCGACGCCTACCCGAAGCGGTTGGCCGGCACCAAACATTCCCGCGTCGACACGACGACCGTCGAGATCCCCGGAGCCGGCCTGCCATGAGCGACTCGTACTACGAACTGATCGACGGCACCGATCCGCTCGGCGAGCGGTTCGCCGCAACCGATCTGGTGCGCAGCACCTGGTCGGCGAGCATCCAGCACGCCGCGCCGGTGTCCGCCTTGCTGGTACGCGGTCTGCACCGGTGCCAGCCTCGCCCCGACACGCGGCTGAGCCGGGTGATGGTCGATCTGCTCGGCGGTGTTCCCGCCGAAGGCGACCTGTGGGTGCGGTCGCGAATCGAACGCGCCGGCAGGCAGATCGAGTTGGTGGGCGCCGAGATGCTTGCACGCGGCCCCGACGGCGAGCCGCGCCCGGTCGCCAAGGCCAGCGGATGGCGGCTGAAGACCATCGACACGGCGACCCTTTTGCAGGCGTCCGCGCCGCCGCTGCGCCCGGTCAGCGAGGCGCGCAGCCGCGATATGAAAAAGGACTGGGACCGCAACTACGTGCACAGCCTCGACTGGCGATGGCTGACGAAGCCGCTCAGCGAGGAACCCGGCGAATCCTGGATCAAACCGGAAGTCGATCTGGTCAACGGCGAGACCATGACCCAGCTCGAGCGGTTGTTCGCCGTCGCCGACGACGCCAACGGCATCGGCACCAAACTCGACCCCACCAAGTGGACGTTCATGAACACCGACCTCGTCGTCCACATCCACCGGGTGCCCGACGGCGAGTGGATCGGCATCCGCGCCGACACCAACTACGGGCCCGACGGCATCGGCACGACGATCGGCTCGCTGTTCGACGAAACCGGCGCCGTCGCAGGCATTCAGCAGTCGGTGCTGGTGCGGCCGATGCCCGGTCGCTAGCTCACGCACTCGCCGGTGGGCACAGGCGCCGAACCGTTCGCGCTGACCGCCATGCCGAAGAGCTGTTTTGCGGTGAGCACGAAGCTGGAGTCGGGGTCCTCGACGGCTGCGCCGAACGCGACGCCGAGGATGCGGCTGTTCAGATCGATGAGCGGGCCGCCCGATCCGCCTTGGCGCACCCCGCCGCGCACGATGTACACCTCGCGGTGCACGGTTTTGGTGCGGTAGATGTCGGGCCCGCTGAGCTCGATGACGTCGCGGATGCGCGCCGGGGTGGCCACGAACGGCCCGCCGCCCGGGTAGCCCAGGATCAACGCGTCCATGCCGGACGGGGCCACCTCCTCGGCGAAGGCCAGCGGCGGCGCCTGCAACCCGGGCACGTCGAGGATCGCGATGTCGGCGTCGGGGTCGTAGAACACGACCGTGGCCGGATAGTCCCCGCCGTCGACGGACACGGTGATGTCGGTGGCGCCTGCGACGCCGTGGGCGCTGGACATCACCCGGTTCGGCGCGAAGACCACCCCGCTGCCGTCCAGGATCTTCTGGCAGGACGGCGCCATGCTGTGGATCTTGGCGACGCTGCGCTGCGCCTCGGCGACCACCGGGCTGTTCGCCAACGCCGCATCCGGTGGTTCCACTGTGGCGACCGTCGCCGTCTCGGCCGGTGGCAGCGTGACCTCGGCCGCCGGCCACGGGCCCGAGCACCCGGCCACTACAGCCCCCAGGACGGCCCCGGTCAAGACGGCGGCGACCACCGCCACCGCCCGTCGAATCGGTCTCATTGCGAAAACGATAGATGTAAGCCGCGGCCCGCTATTCGGCGGTTCAGCCGATCAGGCGCAGCGCCGCCGCCGGGCACTGCGTGACGGCCTGCTGCATCCGCTCCCGGTCGGATTCGGGCCGTTGGTTGCCGTGGATCTCCACGACGCCCTCGTCGGTCACCTCGAACACGTCTTCGGCGATCGCTTCGCAGATACCGTGTCCGGTGCACTTGTCGAGGTCCACTTCGACGCGCATCAGCTCTCCTAGCGAAGGTGCGCCGGCAGACGCTTGATCCCGTGCACGAAGTTGCTGAGCAACAGATCCGGTTCGCCGAACTCGATCGTCGTGAGCCGGGTCAGCAACTCGCGGAACAGGTTTCGCAGCTCCGTCTTGGCCAGCTGGTTTCCGAGGCAGAAGTGCGGCCCGCCACCGCCGAAGCCCAGGTGCGGGTTCGGTGAGCGTTGCAGGTTGAACGTGTGCGGGTCGTCGAAGACGGTTTCGTCGCGGTTGGCCGAACAGTAGAACAGCCCCAGCTTCTCCCCGGCGCTGATCTGCTGGCCGGCCACCTCGGTGTCCTCGGTGGCAAACCGGGCGAACTGCAGCACCGGAGTGGACCACCGCACGAATTCCTCGATCGCCCAGGTGATTCGCCCGTCGAAGTCCTCCATCAGCCAGTCCCGCTGCGCCGGATGGTTCACCAGCGCCAGCATCGCGTGAGACGTCGTCTGCTTGGTGGTGTCGTTGCCCGCCGAGGCGAGCAGCAGCAGAAACGCGCCGACTTCCTCATCGGTGAGCCGGTGGCCGTCGACCTCCGCTTCGACCATGCTGGTCATCAGGTCATCGCCGGGGTGTTTGCGCCGGAACTTGGCTAGCTCGATACCGGTGTTGACCAACAACATCATCTCGCTCATGGTGTTTTCGGCCCGCTCTTCCAACGAGCTGTACTCGTCGTCGCTCATCGAGAACAGCTTCTCGGCGGCCTTGGCGACCGCTTCGCGTTCCGACGGTGCCACGCCGAGCATTTCGGAAATGGTGAGCATCGGAAGCCGGGCCGAGCACGCCGTCACGAAGTCGACGTCACCCGCGCCGACCAGGTCGTCGACGACGCTGACCGCGTTCTTGTGGATCTGGTCTTCGATCTGGCGCACGTTGCGCGGTGTGAACGCCGCGCTGACCAACCTGCGGTAGACGGTGTGCTGCGGCGGATCCATCCCGAGGAAGAACGTGGCGATCTGTTGCACCTCGGCGGGCATCGGATCCAGCGCGACGCCCTGCGCCGACGTGAACAGTTCGGGGTGCTGGCTGACATAAACGATGTCGGCGCGGCGCGTCACCGCCCAGAAGCCCGGTTCGACCATGTCGAACAGCGACGGCAGCGGCTCATGCCAGCTGAGCCCTTCCCCGGCGCGCAATTTCGCGAAGGTCTGGTCCCGAACGTCGAAGGGTTTGCTCCAGAATTTGCGCGTCGAGAGGTCGTGCGGGCTGTACTTTCGAAACTGCGGGCTGGTGACAGTCACCGGCTCAGCGTGACACTTGAGCGAATTTTTGTAAAGCTATAACAATGCCGAATGTTTGGGCTGAACCCGATATCCCGACGCGGGAGCGGCTGCTGGCCGCCACCGCCGAGGTGCTCGGCCGTCACGGCATGACCAAGCTGTCCCTGTCGGAGGTCGCGCAGGAGGCGGGCGTGTCGCGGCCCACGCTGTACCGATGGTTCCCCTCCAAACGGGACTTGCTCGACGCCTTCGTGGTGTGGGAGCGCCAACTCTACGAACGCGCGGTGACCGAGGCGACGTCCGGTCTGCCGCGGGGTGAGCAACTCGACGCCGCGTTGCGGGTGATCGTGGAACTGCAGCAGTCCTATCCCGGGCTGCGAATGGTCGACATCGAACCGGAACGGGTCATCAAGCGGCTGTCGCGGGTGATACCGCTGCTGCGCCATCGGCTCGAGCGGCTGGCCACCGGGCCCGACCCCGGGCTCGCGGTGGCGACCGCCGTGCGCGTGGCGGTCTCGCACTACCTGGTCCGCAGCGACGACGGCGAGGAGTTTCTCACCCAGCTGCGACACGCCGGCCGCATCAAGCATCACGTGCCCTGAGTTCGGCGAGCACCTCCTCGGTGTGCTCACCGAGGCGCGGCGCCGCCGAGCGCGGCGCCCACGGGGTGGCCGAGAAATCGGCGGGCGAGGCGATCATCGGTACCGAGGCCTCGCCGTCGGGGCCGTCGGGCACATCCACGATGCCGCCTGCGGCGTGGAACTGGTCGTCGGCCAGCACGTCTTCGACGGAGTTGATCGGCGCCCAGAACAATTCGGGTTCAGCGGCAAAGGTTTTCGACCATTGGTCGAGGGTGCGGGTCGCGAAGATCTCGTCGAGTTCAGCGATGAGCTCGACCGCGTGCACAGCGCGCGACCGCGCCGTCTCGTAGCGCGGATCGGTCAACCACTCGGGCCGTCCGACCGCCCGGCACAGCGGCGGCCAGTGCCGATTCGCCTCCAGGCCGACGATCCAGAATCGGCGCCCGTCGCCGGCGGTGTAGTTGTTCATACACGGGTTGCCCATCGTTTCGCGCTGCCCGATGGCGATGGTGTGGCCGGTCAGCAGGAACGTGTTGAGGTCGAAGCTGACCGTGTAGGCGCCCTGCCGGTACAGCGAGGTGCTCACCAGTTGGCCTTGGCCGGTGCGGGTGCGCGCCACCAGCGCCGCGCACACCGCGGCGGCCAGCGTCATCCCCGCCGCGTGATCGCCCATGCCGCCGCGCTGAAACGGCGGCGTCTGGCCGGGCCGGGTCAGCAGATGCGCCAGCCCGGCCCTGGCCCAGAACGCCGCGACGTCGTAGGCCGCCCGGTCGCCGTCGGGCCCGTTCTCGCCGTAACCGGTGATCAGCCCGTACACCAGCGCGGGGTTGCCCGCCGCGACCGTCGCGAAGTCCAGCCCCATCCGCCGCAGCGCGCCTGGGCGCACATTGGTGAGGAAAACGTCGGCGTCACAAAGCAATTCGAGTGCGCTGAGGCGACCGGGCTCGGCGGTCAGATCGAGCACGACGCTGCGCTTGCCGCGGTTGTCCATCTCGAACGGCGGGCTGAGGCCGTCCTCGATGCCCAGCATCCGCCCGAACGTGCGCGCCGGATCGCCGGTCGGCGGTTCGATCTTGACGACGTCGGCGCCCCAGTCGGCGAGGATGCCGCCTGCGGCCGGGCCCGCCACCCAGACCCCGAGTTCGACGACCCTGGTGCCCTCCAACGGTCCGGCCATGCACATCCTTCCGAAGTGATTTACAAACCGCGCGCAATTTGTAAACTGTCGTGGTGAATCGGGTTGCGCCGGTAGTCGGCTTGGCGTCGCATCTGGGGCGCGGTGTACAACGTATCGCCACCGACGCCGCCGTCGGCCGGATCCGTTCGGTTCCGCGCACGATCGACGATCTCGACGCCGCGACGCTGACCCGCATCATGGGTCGCACAGTCACCTCGGTGTCGGTGCTCGGCGGTGACGCGGGGACGTCGTCGCGGGCGCGTCTGGCGCTGACCGGTACGGACGTGCCGGCCTCGGTCTTCGTCAAGATGTCCGCCGAAACGGCCGCGACCCGGCTGATGGGTGAGTTGGGCAGGCTCGCCGAGACCGAAACCCGTTTCTACCGAGAGCTTTCCGCCCGGCTGACCGGCGTGCCCCGCTCCTACGGCTCGGCATTCGACGCGCTGACCGGGCGCTATGTGCTGGTGCTCGAGGACCTGCCCGGCGACGAATGCCAGTTCCCCGACACGTTGCATCCCCTGCACCGCGATCAGGCCGCGCTGATCGTCGAACTATTGGCGCGGCTGCACGCGACGTTCTGGGAGCGGGTGCCGTCGTGGGCATACACCGCATCAGGTGACAGCACCTCGCTGCTCACCGGCGCCCTGCTGAAGACGTCGGCGCGGCGCATCGCCGAACGCACCGACATCCCCGTGGAGCGCGGCCGGTTCATCGACGACAACTACCGTGCGGTCGCCCGCCTGATCGACCGACCGCCGCACACCGTCATGCACGGCGACGCCCACCCCGGCAACGTCTACTTCCGCAACGGTCGGGCCGGGCTGCTGGACTGGCAGGCCGTCCGGCGCGGGCACCCCGGGCGCGAACTGGCCTACACCCTGGTCACCAGCATGACGGCCGCCGACCGCCGCGCTGACCAGCGCGAACTGCTCGACGTCTACCGGCAGGCGCTGGCCGCGCACGGCGGCCCGCACCTCGATCACGACGACCTGTGGCGCCGCTACCGGCAAGGCGCGCTGTACGCCTACGTCGCCGCGCTGATCACCGCGGGAATGGGCGGTATGCAGGCCGAAGACATCGCCGTAGAGGGGTTGCGCCGCGCGGTGGCCGCGCTCGACGATCTGGACACGGTCGCCCAACTGACAAGTTCACTGTGACAAAAGGCCTACGATCGACGGAACCCAGACGATTGAGAGACTTCTCCGTGAACGATTCAACATCCGCTGCCGCCGGCGTTGTCGAAGACACGTCGACGCGAAACCGGATCCTGGTCGCCACCGCTGAGGTGCTCGCCCGAAGTGGCCAAACCAAGCTGAGCCTCTCGGAGGTCGCGCTGCAAGCCGGTGTGTCGCGCCCGACGCTCTACCGATGGTTTTCCTCCAAGCCCGAACTGCTCGACGCGTTCGGATCCTACGAGAGCGAGGTGTTCGACAACGGTGTCAGCGCGGCCACCGCGGGCCTGCGCGGCACCGAGAAACTCGACGCCGCGCTGCGGTTCATCGTCGATTACCAGCACTCCTACTCGGGGGTGCGGATGGTCGACATCGAACCCGAGGTGGTCATCCCCCAACTGACGGCCGTCATCCCGGTGATGCGGGCGCGGCTGGAGCGGCTGATGAGCGGCTCGAACCGAGCGATCAAGGCGGCCACGGTCATTCGGGTCGCCATCTCGCACTTCATCGTGCGCAGCGACGACGACGACCAGTTCCTCGCCCAACTTCGCCACGCCGCGGGCATCAAACCGGCGACCTGACTTCGGCTGTGCCGAAACGGTGACAGTTACGGGAAAAACTGTAAAGTTGCCTGCATGACCGAGGTGCAGACTGAGACCGGCGTGCTGGCCGGTGAAGAGCGGATGTTGATCGACGGTGAGCTGCAGTTCACCAGTAGCGGGGCGACGTTCGACGTCATCCATCCGGCCAGCGAGGAGGTGGCCGGTCAGGCCACCGACGGCACCGTGGCCGATATGGAACGCGCGGTCGGCGCCGCGCGGCGCGCCTTCGACGAGAGCACCTGGTCGCGCGATCTGGATTTCCGCTATCACTGCCTGACCCAGTTGCACGCCGCGTTGGACAAGGACAAGGAACGGCTGCGGCGCATCCTGATCACCGAGGTGGGTTGTCCCGTCACGGTGTCGGGCAGCCAGATCGAAAGCCCGATCGAAGAAGTCAAGCACTGGGCCGAGCACGGCAAGGCCTTCGAGTACCTGGTCGACACCGGGGTGCATCCCACCCAGCTGGGGCCCGCGCGGCGCAAGATCCACTACGAGCCTGTGGGTGTGGTCGGCGCGATCACGCCGTGGAACGTGCCGTTCTACCTCAACATCGCCGAGACCATCCCGGCGTTGATGGCCGGAAACACCGTGGTGCTCAAGCCCGCCCAGCTGACCCCGTGGTCGGGCAGCGAACTGGGCCGCATCGTCGCCGAGGAGACCGACATCCCCGCCGGGGTGTTCAACGTCGTGGTCTCCAACGCCAACGAAGTGGGCGCGGCGCTTTCGGCCGATCCGCGGGTGGACATGATCACCTTCACCGGTTCGACCGCGACCGGCCGCGCGATCCTGGCCGCGGGCGCGTCGACGGTGAAAAAGACGCTGCTGGAGCTGGGCGGTAAATCGGCGCACATCGTGCTCGACGACGCCGACTTCAACTCGGCGCTGTCGATGGCGGCGATGATGGCGTGTGTGATGTCCGGACAGAGTTGCATCCTGCCCAGCCGGATCCTGTTGCCGCGCAGCCGATATGACGAGGGCATCGAGATCCTCAAGACGATGATGGAGGGTTTCCCGGTCGGGGATCCGTGGACGCCGGGCAACATGCAGGGCCCACAGATCAGCGAAACCCAGCGGCAAAAGGTGCTGGGGCTGATCAAATCCGGCGTCGACTCCGGGGCGCGGCTGGTCACCGGCGGCGGTATCCCGGAGAACCTGCCGACGGGCTATTACACGCAGGCCACGCTGCTGGCCGACGTCGACCCGGATTCACAGGTGGCCCAGGAGGAGATCTTCGGCCCGGTGCTGACCGTGACGCCGTATGACGGCGACGACGAGGCCGTCGCGATTGCCAACAACACCATCTACGGGCTCTCCGGTGAGGTGTCCGGCGGTGATGTGGACCGCGCGTTCGAGGTGGCGTGCCGGATGCGGACGGGCAACGTGACGATCAACGGCAAGAGCCACTTCGGTATCACCAGCCCGTTCGGCGGGACCAAGCAGAGCGGTTTGGGCTACCGCAACGGCGAGGAAGGTTACAAGGAGTACCTGGAAGCCAAGACAATCGGCATGCCCGAGTGACTCCACCCCGAGAGGAATCCGCCATTTCGTCGATCTCCCCGACGGGCTGAGGGCTCTGCGCATGGCTAGTGACAGGGTCCGCGACGAGCTCGAGATAGCCCGGCTGTTGCACCGCTACGCCCGCGCCGTGGACAGCAAGGACTGGGAGCTGTACCGGTCGGTGTTCACCGAGGACGCCCACATCGACTACTCATCTGCCGGCGCGGTCGTCGGCACCCGCGACGAGGTTGTCGACTGGTTCGCCGCGAACTTCGGGGTGCTGCCGTGGAGCATGCACTACATCACCAACATCGAAAGCGAGATCGACGGCGACACCGCGACGGTGCGGGCGATGTTCTACAACCCCATGCAACTACCCGGCATGGACGAGGTGAGCAGCTGCGGCGGCTATTACCACCATGAGCTCGTGCGCACACCGGACGGGTGGCGCAGCCGCCGGCTGCGCGAGGAGAACGTCTGGTTCGTCAACGCACCGGGCTGAGTAGACGCCCAGGGATCGAGACTGCGCACAGATCGCGATCTCGCGCCGAAACGCGATCTCACCGCAGTCTCGACGAGAAGAGCTCAGCGTCGCGATTTCACGAAAGGGTCGTGACCCCACTGCAGTCCCATCGACCTCAAGCGCTGGCCGGAACGAGGCTCGACACGATCAGCTGCAGATAGGGGCGGTAGAGGTCGGCGCCATCGAGGTGACTGCCGAGTGTGACGCCGTCGTTGACCGCGAGGATCAGCCGGGCCAACGCATCGGCGGGCATCGTGAGGGTCGCGCCCAACCGTGCGACGTCCTTGCTGATGAACTCGGCGAGCGATCGGATCGTCTCGCGCCGTTGCTTTTCGAGTCGTTCGCGCGCTTGCGCGTTGCGTAACAGGTACAGCGTGAGTTCGTAGTTGAGGGCTGCCCGGTTCGGGTCACTGCCCACATCGCGCCACCGCTCGGCGAGTTCGTCGACGCTTAGTTCGTCGAGCCGACCGAACGACTGGATGATGTCGCTGAAGCCGTCGAGGAAGCGCTGCCGCTGACGGTCGACGACCGCGAGGAACAACTCTTCCTTCGCGCCGAAGTGCGAATAGATCGCCCCGCGCGTGTAGCCAGCTATCTCGGCGATGTCTTCCAATGCCGCACCGGTCAGGCCTTTGCGCGCGAACACCTCTTCGGCGGCGTCGAGCAGCAGGTTACGGGTGTGCTCGAGGCGTCGCTCCCTGGTCCACCGCTCCGGCATGCGCCGATCCTCCCACAGCGCCGCCGCCACACGAGTCGTCACGGCACCAGAGCTGCGAGAGAGGTGTGCACGAATCTTCCTGTCAGCAACGTGTTTGAGGGCGCACCCAGCTTGAACGTTTCGACTTCTGCAGTGCTCACCGGTAAACCGGCCAGCAGCAACGCCCGGGCTTTGAACGCGCGCGCGGCGACGCTGACGCGATGGCGCACAACGTCGGGCTGAAGACAGGCGACGTCTCCCGGCGGCGGGCCGTGCAAAGCAGGCACATCGGTCGGAGCGGCCGAGTCGCGGGCCGTCACCCCAAGCACTGACAGAGATCGGTCGTGGTCACGATCCGGAACCCACACCGTCACCGTCCAACCGGCCAGTGCACGGTCGCAGAGCCAGCCGCCCGCGACGCTGATCAACTCCGGGACTCTGGCCGCACTGAGCTCGAGTTGGCATTCCATCGCGATCCCTTCGTCACGGTCACACGCGGGCAGCTGTGACTCAAACCACTTTAATACATCATTGTATATTTCATACACTGATGTATATGGTGATGGCCATCACACAGTTCGGGTGGGTGACCAGGCGCACCCACAGCTCGGTAACGCCCGGATATGGACCAGGAGGTTCGATATGACTCAGATTGCGCGCCCCGGTGAGTGGCTGAATCCCGACTCAGGAATTGGCCTCGGCCTGAACGAGGTCACGCCGGGCACGTTCAATATGCGGATCCCGACCGACCGGTACACCTCCCCCGAATACGCCGCCCGCGAGCGCGAACGCATCTGGGCGCGGGTGTGGCAGGTCGCCGGGCGCGTCGACGACCTGCCCAAGGTCGGTGACTGGAAGCGCTACCAGATAGTCGACCAGTCGTACGTCATCGTCCGCGGCAAAGACGAGAAGCTACGCGGCTTCGTCAACGCATGCCGGCACCGCGGAAACATGCTGTGCATGACAAACACCGGTAATGCCAAGCGGGGCTTTCTATGTCAGTACCACCTGTGGGCCTACGACCTCGAAGGCAAACTGCGCGGTGTGCTGAGGGAGGAGGTCGCCGGGCAGGTCGACAAGAGCGACAACTCCCTGTTACCGGTGTCCGTCGACACCTTCGGCGGGTTCATTTTCCTCAACCCGGACCCCAATGCTCAACCACTACGGCAGTACCTGGGCGACGAGGTGATCGAACTGCTCGAGCCCTACCACCTCGATCAGATGACCACCGTGATGGACGTCCGCGAGGCCCTCGACTGCAACTGGAAAGTTGTGATGGACGCTTTCGAAGAGGGCTACCACATCAACGGAATTCACCCGCAGTTGCTCGCCGTTCTCAACATCGACCCGGCAACCACCCGCTACCGGTTCTTCGAGAACCACAGCGTCGCCGTTGCCCCTTTCGAGGTGCAGGGCGCGGGCGCACAGAAACAGGTCGACGGCATCATGGCACTGCCCGAGACATTTCCCGGCACCGCCGCGGTGATCCCCCGCTTCCAGGAGCTCGTCGCGCCATACCAAGGCGCGGACGGCGAGGTGGAGTTCCCCGAGGGCGTGACTGCACGCGCGCTGCTGCAGCAGGCCACCCGCGACACCCTGACCGGCATGGGCCTCGACGTCACCGGGCTCACCGACGACCAGATGAGCGACAACCAGGGTTGGGTGCTGTTCCCGAACTTCTTCATGACGGTCCGGGCCGGCGAATGCCACATCATCGCGGCGGTGCCGCACCCCGACGGTGACCCGAACCGCTGCATCTGGCACGTCAGCAGCTACATGTTCCTGCCCGCCGAGCACCGAGATGCCTTCCGCGCGGAGCTGATCGAGGTCGATGAACCCGGCAGCTACAAGTATTTCGAAGCGCTGCACCAGGACTACGTCCAGATGCCGCGTCAGCAGAAGGGGCTGCGCAATAAGCGGCTCGATCACCTGTCGTTGGTGAAGGAGGAAGTCGTCATCGGCCACTTCCACTCCGTCGTCGACCGGTACATGGCGGCGACCGAGGTGACGGCATGACGACCCTCAATGACGTCCTCGCGACCGCGACCGGCCGATCGCGGGCCGTGCTCGAGTACAGCCAGACCACCAAGCGTCTCGTCGAGGCCGCCAAGGCTCCCGATTTCACTGCTGCCAACTGGGCACCGCTGGCCGAATTGATCGACGTCGACAACTTCGTCCGGCTCGGACCATTCAAAGAAGTGATGGACTGGGCCTCCTACACGGAGTTCCTGACCAACTGGGCGAAGTCCGCGGAGTGGGACTGCACATTCCAGCGTCTCACCGAGACACCGGACGTGGTGTTCCTCGAGCTCGAAGAACACAGCCGCGTAGGCGATTTCAACAGCGTGGTCAACACCGTTTCGGTGTTTGAGTTCAACACCGACGACAGGATTCGCCGCATCGCCGTCTACCTGCAGATGGAACTGCCCGCCGCCGGCTCGGTGCCGAGTTTCGATGGTGCCGAGGGCACGCCGTGACAGATCTCGATACCAGAGACTTCTTCACCGATAACGACTTGCTGCACGACCCGTACGCCTATTTGGCCGCGATGCGTGACGAGTGTCCGTTGCGCCGGGAGAAGCACCACGACGTGGTGATGGTCACCGGATATGACGAGGGCGTGGCGATCTATAACGACACGGAGAGGTTCTCGTCGTGTATCTCGGTCACCGGCCCCTTCCCGGGTTTCCCGGTGCCGCTGGAAGGCGACGACATCTCCGAGCTCATCGCGCGCCACCGCGACGAAGTGCCGTTCAGCGATCAGTTGCCGACGTTCGATCCGCCGGTGCACACCGCGCACCGGGCACTGCTGTCGCGAATGCTCACTCCGAAGCGGCTCAAGGAGAATGAGGACTTCATGTGGGAGCTGGCCGACCGCCAGCTCGACCAGGCGCTCACGGGCGGCCGCTGTGAGTTCATCGCGGATTTCGCCTCCCCTTTCGCGATGCTGGTGATCGCCGACCTGCTCGGGGTTCCCGAGTCGGATCAGAGTGGATTTCGCGACGCGTTGCTGACCGAAGCAGGGACCATCGGCAGCAGCGAAGGCGAGCAGATGCACCACTCTCCGCTCGAATACCTGTACAGCAAGTTCAGCGAGTACATCGAGGATCGCCGCCGCGAGCCCCGTGCCGACGTGCTCAACGGCATCGCTAGTGCGACGTTCCCGGACGGCAGCACACCGGAGGTCATCGACGCGGTCCGAGTTGCGGCAAACCTTTTCGCCGCGGGGCAGGAGACCACAGTGCGCCTGCTCAGCGCCGCGGTGATGTTGATCGCCGAAGATGCCGCGCTGCAAGCCCAATTGCGCGCCAACCGCGACCTCATCCCCAACTTCATCGAAGAGACGCTGCGCTACGAAAGTCCGGTCCGCGGTGACTTCCGGCTTTCCAAGTGCCCGGTCACCGTCGGAGGGGTGGACCTGGCAGCCGGAACCACCGTCATGCTGGTCAACGCGGCACTCAACCGCGACCCGCGCCGGTTCCCCGAACCCGACACTTTCGACATCGGCCGCCCCAATGCGCGCAACCACGTCGCGTTCGGTCGTGGCCCCCACGCCTGCCCGGGAGCGCCCCTGGCGCGAGCCGAAGGCCGCATCACTTTGGAGCGACTCTTCGACCGCACCACCGAAATCAGGATCGACGAAGGAAGACACGGCCCAGCCGACAACCGTCGCTATTCCTACCTCCCGACCTTCATCCTGCGCGGCCTGACCCGCCTGCACATCGAGTACTCCTAGGAATCACCACGATGCCCTTCGAAAACACCACGGCCATCGTCACGGGCGGCGCCGCCGGGCTGGGGCTGGCCATCACCGAGGCACTCACGGCCCGGGGTACCAACGTCGCGATCTTCGACATCGCCGCCGAGCAGATCGAAGCACAGGTCCACCGACTGCAGGGCGAAGGCGCGAAGGTCGCGGGCTACGTCGTGGACGTGTCCAACCGGAGTGCGGTCGAAGCCGCCGTCGCGCAGGTGCGGGCGGACCTGGGTCCGGTGCTCATTTTGATCAACAACGCCGGCATCGAGCAGTTCGGCAAGTTCGACGAGATCACCGACGAGCAGTGGGACCACGTAATGGCGGTCAACCTGCGGGGGCCGTTCATCTGCACACAGGTGGTGCTTCCCGACATGGTTCAAGCGCAGTGGGGCCGCATCGTCAACATCTCGTCGTCGAGCGCTCAAGGCGGACAGTCGCGGATGGCCGCCTACGTCAGTTCCAAGGCGGGTGTCATCGGGTTCACCAAGAGCCTGGCGTTGGAACTCGGGCCGAAAGGCATCACGGTCAATACGATTCCGCCCGGCATGGTGGTCACCCCGATGCTGGAGAAGGCCATTGAAGAAGGACGGTTCACCGCCAGCCTCGAGCATTTCGCGAAGATCACACCGGTGCGCCGAGCGGGTCGGCCCGAGGATATCGCCAACGCGGCGATCTTTCTGTGTCAGGACGAATCGGACTACATCACCGGTCAAGTCATCCCCGTCAACGGAGGGCGCCGGACATGACCCTCGCGCCGCTGAGCGCCGACGAATGGGGCGACGACGAGTACGCCGCGTTCGGGGCGCTGCTGGGTCTGCCGGGAGACAAGGTGCCACGCGCCGGATCCGGTCACGCCGCCGACCCGCTCAACTTCGACATCATCGGGCTGCTCGCTCGGCACCCGAAAATGGCCCGCCGCTTCCTGGCCTTCAACGGGTGGCTGTTGCAGCGCGGCGAATTGCCCCTGCGGTTACGGGAACTGGCGATTCTTCGAGTCGCCCAGACCCGCCGTTCCGCGTTCTTCTGGGCCGAGCACACCAAGGTCGCCACCGA
The DNA here is from genome assembly GCF_053484035.1 of Mycolicibacterium sp. XJ662. Taxonomy (NCBI): domain Bacteria; kingdom Bacillati; phylum Actinomycetota; class Actinomycetes; order Mycobacteriales; family Mycobacteriaceae; genus Mycobacterium; species Mycolicibacterium sp. XJ662. The sequence goes on along the minus strand of NZ_JBEFTL010000004.1, from coordinate 226,382 downwards.
AGGTGGAATGCTCTCCGACGATATCGACCGCCTGGCCCAAGGTAACGACGGCTTCGCCGGTGTCGACCGGTTGGTGCTCGACGCCACCGACGAGCTGCTCGCCCGAGGCCGCGCCGACGCGGCGACGTGGCAACGTCTCGTCCACCAGCTCGGCACGCACCAGGCGATGGAACTCATCTTCATCGTCGGCACCTACGCGATGCTGGCGATGGCCTTTCACACGTGGGAATTGAAGCCGCCAGCCGGCAGCCCGGCATTGCCCGAACCGCCACCGTAACGAGCGGGCAACAGCCAGCGTTCAGCCCTGCGCCGCCAACTGCCCACACGCGGCGGCGATCTCGCGGCCGCGGGTGTCGCGCACGGTGCAGGACACCCCCCGCGCACGCACCCGCCTGACGAACTCCCGCTCGACAGGCTTGGGACTGGCGTCCCATTCGCTACCCGGCGTCGGGTTCAGCGGAATGACGTTCACATGCACCAGCGGACCGAGCGCGCCATGCAACCGCTCACCCAAAAGGTCGGCGCGCCAAGGCTGGTCGTTCACATCGCGGATCAGCGCATACTCGATCGACACCCGACGACCCGTCACATCGGCGTAATACCGTGCCGCGTCAAGAGCTTCAGACACCTTCCAGCGGTTGTTCACCGGCACCAGCGTGTCGCGCAACTCGTCGTCGGGCGCATGCAACGACAACGCCAGCGTCACGTTGAGCCGTTCATCGGCGAGCTTGCGGATCGCGGGCGCCAGCCCGACGGTGGACACGGTGACCGACCGCGCCGAGATTCCGAAGCCGTTCGGAGCCGGTGCGATGATCCGCCGCACCGCGGACAGCACCCGGTTGTAGTTGGCCAGCGGCTCCCCCATGCCCATGAACACGATGTTTGACAGCCGACCCCCATCGCGGTCGCGCAACTCGGCCGCCGCGGCGCGCACCTGCTCGAGGATCTCGGCCGTCGACAGGTTGCGTTTCAGCCCGCCCTGCCCCGTCGCGCAGAACGGACACGCCATACCGCACCCCGCCTGCGACGAGATGCACACGGTGTTGCGGTCGGGGTAGCGCATCAGCACCGACTCGAACGTCGTGCCGTCGACCGCGCGCCACAGCATTTTGCGCGTCTCCCCCGCGTCGGTCTCGATCTCACGCACCGTGGTCAGGAGCGTCGGAAACAGCGCGTCGGCGACCTGCTCACGCATCGCGGCGGGCAGATCGGTCATCTGGCGGGGGTCGGCGACCAGCCTGCCGTAGTACTGGTTGGCCACCTGTTTGGCCCGAAACGCGGGCAATCCGAGTTCACCGACGGCCGAGGCGCGGCCCGCCTCGTCGAGGTCGGCGAAATGCCGCGGCGGCATGGCGCGGCGCGGCGGATCGAACACGAGCGGCAAAGAAGTAGACATGGGCTCTCGCCAGTATCCCACCTCCGCGCCGCGACGCCGCCGACGCGCCGTCCCGCGCACCGGCGGGCGGCTCAGATGAGTGCGTGCCGGTGCTCCTCGCGCGGCTCCCCGGCGAGGGTCGCGAAAGCGTCCAGGCCCGCCGTCAACGCATCGCGCTGCTCCGGGGTCATCTGCCGCAAAACCCGCCGAATCGCGAGTCGACGATGATGGATGACCCGATCGATCAACGCCTGACCAGCCGAGGTCAGCGTCAAAGCGATGTTGCGCCGGTCGGCCGGATCGTCTCGGCGGTCAACCATCCCGATCTTGAGCAGCCGATCGCAGATCCTGCTCGCGTTCGATGCGCTGACCTGGAGGCCGGCCGCCACTGCGGCGAGGTTCATGGCGCCGCGCGTCGCGATCATCATCATCACCCGCAGCTGTGGCACGGTCACCACCTCGTCGACGGTGGACACGGAAGCCGCGGTAATGCCGACGAGTGCGCGGGAGGCCCTCATCACCGATTCCACCTGATCGTTCGTCACGTTGCCGCGACCCGTCACCTTCGCCTCGCTTTCCACCGGAAATTATTTATCAAACCGCAATGATTATCGGTTTGCAAACACCGTGTACCGGCAAGTCCTACCGGCATGCAGGCATTGACGGTGCAACCGGGCAAGACAGACACCCTCGCTGTCGATGAGCTCGACGATCCGGATCCCGGTCCCGGCGAACTCCTGGTGGACGGTCTGGCGCTCGGTGTGTGCGGTACCGACAGGGAGATCGCCAGCGGACAGTACGGCTGGGCGCCGCCCGGCCGACAGTCGCTGGTGATCGGGCACGAGTCTTTGGGCCGGGTGGCCGCCGCGCCGCCCGGTACTGCATTCTCCACCGGTGACCTGGTGGTCGGCGTGGTGCGCCGGCCCGACCCAGTGCCATGCCGGGCCTGCGCCCACGGCGAGTTCGACATGTGCCGCAACGGTCGCTACACCGAGCGCGGCATCAAGGAGATCGACGGCTACGGCAGCCAAAGATGGTGCGTCGAAACCGATTACGCGGTGGCCATCGACAAGGGCCTTCGGGATGTCGGGGTGCTCATGGAGCCGACCACGGTGGTGGCCAAGGCCTGGGAACAGGTCCGACGCATCGGCCAACGGGGATACTTCGAACCCGAACGGGCGCTGATCACCGGCGCCGGACCGATCGGCTTGCTGGCCGCGTTGCTGTCGGTGCAGCAAGGCCTCGACACCCACATCCTCGACCGCGTCACCGAAGGGCCCAAGCCGGGGATCGCCGCGGCGCTGGGCGCCACCTACCACCACGACGACATCGACGACGTTGCCTCGAAACTGCAGCCGGACGTGGTGATCGAGGCGACCGGGGCCGGATCGGTGGTCTTCGGCGCCATCGCGAACACATCGGCCTACGGCGTCGTCTGCCTGACGGGAGTCTCCCCGGCCGGGCGACGACTGAAAATCGACGCCGGCGCCATCAACCGTGAGCTGGTGCTGGAGAACGACGCGGTGGTCGGGTCGGTCAATGCCAACCTGCGCCACTACCGCCAGGCCGCCGAGGCGTTGGCCAAGGCCGATAAGGACTGGCTGGCCAGCCTGATCACCCGGCGAGTCCCGCTGCACCTGGCCGTCGACGCCTTCACCGCCCAGCCTCACGACGTCAAGGTAATCATCACCCTCGACGACGAAGGCTGAAACATGGCAGCGATCGAGGACTACGCCCTGATCGGCGACCTGCAAACCGCCGCTCTCGTAGGCCGTGATGGAGCCATCGACTGGTTGTGTCTGCCGCACTTCGATTCACCGGCCTGCTTTGCGGCGTTGCTCGGCGGAGCCGACGCGGGAGTGTGGCAGATGGCGCCCGCCGAAGGCCGCACGGCCACCGGACGGCGCTACCGCGACGACTCGCTGGTGCTTGAAACGGAGTGGGACACCGTGCACGGAAGCGTTCGGATCATCGACTTCATGCCCCCGCGCGGCGTTGCCGCCGATGTCGTTCGCATCGTCGAGGGTGTCAGCGGCACGGTCCCGATCGCGATGACGCTGCGGCTGCGCTTCGACTACGGCCACGTGGTCCCCTGGGTGCGCCGCTGCGACGGCGGCCTTTCGGCCATCGCCGGACCGGACTCGGTGTGGCTGCGCACACCGGTCGAAACGCGCGGACGCGACTTGACCACGTTCGCGGTGTTCACCGTCGCGGAGGGGCAGCGCATACCCTTCGTCCTCACCCACCAGCTTTCCCATCTGCCGCCACCTCAGCCGGTCGATGCCGAGCAAGCGCTGGCGAAAACCGAACGGTGGTGGAGCGACTGGACGGCACAGTGCCGCTACACCGGATCGTGGCAATCGGAGGTGCGCCGGGCACTGATGTTGCTCAAGGCGCTGACATTCGCTCCCACCGGCGGCATCCTGGCCGCTGCGACGACGTCGCTCCCAGAGCAACTTGGCGGCCCCCGCAACTGGGACTACCGCTACTGCTGGCTTCGCGACGCCACGTTCACCCTGCAAGCGCTTCTGGGCACCGGTTTCGTCGGCGAGGCGCGAGCATGGCGGGAATGGCTGGTGCGCGCGGTCGCGGGTGACCCGGCGGACCTGCAGATCATGTACGGCGCGGACGGGAGGCGGCGGCTACCCGAATTCGACCTTCCCTGGCTGGGCGGTTACGAAAATTCCACCCCGGTGCGGGTAGGCAACGCCGCGGCGGCCCAACTCCAGCTCGACGTGTGGGGCGAAGTGCTCGACGGGCTGCATCTGGCCAGAGATTGCGGCCTGCCAACCGACGACACCGCCTGGGACGTGCAGCGCGCACTTCTGGACTTCCTCGAGGGCAACTGGCGACGCTGTGACAGCAGCCTCTGGGAAATCCGAGGCCCTGCACGCCATTTCGTGCATTCCAAGGTCATGGCGTGGGCCGGGATAGACCGGGCGGTGCGGACGGTCGAGAACCACAACCTGCCGGGACCGCTCGACAGATGGCGCGCACTGCGCGACGAGATCCACGCTGACGTCTGCAGGCACGGGTACAACGCGCAGCGCGGTACGTTCACCCAGTCCTACGGTTCCGACCACCTCGACGCCGCGCTGTTGCTGCTGCCACGGGTCGGCTTCCTGCCTTACGACGATCCGCGCATCGTCGGCACCGTCGAGGCCGTGCAACGCGAGCTCAGCCGCGACGGGCTGCTGTTGCGATACCTGCCAGAAAAAAGCGACGACGGACTTCCCGGTGGAGAGGGCGCATTCCTGGCCTGCAGCTTCTGGCTTGTCGATGCGCTGTGCGGTATCGGGCGCCGCGCGCAAGCCACCGCACTCTTCGAACGACTGTTGGGGTTGCGCAACGACGTCGGACTGCTCAGCGAAGAGTACGAGCCGAAAAGTCAGCGACAACTGGGCAATACGCCGCAGGCCTTCAGCCTTGTCGGCTTGATCAACAGCGCGCGACAACTCAGCGGCCACCACACCTCCACGTCCGCGCACCGCCGTCGACAACATCTCCACGCAGCCAGGTAGGCGGGGGACGTCGACGCCTTCCGCTCGGTACAGCGCACCGGGTGTGCGCGACGCGGTGGCTCACGACGAATTCTCAGCTAGTTTACAGCTTGCAATCGTTGCTAGAGCGCAACTGAAAGCGTAGGACGGGGATAGGGCCCTGTTCACAGGTGATTCTGAGAGGACCAGCTATGTCCGACGAAACAGTCGCCGACTACCTACTCGGCCGATTACGTGCCTGGGGTGTCCGCCGGGTGTTCGCGTATCCGGGTGACGGAATCAACGCCATTCTGGCCGCCTGGGGTCGTGCCGAAGACGATCCGCAGTTCGTCCAATCTCGGCACGAAGAGATGAGCGCCTTTGAAGCGGTTGGCTATGCAAAGTTCGGCGGTGCGAAATTCGGTGTCTGCATGGCCACGTCCGGCCCCGGAGCGGTACATCTCCTCAACGGCCTCTACGATGCCAAACTCGACCACGTACCGGTGGTGGCCATCGTCGGGCAGACCAACCGCAGCGCCATGGGTGGCTCCTACCAACAGGAAATCGACCTTCTTTCCCTCTACAAGGACGTTGCCGCCGACTACGTACAGATGGTGACGGTGCCCGAACAGCTTCCCAATGTCCTCGACCGCGCCATCCGCACCGCGGTGGCCCGACAGGCCCCGACCGCTCTCATCATTCCGGCCGACGTGCAGGAACTCCCCTATCGCCCACCGCAGCACGCCTTCAAGATGGTGCCGTCCAGCCTCGGCGTGGACTGGCCGGCGGTGACCCCCGACGATGAGGCGATCGCGCGCGCCGCCGACATCCTCAATGCGGGAACCAAAGTCGCGATGCTGGTCGGCAATGGCGCCCGCGGAGCCGAAGCCGAACTGGCCGAGACCGCTGACCTCCTCGGCGCGGGAGCGGCCAAGGCGCTGCTGGGGAAGGACGTGCTGTCTGACGGGCTGCCCTGGGTGACGGGCTCGATCGGCCTACTGGGCACTCGGCCCAGCTATGAGCTGATGCGTGACTGTGACACGCTCCTCACGGTCGGATCGAGCTTTCCCTACACCCAATTCCTGCCCGATTTCGGACAGGCCCGCAGCGTCCAGATCGACATCGATCCGACGATGATCGGCATGCGCTACCCCTACGACGTGAACTTGGTCGCCGACGCGAAATCCGCGTTGCGAAGTCTTATTCCGCGGCTGCGGTACAAGTCTGACCGGTCGTGGCGGGACACGGTCGAATCGAATGTCGACCGCTGGTGGCAGACCATGGCCAGAGAGGCTGCGCTCAGTACCGATCGTGTCAACCCGCTACGGCTGTTTTCCGAACTCTCCTCGCAGTTACCCGGCGACGCGATCGTGACCGCCGATTCCGGCTCCGCTGCCAATTGGTATGCCCGACAACTGCGGTTCGGGCCGGGCGTACGTGGTTCGCTGTCCGGGACGCTGGCCACCATGGGCCCCGGCGTTCCCTACGCCATCGGCGCCAAGTTCGCACACCCCGACCGCCCGGTCATCGCATTCGTCGGTGACGGCGCCATGCAGATGAACGGGATGGCCGAACTCATCACGATCAAGCGTTATCACCAGCAGTGGTCAGACCGGCGCCTGATCGTCGCGGTGCTGCACAACAACGACCTCAACCAGGTGACCTGGGAGATGCGCGCGATGAACGGGTCGCCCAAATTCACTGCATCCCAGACCCTTCCAGACGTCGACTTCGCCGGGTTCGCCGCCAGCCTGGGGCTGCAGGCGCACACCGTGCGCGACCCCGAGCAGTTGGCAGACGCGTGGCGTTCAGCCCTCTCCGCCGACCGCCCGTCCGTGCTCGACGTGCACACCGATCCCAACATGCCGCCGATTCCGCAGCACGCCACCCTGGAACAAGCCAAGGCGACCGTCACGGCAGTGCTCAAGGGCGATGAGGACAGTCGGGGCTTCATCAAGGAAGGCCTCAAGACCAAGGCACAAGAGTTCATACCGCACGCACGCTCATGACGAGAACCAACGACGCCGTCCGCGCCGGCACCCGGACCGCAACCGTGGCTGCACTGCATGCTGGTGCGTACACCATCCCGACCGATGCGCCGGAGGCCGACGGAACGCTGGCCTGGAAAGACACCACGCTGGTAATCGCCTCTGCCGACTGCGGTGATATCACCGGAACTGGTTGGACGTACGGGGACCCGACCTCCGCCGACGTCATCACCCGGAACCTCGCCACACAGGTCGTCGGGCGAGATGCGCTCGACGTCGGAGCGGCGTTCGTCGCCATGACCAAAGGTGTGCGCAACATCGGCCGGGGCGGCATTGCCGGACAAGCGATCTCCGCCGTCGACACGGCACTGTGGGACCTCAAAGCCAAGGTGCTCGCGACGCCACTGCACCGACTCCTCGGCAGCGTTCGCGACGCCGTACGGGTCTACGGCAGTGGGGGTTTCACCACCTACGACGACCACCAGATGCGCGACCAGTTACTGGGTTGGGTGCAGGACCTCGGGGTGTCCGATGTGAAGATCAAGATCGGTCAGTCATGGGGATCGTGCAGCCGAAGAGATGTGTCGCGAATGCGCCACGCCCGCGCCGTGGTCGGCGACAAAGCCGCACTGATGGTCGACGCCAACGGCGCCTACACCGCCAAACAGGCGATACGGCTGATGTCTGAGGTGGACGATCTCGAGATCGCCTGGCTGGAAGAGCCGGTTTCATCCGATGATGCGCCGGGACTGCGCGCCGTTCGCGATGCGGTCGAACCCGATGTCGCGGCGGGTGAATACGGCTACCGCCTCGATGATTTCGTCCCGCTGTGTTCGGCGGTCGACTGCCTGCAGATCGATGCGACGCGCTGTGGCGGCATCACTGAATGGCAGCGGGTTGCCGCCTTGGCCGCCGCACACCACCTTGAGGTGTCCGCGCATTGCGCGCCGTGGCTGCACGCAGCGGTCGGTGCGGCCACGCCAAACCTGCGCCACCTCGAGTGGTTTCACGATCACGCCCGCATCGAGACGCGGTACTTCGAGGGGGCAAAGTTTCCGGTCGACGGTGTGATCCGGCCCGATCCGACCGCCCCCGGCCACGGTCTTGCCGTGCGCAGCCAAGATCTCGATCCCTATCGCGTCCGCTGACACCGGGAGTCCAGCCCATGAGCCCAACTTCACCACTGCTCTTCGACAAACTCGCGACGGAACTCGACCACCAAATCACAGGAGAGGTCCGGTTCGACCGGGGGTCGCGCGCCGCATATTCCACCGACGCGTCGAACTACCGCCAGGTGCCCATCGGCGTCGTCGTGCCATACACCACCGACGACGCGGTCGCGGCCATTGCGGTGTGCCGCGACCACGACGTACCGGTGCTCTCCCGCGGCGGCGGCACCAGCCTCGCCGGACAGTGCTGCAACGCCGCCGTGGTGCTCGACTGGAGCAAGTACTGCACACGCGTGCACGCTGTCGACACCGATAACGGCACGGCCGTCGTCGAACCGGGCATCAAACTCGACGACCTCAACGACCAACTCGCCGACGCCGGCTGGATGGTCGGCCCCAAACCCTCCACACATGTCAGCTGCACGATCGGCGGAATGATCGGCAACAACTCCTGCGGCTCCACCGCCCAGGCCTACGGCAAAATGGTCGATTCGGTTCGCGCCCTTGAAATCTTGACCTACGACGGTGTACACCGCTGGGTGCGCGAGACCGACGACTCCGAGGTCGACCGGATCATCGCCGCGGGCGGGCGCGTCGCAGAACTCTACGGCGGACTGCGCTCGATCATTTCCGAATACGCTGACGACATCAGGTCGTGCTACCCCCATATCCCACGTCGGGTATCGGGCTACAACCTCGACAGCCTGTTGCCCGAGAACGGCTTTCACCTCGCCAAGGCCCTGGTCGGAAGCGAGAGCACGCTGATCACCGTGACGCGCGCCGAGATCCGGCTCGTCCGCCGGCCCATCGCAAGCGCCCTGGTACTGCTTGGCTTCGACGACATCGCCGCCGCCGCGGATGCCGTGCCTGCCGTATTGGAACATGAGCCGGCCGCGCTGGAGGGTTTGGACCATCGGCTGGTCGAACTCGAACATTCGCGGCGGCTGGCCGAGCAGGCGTTACATCAACTTCCTCACGGCCGTGGATGGCTCATGATCCAGATGGACGGCGAGAACCAAGATCACGCCGACCACAGGGCCAAAGCCCTGATCGAAGCGCTGCAGAAGGTCACCGACTGCGACGCCACCGTCGTGGACGATCCGGTACGCAAAAAGCAGGTGTGGGCGGCCCGCGAAGCCGGTCTGGGGGCGACGGCGTATCCCCCGGTCGGACCCGAAACGCACGAAGGGTGGGAGGATGCCGCGGTGCCGCCGCAGCGGCTCGGTGATTACCTACGCGACTTTCGGGCCCTGCTGAACCGCTACGACTACGGAACATCGTCGCTCTACGGGCATTTCGGGCAAGGCTGCGTGCACACCAGGATCCCCTTCGACCTCAGAACCTCCGCCGGGATCGCCAAGTACCGCCGGTTTGCCTACGACGCCGCTCATCTCGTCGTCGACTACGGCGGGTCGTTGTCCGGTGAGCACGGTGACGGCCAGTCGCGCGGTGAACTGCTGCCGATAATGTTCGGGCAGCGCGTCGTCGACGCGTTCGACAAGACCAAGGCACTGTTCGATCCCGGCAACCACATGAACCCGGGGAAGATCGTCAACCCGTACCGCCTCGATGAGAACCTGCGGTTCGGCACCGGGTACCTGCCGATCGAGCCATCGACCGTCTTCAGCTACGCCGAAGACGGACACCGCTTTTCGCATGCCGCCGCGCGATGCGTCGGTGTCGGCAAGTGCCGTGGTGACGAGTCCGGCGTCATGTGCCCCAGTTATCGCGCCACCGGCGAGGAACACCACTCGACCCGCGGCCGTGCCCGCCTGCTGTTCGAGATGCTGCATGGCGACGTCATCACCGACGGCTGGGCCTCGACCGAGGTGCGCGACGCCCTCGACCTATGCCTGGCCTGTAAGGGCTGCCTGAGTGACTGTCCGGTCAACGTCGACATGGCAACGTACAAGGCGGAGTTCCTCTTTCACCACTACCACCACCGGCTGCGTCCGATGGCGCACTACTCGATGGGCTGGATCCCGCTGTGGGCCCGCCTCGCGGCGGTGGCCCCTCGCGCAGTCAACGCGATGACCCATATGCCGCGTCTGGACGCGGTGATCAAAGCTGCCGGAGGAATCGATGCTCACCGTGACGTACCGCGTTTCGCGGCAGAACGTTTCACGCGATGGTGGCGCACCCAGCCCCACCGGGAAGGTGAACGTGGACCGGTGCTGCTATGGCCGGACACGTTCACCAACAACTTCGATCCGGACATCGCCCGAGACGCCGTGGAACTGCTGCAGTCTGTCGGGTTCACCGTCGCCGTGCCCGAACGAGCGCTCTGTTGCGGTCTGACGTGGATCTCGACGGGCCAACTCGGCGTCGCGAAGAAGGTCCTGAGCAGGACGCTGCGAGCGCTGCGCCCGGCGCTGCGCACCGGTATCCCGGTGGTGGTCCTGGAATCAAGTTGCGCCGCGGTGTTCCGCTCCGATGCCGTCAACCTGCTGTACGGCAACGAGGACGCACACCGACTCGCCGCACAGACCTACACGATCGGCGAACTGCTGCGTCGACGGGCGCCCGACTGGCATCCCCCCCACACCGGCGGTCGCGCGGTCGTACAACCCCACTGTCACCAGCACGCGGTGCTGCACTACACCCATGAGAAGGAACTCCTCGACGACGCCGGCATCGGCGCACACGTCCTGGATGCCGGGTGTTGCGGCCTCGCAGGGAACTTCGGCTTCGAACGCGGCCATTACGACGTATCCGTTGCCTGTGCCGAGGACAAACTCCTACCCACGCTGCGCGGTGCGGATCGCGACACTTTGGTGATCGCGGACGGATTCAGCTGCCGAACACAGATCCGCGACCTGGCCGGCCACTGCACCCCGCGCCACACCGCTTCCGTCCTCGCCGACCTCAGCCGAACCCGAAAGGAGCAGCAATGACGCTCACCTTGGCCAGCCAAGGTCCAACGCACGGGAGGACAGCCGCCGCTCCCGCCCCCGCGACCGAGGCCGAGCGCCTGCGACTGGAAGTCGAGCAGCTGAGGGACAAGTTGGCCGGCCAACCCGTGATCGAACAGGCCAAGGGGATCCTGATGCTGGCTTTCGGCCTCACCGCCGAGAACGCGTTCGACGTCCTTCGGATGCTGTCGCAGGACAGCAATGTCCGGCTGCGCCAAGTCGCACGCTGCGTCGTCGACTCCTGGACGCGCTGCGGGCCCCGACCCGGCTTCGATGCCGCCGCCGGGTTCCTGAAGACCCTGCGCGAGGCGCTACGCGCAACCGTCGGCGAGCACTGAGCCCGGCCAGGCAAGCGGGGTGCGCTCAGGCCAGCAGCGTCAACACGATCCAGCCCGCCACGGCCGACGGCAGCATCGCGTCGATGCGGTCCATGATGCCCCCGTGGCCCGGCAGCAGCGTGCCCATGTCCTTGATGCCGAGGTCGCGTTTGACCTGCGACTCCACCAGATCGCCAAGCACACCGGTGATGACCAGCATCAGCCCCAGCGGCACCCCGACCCACGCGGGCTTGTCCATCAGCAACGTCACCGACACCACCGCGGCCGCGACCCCGAACAGCAGCGACCCGCCCAGCCCCTCCCAGGACTTCTTCGGGCTGATCGCCGGAGCCATCAGGTGCTTGCCGAACAACACCCCGGCCGCGTATCCGCCGATGTCGGCGAACACCACCGTCGCGATCACCGTGAACACCCGGCCCCCGCCGTGGTCCTGGAAAATCAGCACCGCGCTGAAGCTGGCGAACAACGGCACCCACGTCGCCAGCAGCACCGCGGCAGCGATATCGCGCAGGTAGTTCACCGGCTGCCGTCGCAGCCCGTGCCCGACGAGCCGCCACACCATGCAGACGACGATCGTCGCGCCGTAGGCCCCCAACACCCCCGCGGTGCCGAACGGCCAGCTCAACCAGATCATCGCCTGGCCGCCGAGCAGCAGCGGAACAGCCGGAAGGTCGTAGCCGCCCTCCCGGAGCCGGCTTATCACCTCGTAGGTGGCGATCGGGATGAAGACCGCCAGGATCGGCAGCCACCCGATCGGCCAGAACAGCAGCGTGCCGATCGCCATGGCGCCGAGCAGCACACCGACCCCGATGGCCGCAGGCAGGTTGCGACCCGCCCGCGACTTCTTCGCGGAGGGTTCGGTGGGGCCGGCGTCGGTGTCTGCCACGGGACTCGCGTGCTGTCGGGTCACTAGACCTCCAGCAACTCGCCCTCTTTGTGCTTGACCAGTTCGTCGACCTGGGCCGTGTACTGGTGGGTGGTCTTATCGAGGTCCTTTTCGGCCCGCGAGACCTCGTCCTCGCCGGCCTCGCCGTCCTTTTTGATGCGGTGCAGTTCCTCCATCGCCTTACGACGGATGTTGCGCACCGCCACCCGCGCTTCCTCGCCCTTGGCCTTGGCCTGCTTGACCAGGTCGCGACGGCGTTCCTCGGTGAGCTGCGGGATGGCGACGCGGATGACGTTGCCGTCGTTGGTGGGGTTCACGCCCAGGTCGGAGTTGCGGATCGCATCCTCGATGTTGCGCAGCTGGTTCGCCTCATACGGCTTGATCACCACCAACCGCGCCTCGGGCACGTTGATGCTCGACAGCTGCGTGATCGGCGTGGGCGCACCGTAATAGTCGACGTTGACGCGCGTGAACATGCCGGGGTTGGCCCGTCCGGTGCGGATCGACGCCAGGTCGTCGCGCGCCACCGCCACCGCTTTTTCCATCTTCTCTTCGGCGTCGAAGAGCGTTTCGTCGATCACGGTGCTTCTCCTGTTCCTGCGTCTCGAGGTGCACAGCCGACCGTCAGGTGGTGACCAGTGTTCCGATCTTCTCACCTGCGACGGCGCGGGCGATATTGCCGTCTTCCAGAAGGTTGAACACCAGGATCGGCATGCCGTTGTCCATACAGAGGCTGAACGCGGTGGCGTCGGCGACCTTGAGGCCGCGGTCGATGACCTCGCGGTGGGTGATCGCGGCGAGCAGTTCGGCCTCGGGGTGCAGCCGCGGGTCGGCGGTGAAGACCCCGTCGACCGCCTTGGCCATCAGTACCACCTCGGCGCCGATCTCCAGCGCCCGTTGCGCTGCGGTGGTGTCGGTGGAGAAGTACGGCAGTCCCATGCCGGCGCCGAAGATCACCACGCGGCCCTTTTCCAGGTGCCGCACCGCGCGCAGCGGGATGTAGGGCTCGGCGACCTGCCCCATGGTGATCGCGGTCTGGACTCGGGTCGCGATGCCTTCCTTCTCCAGGAAGTCTTGCAGCGCAAGGCTGTTCATGACGGTGCCGAGCATCCCCATGTAATCGCTGCGGGTGCGCTCCATACCGCGCTGCTGCAGTTGTGCGCCTCGGAAGAAATTGCCGCCGCCGATGACGACGGCCACCTGCACGCCGCTGCGAACCACCTCGGCGATCTGTCGGGCCACCAGGTGCACGACGTCAGGATCCAGACCCACTTGCCCGCCGCCGAACATCTCGCCACCGAGCTTGAGCAGCACCCGCGTGTACTTCGGCCGGATGAGGGGGCCGGACCCGTTGGGGCCCGTGGCCTCCGAAGCCGCCTCCCCGGCGGCGGTACTGTCGACGGGGTCCGCCATCCGACTCCTTCGAGGTCCTCGCTGAGTTTCCCTCATCCTGCCTCATGACGGCCGCCCCGCCGCTGCGGGGTCGATGTGGGCTAACCCAGGTGCGCAGAGAGTAACCAGGCCGGCACCGACTTACGCCCCTTCGGCTCATCGCGCACGTCGGTCACCGGAAAGAACTCCTCGAAACCCTCGGGGAACACGCCGTGGATGCGCGCGGGGCGGATCTCGTCGATCGTCCAGTACTTCGCCACGACATCACGCAACTCGTCCTCGGTGACGGGGTTGGCCGGACCCTCGGGCATGCCCGCCTTGTCGAAGACCAGCACGAAGTACGACGCCCCCGGGGCCGCGGCCCGCACGATGCAGCGCTGATACCCCTCGCGAAGTTCGACCGGCATCGAGTGAAACAGCGTCGAGTCGACGATCGTCCCGAACCGGCCGTCGTAGCCGTCGAAGGCGCTGATGTCGGCGACCTCGAACGTGGCGTTGGTCAGCCCGCGCCTGGCCGCTTCGGCCCTGGCCAGTTCGATCGCGGTGGCGGACTGATCCAGCCCGACGGTGGCGAACCCGCGTTCGGCCAGATACAGCGAGATGGCAGCCTCCCCGCAGCCGGCGTCGAGCACATCACCGTGGAACTTGCCCTGCTCGATCAGGGCCGCCAACTCAGGCTGGGGTTCCCCGATGCTCCACGGCGGCCGGCCGCCGCTCATCTCCGGCATCTCGCCCTTGTATGCGTTTTCGAACAACTCGCCCGTCGGTTCCGTCATGCACTCGGTATATCAACCACGTTGATATGTGTCAATATGCTTGATATGACGTCACTCGGCGATGCCGGCTCGGCCGGCGAGATGCTCGAAGATCAGCCGTTGGGCTATCTGCTGTCCCGGGTGGCCAACGCGTTGCGTGCGGAGGTGACGACGACCGCCCTCGACCCGATCGGCCTGGCGTTTCCGCAGTACATCTGCATGCGGATCCTGTCGAAGTACCCGGGCCGCTCCAACGCCGAGCTCGCCCGGCTCATGAACGTGTCCCCGCAGGCGATGAACATGGTGCTGCGCGCGTTGGAGGACCGCGCGTTGGTGACCCGGCCGGCCAGCGTTTCGTCGGGCCGATCGCTGCCGGCCGAGCTCACCGCCGAGGGCCGCGACGTGCTGACCCGCACTGATCCCGGCGTGCGCGAAGCGGAAAAACGGCTGATGGCCAACCTGACCGCTACCCAACGCCGCGAGTTCAAACGCATCCTGGTGGCGCTGGGCACCGACTAGTTCTGCGAACCGGCGCGGCATCGGGTGAGAATGGCGGCGATGAAGATCGTCTTGGCCCCCGACTCGTTCAAGGAGTCGATGTCGGCGTCGCAAGCGGTGTCCGCGATGCGCGCCGGTGTGCGCGCGGTGTTCCCCGATGCCGAGTGCCTCGAGGTGCCCATGGCCGACGGCGGCGAAGGCACCGTGGATGCCGTCGTCGACGCGCTGCACGGCCAACGCGTCGAGGCGGCGGTCACCGACCCGCTGGGTCGGCCCGTCACCGCTGTCTACGGGTACGTGCCGCTGCGGCAGCTGGCGGTGATCGAGATCGCCGCTGCCGCGGGATTAGAGCTGATCCCGACTGAACAACGAGACGTTATGCGCGCCAGCACCTTCGGTGTCGGTGAGCTCATCCGGTCCGCGCTCGACCGCGGCGCCGAGGACATCCTCGTCGGGCTGGGCGGGTCGGCCACCAACGACGGCGGCGCAGGCATGCTCGTCGCACTCGGCGCCGTGATGACCGACGCCGACGGCAGCCCGCTCGAGCCGGGCGGCGCTGCGCTGGAGCGGCTGGAGTGCATCGACGTCTCCGGACTGGACCCGCGGCTGCGCGACGCGCGAATCCGCGTGGCCTCCGATGTCACCGCTCCCCTGCTGGGGCCGACAGGCGCCAGCGCGGTGTTCGGGCCCCAAAAAGGCGCGGGCCCAGCCGATGTCGCACGCCTGGATGCGGCGCTGTCTCGGCTGGCTGCCGTGACGGCGACGACGCTGGGTCATGTGCAGCCGCAACGGGCCGGGGCGGGCGCCGCGGGTGGCCTGGGGTTCGCGCTGGCCGAATACCTCGGCGCCGAGATCTGCCCCGGCGCCGAGGAGGTTGCGCGCACCGTCGGCCTCGAGCAGGCCCTGCGCGACGCCGACTGGGTTTTCACCGGCGAAGGCAGCGTCGACGCCCAAACCGTCATGGGCAAAACGCCGTTCGGCGTTGCACAGCTGGCGGTGAAGGCCGGTGCCCGAGTGGTGATCTTCGCGGGCCGCGTCGCCCCGGACGCCTCGGTGCTATTGGATTACGGTGTCGACCGGTTGGTGGCGATCACCGCCGAGGGCACGCCGCTGCAGCAGGCGTTGCGCGACGGCCCCGCATCGCTGACCCGCGCGACCGAGAAGTTCTGCCGCGAAAGCATTCAGTCCTGAATGCGGCGCCAGGGCCGGGCCTCTTCGAGCTCATAGGCCAGCCGCAACAGCCGCGCCTCGTGCCCCAACGGCGCGCCGAACATCATCCCGACCGGCAGCCCGGACGCCGATTCGCCCAGCGGCAGCGAGATGGCCGGTTCGCCGGTGGCGTTCTGCAACGGGGTGAACGCCACCCATTCGACCAGGCGGTCGATGATCTGGCGGTACTCGGCGGTCGGATCGAGATGGCCCAGCCGCGGCGTCACGTCGGCCAGCGTCGGCGTCAACACCACGTCGTAGGTGGCGGTCAGCCGCGCGGTGATCCGCCGCACCCGCGAGAGCCGGGCAATCGCCAGCGGCAACCGGTGCAGGTTGCGCGCGGCGTGCCGGTCCAGACCCAGGGTCAGGTTGTCCAACCGGCCGCGGTCGAAGCTCGGGCCGAACGCGTGGCGGCCGCTGCGCACGAGCGCGAACGACAAAAACGACCAGTACAGCAGGAAGTCGTCCATGAACCGCGCGGGCACCGGGTTGTCGATCGTCGTGACCTTGTGTCCCAACTCCTCGAGCAATGCGGCGGTCTTGAGGGTGAGCTCGCGAATTTCGGGGCTGGCTTCGCGCTTGATCGACTGGGTGCACACCGCGACCCGCAGCCGCTGCTTACCGGGGCCGGTGACATCGCCGACCGGCGGCAGCTTCGGGTTGGCGTAGACGCGTTCCATCTCCCGGTAGAACGCGGCGGTGTCGCGGACCGAGCGGGTGACCACTCCGTTGGCCACGATGCGCAACGGCATCCGCCGCACGTCGGCGTCCAGCGGCAGCCGTCCGCGCGACGGCTTGAGGCCGACCAAACCGTTGCAGGCGGCCGGAATTCGGATGGAACCGCCACCGTCGTTGGCGTGCCCGATCGGCATCACGCCCGCGGCGACGAACGCGCCCGAGCCCGACGACGACGCGCCGGCGGTGTGTTCGGGGTTCCACGGGTTGCGCACCGGCCCGATCCGCGGATGCTCGGCCGACGCGCTGAACCCGAACTCCGACAGCTGTGTCTTGCCCAGCGGCACAAGCCCTGTCGCCAGATAGGCCTTCGCGAAATCGCCGTCGAGGGGTTCGGGCCGCGGATCCCACGCGTCGGTGCCGCTCATCGTCGGCATGCCCGCCACGGCGACGTTGTCCTTGAGATAGGACGGCACGCCGTCGAAGTAGCCGCCGTAGGGGTGCGGCGCGTTCGCGCGATGGCGGGCGCGGTCGAACGCATCGTAGGCCAACCCGTTCAACGTCGGGTTGACTTTCTCCGTGCGGGCGATCGCGGCCTCGACGAGTTCGGCCGCCGACACCGTGCCCGCCCGCAGTGCGTCGACAAGACCAACGCCGTCGAGGTCACCGAGGGCGTCATCGCCGAAGGCGTGAATACGTTCCATGCAGGTGACGGTACCAACTCGTACCGCCGCAGCCCCACGAACGCGCGAGCCGCAGAACCGGTTAGGCCTGGCCGACCTCGAAGCGCGCGAACCGGGTCACGGTCACGCCTGCCTCGTCGAGCAGCGCCTTGACGGTCTTCTTGTTGTCGGACACCGACGGCTGATCGAGCAGCACGACGTCCTTGTAGAAGCCGGTCACGCGGCCCTCGACGATCTTGGGCAGGGCCTGCTCCGGCTTGCCCTCGTTGCGCGCGGTCTCCTCGGCGATGCGGCGCTCGTTGGCCACCACGTCCTCGGGTACGTCGTCGCGCGTCAGGTACTTGGCCTTCAGCGCGGCGATCTGCAGCGCGACCGCGTGTGCAGCCTCCTTGCCCGAGCCCGTGTACTCCACCAGCACACCGACCGCCGGCGGCAGATCCGCGGCGCGCTTGTGCAGGTAGGTCTCAACAGTGCCGTCGAAGTAGACGACCCGACGCAGTTCGAGCTTCTCGCCGATTTTGGCCGACAGATCGGCGATGACCTGCTCCACCGGCGTGTCGTCGATCTTGGCCGCCTTGAGCGCATCGACGTCGTTGGCCTTGGCCGCCGCAGCCGCCGCGACGATCTGCTCGGCGACAGCCTGGAACTCGGCGTTTTTCGCGACGAAGTCGGTCTCACAGTTCAGCTCGATCAGCGCGCCGTCCTTGGCGGCCACCAGACCCTCGGCGGTGGCGCGCTCGGCGCGCTTGCCGACGTCCTTGGCGCCCTTGATGCGCAGCAGTTCGACGGCCTTGTCGAAATCGCCGTCGGCCTCGACCAGCGCGTTCTTGCTGTCGAGCATGCCGGCGCCGGTCACCTCCCGCAGTCGCTTGACGTCGGCAGCGGTGTAGTTAGCCATCTCAGCTCTCCGTAGTTTTTGGTTCGGTCTGTACGTTCGCCTCCGGCGTGCCGGGCTCCGCGCCGGCGGCCGTCGGGGATGCCGTCGCGGCCGCGGTGGCCGTACTGGTTGCCGAGGCCAGCAGTTCCTGCTCCCACTCGGCGAGCGGCTCGGCACCGGCGGCGTCCGGCTTGTCACCGTCGCGGCCGACCCCGGCGCGGGCCTGCAGCCCCTCGGCGACCGCCGCGGCGATCACCTTGGTCAGCAGCGCGGCCGAGCGGATCGCGTCGTCGTTGCCCGGGATCGGGTAGTCGACGAGGTCGGGATCGCAGTTGGTGTCGAGGATCGCGATGATCGGGATGTTGAGCTTGCGAGCCTCGGCGACGGCGAGGTGCTCCTTGTTGGTGTCGACGACCCAGACGGCCGAAGGCACCTTCTGCATGTCGCGGATACCGCCGAGGCTGCGCTCGAGCTTGTTCTTCTCGCGGGTCAGCATCAGGATTTCCTTCTTGGTGCGACCCTCGAAGCCCCCGGTCTGCTCCATGGCCTCGAGTTCCTTGAGGCGCTGCAGCCGCTTGTGCACGGTCTGGAAGTTCGTGAGCATGCCGCCGAGCCAGCGCTGGTTCACGTACGGCATGCCGACGCGGGTGGCTTCCTCGGCGATCGCTTCCTGCGCCTGCTTCTTGGTGCCGACGAACAGGATGGTGCCGCCGTGCGCGACGGTCTCCTTGACGAACTCGTACGCCTTGTCGATGTAGGTCAGCGTCTGCTGCAGGTCGATGATGTAGATGCCGTTGCGGTCGGTGAAGATGAACCGCTTCATCTTGGGATTCCAGCGCCGGGTCTGGTGCCCGAAGTGGGTGCCGCTGTCAAGCAGCTGCTTCATGGTTACGACGGCCATAGTCAGCCATGTCCTTATGTGTTGTCGGTTGTCGCCCGACGTCGGGTGACGCCGAGCCCTGGTGCCTGCTCGGAATGCCAGACCCGTCTGGACGGGACCGACGGCATCCGGGGTACGACCTTGAAAAAACCGGGTCGTGCGCAGACACGCGAAGTCAGCCCGCTCGTGCGAGCTGCGGTTAGCAGTTTACACCGTGCGCGGGGGTGCTTTTTCCACAGCGACCTGCTGATCCACAGATCGCGGCGGCAACCTGGCGCGGTTTGCCCGCGATGCGCTGAGCTGGACGGATGCGGTGGATCGCGGTGGCGGTGGCGGCGCTGGTGTGGGCGGCGCCGGCGGCCGCGCAGGGGCAGCGGTTGGCGTGGCCGCTACAGCCGCGGCCCGCGGTGGTGCGGCTGTTCGACGCGCCGTCCCCGAATTGGCAGCGCGGTCATCGCGGTGTCGACCTGGCCGGGTCGAGCGGCCAGCCGGTGTATGCCGCCGCTGCGGGCACCGTGGTGTTCGCCGGGGAGCTGGCCGGTCGGCCGCTGGTGTCGCTTGCACACCCCGGTGGGTTGCGGACCAGCTACGAACCGGTCGATCCCGCGGTGCGCGTCGGGCAGCGCGTGGACGCAGGCACCGCGATCGGGGTGCTGCAGGCGGGCCATCCCGGCTGCCCGACGGCGGCGTGTCTGCACTGGGGCGCGATGTGGGGCCCGGCGTCGCGCGCGGACTACGTAGATCCACTGGGGTTGGTCGCCACCACCCCGATCCGGCTCAAACCCACCCGACCATGAGCGTGCACGTCGGCGATGCCCGACATCGCCGAGGTGATCAACCGGCTGCGCTGACCTCGTCGAGGAAGTCGACCATCGCGGGCACGACGACATCTGGTTTATCCCGTTGCACCCAATGCCCTGCTCCCCCAATGACTTTGATCCTGGCATCGGGGATGAGCTCCACCGCCGCGCGGGCCGCAGCGACAGGCACGCTGGTGTCCCTTTCGCCGTGGATGACCAGCGCCGGGCGCGGAAACGACGCCAACCGGGCCCGGTAGTCGGTGGTCAGGCGATTCCATCGCACCTGATCGCGCTGCCATTGGCCGAACGCGTCGAAGCCGTCGCCGGCACGGGCAGAGGCCACGACCTCGTCGAGCAGTTCCGGGGTGCGTCGCGCGGGGTCGCGAATCAGCGCGGGCATGAGCCGGGCCATCACGGTGCGGTTGCGGCCCGACCGGCGGGTGAGGGCGTCGAGCAACCCGGTGCGCAGCATCGTCCAGGTCAGCGCCTGACGCGGCGCGGACAGCGGACCTTGCGACAGGCGCGGCATGAGGCCGTAGCTGCCCAGCAGCATTGCGCCGCTGACCCGTTGCGGCCGGTCCAGGACGTGGCCGATCGTCAGCCCGCCGCCGAGGGACAGCCCGCCGATCGCGTAGCGGTCCAGCTCCAGGACATCGATCAGCTCACCCACGTAGGCCACCAGCCGTTCCTGCGTCGACGGCCACCGCGCGGGCGGGCTCTCCCCGTAGCCGGGGTGGTCGGGAGCCAGCACCCGGTAGCCGGCCGCCGCCAGCCGCGGACCGACCTCACCCCAGGACAGCGACGCGCTGTCCACGCCGCCGCCGTGCAGCAGGACGACTGTCGGTGCGGCGCCGGGTTTTTCGGTTGTCCACCGAAGGTAGGAAACGGTTCCCCACGACAGCTTCACGGTCAACCGCTCCCCTTGCAGCGATTTCGATGCGCTAACCATCGCTGAGCGCGCGTAGGGGCGCCGAAATCGCCGATTCACGCGCGGGGGTGGGCCTGGTCGTGCACGGCGCGCAGCCGCGCGACGGTGACATGGGTGTAGAGCTGGGTGGTCGCCAACGTGGAGTGGCCGAGCAGTTCCTGCACGACCCGCAGATCGGCGCCGCCTTCGAGCAGATGGGTGGCGGCGCTGTGCCGCAACCCGTGCGGACCGATGTCGGGGGCGCCGTCGACGGCCGCGACGGTCTGGTGCACGACGGTGCGGGCTTGGCGCGGATCCAGCCGTCGGCCGCGCGCGCCCAGCAGCAGGGCCGGCCCGGACTGAACGGTGGCCAGCGCGGGGCGGCCGTCGGTCAGCCACGCGGTGAGCGCTGTCTGCGCGGGCTCGCCGAACGGGACGGTGCGCTGTTTGTTGCCCTTGCCCAGCACGCGCAGCAGCCGCCGCGAGGTGTCGACGTCGTCGACGTCCAGCCCGCACAGCTCGCTGACCCGAATACCGGTGGCGTACAACAACTCCACGATCAACCGGTCCCGCAGCGCGAGCGGATCACCTTGCTGCGCACCAGATTTCGCGGCGTCCATCGCGTCGATCGCCTGGTCCTGACGCAGCACCGAGGGCAGGGTGCGACGCGCTTTGGGCACCTGCAGACGAGCGGCCGGGTCGGCGGTGATCAGCCCGCGGCGCAGCGCCCACGCGGTGAACGTCTTGACCGACGAGGTGCGTCGCGCCAGCGTCGTGCGGGCTGAACCGGCGGCGGCTTGTGCGGCCAGCCAGGAACGCAGCAGCGGCAACGTCAGCGCGGCCATCCCGGCGTCGGGGGTCTTCTGGGCGACGAATTCGAACAGCGCCCGCAGGTCGCCAAGATAGGCGCGGCGGGTGTGCGCGGAGCGCCCGCACTGCAGCGCAAGGTACTCGTCGAACTCCTCGAGGATCGCCTCCACGCCCCTACCGTCGCAGACCCGCGGTCAGGTGTCAGGTGACGCGCCGCATCGCCTCCGGGGTCAGTTCTTTGAGCGAGCGGTAGCCGTCAACGGCCATGGTCACGTCGGCCTCAGCCAGCAGCGACCGCAGCACATGCACGATGCCGTCCACACCGCCTAGCGCGAGCCCGTAGACGTATGGCCTGCCGATGGCGACGGCGTCAGCACCCAGCGCGAGCGCCTTGACGATGTCGGTGCCGCTGCGGATTCCGGAGTCGAAGATCACGGGCAGCCCGTCGGAGGCGTCGACCACCGCGGGCAGACAGTCGATGGCGGGGATGCCGCCGTTGGCCTGCCGGCCGCCGTGGTTGGAGCAGTAGATGGCGTCCACCCCGCCGTCCTTGGCGCGCCGGGCGTCGTCGGGATGGCAGATGCCCTTGACGATGAGCGGCAGGTCGGTCAGCGACCGCAGCCACGGCAGGTCGTCCCACGTCAGCGGGTTGCCGAAGATCTGCGCCCAACGCAACACCGCGCCCTGCGGGTCTTCCTCGGGCGGGCGCGCCAGGCTCGCCCGGAACACCGGATCGGAGGTGTAGTTGGCCAGACACAGGCCGCGAAGGAACGGGAAGTTCGAGGTCGTCAGATCGCGCGGGCGCCAGCCGGGGATCCACGTGTCCAGCGTGACGACGATGCCTCTGAACCCGGCCGCCTCGGCGCGGCGCACGAAGCTGGCGGCCAGTTCTCGGTCGGTGGGCGTGTAGAGCTGGAAAAACCCAGGGGTGTCGCCTAATTCGGCGGCAACCTGTTCCATCGGGTCGGCCGACATCGTCGACGCGATCATCGGCACGCCGGTGCGGGCGGCGGCGCGGGCGGTGGCCAGGTCACCGTGGCCGTCCTGGGCGCAGAGCCCGACGACGCCGACCGGCGCCATCAACGCCGGCGACGGCAGCGGAAGCCCGAGCAGCTCCACCGACAGGTCGCGGTCGTTGGCGCCCACGAACATCCGCGGCATCAGCCCCCAGTGGTCGAACGCCGTGACGTTGACGCGCTGGGTGCGTTCGTCGCCGGCGCCCCCGGCGACATAGGACCACATCGACGACGACATGACGGCTTGGGCTTTGGTTTCCAGCTCACCGAACGCCATCGGCAGCGTCGGCAGCACCCCGGACAGGCCCTGGAAGTAGATCTCGAGTTGGTAGTCGCTGAACGCCATGAGGCTAGGGTGCCAGGCCCGCGGTCAGGCGTTGGCCTGTTCCTCTTGCTTGGCCAGCTCGGCCTTCCACTGGCGGAACGTCTCCTCGGTGCGGCCACGGCGCCAGTAGCCGGAGATCGACGACGCCCACTTGGCTTCCACGCCGCGCTCCTTGCGGATGTAGGGCCGCAGGTTGTGCATCACCGCCTGCGCCTCACCGTGGATGAAGACTTGCACCTGCCCGGGCAGCCACGGCGTCTCCTTGACCGACGCGATGAGCGGCGCGTGGTCGCCGGCCATGTCTTCGGGCACCAGGTCGGCGCGGCCGCCGCGATAGATCCAGGTCAGCTCGACCCCGTCGGGCTTCTTCAGCGGAAGCTCGTCCTCAGGGCCGGCCACCTCGATGAAGGCTTTGCCAATCGCGTTGTCGGGCAACGCTTCTAGCGCAATGCTGATTGCAGGGATGGCGGCCTCGTCACCGGCGAACAAATACCAGTCCGCCGCGGGGTCGGGTGCGTAGGCGCCGCTGGGCCCCATCAGGTAGACGGGCTGGCCCGGCTGGGCGGCGGCCGCCCACGGCCCGGCCACACCGTGCTCGCCGTGCACGACGAAGTCGATCCAGATCTCCTGACGCTCGGCGTCGACGTGTCGCACGGTGTAGGTGCGCACCGTCGGCTGTCGTTCGGGCGGCAAGGTCCGGAAACTGTCCATGGTCAGCGGCTGCGGCAACGCAGCGACGTCTTCTGCAGTGGGGTCCTCGGCGAAGAACGCGATCTTGACGTAGGAGTCGGTGAAGTCGTTGGGCGTGAAGGTGTCGAAGCCCGTGCCCGGGCCCGAACCGCCGAGCACCACACGGATCAGGTGTGGAGTCAACTCCTCGGTACGCACCACCTGGAAGGTGTGTATCGGACGCCCTGCCACGTAAACCTCCAAATCCACGGCCGCAGCCGATCCTGCCGACGCGGCCGACTATACGAGCGCGGTGCAATCGGCGGCGTTCTACCTTGTCAACACCTCGGCCGCTGCCTTGGGTTGCCAGTCCGACGTGAGCAATGCCCCGAAGTTGTCCTGGTCGTCTGCGGCGTCGGCGGTGTCGATGTCGCGGATCGAGTAGATGAACACCGGGCCGCTGTAGTCGGTGCGTGCTGCCTTGGCCAACACGTCGGTGATCTGCTGTGCCTGCTCCTGCTGGCTGACGCCGCCGGCGGTGGCGGCGGCGGTGGGCGCACCGATCTCGGTCATCCATATCTTCTTTTCGCCGTCGCCGTTGTCGACCATGAGTTGGCGTACCCGTTCGACATCGGACCAACCGTTGTGGTCGTCGACCGCCAACCCGGCGGGATAGACGTAGGGATGCATGGCCATCGCGTCGAAAAAGTCTTTGGCGCCCAACGCGTACATGGCCTCGACGAAGGCGGGCGGCGCATCCGGGGCGTACGCGCGGCTCATTCCGGCCGCCAGCACGGTGCTGTGCGGTTGCGCCGCCTTGATCGCGGGGTAGGCGGCCTTCAACAACTCGGTGTAGCGCGTCGCGCGGTCGTCGAGGTAGCCGAAGAAGATCGGCACGTTCGGTTCGTTCCACACCTCCCAGCTGCTGATCCGGTCGCCGTAGCGCTTCACCAGCGTGTCCAGGAAGCTGGCGAACACGGCCGGCTCGACGGGCGGGGCGCTGAAGTAGGAGCCCGGCGTCCTGGCCCAGTCCGGGGTGTAGGCGACCATCGCCAGCACCTTCAATCCGCGCGAGACCGCGCCGTTGACCCAGTGATCCAGATAGCCCCAGTTGTAGGCGCCCGGCATCGGCTCGATGCGGTTCCAGTCGACGAACACCCGCAACCATTCCGCGCCGGTTCGGGCCACGGCGTCGAGTTCGCGGTCGGCGTCCATATCGCTCATCCACGTCATCGGCGCGCCCACCGCGAAGCCGTATCCGTCACGCGGCGCAACGACCGCCTCCGCCTGCGCGATTCGCGAGTCGGTGACCGAAACCGCCACCAGCAGCAGCAGGGCCGCCGCGATCCGGCCGACCTGCCTGCTCACCTGCCAACGCATTTCGACAACCTACCGGAGTGCACGTTTCCACCGGCCGTCGCGACTGCGCACCAAACCGCACAGCTCCAGGGTTGCCAGCGGACCCAACACCTGCCGTGCCGGCAAACCGGCGGCCATCGCGATCTCGTCGAGATTGCGCGCCGCCCGCGCGGGCAACGCGTCGTACACGCGCTTGTCGGTGTCGTCGAGGTCATCGAGGACCGAGACCGGCCGAGCCTCGTCGGGAGCGAGTTCACCGATTCGGCCGACCAGTTCGATGACGTCTTCGGCGCGGGTGACCAGGAACGCTCCGTCGCGCAGTAGGACGTGACAGCCCACCGACGCCGACGAGGTGATCGGGCCGGGCACCGCGCACACCGCGCGGCCCAGTCCGCGGGCCCACGCCGCGGTGTTGGCGGCACCGCTGCGGGCGCCGGCCTCGACGACCACGGTGGCCCCGGCCAGCGCAGCGACCAGCCGGTTGCGCGTGAGGAACCGATGTCGCGCCGGGCGCACCCCCGGCGGATATTCGGTGACAAGCGCCCCGTCCTCGGCGATGCGTCGCAGCAGCGCGCTGTGTCCCGCCGGATACGGCACATCGATGCCGCCGGCCAGCACCGCGACGGTCGACCCGTCGGCCGCCAACGCCGACCGATGCGCCGCGCCGTCGATGCCGAACGCCCCGCCGGACACCACCGCCGCATCTCGTGATGCCAGACCCGCCGCCAGATCGGCGGCGGCGAACTCACCGTATGCGGTGGCCGCCCTGGTGCCGACGACCGCCGCGGCGCGGGTGGACACCTCGTCCAGCCGCGCAGGCCCGACAACCCACAACACCATCGGCGGGTGAGCCTGCGGGAGCAGCCGCCCGGCGATCCCGCCGAAACCGGTGAACGCCAACACCGGCCATTCGTCGTCGTCGGCGGTGACCAGCCGACCGCCCATCGCCGCGAGCAGTTCCAGATCTCTTGCTGCACAGTCAATGTGACGCCGTGGTTCAACCCGTTCGTTGACCGCGTCGCCGGCGTGCCCGCGCCGCACCCGGTCGGCGGCCTCCAGGACGCCAACCCGCGCGACGAGCGCTTTCAGCGCCGGGCACGGCGGTTCGGCCACCCGCGACAGATATGCCCATGCCCGCGCAACGTCCTCGGTCATCGCGCACCCCCACCCTGCCGGAAACTCAACGCCACAGTGACGTCCTCCAACCCCGGCGAGGTCCGGCCCGCCAAATCGCACAGCGACCAAGCCACCCGCAGCGTGCGATCCATGCCACGGGCGCTGAGCAGACCGCGATCCACCGCGTCGTACAACGGCTTCATCGTCGTCCGCGGCAACCGGAACTTGCGCCGCAGTAGCGATCCGCTGACCTCGACGTTGCTGCGAATGCCATACGGCCGCCACCGTTCCTCGGCCGCCTGCCGCGCCGCCGCGACCCGCTCGCGCACCGCGGCGGTGGACTCACCGTCCTGCTGGACGAGTTCACCGGCCCGCACCGGGTGCATCTCGACGCGCAGGTCGACCCGGTCGATCAGCGGACCGGACAGCTTGCCGAGATATCGGCGCTTGTCGCCGCCGCGACAGATGCAGTCGTTGGGGTTGGCCGGTGCACACGGGCAGGGGTTGGCCGCCAGCACGAGTTGAAACCGCGCCGGGTACCGGGCCACGCCGTCGCGGCGGGCCAGCCGGATCTCGCCGTCTTCCAGCGGAGTGCGCAGTGCCTCCAGCACGCTGACGCCGATTTCGGCGCATTCGTCGAGAAACAGCACGCCGCGATGTGCGCGGCTGACCGCGCCCGGACGCGCCAGCCCGGAACCGCCCCCGACCATGGCCGCGACGGTCGAGGTGTGGTGCGGCGCAATGAACGGCGGCTGGGTGATCAGCGGTGTGCTGCCCGACAGCGTGCCCGCCACCGAGTGGATCGCCGTCACTTCCAGCGACTCGCGTTCCGACAGCGTCGGCAGCAGCCCCGGAAGCCGTTGCGCCAACATGGTTTTACCGACACCCGGCGGGCCGGTGAGCATCAGATGATGGCCACCGGCGGCGGCCACTTCGACCGCGAAGCGCGCCTGGGTCTGGCCAACCACGTCGGCGAGGTCCAGCGGCGGCGGCACAGCGCCGCACCGCGCGTCGACCCTGCCTTCCAGCTGGATCTTTCCCACAATCCACAACTGCAACTGGCGCAGCGTCCGCACGCCGAACACGTCGATGCCGTCGACCAGGCTGGCCTCGGCGAGGTTCTCGGCGGGCACCACCACCGTCGGCCAGCCTTCGTGTTTGGCGGCCAGCACCGCGGGCAGCACTCCCTTGACCGGACGCACCCGGCCGTCGAGCGCGAGCTCCCCGAGCAGCAGGGTCTTCTCCAACCGCGGCCACTCGGCCTTCTTCTCCGCCGACAACACCGCCAGCGCGAGCGCCAAATCGTAAACGCTGCCCATCTTCGGCAGCGTCGCCGGCGACAGCGCGAGCGTCAGCCGAGCCATCGGCCAACTGTTGCCGCAGTTGGTGATCGCCGCGCGGACCCGATCGCGCGACTCCTGCAGCGCCGCATCCGCCAGCCCAACCAGGTGCACACCCGGTAACCCCGAACTGATATCGGCCTCGATCTCGACGATGTGGCCCTCCAGCCCGCGCACCGCCACCGAGAACGCCCGCCCCAACGCCATCACCCCACCCCCTGAAGGTGGGTGATCTCCGGGGTGCGCCGCCGACCGATCCTCACCCCGACGACATCGATGCGGATCTGCGCCCACCCGATGTCCTGGGCTGCCAACCACAGGCAGGCCAGCCGTCGTAGCCGTCGCACCTTCTGCGGGGTCACGGCCTCCTCGACACCGCCGAACCGATCGCTGGTGCGGGTCTTCACCTCGACGAACACCGCGATGCGCGCCGCGTCGTCGGACGCGATCACATCCAGCTCGCCGTGGCGACACCGCCAGTTACGGGCCACCACCCGCAACCCGAGCGACGTCAGATGGTCGACCGCCAACTGCTCTCCGAGGGCGCCGATTTGGGCGCTGGTCAACGTAGTCATGGCCTTACCGTGCGGCTCGGCACCGACAATCCGCGTCGCGGCGACACGACTTATCCCCAACCGCGAATTCATCCACAAATTCGGCGCGCCCCGTTTCGCCGCCGTCAAAAAGGGGGTACCCGCCGGCATGACCGACAAGTCGTTACACGGTGTCGCCGATCGAGCCACCAACAGTGATGCGTTCGAGTACACGGCCCGCGCCGGCTTCGCGATCAGTGGCGTGCTGCACCTGCTCGTCGGGTACCTGATCCTGCAGATCGCGCTCGGGTCCGGTGGCAACGCCGACCAGTCCGGGGCGCTGGCGACGCTGGCGCAACAAAGCGGTGGCACCGTGCTGTTGTGGGTCATCGCCGTCGGTCTTGTGGCCCTGGGCCTCTGGCGTGTCGCCGAGGCGATCGTCGGCCCGCGGCCCGGTGAAGGTTCGCGCCGTTTCCAGGACGACAGCCCGGCATGGAAGAAGGCGAAGTCGCTCGGCCTGGCCGCGGTCAACTTCGCCATCGCGTTTTCGGCGGCACGCTTTGCGATGGGCAGTGGACAGCAGAGCACTCAGCAGAACGCCGGCCTGAGCGCGCAGATGATGCAGTCCGGTTGGGGCAAGGCCGTACTCATCGCGGTCGGACTTGGGTTGCTCGGCGTCGGCGGCTATCACGTCTACGAAGGCGTGACGAAACGGTTCTGCAAAGACCTGCGCAGTTCAGTCGGCACCGGCGTCACCGCCATCGGGATGAC
The DNA here is from genome assembly GCF_053484035.1 of Mycolicibacterium sp. XJ662. Taxonomy (NCBI): domain Bacteria; kingdom Bacillati; phylum Actinomycetota; class Actinomycetes; order Mycobacteriales; family Mycobacteriaceae; genus Mycobacterium; species Mycolicibacterium sp. XJ662. The sequence goes on along the minus strand of NZ_JBEFTL010000004.1, from coordinate 197,620 downwards.
CGGATACGCGGCTAAAGGCCTGGTGCTCGCGGGCGCAGGGGTGCTGGTGATCGTGGCCACGATGCAGGCCGATCCGGCCAAGGCGACGGGGATCGACGCGGCGGTCAAGACCCTCGGGCAGGCGCCGTTCGGCAAGTTTCTTCTCATTCTCGCCGCGATCGGCATCGCCGCCTTCGGGGTGTACAGCTTCGTGCGCGCCCGCTCCGGCCGGATGTAGCGCCGAAAGGGACGTTTGGGTGGGAAAGTGCGAGTAGCACTCGCCGAAACGTCGATCTCGGCGCAAGTAAGACGCGGGTCAGGCTAGCCCCGATCGGCGATGAGGCCCTCCTGAGCCAGCGTCGCCGCGATGACACCGTCGGCGCGGATCAAACTTCCGGTGACCACCCCGCGTCCCCGCGCGGCGGCCGGTGACGTCGTCTCGAGCAGATTCCACTCGTCGGCGCGCACCGAGCGGTGAAACCAGATCGAGGAATCCGTTGTGCCGCTTCGATGGGTGCGCGCTGCCATCGAATGACCGTGCACCTGCAGCGCCGGGTCGATCATGTACACATCGGTTACGTAGACGGCCAGCAGCGTGTGTAACAGCGGCTCATCGGGCAGCACAGCCGTTGTGCGCCACCATAATCGACGCACAAACTGATCACCCGCACCCTCGTCGGCGATCCTGATGTCGAGTTCGTCGAGCGGCATCGACGGCGCGGGTCCGGCGGGCCCGGTGCACGGCAGCGCCGAAGGATCTTGCGGCGTCGATGGCCGCTGACCATGTTGCGGGCCGGGCAGTTCGGTCGCGAACGACACCGTCGCCGTCGTCAACAACCGACCATCCTGATGCGATTCGACCCGGCGCGCCGAGGCGGTCCGGCCGTCGAACACCCGTGTCAGGCGGTACTCGACCTCGTCACCGGCCTCCCCGCCGCGCAGGAACTGCAGATGCATGTTGGTGGGCAACCGATCGGCCTCGACGGTGCGGCACGCCGCCGCCAGGCTCTGCGCGACGAACTGCCCACCGTACGCGCGTTTTCCGGCCGGCCCGCTCGCTGCACCGATCCACGAGTCCACGCCGGGACCCGGCCGCACCTCGAGCAACTCGAGCAGCTTGCTCATTGGACGTGACCCGTTGCCACAGCACGGGATTCGACCAACGCTGACACCTCGTCGGTGCTCATCGCCAACCACTCAGTGAGCACTGCGGTGGTGTCGTCGCCGAGCGCCGGCGCGGCGGTCGCGGGCGGATACGCGCCGCCGATCGAGATCGGTAACCCGGGCGCGAGATACTCCCCGATGCGCGGCTGATCCAGCGGCGTGAACAACGGGTTGGCCGTTACCTTCTCCTCGGTGACGGCCTCGGCGAAGGTGCGATACCGCTCCCACAACACCGATGACGCCGACAGTGCCGCGGTGATCTCGTCGGCGGTGTGCGAGGCGAACCACTCACCGAACAACCCCGAGAGCGCATCGCGATGCTCATAGCGCTGCCCCTCGTCGTTGAAGTCTGCGCCGAGGGTGTCAGCCAGTGCAGCAACGGCTTTCGTGGTGCCGGTCAACTCGGTCAGATCGCGGAAGTGCCGTGCGGTGAGCGCAACCACCATGAACGACACCCCGTCGCTGCTCGAAAAGTCCTGGCCGTACTGGCCGTACACCGAGTTGCCGATCCGCTGGCGGCTGGTGCCATTGACCATGGCCTCGGTGAAGAAGCTCAGATTTCCCGCTGTCGCCAACGCGACGTTCTCCAGCGGGATGCTGATCCGCTGGCCTTGTCCGGTCGCGTCGCGGTGGCGCAGCGCGGTGACGACGGCCAGCGCCGCATAGATCCCGCACGACACGTCCCAGGCCGGCAGCACGTGGTTGACCGGGGTGCCCAGTTCGGCCGGGCCGGTCGCCAACGGGAACCCGATCCCGGCGTTGACGGTGTAGTCGACGCCGGTGCCGCCGTCGGCGCGGCCGGACACCTCGACGTGGATCAGGTCCGGGCGCAGCGCCGCCAGCGTGTCATACGAATGCCATTCGCGACCCGCGACATTCGTCAACAAGATGCCGCTGTCGGCGATCAACCGCTGCACCAACCGCTGCCCGTCCTGCGAACGCATATCGGCGGCCACCGAACGCTTGCCTTTGTTCAGGCCCGCCCAGTAGATGCTTTCGCCGTCGCCGGTGACCGGCCACCGGCGGTAGTCCGCCGCGCCGCCGATCGGATCGACGCGAACCACCTCGGCACCGAGTTGGGCCAGCGTCATTCCGGCCAGCGGCACCGCGACGAAGCTGGAGATCTCGACAACGCGCACCCCGGCAAGCGGGCGCACAGCATCAGCAGGAGCAGTCACCCGGCCAAGCTATCAAGTGTCAAACCAACTCGACTGCCTCGGCAATCGACGGCAGTACCCGGCTCGGCCGGAAGGGATAGCGCTCGACCTCATCGGGTGTCGTCGACCCGGTCAGCACCAGGATGGTCTCCAACCCGGCTTCGATCCCGGCGACGACGTCGGTGTCCATCCGGTCACCGACCATCACGGTGCTCTCGGAGTGCGCCTGGATCCGGTTCAGCGCGCTGCGGAACATCATCGGGTTCGGCTTGCCGACGAAGTAGGGCTCACGGCCGGTGGCCTTGGTGATCATCGCGGCGACGGATCCGGTGGCCGGCAGCGGCCCCTCCGCCGAAGGCCCGGTGACGTCGGGGTTGGTGGCGATGAACCGGGACCCGGCCAGGATCAACCGGATGGCCCTGGTGATCGCGGTGAACGAGTACGTGCGGGTCTCGCCGAGCACGACGAAGTCGGGTTCCATGTCGGTGAGCGTGTACCCGACCTCGTGCAGCGCCGTGGTCAGACCCGCCTCACCGATGACGTAGGCTGACCCGCCGGGCAACTGGTCGTTGAGGAACGCGGCGGTGGCCAACGCCGACGTCCAGATCGCGTTCTCCGGCACCGTCAGCCCCGACCGCACCAGCCGCGCCGACAAATCGCGCGGCGTGAAGATCGAGTTGTTGGTCAGCACCAGAAACGGCCGCTCGCGATCCATCAGGCGTTGCAGGAACTCGGCCGCGCCCGGTAACGCGTGCTCTTCGCGGACCAGCACACCGTCCATGTCGGTGAGCCAGCACTTCGGTGGGATGCGCACCCGCTCAGTCTGTCAGTTCTTGGTGTCGTTAACCCATCGACATGTCGGGTAACGGCGCGTCACAGCGCTCCCGGAAGTCGGCAGCAGCCTGCCTTACTGCCCGAAGCTCGTCGCGCACCTGTGGATTGGCGTCCAGGTACGCCTTGATCTCCTCCGCCATCTGATCTCTGGGCTTGCCCTTGAGACCGGTGAAGAACGCGTTGACATCCGGATGGGTGAACAGATACGACGACGTGCCCGCGGAAACGCCTGCCATGACACCGGATAAATCGGCGGCCGTACAGTTCTGCGGATCGGCACTGGCGCTCGCCACGGTACCGAGGAGCATCGCGCCTGCGACCATGCCGGCGCCTAAGACACTGCGAGAGAACATTTGAAACTCCTTGCTGGAAATGGACTTTCGGAATCACCTCAGCGGGGCCCGGGCCGGCCCGGACGCCCGATGTCGATGGGCGGACGCGGCGGATCCGGGTTGATGATCACGTCGAGTCCCCAGTCGTCGCTGCAATACCACGGGTCGGCGCAGTAGCCGGGATAGACGGGGCCGGCCACCGGCGCATCCGGCCCCCCGCCGCGTACCGACCCCTGCGCACACACTGTCGCCGCACCCGCATCCGTGCAATCGGCGTACGCCGCGGGTGCACCCGCGAACAGTGTGACGCCCAGCGCTGTCGACGCCACTCCCAAAAACAGATAACGCAGAGAAATTCTCACGCGGGTCCTCCTTTCATGCGTGAAAGGATCCACATATCGCAGATTACGGTGCCGTTCACCCGAGCAGGAGCTAATCGGACGGCTATCTCGGCTGGTTCGGTACCCCGGGAAAAAGCTGTTCTGACGGTCCTGAGGTCACGTACCCGGCGAGCTTGGTCACGAGATGCGGCGCGAACACCGCGCCGTAGACCGCGTGGCCGACGACGACGGCCGCGATCACGGAGACGACGGTCGACTGCAGGCGGGTCTTGGACACCTTGTCCGCCAACATGTCGATGACGTTGCGGCCTTCGGAGTCGGTACGGCCCAGCAGGTAGGTGAAGACCATCATCTGCACACCCATCGCGAGCGCGTCGTACAGCGGGTACTGAAACTTGCTGCCCTCGAACAGCCCGAGCCCGGGAATGATGTAGCCGTAGTAGAAGACACCGAGCCGGGGGCCGAAGAACCCGTTGAACAACAGGGCCCAGCAGAACCCGACGATCAGCCCCACGACCAACAGGGTTTGCGGTGCGCGCCAGTTGAAGCGACGGATGATCCGCCGCCCGAGCGCCGCGCCGATCACGGCGGGCAGCACGAAGTAGGCGATGTAGCCGATCGGTACGGCCGACGGCAGACCGCCGCCCCACGTCATGTTCAGCGGCCACCACGACGGCATGCGCGGCAGCGCCGGCGGGAATTGTGCGTATACCGCCCAGTCGTAGGGCGCCTCGATCCACGAGAACGAAATGGCGGAGATGGAGACCAGCAGCAGCGGGTGCAGGCGCCCGCGCCTGATGCTCAGGAACACCCCGTAGGCAAGAAACAGCACGCCGCCGATGTAGGCGAACGACAGACCGGCGATCAGGGCCGGCGTCAGCTCGGTGTTCATCGGTGGTCCTCGTTGGCGTTGCCGCGAGCTTCGGGATCGAAGTAGATCACCAGCCCGAAAATCAAGATGATCAGCCCGAACAGTGTTCCGAGCATGATGAGTTGACCCATGCGTAATAGTGGACACTATTACTTAGGTTTGGTCAAGGACGTTATCGTTGATGTCGTCAGCCGCTCTCAGCGCGGTCCCAGAAAGTGAGAAACCGTGTCCCAGCGGCGTTCAGCCAAAAAACAGGCCCCCAGGCGCCCCCGGGGCGAGGCCCGCAGGCTGCTGCTCGACGCCGCCCGCGAGTTGTTCGCGCGTCGCGACTACCGCACGACGACGACCCGCGAGATCGCTGAAGCCGCCGGCGTCACCGAGTACCTGCTGTTCCGCCACTTCGGCTCCAAGGCTGGGCTGTTCCGCGAGGCTCTGGTCCTGCCGTTCACCGACTTCGTCGACGACTTCGGCAAGACCTGGCAGGCCGTCATTCCCGATAAGACCACCGAAGAGGAACTGACCCGGCAATTCGTCGGCGAACTCTACGACGTGCTCGTCGAACACCGGGGCCTATTGCTGACGCTGGTCGCCTCCGACGGGCTCAGCGACGACGAGATCAAAAGCGCGGGCATCGCCGACATCCGACGCGCCCTCACGCTGCTCGGCCAGATCAGCGCGGAGGGGATGCAACTACGCGGAATGCATTCGGGCCAACCGGATCTGCCCGCCCATTCGACGGTCGCGATGATCGTCGGCATGGTCGCCTTGCGCTCGACCTTCTTCGGCAACCGGCCGCCGCCGCGGGAGGTGATCGTCGACGAGCTGGTGCAAGCGATCCTGCACGGCTTCCTGCACCGGCCTTAACCGCCCGGTCCGTTGGGCCACTTCAGCAGTGAGCCGGCGTCGACGCGGATGTGCTGTCCGGTGATGTAGCGGCTGTCGTCACTGGCCAGGAACACCCCGAGGTTGGCCATGTCCTCCGGTTCGATGTACGGGATCGGCATCGCCTGAAAGAGCGTGAACAGCGGTTCGGCGTCCTCGCGGGTCGGCGTCTTGCCCTCGGCTTTGAGGTCGGGCCGAAACACACCGTACATGCCCTCGTTCTGCAGCAGGTGGGTGTTGCAGTTGGTCGGGTGGATGGCGTTGATGCGAACCATCCTGGGCGCCAGGTGAAGACACATCTCGTCGACGTACTCCATCACGATGCGCTTGCTCCATCCGTAACCGGCGCCGCCCGGGCCCATGTCGGGGCTCGTGGTGGTGCCGCGGATCATCCCTGCGGTCGAGCCGGTGACGATGATCGACGCGCCGTCGGGCAGATGCGGAATCGCCACCGCTACCGTGTTCATCACGCCCACCAGGTCGACGTCGGAGGCGTCGACGAACCCCATCGGATCGGGGTTGCCCATCGCCATCGGCAGGATGCCGGCGTTGGCGACGACGATGTCGATCCTGCCGAGATCCGCCACGCCCACTTCCATCGCCTCACGCAGTTCGTGGCGCTCGCGCACGTCGGCCACCCGCGCGACGACGCGCCTGCCGAGTTCCTTGATCGACCGTTCGGTCTCGGCGAGGTCCTCGGGTGTCGCGAGCGGATAGGGGTTGGACGGGATGTCGCGGCAGATGTCGACCGCGATGATGTCGGCGCCTTCCTTGGCCATCGCGATAGCGTGCGCGCGACCCTGACCGCGCGCCGCACCGGTGATGAAAGCGACCTTGCCGGCGAGCTTTCCGGTCATGCGCTACTCCCTTTCTTCTGCCGAGCAGACACTAAATCGCAGTTTTCGCGGTACTTTTGTGCGAGTTTGCGTCTGCTCGCGGGTATCAGTATTAACACGGGCAGGTCTAGCCGGTCGGCGTGAACGTGATGTGCAGTTCACTGAGCCCGCGCATGATGAACGTCGGCTCGTAGGTGAAGTTGCGGTCGTCCGGCGGGCCGTGGTGCTCGGTGGAGATCGTGATGTCGGTCATCCGGTCGAGGATCCTGTTCAACGAGATCCGCCCTTCGGCGCGTGCCAACGGCGCACCGGGGCAGGAATGGACGCCGCGGATGAACGCGATCTGCTCCCGCACATTCGGCCGGTCCACCCGGAACGTGTCGGGGTCGGCGAACTTTCGTTCATCGCGGTTGCACGCACCGGGAAGCAGCATGACAGTGGTGCCCGCGGGTACCTCGACGTCACCGATCTTCGTGGTAGTGCGTGCCATCCGGAAGTGGGACTTGACCGGGCTTTCCATCCGCAGAGTCTCCTCGAGGAACGCCGGGATCTTGCTGCGGTCCTCGCGCAGTTGCTTCTCGAATCCCGGATTGTCAGCCATGAACCACACGGCCGAACTGACCAGCTTCGTCGTCGTCTCGGTGCCGGCGGCGAACAGGAACGTCGAGAGGTTCATGACGTCCTCGATCTCAGGCGTCGACCCGTCTTCATGTTTGGCCTGCGCCAGTTCCGTCAGCACATCCTGACGCGGCGCACGCCTGCGGTCCTCGATGTAGGAGTAGAACTTGTCGTTGAGCCACTCCAGCGGGTTGTGCGACGTCGGCGCCTCCTTACCCAATTCGCCGACCGTTTCCAGCGCGAAGACCTCCTTGAACTCCTCGTGGTCCTCGATAGGCACACCGAGAAGATCGGCGATGACCAGCAGCGAGAACGGTTTGGCGTAAGCGGCCAAGAACTCGCAGCCGCCCTTCTCGAGGAAGGTGTCGAGTTGCTGGTCGGCCAACCGCCACATGAAGTCTTCGTTCTCCTTCAGGCGCTTGGGCGTGATGAGTTTGTTCAGCAGACCCCGCGTGCGGGTGTGCAGCGGCGGATCCTGCGACGTGATGTGTTCAGCCATCGGCACCGCGCCACGGTGTTGCTCGATCAATTCCGAGACGTCGTCAGACTCGCCTGGGCCGAACGGCATCCCGGAGAACGGTCCGGCCACCGAGACGCAGGACGAGAAGCTCAGGTCCTTGTACACCGCCAGCGCCTCTTCATATCCGGTGACGGCCAAGATGTTGAACGGTGTCGCCTGCACCACAGGGCATTTGGATCGCAGATAGTCGAAATAGGGGTACGGGTCGGGGACGAGGTTTTCGTCGGTGAAGAAGTCGACGGTCTCGAAATCGGTCACAAAACACTCCTGGTTGCTTCGGTCACGTAGGCGTCGTTGACGTTCATGATCTGGTCGAGGTTGTCGGCGATGTCCTCGGCGCTCAGCGACGACTTCCAAATGCCCTGGGTGCGCACGACCGCCAGCCGCGACACACCGCCCATCCCAGCCATCAGCACTTCGCCGGTGAGCTCACACGACTCGTGGGCCAGGAAAGCCGCTGCGGGAGAGCACAGTTCAGGTGGCATGCTGGCGTTGATCTCGGCCATCGCGTCCTCGGACAGGCTGAACTGCTCGGCCAGCTGCCGTCCCTGCGATGCCGACATCCGCGTGTAGGCGCGCGGCGCCAGCGCGTTCACGCCGATGCCGTGGGCGGCGCCTTCGGTGGCCAGGTTGCGGGTCAGTCCCCAGATCGCGCCCTTGGCCGCCCCGTAGCTGGTCAGTTCCGGGATGCCGCCGAGCATGGCCTCCGAAACGGTGTTGACGATGCGGCCGCGGCCCGCGTCGCGCAGGTGCGGCCACGCCGCCCGCGACAGGAAAAACGTTCCGAAGAAATGAACGTCGAGCATCGCGCGGGTCCGCTCGGTCGACAGCGTCTCGAACAGATCCGGGTCGTGGACGCCGGCGTTGTTGATCACCGCGTCGATCCGGCCGAATGCGTCGAGGGCGGTCGAAACGATCGCCGCGGCCCCGGCCTCCTCGGCGACCGAGGCGCTGCATGCCACCGCTTTGCCGCCGGACTGCGCGATCTCGGCGACGACGTCGTCGGCCGGTCCTGACGAACTCGCGCTCCCGTCGATCTCGGCTCCGTTGTCGGCGACGACGACGCGGGCGCCCCTTGCGGCCAGGAGCAAGGCGTGGCTGCGGCCGACACCCCGGCCGGCGCCGGTGACGACGACCACCTTGTCATCGAAGCGCAGTTCGGTCATTCACATCTCCTGGTTACTGATGCGAGCAGACGTCGAAACCCCCAACAATGTGCTGTATAGGGGGTTTTCACGACTGCTCGTCACGGCGAGGGTTCGCGTCGAAGACGATCGGCACCGATGTCGGTGACCGAAATACCTGACCGCGGATGTAGGGGTCGTCGGCAGCAGGATCCATCCGCAGGTTGGGCAGGCGGTCCAGCAGCAGGTTGAGCGCCACCCGCATCTCCAGCCGCGCCAGATGCATGCCGAGGCAGACGTGTACGCCGTAGCCCCAGCCAATGTTGGCTTTGGCTTCGCGGAGGATGTCGAACTGGTCGGGGTGCTGGAAGCGTTCCTCTTGCCGGTTGGCTGCGCCCAGTACCGGCATCACCGAGGAGCCCTCGGGAATGTGCACTCCGCCGAGTTCGGTGTCGCAGGTAGCTACTCGGGTGATCATCATCAGCGGCGGCTCCCAGCGCACGGCTTCCTCGATCGCCTGCGGTATCAACGATCGGTCGGCTCGAAGCGCCTGCAGCTGTTCGGAATTGGTGAGCAACCCGAACAAGAGATTACCCAATGACCGGTACGTGGTTTCGACCCCCGCGGGTAGAAGCAGCCGCAGGAACGAGAAGATCTCCTCGTCGGACAGCTTCTCACCGTCGATCTCGGCGGCTGCCAGCCCGCTGATCAGATCGTCGCGGGGGTCTTGACGACGGGCGGCAAGGATCGGGGTGAAGTACTCGGCCAGCGCCTGGGAGGCTTCGCGGCCGCGTTCGGGGTTGATGGTGAACGACAGTAGCGAGATGGACCACTTCTGGAACTGCGCGTAATCGTCCTGCGGCAGCCCCAACAGCCCGGCGATGATCAACGTGGGGTACGGGAAGTTGAATTCCTTGACCAGGTCGGCGCTGCCCCGGTCGGCGAACCGGTCGATCAGCGCGTTGCCGATCTTGGTCACCAACGTGTCTTCCCACCGGGCCAGGGCTTTTTGCGAGAACGCCTTGGCCACCAGCGCTCGATGCCTGCCGTGCACGGGCTCGTCCATACCGAGCATCACATGCTTGCCGAACACGTCGCCGAACGCCTGGATGATGATCGACGACGAGAACGTCTCGTTGTCGCGCAGCATCTGCTGGGCTTCCTCGTAGCGGTACACCATGACGATGGGCTTACCCTCTTGCCCTGGAATGCCGGGGATCTCGATCTTCTGGACCGGCTCCTCGCGCCGCAGCCTCGCCAGTTCGGTGTGGGGATCACGCACATCGCCCGACACGAAGTCGTCGAATTCGCCGAAGTCCTCGAGGTCGTCAAACAACAGTTGCATGTCTTCTTCCTAGGAACCGGCTGGATAGGCGACAGACTTGATCTCGGTGTACTGGTCGAACCCGGCGACACCGTTCTGGCGTCCGATGCCGCTGGCCTTGTATCCGCCGAACGGGGTGTCGGCGCCGTAGCCGGCGGTGCCGTTCAAACCGATGAAGCCGGCCCGTAGTCGTTTGGCCACCGAAAGCGCACGATCCAGCGTTCCGGCCATGACGTTGCCGGCCAGGCCGTACGGGCTGTCGTTGGCGATCCGCACCGCGTCGTCCTCGTCGTCGAACGGGATCACGGCAAGCACGGGTCCGAAGATCTCCTCCTGCGCGATGGTCATCGAGTTGTCGACGTCGGTGAAAAGCGTTGGCTTGACGAAGAATCCCTTGTCCATACCATCGGGGGTCTCGGCTCCCCCGACGAGCAGGGTCGCGCCCTCCTCGACACCCTTGTGGATGTATCCGCGGATACGGCCGCGCTGTTTGTCGGAGATCACCGGGCCGCACAGCGTGCCGGGGTCCTGCGGATCGCCGGCGGTGACGCCTTCGTAGATGCCCTTCAGGATCTCTACGCCTTCGTCGTAGCGCGAGCGCGGTAACAGCAACCGGGTGGGGTTGGCGCAGCCCTGGCCCGCGTGCATGCACGGCGCGATGCCCATCATGCAGCCGACCGCGAAGTCCGCGTCCTCGAGCACGATGGTCGCCGACTTGCCACCGAGTTCCAGAAAGAGCCGCTTCATCGTCGCGGCACCCTTTTCCATGATCCGTTGCCCGACGACGGTGGATCCGGTGAACGAGATCAGGTCCACTTTCGGCGACAGCGTGAGTTCCTCGCCGACGAAGTGGTCCGATGCGGTGACGACGTTCACGACGCCCGGTGGGATGTCGGTGTTCTCCGCGATGAGCCGGCCCAGCCGGGTGGCGTTGTACGGCGTGTTCGGCGCCGGTTTGAGCACGACGGTGTTTCCGGTCCCGAGCGCCTGACCGATCTTCTGAATAGAGACCTCGAACGGAAAGTTCCACGGCACGATCGCCCCGACCACGCCGACGGGCTCACGCCAGACTTTGCGGGTGGTGTTCACCCCGGTGACCGACACCAGCGCATCACCCAGCGAAGTCTCCCAGGGGTATTCGTCGATCAACCGGGCCGGATACCGCAACGCATCGGACAACGGCGCATCCAGCTGCGGCCCGTGGGTGATCGCCCGCGGGCAACCGACCTCGAGGATGAGCTCCTCGCGCAGTTCTTCCTGCTCCGATTCCAGCGCCTCCTGCAACTGCAACAGGCACCGCTGGCGCAACGCATGGTTGGTCGCCCAGTCGGTTTCGTCGAAGGCGCGACGCGCGGCGTCGATGGCGCGATGCATATCGGCCTTCGACGCGTCGGCCACCTCGCCGAGCACCTCTTCGGTCGCCGGGTTGATGTTGGTGAAGGTGCCGGCCTCACCGTCGACGAGCTTGCCGTCGATCATCATCTTCGATTCGAAACGAACGTCAGCCATGGTCTCTACTTCCTCGGAGCGCGCCGAAGCGCGGGATGCCCATCATCAGCCGGATCATCTGGTGCAGTGCAGCAGACGGCACTACCCGGTTGGCGATCAACAACATTCGTGCGTCGGGCCCCACCGATTTCTTGACGAACGGTTTCGAGCTGTCGAGCGCCTTGGCCAGGCCCGCCGCGAACTTCTCCGGCGATCGTGCGGCCATCCGCATCGCGGCCCGCCCCCGCTTGTCCATCGTGGCGTGGTGCGGGGCGTAGGGCCCGTCGAGATCGCGGCAGTCGGTGGTTCCCGCGTCGGTGATGATCTCGGTGTCGTAGGTGCCGGTCACCAGGATCGTCACCCCGATGCCGAACGGCGCCACCTCGGCCGCCATCGACTCACCCCAGCGCTCCAACGCGCCTTTGACGGCCGAATACGGTGCGGTCGCGGGCATTCCGCGCACACCGCCCTGACTCGACACCAGCACGATGCGACCGCGACCGGCCTCACGCATGGACGGCAACAACGCCTTGGTGAACGCAACCGGCCCGAAGATGTTGGTCGCGAACATCTGCTCCCACAAGCTGACCGGGGTCTCTTCGACCATCCCGGCCGCGGAGATTCCGGCGTTGTGCACCAGCGCGTACGGTGCGCCGACGGCCTCGTCGATCGCCTTCGCGGCGGCGGTGATCGACGCGGCATCGGTGAGGTCGAGGGTCACGCCGATCAGGTTCGGATCGTCCGGCGCCGCACCCGTCGCCTCACGCAGGCGTTGCATCCCGGCGTCGATGGACCGCATGGCCGCGACGACGCGCCAGCCCTGCCGGTACAGGTGCGATGCGGACGCGAGCCCGAGGCCCCTGGAGGCACCCGTGATGACTACGCTGCGCAAGGCCCCGTCACCCACTTTGGTTTTCCGGTGCGCACCGGTCACTCTTGGAGCCCAGTTCGACGTCCGGGCGCCCGTCGGGTTGCCCGCTCATCCAGGTCGACATGATCCCGACCGAGTACGGGCCCTCTTGACCGTTCGCCTCGTAAAAGCCTTGCGGGTCATAGACCTTGACCTCCGGGTACGGCCACGGGCAGGCCACCGAGGTGGAGATCTTGGTGGCCTTCACGATCGCGAACAGCCCGCCGTAGCAGAAGTAGGCGACGTTGAGGATCACGAACATCACGACGAACGTGCCCAGCCTGGGTCTGCTGGCGAAGATCCGCGCGCGCTGGGCGAGTTTCTCCGCGACGGATTTACCCGTGTCGTCACGGTAGAGCAGCACGCCGGCGGGGATCATCACGAACGTCACCGCCACCACTTCCCAGATCAGCGGGAACTGATGGGGTTCGCCGGCGAAGATCGACGCCCACGGCGGCACCTGCGAGTAGATGTACATGCCCGTGCGCACTAGCGTGATCTCGAGTGCTGCGTCGACGATCACCCCGATCGGGAAGATGATGGCCGCCAAGCTGATCAGCGGGTGACGCCACACGAACGATCCGACAGGCCGGCGTGCCTGTAGTTTGCGAAGAATCCAGATGGCCGGGAAGTACGGCCCGAGATAGAACATCACGTAACCGAGAACCACGAACGGCTCGACCGTGGGCGACAGCGACACCAGCGGCCAGTCCTCGGGAAGGTGCGCCAGTTCCGGGTTGTAGACCGCGAACGGCGACCAGTTCATGATCGGGTCCTGCCACACGATCAGCGAGGTCACCAGAGCCATCAACAGTGTGGGGTTGTGGGGATTGCGCCGCCAGTGCACCACCCACAGGGTGATGATGACAACCATCGTGACGATGGTGAAGGTCTCGAGGATCACCACCCAGGTCGACGTGCTCCACCCGAACAGCACCTCCACAGGCCGCGGCGCCCCCTCGACGTCCGGGTTGGCGATCCGGGGGGACCCGGGACCTTTGCGGGCGTTGACGCCGAAGAACACCGCCACGGCCAGCAGGGCGGCCACCGAGATCGACGGGCCGACCCAGGAGCGTTTCGGCAGCTCGTCGGCCGGCTGCGTGGTGGTTTCGGCCTTCGGGGTTTCGGTAGTCATCGGTTACTCCTCACCGAAGCGGTCGACGAGATGGGAGTTGACCCCGTCGGCGTCCAGTCGTCGGGCCACCAGATATCCGGCGCCCATCCAGGCGCGGCGCGTCCAGTTTCCGAAGGACACGCGGGTGCCCGGCGCCCCGGCGGCAGCGGGCAGCATCTTGACGCGTTCCAGCGCTTCCTTCACGCCTCGCGGGCTCAGCGGGTGGGCATCCGCGCATGCCCGCAGCAGTGCGGTGGCGACGTCGCAGTTCACCACGGGCACACAGTATTCCGGCCGGCGGCCGAACTTCTCCTGGTACTTGTCGAGGAACCGCTGACCAACGGGGTTGCCCTCGTCGTACTGGTCGACACCGGTCCATCCCATGAACGCGTTCCACATGATCGGGTTGACCCACGCGTTCTGGAAGGCCGTGCTGGTGAACCTGGGCGGATCCCAACCGAGCTCTTCGAGGGCCGGGTTGACGAAGACGATGCCGAAGCCGAAACCGGCGTGCACGACGGCCTGCGCCTTGGCTTCGTGCAGGGTGCGCACCGCTTCCGAGACGTCCTGTGCCGTCTGCGCGATCGCCGCCTCGGCGACAATCCGTATTCCCTTGCGGCGGCAGGCGCTTCGGAAGTTCTTCACATAGGTCTCGCCGACCAGCGACTGCTCCATGAGCACCCCCACCTCAGTGTGGCCGCCCTTGGCCAACAGGTCCGCCCAGAAGATCGGCTCGTCGGTCAGCGACCCTTGCGGAAACGAGAAGGTCCACTCCCCCAACCAGGCGTCGCTGCCGGTGACGCTGAGGGCGGGAACCCGGAACCGCTCCTCGATGGCCTCCCGCGTGGGCACGCAGTTGTCGGTGATGTGCGGGCCGAACACCGCGAGACAGCCCTCGTCGACCAGTTCGCCGTACGCGTCGATCACCGCCTTGACCGAACCCTTCGGAAGCCCCTCGACCTCCTTGTAGATGATCTGGATCGGCCGGTCGATCACACCGTTTTCGACCGCGTCGGCGAATACCAGCTCGAACGGATTGGACAGGTCTTCCTTCATCTCCTGCGGATACGCCTCGGGCAGCTTGAAGTCCATGAGGTACCCGAACTTGATCGGTTCCGCGGTGCTCTCGTAGGACATGCAACCTCCGTCGGTAGTCGACCTAATATTTGTTCAGACAGTAGCGATGGCGGCCACCGGGGTCAATCGTTCGGCGACCGGTCGAGCAGGTAGGCGTCGATCATCTCGATCAAGCCGCGGGTCACGTTCGGGTCGTCGGTGAGCGGGCCGGCGATCGCCGCCCGCGCCGCGTCCCGTGGCGTGAGCCCCTCGGAGATCAGCCGGCCTGCCGCGATCAGCACTCGCGTGGAGGCGACCTCGCGGAGTCCCCCGGTCTCCAGCCGTCGGATCGCCTGTCCGAGCCGTACGAGCTCGGCGGCGCGGTCATGGTCGACGGCCGCTTCGTTGGCCACGATCTTCTCTTCCACATCGGGTGTCGGAAAGCCGAATTCGATCGCGACCATCCGTTGGCGCGTCGAGTCTTTGAGGTCTTTGAGCACGCTTTGATAGCCCGGGTTGTACGAGACGACCAGGCAGAAGCCCGGTGCCGCGTCCAGCGTGACGCCCAGTCGCTCGATCGGCAGTTGGCGCCGGTGATCTGCCAGCGGATGCAGTACGACGGTGGTGTCCTGGCGGGCCTCGACGACCTCGTCCAGATAGCAGATCGCGCCGTCGCGGACTGCGCGGGTCAATGGCCCGTCAACCCACTCGGTGTCGCCGCCGCGCAGCAGGAACCGGCCGACGAGATCGGCGGTGGTCAGGTCGTCGTGGCAGGAGACGGTGACCAGTGGCCGGTCCAGATCGTGTGCCATCGCCTCGACGAAGCGCGTTTTACCGCATCCGGTCGGACCCTTCAGGGCAATCGAGAGACCCTGCTGGTAGGCCGCCTTGAACACCTGTTCCTCGTTGGCGACGGGCACGTAATACGGGCGCGGCGGCTTTACCTGCATGCTTTCCCTTCGCTCTCACTCGGGTTCTACGGACCCTAGCGCGGAACAGATGTTTGGTTCAAGCTTTTGGGGCGGTCGACGCGCCGACGCAGGTCGGCAGTGCGCAACGCCGCGCGGAACAACGGGCCGACCACATCGGCCAGCTGCGTGGGTTTCGGGATGGACGCGTGCGCAGCGCTGCCGAACACTCTGGCCAGTTCACCGGAATCGGTGGCGGCGCCGATTGTCAGGCACAGGCAGCCGATACCTTCCCGGCGGGCCTCCCCCAGCGCTCGTCGCACATCGGCCGCCCCGTACAGCCGTTCGTAGCCGTGGTCGTAGGCCAAACCGTCGGACAGGACGACGAGCAGGCGGCGGGAGGTGCCCGCCTTCTCCGTCATCACCGCCGTGCCGTGGCGGATGGCCGCGCCGAGCCGCGAGTAGGCGCCCGGGGTCAGACTGCTCAGGCGCCGCATCACCATCGCGTCGAAGTGGTCCTCGAACCGCTTGACCGGCAGCAGGTGCACGGCTGAACGTCCCTGCGACTGGAACGCGTACAGCGCCACGCGGTCTCCGAGTTCGTGCAGCGCAATCGTCAGCGCAGCGGCGGCCGCGCGCTGCTGCTCGTGCACGGTCTGCCCGAAGGTTCCCGCCTCCGAGGCGGAACCCGAGACATCGAGCAGGATCAGGACCGCCAGATCACGGCGTCTGCGCAAGCTGTCGAGGTATACGGCCTCGTCGGGCGTCGAACCGGCCAACGTTTCCACCCGCGCCTCCACCGCGGCGTCGACGTCGATATCGTCGCCTTGGGTCTGCCGGTGGCATCGGTCCAGTCCGATGCCGAGCCGGGTCAGCGGTCGCCTCAGCGCGTGCACGTCTGGCCGTGCCAGCACGGGCCCCTTCTCGATCGGGGGATCGATTTCCTGCACCGTGCACCAGTCCGGCCGGTAGCAGCGGCGGCCGAAGTCCCACTCCGGATACGTGCGCCCCTCGTCTGCGGAGCGCTGCACGCTGTCGGCGTCCGCAGCACCGGCCGCCGTGGAGGTCACCGCGCCGACTCCGCGAATACCCCTGTGGGAGCGATGGGTTGGCGTATCGGCACCCGGCGTGCCACCCTCGGACAGTTTGCGTACGCTGCGCATCATCCGCTTCAGCAGCCTGCCGAGTGCCCCGCCGCCGCCGACAGGGCTCGAGAATGGGTCGAACACGTCTTCGGTGTCGGCGCTGTCGTCACCGTCGTCATCGAGGTCGGCAAGCGCTTTGTTCGCCTCACGGCGCGCGGCGTGTCCGCTGACCGACTCTGCCTGTGCGACAGCAGCGCGCGCCGCCAATAGTTTCTGGGCCCTGATCACGCCGAAGTCTGCGGGCGGATCAGCGATGTCACGCTGGGCTCCAGCGACCTTGAGCGACCTGACCGCCGAATCGGCCCGCGCCGCCATGTCGAGGTCAAGCAGTGAATGGATACCGAACGGCAGCAGATCGTCGTTCGTCGACAGTGCCCGCTGGCCTTCGACCGCGAGATACCGCCGGGCCAGTGCGGGGCGCCGGACGAGCCTGCGCACCACGTCGGGCTCCAGGCCGCCGCTGGCCAGCAGCGACGCCTGCACCGCGACCGACTGGAGTTGGCTGGGCGCACTCGCCGTGGGGTCGATGTACACCGTGATGCCGTCGGTCCAGGCCGCCTCGCCCGGCGCTGTCGGCGCGACGGCCACTGTGCGGCCGGCGAGCGCGGAGGCCAGCAACGCCAGGCGCTTGGGGTTACCGGCGTCTTCGCCGGCCGCGCTGTCGTCGGGCACGTTCCCTGCCACCCCGTTCGTTGACCAAATATCTGTTCCAACGTAAAGTCCGGCAGCACCGCAGTCAATGACCGGAGGTCTGATGATCGATTTCGCCGGCCAAGTTGCCGTGGTCACAGGGGCGGGACGCGGTCTCGGGCGCGTCTACGCGCTCGAGTTGGCAAGGCGCGGTGCGTCCGTCGTGGTCAACGACCGCGGCGGGAGCATGGGCGGCGATGGCGAGGACGCTACGGTCGCCGACCGCGTCGTCGACCAGGTCACCGCCTCGGGCGGTGTGGCCGTCGCATCCCATGACTCGGTGGACAGCCCTGCCGGTGGCGAGGCGATTGTGCGGACCGCTGTTGACGCGTTCGGTCGGCTCGACGTCGTGGTCAGCAATGCCGGAATCTTCAACGCGACCCCGTTCGACGAGCTCACGCCCGAGGACTGGCGGCGCATGCTCTCGGTCCACCTCGACGGCGCGTTCTACCTCGCGCAGCCCGCCTACCGGGTGATGAAGGCCCAGGGGTACGGCCGGTTCGTGTTCATCGCCTCGTCGGCGGGGATGTTCGGCCAGCATCTGGAGGCGCACTACGCCGCCGCCAAGGCCGGCATTGTCGGCTTGGCCAATGTGATTGCGCTCGAGGGTGATCCGCACGGGATCCGGGCGAACACCGTGCTGCCGTTCGGGTTGTCCCGGATGGTCACCGAGACGCTGGGCGATCCGAAGGTCCTCGAGGAGAACGGCTTTTTCGCCGCGATCCGCCCCGAACTGGTCTCGCCGATCGTGGTGTTTCTGGCCAGCCGGGACTGCGATTTCAGCCATCAGAACTTCTCGGCGTGTGCGGGCCGATTCGCCCGCGTGTTCGTCGGGCTCAGCGACGGTTGGCTGGCGCCGCGCGATGGCCATCTGGATGGCGATCCGACTGCCGACGACATCGCCACGCACCTTGCGGAAGTGACGGCCACAGAACCGTTCACGATCCCCGGGTCGATCTACGACGAGGTGTTCGCGGTGACCCGGCGTCTCGGCGTGGCCGGATGATCGTCACTCTTCGCCGAAGCGGTCCACCAGGTGCGAGTTGACACCATCGGCGTCGAGTCGGCGCGCCACCAGGTAGCCGGCGCCCATCCATCCCCGCCTGGTCCAGTTGCCGAACGACACCCGGGTGCCGGGCGCGCCTGAGGCGGCGGGCAGCATCTTGACCCGTTCGAGCGCCTCCTTGACTCCTCGCGGGCTCAGCGGATGCGCATCGGTCAGCGCGTGCAGGAGGGTGCGGGCGATGTCGCAGTTCACCACGGGCACACACCATTCCGGGCGTCTACCGCAGTGCTGCTGGAACCGGTCGAGAAACAGCTGACCCACCGCGTTGGTTTCGTCGTACTGGTCGACACCGGTCCAACCCATAAACGCGTTCCACATCACCGGGTTGATCCAGGCGTTCTGCCACGCGGTGCCTGCGAACCGCGGCGGATCCCAGTCGAGTTCAGCCAGCGCGGGGTTGACTGAAACGATGCCGAAGCCGAACCCGCAGTGCACGATCGCCTGGGCCTTCGCGTCGTACAGGGTCCGCACGGCTGCGGTGACATCGCGCGCCGTCTGCGCGATAGCGGCCTCGGCGACGATGCGGATACCTTTGCGCTGACAGGCTTTCCGCAAATTACCCAGGTAGGCCTCCCCCACCAGCGACTGCTCGACGAGAACCCCGACGTCGGTGTGTCCGCCCTTGGCCAGCAGGTCGGACCAGAAGATCGGCTCATCATGGTGTGAACCCATCGGAAAGGCGAAGAACCACTCGCTCAGCGCGTCGTCGGATCCGGTGACGCTGAGGGCGGGCACCTTGAACCGATCGACGATCTCGCCGCGGATCGCGACCGCGTTGTCGCCGATGTGCGGGCCGAAGACCGCCAGGCAGCCTTCGTCGACCAACTCACCGTAGGCGTCGATGACCTTCTTCACCGACCCCTTGGGCAGGCCTTCGACCTCGCGGTAGACGATCTCGACGGGTCGGTCGATCAACCCCTGCTCCAGCGCGTCGGCGAACACGATGTCGAACGGAATCGTCAGGTCGTCGCGCCGCTCCTGCGGGTAGTCGTCGGACAGCAGAAAGTCCATCAGGTAGCCGATTCTGATCGGTTCGGCGGTGCTTTCGTAGGACATCTGGCTCCTTGACATGGCGTCGGCGTCGTTGACCAAAAATCTGTTCCGGATTATGGTCGGCGCGAACGCCGAGCACAAGGAGCGCGCCGTGAACCTCGACATGGACATCGACCGGCTCCTGACGTCAACCCGGTCGGCGCGACGATCACTCGACCTCGACGCGCCGGTGGATCGACGCACCGTCGAGGAGTGCCTGCGGATCGGGATGCAGGCCGCCAACGGGTCCAATCAACAGAGCTGGCGCTGGATCGTCGTCGCCGATGAGCAGCTCCGCGCTCGGCTCGCCGGGCTCTACCGCGACGCCTACCTGCAGAGGGTCGGTGGTCAATTGATCGCCGACCTGCTGCCCGCCGATATGCCGGGCGCCAAGATCATGTCGTCCACCGAATGGCTGGTGGAGAACATGGCGAAGGTTCCGCTGCTCGTAATCCCTTGCTATGAACCGTATCTGCCTCGCGTCGACGGCGACGAGTCGTTCTTTCAAGCAACGCTGTACGGCTCGATCTTTCCTGCTGTGTGGAACTTCGCGCTCGCCCTGCACACCCGCGGCTACGGGACCTGCGTGACGACGCTGCACCTGGCTCACGAGGCGGCGGTCCGAGAGACGTTGTCCATACCCGACAGTTACGCGCAGGGCTGTCTATTGCCGGTCGCTCGGTTGCGGCCCGGTGTCACGTTCCGTCCGGCGCCGCGGCGGCCGATAACCGAAGTGGTCGCCGTGGACACCTGGGCGGGGCCGTCGTTGTGAACGCCAGACTGCAGGAGCTCTGCGATCGCGCGGACATCCTCGACTGCATGCAGCGCTACGCTCGCGGGATGGATCGCCGCGACCGCGACCTGCTGCGCTCCGCCTACCACGACAACGGGGTCGACGAACACATCGGTTTCGTGGGCCCGGTCGATGACTTCATCGATTGGGCGTTCGCATACCACCGGACACAGACCCGCTACCAGCACTACCTGTTGAATCACACCGCCGATATCGCGGGCGATCAGGCGCACGCCGAAACCTACTATCTGTTCGTCGGCACCGACCGCGAGCCGCCGAACCATTTGATCGTCAACGGGGGCCGCTACGTCGACCGGCTGGAGCGACGCGACGACCGCTGGGCCATCGTCGCCAGAGTGTGCATCGTCGAGTGGCATACGGAGTCGACGTCGTTGATCACCGACGAGACCATGGGGTTTCTGGCCGACATCATGACCGTCGCCCACGACCGCACCGACACCTCCTACGATCGCCCTCTGACCGTCACCCGCGCCCCTATCGGACCATGACCCCGTTGGGCAGCGCGTCTACCGGCGCATTCGCGGTTGCGCGCACGGTTGCGGCGGTCCCGCTCTGGTAACCTTGACCAAACTTTGGGTCGGTCCGACCAAACCGTTGCACTGGAGCTGAGCTGGGAGGTGTCGTGGGGCGTCCTCGCGTGAAGCCTGACCTCGCGGCACACGCAGGCCACTCCTACGACGACGGCACCCGCAGAACCGAAATCTTACAGACGGCGGCGTCGTTGATCGCCACGTCGGGTCTGCGGACATCACTTCAGGAGATCGCTGACGCCGCCGGCATTCTGCCGGGCAGCCTCTACCACCATTTCGAATCCAAGGAAGCGATCCTTGTCGAGTTGCTTCGGCGTTACCACGACGATCTTGATCGCATCGCCGAACAGGCCCTCAACCGGCTCGATGATCCAGCGCCGCTGTCGGCCTTCGACCGGATCGTGGAGCTGGGCGCGGCGATCGCCCAGTGCGCCGTGACCCACAGCGCGGCGCTGCAGATGACCTTCTACGAGGCCCCGACTTCCAACCCCGAACTCGCCGCGCTGGCCCAGCAGCGCCCGGCGGCGATCCTCGAAGCGATGGTGCAGACGCTGCGGGCCGCACGGTGGAACGGATATCTGCGGCCGGACATCGACCTACCGATCCTCGCCGACCGTATCGTCCAGTCGATGCGCCAGGTCGGACTCGATGTCATCAGGCACAGTGCGGGTGCCGACAAGGCCGCGGCCCTGTTGTGCCGAATCCTGCTGGAGGGGTTGGCGACTGTCCCGCCCGCCGACGCCGATCTCGACCGCTCTGCGGCGTTCATCGCCGCCGACGACGCCGTGAAGTCGTGGATCGAGGAGAAGAACGCCGCGCCGAACGACAAAGCCGCGCACGTACGCGCGGTCGCGCGCGCCGAGTTCGGCCGAAAAGGCTACGAGGTCACCACCATCCGCGATATCGCCTCGGCGGCTGGCCTGGGCACCGGAACGGTGTACCGCTTGATCGGCTCCAAAGAGGAGCTGTTGGCGTCGATCATGCAGTCGTTCGGCGAGAAGGTGGCCGAGGTGGGCTGGACCAACGTGCTGCGTTCCGAGGCGTCGGCGATCGAAAAACTCGACGCGTTGAGCTGGATCCACACCAACGCGCTGGCGCATTTCGGCGACGAGTTCCGGATCCAGCTCGCGTGGATGCGACAGTCGCCACCCGACACACCCAACATCGCGTGGCTGTTCACCAAACGGGTGAGGCAGATGAAATCCCTGCTGTCCGCGGGGGTTCGGTCCGGTGAGATCACCATCGACGGTCCGTCGAACGAGATGTTGGCCCGGATCGTCATCGGCGTCTCGTGGATTCCGGAGAACCTGCTGCATGATCTCGGCACCCGCGCGTCGCAAATCCATGTCCGTGACACGCTTCTGCGCGGGGTCACCGCACGCTAGGAGCACCCCCTCCCAGCGCGAGCAGACATGAAAACCCCCAAATAAGCTTCCATTCGGGGGTTTTCACGTCTGCTCGCGCAAGATGGCTAGCCGACGGTGATCGGCAGCTTGCCCCAGCCCCGTACGCTCGCCGTGTGCGCCATGGCGGCCTCCTGGTAGTCGACGTCCCACTCCGGCCACCGTTTCAGCATCTCCTCGAGGGCGACCCTGGCCTGCATCCGCGCCAGCGACGAGCCGAGGCAGAAGTGCAGGCCCTGGCCGAACGACAGGTGTGATCCGGTGCGGTGGATGTCGAAGCTCTCGCCGTCGGGGTAGCGTCGCTCGTCCCGGTTGGCAGATCCGTTGAGCAACAACATCACCGAACCTTCGGGAATTTTCTGCCCATGGCTTTCGGTGTCGCGCGCGACGTGGCGGGCCTGCACCGGCGACGGCGCCTGATAGCGCAACACCTCCTCGATCGCCCGGGGGATCATCGAGAAGTCGTCGACGAGTTCGCGCCGCTGATCGGGATGCTCGGCGAGCATCTGCGCGATGAAACCGATCAGCCGGGTGGTGGTCTCGTTGCCGGCACCGGCGATCATGCTGGTGTAGGTCAACACCTCGATCCGCGAGAGGGGTCGCAGCTTGCCGTCCTCTTCGACCTCAGCGTTGAGCAGCTGCGTCATCAGATCGTCCGACGGGTGCTCTGCCCGCCATTCGATGTAGTCGGCGAACAGCTGATAGGCGTTCTCGAAGGTGGCCGCCGACACCGCCCGAAAGCTGGCCTCTTTCAGTCCGATCGACGCGTCGGTGTTGTCGCGGATCTGCTGTTGACCCTCCTCCGGAATGCCCAGCAGGTAACCGATGGTGCGCATCGGAATCAGCGCCCCGAAATCGCCGATCACGTCGAAACGCGAAGATCCGGCCAGCGCATCGAGCGCCCGGACACAGAACTGCCGCGTCAGGGGCTCGACGGCCTCCATCCGCCGAGGCGTGAACACCCTCGACAGCACGCGCCGGTAGAGGTCATGAAGTGGCGGGTCCTCGAACAGGATCACCCCCGGCGGGACCTCGACGCCGCTCATGATGACGTCCAGCGTGGTGCCCTTGCCCGATCGGTAGGTGTCCCAGTCGTGCAGCCCCTGGGCGACATCGTCGTAGCGGCTCAACGCGTAGAAGTTGTACTTCTCGTTGTAATAGAGCGGCGCCTCGTCGCGCATCCGCTTCCACACCGGGTACGGATCGTCGTCGATCGCGAAATCGAAGGGGTCGTAGTACAGGTCGACGGTACTCGCGCCGGTCATTTGTTGCTCCCTTTGGTTGTCGTGCGATTCATGACCAATTCGCCGACGCGCTGCAGGTAGGGCCACGCGACGTCGGGCGGTATGCCGCCACACAGCGGCGAGAGGTTGAGGAGTCCACCGTTGCACAGGATTTCGGCCGCCTCGGCAACGTCGATGATCCGGTGCGAGGTGAAGTCGCTGCGCAGTTGTGCGACATCGTCAGCGGCCGAGATCCCAGCCGAGGTGTCGTTACCGGGGTTCCACTCGGCATACATCTGGGCGTCGTGGAGCAGGTGCTCGCCGATCTGGTCCCACGCGGCGTCGACGTCATCGGCGACGAAGGTGACCGTCGGCGTGTCGGGCGGCGGAAGCAGCGTCCCAGCGGGTTCGTGCCCGTAATCACGGCACGCGGCTTCGTAGGCTTCCTGCATACCGGTGACGCTGCCGTTCGCCAGCAGGCCAAGACCGTAGCGCCCGGCGCGCCGCGCCGCCGCCAGGCTCGCACCGCCCCACATCAGCGCCGGCCCGCCGGGAGTGTGTGGCGGCGGCGACACCAGAATGCGCCGGCTGTCGTGAACGACTGCCCGGCCGGTGAGCAGGGTGCGCAGCAGGGCCAGTTTCTCGTCGGCCAAGGCGCCCCGGCGCGACCGGTCGATGCCGAAATGCTCGAACTCCTCCGGCCGGTAGCCGAGCCCAAACACATATGACGCCCGGCCGTTGCTGATGATGTCGAGCACCGCGATGTCTTCGGCCAACCGAACGGGGTCGTAGAACGGCAGGATCACCACCACGTTGAGCATCAGCCGCTCGGTCCGCGCCGCGATGGCCGACGCCAGCATCAGCGGCGCGGGCAGATAGCCGTCCTCGGACCCGTGATGCTCGCACAGCACCGCGGCCAGGCAGCCATGCTGCTCGGCCCACGCCGACATGTCGATCGCCGCCGCATAGAGGTCCCTGCTCGGGGCGCCGAACTCAGGTGCGCGCATATCGAACCGGATCGAGAACACCACAGTCTCCGATCAATCGAATGCGTGGCGCGGCAGCGTGTTCGGCAGGTCCAGCGAGCTCAGCAGGCCGGCAGGGGCATCGACCACATAGGGGATCGCATTGACCACCCGCATCGCCGTGGCGGTCATCGCGGCGTAGCCCGCGCCGTGCCCTTCGGCGGCGCCCATGTTCATCGCGCAGTGGATGTCGGGATCGCCTTCGATGTCGACGCGGTAAGTGGCGTCGAACTCCGATGCCTGCCAATCCGGTGCGACGTCGCGCGCCATCCGGATGATGTGCTCGACGACGATGGCTTCTCGGCCGTCGACCACACCCGCGGCTCGGGTGCTCACCGCACCGCATGTGCCGGCCTTGATCGTCCCGAACGCGACCTCGATGTCCCGGTCGGTCAGACGCCGGTCAAAAGCACCGCGGACCTCTTCGACCTCGACCCCCAGTCCCGCCGCCATCAGGTGAATCGGGGCCTGCCAAGCCATTTCGATGAAACCCGGCGTCTTCATCAGCGGCTCGAAGTCGAGCGGGTGGCCGAAGCCCATCCCGTTCATCATCACATCGGCCACCGGATAATGGTCGTTGAGCGCGACCTCGGTGACCTTCAGACACCGGATCGTCTTCGACTGCGTCGCGAGAAGCAGCGCGAGTTGGTCCGAGCCGAACCCCGGGAAGATGCCGGATGCGTAGAACGAGGCATTGCCCGCCGTGGCCGCCTTCTCCAGCTGGTCGCGCCAGTCGGGTGAGTAGTACGCGGGCGGATAGATCAGAGTCGTCGACGTCGTCGACACCACGTTGATCCCGGCCTCGAGCAGCTTGAGGTAGTCCGGCACCGCGCCGGCATCACGTTCGGGCCCGCTTGCGGCGTACACGACACAGTCGGGCGCCATGTCGATGAGCGCGTCGGCATCGTTGGTCGCGGCCACCCCGAGCGGTTCTCCTCCGGCCAACTCCCCTGCGTCCCTACCGATCTTCTCGTCGGAGTGCACCCAGACCCCGACGAGTTCGAGATCGGGGCGGCGCCGGATCGCGTCGATCGCAATCGATCCGACGCCTCCGGTGGACCAGACCACAGTTCGCAGCGGTGATGTCACGAGTCCTCCTGTCGTTCACACACGTTCGCACGCGACCACGGCGCGCTCGAGGTAGGGCCAGGCGATGTCGGGTGGGACGCCGCCGCACAGCGGAAGCAACGGCAGCGGCCGGCCGGCACGGATGTATGCGGCGGCGTCGTCGACGGTGAAGATCCGGTACGGCCCGCCCGCGCTCTTCAGTTCGGCGACGCTCTTGGCATCAGAGATGCTGGCCACCGACGTCTCGCCGTGCCGGTAGGACGCCGCGGTCAGCGCGTCGTGCAGCAGGTACGGGCCGAGCTCTGCCCAGGCCGCATCGACATCGTCGGCGACGAACACCGTGGTGGGCGCGTCCGCGGTCGGGAACTGCATGAGGCCGGGCTCGAATCCATTGGCCCGGCACTGGGATTCGTAGAAGTCTTTCAGCTCGGCCGATGCGATCTGCGAGATGAAGCCGAGCCCGTGCCGTGCCGCGCGGCGGGCGGCTGCCCTACTGCCTCCGGCGATCAGCAGGTACGGACCCCCCGGTGTCACCGGGGGCGGTGTCACCCGGATACGCCGTCCGTCGACGTCGACGGCGTCTCCGCCCAACAGACGTCGCAGCAGGGTCAGGTTTTCGTCGGCCAGCGCGCCGCGGTGGGCCATGTCGATGCCGAAGTGTGCATACTCTTCGGCCCGGTGACCGATGCCGAATGCGTAGGAGATCCGACCCCGGCTGATGATGTCCAGGACGCTGATCTCTTCGGCGAGTCGCACGGGGTCCCAGAACGTGATGGGCACCGCGGCCAACATGATCGCGAGGTGTTCGGTGCGTGCGGCGATCGCGGACGCCAGGATCTGCGGGACGGGAAGGTGACCGTCATCGGTGGCGTGGTGCTCTGACAGCACGGCAATCACCGCTCCGCGCGTCTCCGCCCACGCACACATGTCGATGGCCGCCGCATAGAGGTCCGTGGCGGGTGCACCCGCCTGGGGTGCTCGCATGTCGAACCGCAGCGTGAACATCAGCGTCGCGTCCGGCAGGGGGTGGTCACGCCGACCGACTATAACCTAAATTTTGTTCTGCTTTTCGATTTAATAGTGAATACTATTCTAAACCTCTATATTCGTACACAGCAGCCTCCTCGGCGCTTCCCAAGAAGGAGGAGTGATGGCAGACGGTAAGTACCGCGTGGTGGTCTGGTCGACGGGTGGAATCGGCGCGATCGCCATCCGCGCCATCCAGCGACGACCCAATCTGGAACTCGTCGGCGTATGGGTGCACTCCCCCGACAAGGACGGTAAGGACGCCGGCGAACTCACCAACGGCGAACCGATCGGGCTCAAGGCCACCACCGACGCCGATGCGTTGATCGCGCTCGAGCCCGACTGCGTCATCTATGCGGCGAGTGGACCCGAGCGCGACGCGTTGGCGATCCCGGATTATGTGAAACTGCTGTCCGCGGGCATCAACGTCGTGACGACCAGCACCACCCACCTGATCAACCCCCGTGCCTACGAACCGGCCGAGTGGCGCGATCAACTCGCGGTCGCGGCGAAGGAAGGTCAGGTGTCGCTGTACGCGTCGGGCATCGAGCCGGGTTTCGCCGCCGACTACCTGCCGCTGGTGTTGTCCACGCAGTCGAGCCAGATCGAGAAGATCTACGCCAACGAGATCGCCCTGTACGACGACTACGGGGTGGCCGACATCATGAGCGATGCAATGGGTTTCGGCCGACCTCTTGAATACGAACCGTGGATCGCGTTGCCGGGTGCGATCGCCGGCGAGTGGCAGGGACGGATCCGCATGATGGCCGACGCACTCGGCGTCGAGGTCACCGAGGTGCGGGAGAAGTTCGACAGGCAGGTGACCAACCGCACGCTTCAGGTCGCGATGGGCACCGTCGAGGCGGGCACCTGCGGTGCCCTGCGGATGCAGGCCATCGGCGTGGTCGACGGGGTGGAGGCGATCGTCATCGAGCACGTCACCAGGCTCGCGCCCGACGTCGCCCCCGATTGGCCGCAGGGTCACGGTGACCTGTCCTACCGCGTCATGATCACCGGCCAACCGGATATCGAGTGCACCCTCACGCCCACGATTCGCGATCGCCGCAAGGCTGCCATCGAGCACATGACCTCCGGGGCCGGCGCCATGGTTGCCACCGCAATGCGGGTGGTCAACGCCGTGCCGTATGTCGTTGCCGCACCACCGGGGCTACTCAGCGCGGTCGACCTACCGTTGACGATTCCGCAGCACGCGTTCAATCCACGCGGGTGAGCGTGAACGGCATCTCGATGTCGAGCACCTTGTTGAAACCACAGGCGCCACTTGGCCCTTCGGTCCTGTCCCAGCCCACGTACTGGCCGGGCACCTTCGGGTAGCCGACCCAGAAGATGAAGCTCTGCTGTCCCGGGTGTGCCGTGCCGTCGATGCAGGGCTCCCAGTTCTCGACGGTGTGGGTGACTTTCCAGCGCCCGCTCAGATAGACCAGATCGCCGCTCCACCCGTGGTCGCTGACCACCCGGCCGGTGCAGTCCTGGAAGCTCATACACGTCGACGTGATGGTCCACGTCTGGTGCACGCTCTTCTCGTCGTGGCGGGAGTCGTTCGTCTTCGCCCACCGGCCGTCGGAAAACGCGGTGTAGGTGCCGTTGAGCGCCAGTTCGTCATGGGCGTGCGCGGGAGTTGCCGTGCCAGCGGAACACAGCAGCACCGCTGTCGCCACACTCATCACCATCCGGCCCCGCATCATCGTGGCGCCTTGTACACCAGGTCTTGCCAGTTCTTCGGCGGGTCGACGAGGTCGGTCTGCTGGCCGACCGTGCCGTCGGGGGTGGCGAACTGGCCGGTCTGCGGGTCGTAATGGGCAATCGCCACCGACGGGGCCGGCTCGGCACCCGTGGTACCGAACGAGTTCGGCGCCGCGGGAACCGCGGCCGGCGGCGAACCCTGCGGTGGCGGCGTGCCCTCGATCGGAGCGTGAATGTTCTCCTGGAAAGTCACCCGGTCATCGGGCGGCACACCCTGCGCGATCAAGTTCGGATCGATCGGTGCCGGGCCGAGGGTGTGCTCGCGCATCGCGAGCGGCCGGTAGGGCTCGTCGCTGTAGCAGATCTCCACCGTGGGCGCGCGCTTACCGGGCACCCCCATGCACGGCGCGTTGCGTGCTCCCCGAACGACGATCGGCGAGTCCTGCGGGAGCTTGCAGTAGATGCCGTCCGGAGTGTCGAGCGTGGTGGTGTCTGCGGGGCTGCGCCACGACGAAGGCGGCAGGAACCCGACCGTGCACGGGTTGGGGTCGGCGATCTGGATCCGGAAGTCGCCCAACGGGATACCCGTGGGGTTGTTCTCTGGAGCCGATGCCAATGTGTTGGCCACGAACGGCGGTAACAGCACGAGAACCTGTTCGAGAGACGGCCGGTAGGTGACCGCGACCTGGCCGAAGGTCGTGAGGTTGGCCAGCAGCACCGGCAGGGTCGGCTTGATCTGGTTGAGCAACTGCGAGACCTCGTCGGCCGCGTCGGGCCCTTGCCGTAACAGCGTGCGGATCTGCGCGTCGTTGGTCACCACCTGACCGGTGATACCGGTCAGACTTTGCGCCCACACCTGCAATGTGTCGGTGCTCTGAGCTTGCGCGTCCAGCAGGGGCCGTGAATCTTCGACGAGGATCGCCGATGGCTGCGCCACCGAGCTGAGCTCGGCCGCGATCGTCGCCGACGAGTCGACCAGCGAGCCCATTTCGTATCCGGCACCGCCGAACGCGTCGAAGGATTCGTCGATCAGCTCGCTCAGGCTGTCCTGCGGGATGCTGTTCAGCAGCGCGCTGACCTGATCGAGCATCGGGCTGACCGGTTGGCCGATTCTGGTGTCCCCCATGGTGATCACCGATCCGTTCCGCAGGTATGGCGGCGCGTCGGTGCGCGGCAGCAGTTCGACGTACTGCTCACCGACCGCGGACACGCTGCGCACCTCGGCCACCAGGTCGGCGGGGACCTTCGGTGAGGTGTCCAGCGACAAAGTCGCGGTCGCGTGCGTGCGGGACACGTCGACCGCCGTCACCTTGCCGATCTGCACCCCGCGATAGGTCACGTTGGCGAAGCGGTACAGACCGCCTGAGGCAGGCAGCTCCAGCTTGACGGTGAGCCGCGCGACACCGAACAGTGTAGGTACCTGCAGGTAGACGAACGCCATCACCAACATCGCCACAACCGAAGCGATCGTGAAGATCACCAGCTGAATTCGGACCAACCGCGAGAGCATCTCAGCCTCCGCCCCCCGGCTCCCACGGCGCCGGATCTGCGTTCGGGATCGGGCCGAACGGTGGTGAGGTACCGACGCCGAGCGGGAACTTCGTGTAGTAGGCGTCGTAGCCGGGATCCCCCGGCGCCGGAATCAGAGACGCCCGGTCCTGACCGAGCCCGGTACCGAGCAGCAGACCGCGCTTTATCCGCGAGTTGGTGAGATCGACCGTCACGAACAGGTTCATGTAGTCACCGCGCACACCGCGGTCGATGATGTTCTGGGTCAGCGGGAACGTCGGCAGATAGGCCAGCGCGCTGTCGATCTCCGGCCCGACGTCGGCCAGAGCACGCAGCGTCGGCGCGAGGTTCTGCAGGTTCTTCACCAGATCGGCGTGCGTGTCGTTCACGAGCCCGGAAACGGTGTCGCTGAACTCCCCCAGCCGTTTCAGAGCCGTGGTGATCTTCGGCCGCTCCTCGAGCAGGACATCGAGAGCCGGTGGAATCTTGTTGAGCGCCCGGGTGATCACGTCGCGCTGACTGACCAGGCGTTCGGAGAAGCGGTTCAGCTCCTCGATGGTCGCGATGATGTTGTCGCGCTGTTCGTACAGGGTGCCCGCGAACGTGTCGAGCCGGGTGAGCAGATCGCGCACGACGTCTCTGCGATCCGACAGGGCGATGTTGAAATTGCCGATGATGTCCCCGATCTGGCCCAGCCCGCCACCGTTGACGACGGCCGCCAGCGAGGACAGTGTGCGTTCGGTCGACGGGTAGGTCGAGGAATTGTTCAAGCCGATTGTCGCGCCGGGTGATAACCGACCGCTCGGAGCTTCACCCGGCGGCGGATCAAGCGCGACGTGCATCGAACCCAACAGGCTGGTCTGCCCCACGCTCGCCACCGCGTTGGCCGGCACTGCGACATCGGGCAGCACCGACAACTCCAGATCGACATGCCAGCCGTGCAACGTCATCTCGCCGACGCTGCCGACCACGACGTCGTCGATCATCACCGGCGATTTGGACTCCAATGTCCCAACGTTGGCCAGCTCGGCGTGATACACGTGCGCGGCCGGGCCCTGCCCGACCGCGCCGGGCAGCGGCAGCGAGTTCACCCCGTCGAACGCGCAGCCGGCGGTGCTCAGCACCATGGCCGAACCGATCGCCAACACCCGGCGTCCCGCCCGCACACCGATCATGGCGGGGTCACCTCGTTCGGCGGCGCTTGCTCGGCCGGCAGCAGCATCTCCGGCAACGTCGGCGGTCCCGAGGGCGGACTGTAGCCGGACGGCGGCGGCACATCGCCGGCGCCCGTGTACGCCGACACGGCCGGTGGGATGTCAGGCGGTCCGGGCGGCGGCCCCCCGGCACCCGGCAACAAACTCGGCTCGCTGTAGCGCAACATGTGCGGCGGTGGATTGGAGCTCAGAAACAGGCTGAACGGGAACGGGAGGTTGTTGAAGTTCGCCAGGCGTAATCCGGGCCCGAGGTACTGGGTACACAGCTTGGAGGTGGCCGGGGCGGTGACGTTTTCCAGAGCCCCGATCATTCCGCAAATGAACCATTCGGGGTTGGCCATGTTGTTCAGCACGAACACTCCGCTGGCAGCCCCAGTGCGCGGATCGAACATGTTGACCGAGTTGGCGATCGAGTGCGGTGCGATGTGCAGAACGTTCTCCAGCTCCATGCGGTGCTCGGCGAGGTTCTGCACGACGTTGGACAGCCGCTGGATCTGCTCAGAGGTCTTGTCCCGCGTACCGTGAACGAAACGCGTTGCCTCACCGACGACCTCGGACAGGTTGGTCAGCGCCGCGTCCAGTTCCGACCTGCTGTCGTTGATCACGCTGGTCAGCGTGGCGAACCTGTTCTGGAACTGCACGATCTGTTGATTGCTGTCGCGCAGCGCGGTCACGAAGGTCTGCAGGTTGGTGATCGTGTCGACGATGTTGCCGCCGCCGTCGGCCAATATCCGACCCACCCCGGACAGTTGTTCGAGTGTCTGGCGCAGTTTGGCGCCGTTACCATCCATCGCCGCCGCCGCGCTGTCGATGAACCGGCCGACCGAACCCGTTGCGGCGGCGTCGGCGTCACTTCCGGGCCCCAACTCCGTCGCCAGCCGCATCAGTTGCTCTTTGACCTCGTTCCACTCCACCGGAACCGCGGTGCGCTCGACCGGAATCACCGCGCCGTCCTGCATCACCGGACCCGATTCGAATGCCGGTGTGAGTTGGACGTAGCGCGCCGAAACGAGGTTCTGGGCGACGATGACGGCCCTGGCGTCGGCAGGCACCGAGATGCCGTGCCCGACGGAAACTGCCATCCGCGCTTGCGTGCCGACCGGCTCGATCGACTCGATCGAGCCCACCTTGACGCCCGCGATACGCACCTCATCGCCGGGGTATATCGCGGTGGCGGTGGTGAAGTAGGCGATGATCCGGGTCGGACGCAACACGGTCTGCGCGATCACGATCGCGACCCCGCCGACCAGCAGTGCGACCAGCGTCACCGCCAGGACGAGCTGCACACCACGGCTGCGGATCATCGCGGCGGCTCCCCCCACTGCTCCCATGGCTGCGGAATGCCGTTGTACGGGAACGGAAGTTCAGCGCGCGGACCGACGTTGTCGGGCGGCTGGCCGGCGTCGACCCCGCGCCGGAACCCGAACGCGTAGTCCAGCCACGGCTGCAAGAGCTGGGCGAACATGATGTTGGGGATGTAGGCCTGGTAGTAGGGGCCGTTGCCGATGGTCTCGCCGAGGGTGATCTGGAACTTCGCCAGCCCGGGAAGGGCTTTGGCGATGTTGTCGCGGTTCTTCTCCAGGATCGCGGTGACGCCGTTGAGCTTGTCCAGCGTCGGCGCGAGCTCGGCCTCGTTGTCGCGGATCAGACCCGACATCTGCTTGGCCAGCGCCGAGGTGTGCACCAGGAGCTCGACGATGGCGCGGCGGCGCTCCGACAGCACCGCCACCAAGTCGTTGGCGTTGAGGATCAGCGTGTTCACCTGCGCGCTGCGCTCCGCCAGGATCGCGGAGATATCGGCACCGTTCTCGAGCAGATCACCAAGCGTGTCGTCGCGTTCGTTGATCGCCTGCGACAGCTTGGTCACGCTGTCGAACGTCGGACCTAGTTGTGGGGCAACTTGATCCAGTGTCGTCGACAGGGTGTCCAGCGACTCGTTCAGGGAAGCGGTGTCGGTTCCGGCGGTGTTCGTGGTCAACTCGCTGACGGCTTGGGTCAGCGAGTAGGGCGAAGCGGTACGCGACACCGGGATGACGTCCATCGGGCTCATCGTGCCGTCGCCGCCGGGTTCCAGGGTCAGCACGCGTTCTCCCAGCAGGGTGCCGGTGCGCACGTGCGCTGTGGTACCCGAGCCGAGCTGCACCGTCGCGTCGACGCTGAACGTCACCACGGCATGGCGACCCCGCAGCGCGACGTCGGAGACGGAGCCGACCTTCATACCCGAGATCGTCACCTCGTTGCCCGCCGTGATGCCGCCGGCGTCGGTGAACTGCGCCTGGTACCGGATCGACGTCGCCCAGGACAGCAGCCGTTCGGGGGCGAGGCCGACCGCGATGACCAAGACCACCAGGACGATGCCCAGGAACCCCACCCGAACCAACTGTATTCCTCGATATTTGCGCATCAGGGTTCGGTACACCTCCCGTTCTCCTGTTTGATCCACGGGAAGACCGCGGTCCGGCCCTGCAGATCGGTCACCCGCCACTTCAACTCGCAGATGTAGTAGTTGAAGAAGCTGCCGTAGGAGCCGGTGCGCACCAGCTTGCGGTAGTTCTCCGGGGCCTTCTGCAGGCTGGTGTCGAGGCGATCCTTCTGGGCATCGAGATGGCCGGCCAGTCGGCTTAGTTCATCGACGCTGTCCGCCAACGGCTCTCGCGCGTCGGCCAGCAGGTCGGCCACCGACGCCGTGCCGTTGTTCAGCGCTTCGATGGCTGTTCCGATCGGATCACGTTCGGCGGCAAGCGCACTCACCAAAGCCTCGAGCTGCCCGATCGTGTCGGAGAACTTATCGCCCTCTTTGGTCAGGGTCGCCAGCAGCGTGCGCAGGTTGTCGATCAGCGCCTGGATCGTCTTGTTGTGCTCGGCCAACGCCGCGGTGAAGCCCGAGGTGTTGGAGAACAGGGAATGCAGCGTGTTCTCCTGGCCCTGGAAGATCCCGATGATCGAAGCGGACAGCGCGTTGACATCCTGCGGATTGAGCCCCCGCAGAACCGGTTTGAGCCCGCCGAGCAGCAGGTCGATGTCGAGCGCGGACCTGGTCTGGTCCTTGGGGATCTGTCCGCCGGGCGGCAGCGGGTCACCTGTCGGGCCCTCAATGAGCTCCAGGTAGCGGTCGCCGACCAGGTTGAGATAGCGCACCGCCGCGCGCGTACCGGTGGTCATCGCCACGTCCGGACCCGCGTCGAACGTCACGACCACCGATTTGTCCGGTTGGAGTTCGACGCCGTTCACCGTGCCGACCCGCATGCCCGCGACCCGCACCGACGCCCCGGCCTCGAGCCGCGATACGTCGGCGAACACCGCCGAATAGCCCTTCCTCGAACCGGTCTGGTACTGGCCGAAGATGAAGAACAGCAAGGCCGTCAGCACGATCATCACCGTCGCGAAGATCGCGAACTTGATCAGCGTGGGGCGAAACGACTGCCTCATCCGGGTTGACCGACCTGCGCGGTATTGCGGGGTGGGCCCGCGGTCTCGGTGTTACCGAACATGATCTGTTTGATCAGGTCGGAGTTGAGCACGATGCCCGGATAGGTGCGTCGCCACGGGTTGGTCCCGGTGTCGGCGACGACGTACGGCGGAACCGCTTCGAACGGAAGGTTGGGCAGGCCGGTGCACTGCGGGCCGCCCTCCGCCCCGGCCTTGGGCAGGTCCAGCGGATAGCGGTATCGCTCTTGGGCCCAGAGGAACCCGGCCAACACCACCACGCCGGGTTCCTTCAGCGGTGGCCGGTGTGTCGCCTCGACCATGCCGGACAGCGCGCACCACAGCGCCTGGTTGTACTCGTTGAGCAGATCGGTGGTCGGCACCAGCAGGCGCACCACTTCGGTCATCGGTTGGCGGTTCTCACCCAGCACCTGGTGTCCGATGTCCGCCAGTCCGGTCACGCTTACCAGTGCCGCGTCGAGGTGGGACTGCGTATCGACGATCGAGTCGCTGATCTGCGCGGCGTTGTCGGCGATCGTGACGAAATCCGGTGCCACATCGGTGTATGCGCGCACCACGCCCGGCGCCGTTTGCAGGTCGGCTCGAAGTGCGGGAAGGCTGGGTTCGAGCGTGGCCAGATAGGCATCCAGATCCGACAGCATCTGGCCGAACTTCTCGCCGCGGCCGCTGACTGCGGACGCGATCGCGCCCAGCATGGCATTGAGCTTGGCGGGCTCGACCTTCGACAGCACCGAGGTCAACTGCTCGAATACGGTGTTGACCTCGACCATGACGTGCTGTGCGTCGATCACCTGACCAGCTCGCAGCGACTCCGTCGACGGGCGATCGGGAAAGACGAACTGGACCTGCTTGGCACCGAATACCGTCGGCGAAGCGATATCGACCCACGCGTTGGCCGGTATCGCGTGCAGCCGCGCGGGATCCATGTCGAGGTGGATCGCCGCGGTACCGCCGGGCAACTCTTCGATCGAGGCAACGCTGCCGACCTGCACCCCGCGGACCTTGACCTTGGCGTCCGGGTTCATCACCAGACCAGCGCGTTGCGACAGCACCGTGACCGGCACAGAATCGGTGAAGCTGCCGCGGAATAGGCTCCCCGCCAACACAACTACCGCCACGACCACGACGATGGCTATCAAACCCACCAGTGGACGCAGCAGCGTGCGTGTCATCGATGTGCTCCGCACACGCAGTGCATCGAGCGGCGCCACGGCGTTCGGTTCGACAAGCCGGTCGCACCCCCATCGCGCGTTGGACGACGGTGCAGCACTTTACGCCGGAACACATCTTTGGGTCAACAGCTCACCGCGTAACACATACCGCAGTTCGGTTGCCTCGGGCGGCGCCCATCGGCACACCGACCGACAGTATTTGCTATATGAACGGTGGCCAAGATTCGATGCAGGCACAGGCTACTGACAAGACAAATCGGAGTTATCTGTCTTGCGCGTGAAACGCCGCGACAGCTTGTGTCCGATACCTTCGTCAGTCGTCAACGTCCACCGCCACGGAGCAAACCTTAGGTCAATAATGGAAAACGGCGGCACGGCGGCGACCCGCGCTCGACCTTCATGATCGCCGCAAGAACCGCCCGTAATGTCCAAAACGGCAATTTTTATACAAATAGGCCGGCCGGTAAGTCAGCCGACGACAGCCCTTGCGGCCGTGTCAATTCCAGGCAGACCCCCGCCTGCTACTCGGGCAGGCGCAGCTCGGGCTTCTCGACCTCTTCGATGTTGACGTCCTTGAAGGTGATCACCCGGACCTGCTTGACGAACCGCGCGGGCCGGTACATATCCCACACCCATGCGTCGGCAAGCCGCAGCTCGAAGTAGACCTCACCGTCGGTGTTGCGGGGCACCAGCTCCACACTGTTGGCGAGGTAGAAGCGGCGCTCGGTCTCCACGACGTAGCTGAACTGCCCGACGATGTCCTTGTATTCGCGGTAGAGCGAGAGCTCCATCTCGGTTTCGTACTTCTCGAGATCTTCGGCACTCATCAGCTCAGCTGTCCTTCATATCGGTCCCCACCGGCACGTCTGCTCGTCGCGCAGCCGGTATCCGTCAATTCTCCCATTACCCGACTTCGATGCACTGATCCGGCTCACTCCCGTCGCCTGCCGGTCCGGTCACCAACTCGGTGACCACCTTGATCCCCGCCCTGGTGGCCACCCGGCGCACGTTGATGAACGAGTGGCGGTGCTGGATGCACGGCCCGAGTTCGGCCAGTGCGGCGCTGTGCGCGGGGGTGCTGTAGCCCTTGTGGTCGGCGAAGCCGTAGCCAGGATGCTCGGCTTCCATCTCGACCATCAGCCTGTCCCGGCTGACCTTGGCCAACACGCTGGCCGCCGCGATACACGCCGCGGCCGCGTCGCCACCCACCACCGGCAACGACGGCGTCGGTAAGCCCGGTACCCGGAACCCGTCGGAGAGCACGTAGCCGGGCCGCACCGA
Organism: Mycolicibacterium sp. XJ662; assembly: GCF_053484035.1. Classification (NCBI taxonomy): domain Bacteria; kingdom Bacillati; phylum Actinomycetota; class Actinomycetes; order Mycobacteriales; family Mycobacteriaceae; genus Mycobacterium; species Mycolicibacterium sp. XJ662. The sequence goes on along the minus strand of NZ_JBEFTL010000004.1, from coordinate 160,813 downwards.
CAGGCCCGCCACCGCGCGGCGCATGCCCTCGATATTGGCGACGTGCACGCCGCGCCGATCCACCTCTTCGGATGGGATGAACACCACGTGGTAGGCCAGCGCGTATCGGCAGATCAGCGGAAAGAGTCGCTCGCGTTCCTTGGCGTTGAGCTTCTTGGAGTCGTCGAGGGCCGACAGGCTCTCCAACCGGTTGGGCCCGAGCACACATGCGGCGACCACGAGCGGTCCCGCGCACGCCCCGCGACCAACCTCGTCGACGCCGGCCACCGGCCCGAGGCCGCTGCGGTACAGCGCGGACTCCAGCGTTCGCAGGCCCGAGGATTTGCGGATCACCGTTCGCGGAGGCCATGTCGGCGGCAACAGTAACTCTCCTACTGCGTCGGGACTCAGGTCTGCGGGTTCACGCTTCCCACGCCACCCCACCGCGACGGGGGCCAGGCGATGAAGCGCGCCTTTCCGATGACATTGTCCACCGGCACGGTGCCTGCCATCGGATCACCGGTGCACAGGATTCCACGCTGCGCATCGGCGGGGGTGTTGGTGCAGTGCGCGCGCGAGTCGGCCGAATGGGTGCGGTTGTCGCCCATCATCCACAGCCTGCCCTCGGGCACGGTCACCGGCCCGAACTCGGGGCCCAGACACTTGTAGAAGTTCGGGTCCGGCACGTTCATCGTTTCGCGGTCCAGGTACGGCTCGTCGAGTGGCTCGCCGTCCACCGTCAGCCCGGTGCTCTCGCGGCACTGCACGGTCTGTCCACCCACCGCGATGATGCGCTTGACGAGGTCGTTCTCGTCCGGCGGGACGAACCCGATGACGGACAACGCGTTCTGCACCCAGCGCACCGCGGTGTTGTCCGACCGGATCGACTTGTAGCCGATGTTCCAGTTCGGCGGGCCCTTGAACACCACCACGTCGCCGGGTTCGGGCTCGGTGAACCGGTAGGTCATCTTGTCGACCATGATGCGGTCGCCGGTGCAGCCCGGGCAGCCGTGCAACGTGGGCTCCATCGACTCCGACGGTATGAGGTACGGCCGCGCGACGAACGTCAGCATCACGTAGTAGAGCACCAGCGCGATCGAGACGAGGATTGCGAATTCCCGCAGCGCGCCGCCCTTTTTCTTGGGCTTCTCGGGTTTCTCGTCCGTCGGGTCGGCGTCGGAAGCGGTGTTGTCGAGTTCGGGCTCAGCCGACGAATCATCGGGCGCAGTGGGTCCGGTCACCGCATCAGGGTAGCCAGCGCGTTGTTCATCACCGCGCCGTGAGCGCTCCAACGATCAGAGTCCGTGCGTAAGCAGCCGACCAAACGTCAGCGCTTTTCCTTGATCTTGGCCTTCTTGCCGCGCAGTTCACGCAGGTAGTAGAGCTTGGCGCGGCGGACGTCACCGCGGGTGAGGACGTCGATGTGGTCGATGTTGGGCGAATGCACCGGGAAAGTGCGCTCGACGCCGACGCCGTAGCTTTCCTTGCGCACCGTGAAAGTCTCGCGGACGCCACCGCCCTGGCGGCGCAGGACCACACCCTTGAAGACCTGGATGCGCTCCTTGGAGCCCTCGATGACCTTCACATGGACGTTGACGGTGTCGCCGGCGCCGAAGTCCGGGATGTCGTCGCGCAGCGACGTCTGGTCGACGAAGTCCAGCGTGTTCATCGGTGACACTTCCTTGCTGTCGGGCTGCCGGCGCCGCGGTCGCCGTTGCGACGCGTGGCCGAGCCGATGGATCGGGCGTATGGGGTGTATCTCGCAGTGGGCAGAGCCAGCCTGCACAGACAACTGCTCAATTGTGCCAGATGGCGTCGGATCTCTGAAATCCGGTGAATGCCGTGGCCAGGCCGCCGGGACGCGGCGGTGTCGGCCGAGCAGGTGGGCGCCGTCGCGGTTAGGCTCCATGACAGAGGGTATGGCGCTGAGATGGGTGCCGATCGTGCGGGCGAGCCGCGAAGGAGGGCCATGCGACGGGTGCCGTCGAAGCTGGTCACGGCGTTAGCGGCGACGAGCGTTGCGGTGCTCGCGTGTTCGGGATGCGAGGCCAAGGTGTACGGCACGCCTCCCCCGCCCGCCGAAGCTCCCGTTGTCGTCATCGCGCCGCAGGGCCGCATGGCCCCGCTCCCCGAAGCGCCGCCCGGCGAACCCCCCGCCTCGTTCGACGGACTGCAGGAGCGGACCCAACAGGCCACCGCGGCCGCTGCCGCGGCGGGCGCCGACATCACGGTCACCGTGCTCGATCGCAACACCGGTCAGGTCGTCTCCAACGGCAACGCCATGGCGATGCCGATCGCATCGGTGGTCAAGGTGTTCATCGCCGATGACCTGCTGTTGCAGGTGGCCGAGGGCAAGACGCAACTGTCCCCCGAGGACCGCGCGTCCCTCGACGTCATGTTGCGGGCGTCCGACGACAGCGCGGCCGAGGTCTTCTGGAACCGCAGCGGCGGCAGTGAGGTCATCGGCCGGATCAAGGACCGCTACGGCCTGAACGCCACCACCGCGCCCTACAACGGGCGCTGGTACAACACCTTGAGCACGACGCCCGACCTGGTCCGCTACTACGACATGTTGCTTTCGGGCGCCGGCGGGTTGCCGTCCGAGCAGGCCGACATCATCCTGTCCGCCCTGGCGGAGCACACCCCCACCGCACCGGACGGCACGGTGCCCGGCGGCGTGTATCCGCAGCGGTTCGGCATCCCCGACGGGCTCTACGCCGAACCCGTCGCGGTCAAACAAGGCTGGTTCTGCTGCTGGGACGCCGGGAACTGGGTGCACCTGTCCACGGGCGTGATCGGGCCGGACCGGCGTTACGTGATGGCGATCGGCTCGATGCACCCCACCGACGACGCGACCGCGCGCAACACCATCACCGAGGCCGTCAAGACGATGTTCCCCGGCGGCCGGATCAACTAGCCACAAAACTCTCCGGCGAGGCGCTAGTCCAGCAGGTCTGGGCGCCGCTCCCGCGTGCGCTGCAGGCTCTGCTCGCGGCGCCAGGCCGCGATCTTGGCGTGATCGCCCGACAGCAGGACGTCGGGCACGTCGAGGCCGCGCCAGGTCGGTGGCCGGGTGTAGCTGGGTCCCTCCAGCAAGCCGTCGGAATGCGAATCGTCTTGGTGTGAGGCGGGATTGCCCAGAACCTCGGGCAGCAGGCGTACGACGCTTTCGATCATCACCAGCGCCGCCGATTCACCGCCGGGTAGCACGTAGTCACCGATCGACACTTCCTCCACGCGCATCCGGCGCGCTGCATCCTCCACGACGCGCTGGTCGATACCCTCGTAGCGCCCGCAGGCGAACACCAGGTGCTTCTCGGCGCTCCAGCGTTGCGCATAGCGCTGGGTGAACAGCCGACCTGCCGGGGTCGGCGCCACCAGAAGCGTTTCCGGCGAACATATTTCGTCGAGCGCATCGCCCCAGACCGGGGCCTTCATCACCATGCCTGGGCCGCCGCCATAGGGTGTGTCGTCGACGGACCGGTGCACGTCGTGGGTCCAGCGCCGCAGATCGTGCACCGCAAACTCCACAATGCCGGCCTCGATCGCCTTGCCGGGCAACGATTGTCGCAGCGGGTCGAGATAGTCGGGAAATATGGTCACCACGTCGATGCGCATCAGCCCAACTCCAGCAGGCCCTCGGGCGGATCGATCTCGACCACCCCGTCGGCCAGCGACACCGACGTCACGATCGCGCTCACGAACGGCACCAGCACCTCCCGATCGCCGGCGCGAACCGCGAGCAGTTCGCCTGCGGCGGTGTGTAGCACCTCGGCGACCGCGCCGACGTGCGTGCCGTCGGTGGTGCGGACAGCCAACCCTTCGAGTTGATGGTCGTAGAACTCGTCGGGGTCGTCGATGGGCGGCAGTTCGGCTGCGTCCACCAGGAAAAGGGTGCCCCGCAACGCGTCTGCGCCGTTGCGGTCGCTCACTCCGGCGAGGCGCACCAGCAGCCGATTGCCGTGCGGGCGCACCGATTCGATCTCGTAGCGCTGTTCGGATCCGCCCTTGGCGGACCGGCCGCGCAGCGAGGCGCCGGGAACAAACCGCTCGTCGGGCTCGTCGGTGCGGACCTCGACGACGAGCTCGCCTGCGACGCCGTGCGCCTTGGCGACCCGCCCGACAACCAGGTCCATGGAAGCGTCTACTGGTCGGTATCCACCACGTCGACGCGGATGCCCCGACCGCCGATCCCGGCCACCAGCGTGCGCAGCGCGGTCGCGGTGCGGCCCCCACGGCCGATCACCTTGCCGAGGTCGTCGGGATGGACATGAACCTCGACGGTGCGGCCGCGACGGCTGGTGACCATGTCGACGCGGACATCGTCGGGGTTGTCCACGATTCCGCGCACCAGATGCTCGACGGCGTCGACGACGACTGAGCTCACGGCCGCGCTCAGCTTTCGGCCGGCGCGGACTCGCCCGAGGCGGCGTTGTCCGCGGCGCCGGCCGCGGTGGCGTCGGCACCTTCAGCTGCCGCCTCAGATGCGTCCTTGGCGCCGGACGGATCGGCGGTGGCCTCGGCTTCGACGGCCTTCTTGGCCGACTCCTCGCTCGCCTTGTCCGCGGCCTTCTTGGCGGCGGGCGCCTTCTTCTTCTTGGGCTGGGTGGCCTCGGTGCTGGGGCCGCCCTCGGCCTCGGCCAGCGCGGCGTTGAACAGGTCCAGCTTGCTGGGCTTGGGCTCCTTGACCTTCAGCGAGCCCTCGGCGCCGGGCAGCCCCTTGAACTTCTGCCAGTCGCCGGTGATCTTCAGCAGCGCCAGCACCGGTTCGGTGGGCTGGGCGCCGACGCTGAGCCAGTACTGGGCCCGCTCCGAGTCGATCTCGATGAGGCTGGGGTCTTCCTTCGGGTGGTACCGGCCGATGACCTCGATCGCGCGGCCGTCGCGGCGGGTGCGCGCGTCGGCGACGGAGATGCGGTACTGGGGATTGCGGATCTTGCCAAGCCGGGTGAGCTTGATCTTGACAGCCATGGTTAAGCGACTTCTCCTGTGATTGCCACGCTGGCAATTCAGCAACCTGGGCGGGATGCCCGGGTCCGGTTTTGCCTTACGTGTGTGACCGCCGCACGGCCGTGGCCGTGGGCAGACAGCCGCCCATTGTGCCAGAACCGGGTGATCCAGCGGAAATCGATCAGATGCCCAGGACGGCCCTGGCGATCAGGAAGTACATCAGCAACCCGGTCGCGTCGACGAACGTCGTGATGAACGGATTGGAGAACACCGCGGGATCGGCGCGCACGGCGCGGGCCAGCAGCGGCATGACCCCGCCGACGGTGGCGGCCATCGTGCACACCGCCAGCAGGGTCAGCCCGATCACCGTGCCCAGTTGGCGGTCGTAGACCAAACTGGTCGCCACAAACGCCACCGCGCCGAGCAGCAGCCCGAGCGAAAACCCGACCTTGAACTCGCGGATCAGCACCTTGGTGAGGTCGCGGGTCCCGACGTCGCCGAGCGCCAGCGCCCGCGTCACCGTGGTGGCCGCTTGGTTTCCGGTGTTGCCCCCGGTGCCGATCAGCAGCGGGACGAACAAGGCCAGCGCCACCACCTGGCTCAGGGTGGTTTCGAAGACCTCCAGCACCTGCACCGTGAGCGTCGCGCCGACCGCCAGGACCAGCAGCCAGACCACGCGGGCGCGCACCAGCGCGCTGATCGGGCTGGCCAGGTAGGGGCGGCGCAGCGGTTCGGTGCCGCCGATACGGGCCTGGTCCTCGGTCTCGGCGGATTCCAGAATGCGCAGCGCATCGTCCACGGTGAGGATGCCGACCAGCCGCGACTCCGCGTCGACCACCGGAAGGGCGAGCAGTTTGAGATCGGCGCACCGCCGCGCCGCCTCCTCGGCGCTGTCGGTGGCCCGCGCAAAGTGTGCGTGCTGCATGACGTCGCGGATCGGCGTGTCGGACGCCGCGCTCATCAGATCGCGCAGGCTGACGATGCCCACGACGGCGCGCTGGTCGTCGGTCACGGGCAGCGTGTAGACGGTCTCGGCGTCGGCCAGGCGTTCGCGGATCACCGAGAGTGCTTGGCCGGCAGTCAGATCCGCGCGCAGCGCGACGAACTCCGGGCTCATCCGCCTGCCGATCGACCCCGGCGGATAGCCGAGGATGCCGGCTGTCATATCGCGTTCGGGAGCAGGCAGTCCCCGCATCAGCCGTCGTGCCACCGAGGCGGGCAGCTCATCGAGCAACTCCACCCGGTTATCGGGTTCCAGGCCAGCGAACAGGGCGGCGACATCGTCGTCGTCCTGCAGGGCGCGCACCAGGTCGCTCTGCAGGCTCGGGTCCAACGCTTCGAACACCCGAAGCGCCTGGTCCTTGGCGAGCAGCCGGTACAGCACCGCGCGATTGGTGCTGTCGTGGCGCTCGAGCACCTCGACGGCTTCCGACGGCGTCAACGCGCGCACCGCCGCCGTCAGCTCCGTCAGATCGGTGAGGCCCAGCGCCCGCTCGATGGTGCGGACCCGCTCGTCGCTCATCGGGTCACACCAGCTTGTCGAAGCACTTGGTCTCGACCCGCCGGGTCATCCGCCAGCCCTGCGAGGTGCGGACGAACTCGTCGTCGTACCAGAGGCCGCAGAACAGGATCTGACCCTGCTCCCCGCCCATCACCATCGGGTTGAAGCAGATGGTCCGCGACGACGCGGTGTCGCCGGCGATGCGGACGTCGAAGTTGCCCAACATGTGGGCGTAGGCCGGAAAGTTCGGCAGCACGTCGGCCAGCCACGCTTTGACTTGCGGATAGGGGCCGTCGATGCCGCCCATCGCCCGGTAGTCGATGTAGGCATCTGAGGTGAACACGCGATCGAGGTCGTCGAACCGGCGTTGGTCGATGGCCGTCGAGTAGTCGACCAGCAGCTGCTGGATCTCCAACCGATCCGAAATCTCTTCCAGGCTCAACATGGGTCGATTCAACACGACTAAGCTGCCTGCCCATGCGAAGGCTGCTGATCGGCTTAACGGCCGCCCTGTGTCTGCTCCTCGGACAGTCCGCGACGGTGATTGCCGCGCCGCTCGGCGTCGAGCAACCCGCGGGTTCGGTGCCGATCCCGGAGGGCCCGGCGCAGGCCTGGCTCATCGCCGACATGGACACCGGAGCCGTGCTCGCCGCCCGCGACGAGTACGGCCAGTACGCCCCCGCCAGCACCATCAAGGTGCTGTTGGCGCTGACCGTGCTCGACGAGCTGCCGCTGGACGCCACCATCGTCGCCAACGAGGCCGACACCAAGGTCGAGTGCAACTGCGCGGGCGTGACGCCCGGCATGGTCTACACCACGCGTCAGCTTCTCGAGGCACTGCTGTTGGTGTCGGGCAACGACGCGGCCAACACGCTGGCCACCATGCTCGGCGGCCATGACGTCGCGTTGACGAAGATGAACGCCAAGGCCGCGTTGCTTGGCGCCTACGGCACCAACGCCGGGTCACCGTCGGGGCTGGACGGTCCCGGGGTCGCGATGTGGTCTTCACCGCACGATTTGGCGGTGATCTTCCGCGCGGCGATGGCCAACCCGGTGTTCGCCCAGATCACCCGGCAGCCGACCGCTGTGTTCCCGACCAAGAACGGCGACCGGGTGCTGGTCAACCAGGACGAATTGCTCGAGCGCTATCCCGGCACCATCGGCGGCAAGACCGGCTTCACCGACATCGCCCGCAAGACGTTCGTCGGCGCCGCCGAACGTGACGGCCGCCGGCTGGTCGTGGCGTTGATGTTCGGCATGGACAAACCCGGCCAGCCGACCTACTGGGACCAAGCCGCCAACCTGTTCGACTGGGGTTTCGCACTGGACCCGAACAAGAGCATCGGCTACCTGTAGCCAGCTCCCACACCGAAAGTTGCCGAATCGCAACACTTTCGAGACCGCGTCGGCGACCGCGGTGAATACGCTCGGCGGCCATGCGAAAGCTGCTGGCCGCGTTGGCCGTTACGCTGTCGGCAGCCGTGGTCATCGCAACCCCGGCATCCGCGCAGCCCGGCGTCGAACCGTCGGGCGCCGTCACGCTTCCCGACGGGCCGGCGCAGGCGTGGGTGCTCGCCGACCTCGATAACGGCCGAATCCTGGCCTCGCGCAACCCTTATGCGCCGCATCCGCCGGCCAGCACCATCAAGGCGCTGCTGGCGATGGTCGTGCTCGACCACCTTCCGCTCAACGCGGTGATCCGCGCCAGCCAGGCCGCCGCCGACGTGGAATGCTCCTGCGCCGGCGTCAAAGCCGGCCGGCCGTACACCGTGCGTCAACTCCTCGACGGGTTGATGCTGGTGTCAGGCAACGACGCGGCCAACACGCTGGCCGACGGGCTCGGCGGTTACCGTGTCGCGGTCGCACGGATGAACGCCAAAGCCGCGGCGCTGGGCGCGCGAAGCACCCGCGCCTCCTCACCGTCGGGTCTGGACGGGCCCGGAATGGAATCGGTGACCACCGCCAACGATCTGGCCATCATCTACCGCGCGGCGCTGCGATATCCGGCGTTCGCGGCCATCGTGCGCCAGCCGTCGTCGCTATTTCCCACCGACAACGGGCCCAAGACCATCACCAATCAGAACGAACTGCTCAAGCGCTATCCCGGCACGCTGGTCGGCAAGACCGGCTACACCAACCTCGCCCGCAAGACGTATGTCGGTGCGGCGCAACGCAATGGCCACCGGCTGGTGGTGGCGCAGCTGTACGGCAGCGGCGACTTGTACGGGCAGGCGATCAAGCTGCTGGACTGGGGCTTCAGCCAGTACCGGTGACCGCGAGACTTTCCCCCGCGAGCAGACGCAAAGTGCCCTTTTTCGTCGGCGCGACGGGGCCTTCTGTGTCTGCTCGCGCTAGAGAGTCTCGCGCTAGAAGGTCACGCCGCGCAGGATCACCAGATCGGGGTGGTTGACGACGGCCGCGCCGGTGCGCGGATCGTCGCGAAAGCACACCAGATTCGCCGGCGACCCGTGCTCCAGGTTGGGCCGACCGAGCCATTCGCGGGCGTCCCAGCACGCCGCGCCGAGCGCCTGCGTCGGGCTCATCCCAATTCCCTTGAGCGCGTCGATCTCGTCGGCGATGCGGCCGTGGGCCACCATGCTGCCGGCGTCGGTGCCCGCATAGATCGGCACCCCTGCTTCGAGGGCGGCGGCGATCCGCGCCGGGGTCCGCTCGTAGAGATCGCGCATGTGCTGGGCATAGGTCGGGTATTTTTCGCCGGCGCCCGCGGCGATGCCGGGGAAGTTCTCGACGTTGATCAGCGTCGGCACGAGCGCGGTGCCGTGTTCGACCATCAAGTCGATGGTGTCATCGGTCAGCCCGGTGCCGTGCTCGATGCAGTCGATCCCTGCCCTGATCAACCCGGGCAGCGCATCCTCGCTGAACACGTGCGCGGTGACGCGGGCGCCGTTGGCGTGCGCGGCGTCGATCGCGGCCTTGAGCACGTCGTCGGACCACAGCGGCGCCAGGTCGCCGACGTCGCGATCGATCCAGTCGCCGACGAGCTTGACCCAGCCGTCGCCGAAGCGGGCCTGGTCGGCCACCGCGTCGGGCAGCGCGGACTCGTCGTCGAGTTCGATCGCGAACCCGCGCTGATAGCGCTTGGGCCTAGCGAGGTGGCGGCCCGCGCGGATGATCTCCGGCAGATCGTCGTGGTCGGCAAGGGCCCGGGTGTCGATCGGCGAACCGCAGTCGCGCAGCAGCAGCGCGCCCGCGTCACGTTCGACCTCGGCCTGCGCGACGCAGTCGTCGAGGTTGTCCAGCGCGCCGTGCTCACCCAGCCCGACGTGGCAGTGCGCGTCGACCAGGCCGGGCAGGATCCACCCGCCGTCAAAGACCGTCGTGGCGTCGGCGACCGGCTCGGCGCTGAGCACCCCATTGACGACCCACCACTCGACCGGTTCTTCGTCGGGCAGCCCGCGCCCGCGCACGTGTAGGCGGGTCAATTCTTCGGGAACTTCAGCTTCGACAGGTCGATGTCGGCGAGCCCGGGCGGTAACTCATCGAGCCCCTTGGGCATCTCCGACAGGTCTGGGAAGCCCGCGGGCAACCCCGGCATCCCGGCGCCCAACGGGTTGCGCGTCTTCGGCGGCGTCGGCCCCCGTCCGCCCTTCTTCCCCTTCTTGCCCTTCTTGCCGCCCTTGCGAGAATTCTTGCGGCCGAACGGCATCCCCATCTGCCCGGCCATCTGCGACATCATCTTGCGGGCCTCGAAGAAGCGCTCGACGAGCTGGTTGACCTCGCCGACCGTCACGCCGGACCCGTTGGCGATGCGCAGCCGGCGCGACCCGTTGATGATCTTCGGGTCAGCGCGCTCCTCGGGGGTCATGCCGCGGATGATGGCCTGCAGCCGGTCCAGTTGCTTGTCGTCGACGGCGGCCAGCGCGTCCTTCATCTGCCCGGCGCCGGGCAGCATGCCCAGCAGGTTTCCGATCGGGCCCATCTTGCGGATCGCCAGCATCTGCTCGAGGAAGTCCTCCAGCGTCAGCTCACCGCTGCCGATCTTGTGCGCGGCCTCCTCGGCCTTCTGCGCGTCGAAGACCTGTTCGGCCTGCTCGATCAGCGTGAGCACATCGCCCATGCCCAGGATCCGGCTGGCCATCCGGTCGGGGTGGAAGACGTCGAAGTCCTCGAGCTTCTCCCCTGCGGAGGCGAACAGGATCGGTACGCCGGTGATCTCGCGCACCGAAAGCGCGGCGCCGCCGCGGGCGTCGCCGTCGAGCTTGGTCAGCACCACCCCGGTGAAGCCGACGCCCTCACGGAACGCCTCGGCGGTGGTGACGGCGTCCTGGCCGATCATCGCGTCGAGCACGAAGATCACTTCGTCGGGGTCGACGGCCTCGCGGATCGCCGCGGCCTGGCTCATCAGCTCGTCGTCGATGCCGAGGCGGCCCGCGGTGTCGACGATCACCACGTCGTAGAGCTTGGTCTTGGCTTCCTCCAGCCCGGCCGCGGCGACGGCGACCGGATCGCCGGGTGCGGCGTTCTCCTGGCCGTCGGGCCCGACGCCGGGATGCGGGGCGAACACCGCCACGCCGGCGCGTTCGCCGACGATCTGCAGCTGGTTGACCGCGCCAGGACGCTGCAGGTCACACGCCACCAGGAGCGGGGTATGACCCTGGTCCTTCAACCATTTCGCGAGCTTGCCGGCCAGCGTCGTCTTACCCGAGCCCTGCAGGCCGGCGAGCATGACGACGGTCGGCGGGGTCTTGGCGAACGCGAGCTGGCGCGTCTCGCCGCCGAGGATCCCGATCAGTTCCTCGTTGACGATCTTGACGACCTGCTGAGCGGGGTTGAGTGCAGCGGACACCTCCGCGCCCTTGGCGCGCTCCTTGATGCGGGATACGAAGTTGCGCACGACGGGCAGCGACACGTCGGCTTCCAGCAACGCCAGCCGGATCTCGCGGGCCGTCGCGTCGATATCGGCGTCGGTCAGCCGGCCCTTGCCGCGCAGCCCCGTCAGGGCGCCGGTCAATCGGTCGGACAGGGATTCAAACACGAGGCCAGACTACTTGGCATCCGCAGACGCCATCGGAGCGCGCCTCCCCGGTTCGACTCGCTGCCGGTGTCGAATACGAGACACCGCGACGGTTGTCGCGTAGGTTCTGCTGGCGCACGGACCGGCACCTACATGGGAGAAACGTCATGGATCTGTCGGGAGAGGTTTGGCGCGCGCCCGTGGACCGCTCGAGGGACCCGCACCGCGAACCGGGTCCCATCAACCTCCAGCGCTACCAGTTCACCCCCGCCTACGCCGGCATCGCCACCCTGTTCGGGTTGCCGCTGTGCCTCAACCAGGACGACCTGCGCGCCGGCGGCGTCGACGTGGCCGTGCTCGGCGCGCCCGTCGACATGTCGATGGGCCACCGGGGCGCCGCGTTCGGGCCCCGCGGAATCCGCGCCGACGAACGGGTGCTGGCCCACACGCCCGGGATGCTCGTCAACGACAGCACCCGGGTGCACCCATTCGAGGTGCTCACGGTCGTCGACTACGGCGACGCGGCGGTGGACCCGTTGAGCATCGAGAACTCGATGGAGCCGATCCGCGCCCTGGTCCGCGAGATCGCGGAGGTGAACGCGGTGCCGGTCGTGCTCGGCGGGGATCACTCGATCCTGTGGCCCAACGCCGCAGCTTTGGCCGACGTGTACGGGCCAGGGAAGGTCGGCGTCGTGCACTTCGACGCCCATCCCGACTGCGCCAACGACCTCGTCGGTCACCTGGCGTCACACGGCACACCCATTCGCCGGTTGATCGACGACGAGCACATCCCGGGGCGCAACTTCATCCAGATCGGGTTGCGCAGCGCGGTGGCACCCGATGACGCGTTGTTCGGGTGGATGCGGGAGAACGGGCTTCGCACCCACTTCATGGCCGAGATCGATCGGCGTGGGTTCGACGTCGTGCTCGAACACGCGATCAGCGAAGCCCTCGACGGGCCGGAATACCTGTACCTGTCGCTGGACATCGACGTGCTGGATCCCGCCTTCGCCCCCGGCACCGGAACCCCCGAACCGCCCGGTCTGACCAACCGCGAACTGCTGCCGGCGATTCGGCGAATCTGTCACGAAACCCCGGTGGTGGGAATGGAAGTCGTCGAGGTCGCACCCCATCTCGACCCTGGCTACACCACGACGATGAACGCGCGACGCGCCATTTTCGAGGCGCTGACCGGGTTGGCGATGCGTCGCCTCGGGCTGCCCGGACCGAACTACCTGCATCCCGACGTCGCCGGGCCACCACCGACCTAGCGGTGGCTATCCGGCCTCGGGAACCGGCTTGGCCGGCGGGGCGGGCGGGGCGGGCAGCACCGCGTACAGGGCGCGCTCGATGTCGGCACGGCTGGCGTCGGCGCCGGTGACGCCGGTGATGCCGAACACGTCGACCACCGACGACCCCAGCGTGGTGACCTTGGCCCATGCGATGTCGACACCGTCGCGTTCGAACACGGCCGTCAGCCTCGCCAGCAGGCCGGTGCGGTCGATGCTGCGGATCTGGACCACCTGCTCCCCCGGTGCGGCGCCGTCAGACCACAGGATCCGCGGTGGCGCGGTGACGTGGTTGATGGGCACGGCGGCCGTCGCCTGCCCAGCCCTGGCGGCCCCGTGTTGCGCGGCGTCGGTTTCGCGGCGGTCCAGCGATGCCAGCACGTCGAGGTCCCCGTCGAGCGCGAGGACGAGCTGCTGGCGCAGCAACTCCGCGGACGGCGGCGAGCCGAAATGCGGGGATACGACGAAGGTGTTGATCGCCGAACCGGAAAGGCCGTTGACCGACGCGGAGTGCACCCGCAACGAGTTGAGCGCCAGCACACCGGCCGCCTTCGACAGCGCCCCGCGCCGGTCGGGGGCGATCATCGTGACGTGGTAGACGTGCGGGCTGTCGCCGGCCACCAGCTCGACGTGCACACCGGCGTCAGCGGCCAACGAAACATGCTGCGGGTCAATGGGATCGGGTTGCGGCAGCGGCTGGCCGGCCATCACCAGCCGGCAGCGCCGCACCAGGTCGCCGATCAGGGCGGCTTTCCAGTCACCCCACACACCGGGCCCGGTGGCCTGCGAGTCCGCCTCGGCGAGCACATGCAACAGTTCCAGCAGCACGGGGTCACCGTCGAGAGCGTCGACCACCGAGGCGATGACCTTGGGATCGGCCAGATCGCGTCGGGTCGCGGTATGCGCGAGCAGCAGGTGGTAGCGCACGATCTTCGACAGGGTTTCGACGTCTGAGGGCCGCAGGCCCAGCCGGGTGCCGATCTGCACGGCCAACTCGGCGCCGATGACGCTGTGGTCGCCGCCGCGGCCCTTGCCGATGTCGTGACACAGCGCACCGAGGACCAGAAGGTCCGGACGCGACACCCGGGTGGTGAATGCGCTTGCGCGCGCGACGGTTTCGACTAGATGTCGGTCGACGGTCCAGATGTGCACGACGTCGCGCGGCGGTAGGTCGCGCACCGCACCCCACTCCGGGAACAGCCGGCCCCACAGGCCGGTGCGGTCCAGCGCCTCGATGGTCGTCACTGTGGCCGACCCTGCGCCCAGCATCACCAGCAGGTCTTTGAGCGCCTGACACGGCCAGGGCGCCCGCAACTCGGGCGCTGTCTCGGCCAGCCGCCCCAGCGTGGACGCTGCCATCGGCAGCCCGGTGGTGGCCGAGGCGGCCGCCACCCGCAGCACCAGGCCGGGGTCGCGCTGCGGTCGGGCATCGCGGGCCAGGATCACCTCGCCGGCGAACTCGATGACGCCTTCGTCGAGGGGACGACGCGCGGGCCTGCGGAACGCTGCGAGACCACGGCGCGGCAGCGCGTTGGCTGCGGTGCGCAGCCCGGTCTCCACATAGAAGCTGATCGTGCGTGCTGCGTCGGAGAGCATCCGCGCCAGATCGAAGCGGTCCCCGATCTGCAACGCGGCGCCGATCTCATCGGCGTGCTGGGCCAGCAGCACCTGGCGTCCACGGCCTGCGGCCCGGTGAAGTTCGGTGCGCACGTTGAGCAACGCCAGGTGCGCCTCGCCCAGCGTCGCGCTCGGTGAGGCCGACGACCGGTTGGGGTAGCCGTCGGCCAACTGCGCGATGGCCAGCGCGTTGAGCAGTTGCACGTCACGCAGGCCGCCGCGTCCGCATTTGAGATCGGGTTCGGCGCGGTGCGCGATCTGACCGCTGCGCTGCCATCGCGCCTGGGTGTGTTCGACGAGTTCGTCGAACCGCGAGGCGATTCCGGTGCGCCACTGCCGGCGGGCTCCGCTGACCAGCGCCGACGCCAGCTCCGAATTGCCTGCGATGTGGCGGGCTTCCAGCATCGCCAGACCGGCCGAGATGTCGGTGCCTGCGACACGCAACGCCTCGGGGACGGTGCGCACACTGTGGTCGATGCGAATGTTGGCGTCCCAGAACGGATACCACAACAGTTCGGCGACCTTTCCGACGATGTCGGATGGCATGTCGTCGTGCAGCAGCATCAGGTCCAGGTCGGAGTAGGGCACCAGCTCACCGCGTCCGAGCCCGCCGGTCGCGACGATGGCGAAGCCGCTACTCGGCGTGACGCCGATCTCGGTAGCCTTTGTGGTGAGCCAGAATTCGTGTAGTTCCAGCAGCGCATCGCGCAGCGCGGCCGAATTCAGTTGGTGCGTCGAACCCGACAGCAGCTGCTTGCACGCGGCGACGAGGTCGGTGGCCGGACGAGCCGATCCCGCCCCCGGCGCCGCCCATGTGGGCTCGCCGAGAGCGGGATCGGGTGTCTGCTCTGTCATCGGTGTCCTTTTCCGGCCTCAACCAAATCGATGCCTACGGTGTGTAGCCGGACGACGAGCTCGTGAGTTCAGATGCGGCTCAAAGGGCGTCGGGCCCCCGCTCACCGGTGCGCACCCGCACCACGGTGTCCACGGGGCTGACCCACACTTTCCCGTCGCCGATCTTCCCGGTGCGTGCGGCCTGCACGATGACATCGACCACCTTGTCCACCGCCGAGTCCTCGACCACGACCTCGACGCGCACCTTCGGCACGAAATCGACGGAGTACTCGGCGCCGCGGTACACCTCGGTGTGACCCTTCTGGCGTCCATACCCCTGAACCTCGCTGACGGTCATCCCGAGAATGCCCGTCTGCTCGAGCCCCGTCTTGACGTCTTCGAGCGTGAACGGCTTGACGATCGCCGTGATCAGCTTCATGTAGGTGTTCCCTTCCGATGAAATTGTCGCCGCTCAGGCGAGCTCGTAAGCCGTTTCAGCGTGTTCGGTCTCATCGATACCAGTTTCCTCGTTCTCCGCGCTCACCCGCCACCCCATGGGTTTGACGATGAACGCGATGATCGCCGTCATGATGCCAGTGAACACCACTGCGGCCAGTGCGATTACCGCCTGCACCACCAACTGTTGGAGACCGCCGCCGTAGAACAGGCCGGTTTCGGTGGCCAGCAGGCCGATACCGATGGTGCCCCACAGGCCGGCGACGAGGTGCACGCCGACGACGTCGAGCGAATCGTCGTAACCCAGCTTGTACTTCAGGCTGACCGCCAGCGACGACAACGCACCGGCGACCACACCGAGGATGAGCGCTCCGATCGGCGACAGCGCACCGCAGGCCGGGGTGACCGCCACGAGCCCCGCGACAATGCCGGAGGCCGCGCCCACGCTCGTCAGCTTGCCGTCGCGGATACGTTCGACCACCAACCAGCCGAGCATCGCGGCGGCTGTGGCGGCGGTGGTGTTCACCCAGACCTGGCCGGCGAGCATGTCGGCCGCACCCTCTGAGCCCACGTTGAAGCCGAACCACCCGAACCACAGGATCGCGGCACCCAGCATCACGAACGGGATGTTGTGCGGGCGGTAGGCCATCTTGCCGAAGCCCCTTCGCTTGCCCAGCAGCACGGCCAACACCAGGGCAGCCATCCCGGCGTTGATGTGCACCACGGTGCCGCCGGCGAAGTCGATCGGCGCCACGTTGGCCGCGCCAGCATCCGCGTCGTAGCCGAACAGCCATGAGGCAATACCGTTTTCGGCACCCGACAACAGCCCACCGCCCCAAACCATGTGCGCCAGCGGGAAGTACACCAGCGTGACCCAGATCGCGCCGAACACCAGCCAGGTTTCGAACTTCATCCGCTCGGCCACCGCGCCGCTGATCAGGGCGACGGTGATCACGGCGAACGTGAGCTGGAAACCCGCCCACACGATCGCAGGCACGCTGCCGAACCCACCGACCACGTAAAGGGTGTCGGCGCCCAGTTCTTGGGTCTGGAGCAGGGGGCTGAGCCCGAACAGTGCGAACGGGTTGTCGAAGACGCCCAGGATGTCACTTTGACCCGTGTGCGCCGAGGCGAACGACATCGAGTAGCCCCACAGCACATAGATGACGCTGACGACGCCGATGGAACCGAACGACATCATCATCATGTTGAGAACGGACTTCTGCCGCGATAGGCCGCCGTAGAAGAACGCCAGGCCCGGTGTCATGAACAACACCAGCGCGGCAGCGGTGAGCACCCAGGCGGTATCGCCGGAACTCAGCCCGCCGGGCCCGAAAGGCGCGAACGCGTCGTCTGGTAAGGCTAGAAGCACTTTGTGTGAACCTCCTTGGGACGTGGGCCGATAAAGATCGGGCCTCCCGAAGAGACTCTGCGCCCGGCGTTTCACCGGTGATGCGTGTGCGTTTCGTCGATGTGAACGCATCCGTGGACATCGTTACGCTCATGTTTCGCCGGCGCGCACCGGCGGGCGGGTCAGCCCAGCAGCGCGTCGACGAACGCCGCGGGCTCAAACGGCGCGAGGTCGTCGGGGCCTTCGCCAAGGCCGACGAGCTTGACCGGGACACCGAGTTCCTGCTGGACGCGGAAGACGATCCCGCCCTTGGCGGTGCCGTCGAGCTTGGTCAGCGCCACCCCGGTGATGTCGACGACCTCGGCGAACACCCGCGCCTGCGGCAGCCCGTTCTGACCGATCGTGGCGTCGAGCACCAGCAGTACCTCGTCGACCTGGGTGCGGCGGCTCACCACGCGTTTGACCTTGCCGAGCTCGTCCATCAGACCGGTCTTGGTGTGCAGCCGTCCGGCGGTGTCGATGACGACGACGTCGGCGCCGGACTCGATGCCGGCGTCGACGGCGTCAAACGCCACCGACGCGGGGTCGGCGCCCTCGACGCCGCGCACCACCTGCGCACCCACCCGCGACGCCCACGACTGCAACTGGTCGGCCGCCGCGGCGCGGAACGTGTCGGCCGCGCCGAGTACGACGCGGCGCCCGTCGGCGACCAGAACGCGGGCGAGCTTGCCGACCGTCGTGGTCTTACCGGTGCCGTTGACCCCGACGACCAGCAGCACCGACGGCTTGTCGGCGTGCGGCAGCGCCTTGATCGAACGGTCGAGGTCGGGTTGCAGTTGTTCGATGAGCACCTCGCGCAGCACCGCGCGGGCGTCGGCTTCGGTGCGAATAGCAGCGGCGGCCATCCGTGACCGCAGGGCGGCGATCACCGACTCGGTGACGGTCGGGCCGAGGTCGGCGATCAGCAGCGTGTCCTCGACCTCCTCCCAGGAGTCCTCGTCGAGGTCGCCGCCGCCGAGCAGGCCGAGCATGCTGCGGCCCAGCGTGTTCTGCGACTTGGCCAGCCGTCCGCGCAGCCGTTCCAGGCGGCCTTCCGGTGGGGCGATCTCCTCGACGGCCGGTGCGGTCGGCGCCTCGACCGGCTCTTCGACCGGTGCCTCGGGTGCTGCGGGCGGCGCTTCGGGCTGCTCGACAACCGGCGCGGGCTCCTCGACCGGCGGCGCTTCGGGCTCGGGAAGCTGCACGTCGGCGATCGAGCGTTTGGGCGCGTCGCGCGGAATGGTGGCGTCGTCGCCGACGGCGGGCAGACCGGTGGTGTCGATCTTCTCGACGGGTTCGGCGGTCGCCGCACCGGAGGAGAACGTGAACCCCGATGACGCGGTGTAGCCCCCCGAGCGGTCCAGCGGTGTGGCGGTTTCTGCGGACGACAACCTGATCCGTCGCCGCCGGTAGCGCACCAATCCGACGACGAGCGCGGCAACCAGCAGTACAGCGATGACCGCGATCGCGATCCACAAACCTTCTGTCACGCCGCCATTGTCTCAGCCGCCACCGCAGTGATTTCGGCGCGGTTGGTCACGCTTCCCGTGACCGACTACGCCCGAACCGCTAGTTTGTCGCGGCCACCAGCTCCTGGCCCCGCATCCGCTGGCTGATCACTTGGGTGATGCCGTCGTCGCGCATCGTGACGCCGTACAGCGCGTCGGCGACCTCCATCGTCGGCTTCTGGTGGGTGATGACGATCAGCTGCGACTGCGACCGCAGCTGCTCGAACAACCCGAGCAGCCGGCGCAGGTTCACGTCGTCGAGCGCGGCCTCGACTTCGTCCATCACGTAGAACGGCGACGGCCGGGCCCGGAAGATCGCCACCAGCATCGCCACCGCGGTCAGTGACTTCTCACCGCCGGACAGCAGCGACAACCGCTTGATCTTCTTACCCGGTGGGCGGGCCTCGACCTCGATGCCGGTGGTCAGCATGTCATCGGGGTTGGTGAGCAGCAGCCTGCCCTCGCCACCGGGGAACAACGCCGAAAACACTTGCTGGAACTCGCGTTCCACGTCCGTGTAGGCCTCGGTGAACACCTGAAGGATCCGGTCGTCGACGTCCTCGATGACGTCGAGCAAGTCCTTGCGCGCGGCCTTGACGTCCTCGAGCTGGGTGGACAGGAAGTTGTAGCGCTCCTCGAGCGCCGCGAACTCCTCCAGCGCCAACGGGTTGACCCGGCCCAACTCGCCCAGCTCACGTTCGGCCTTCTTGGCGCGCCGCTCCTGGGTGGGCCGGTCGAACGGCATCGGGGCCGGTGCGGTGACCTGCTCGCCGCGTTCGCGGGCCTGTTCGTACTCGGCCATCTCCAGCTCCGACGGCGGTAACGGCACATCTGGCCCGTACTCGGCGATGAGGTCGGCGGTGGCCATCCCGAACTGTTCGAGAACCTGTTCTTCGAGTTGCTCGATCCGCAGTGCCGCTTGGGCTTTGGCGACCTCGTCACGGTGCAGCGCGTCGGTGAGGCCGTTGATCTTGGCGGTGAGTTCGTTGACCTCGTCGCGGGTCTTGGTCAACGCGCCCGAGCGGTGCTGGCGTTCCTCGGCGACCGCGTCGCGGGCCCGCGACGCCACTGTCACCACCGCGCTGAGCCGTTGTGCGACAAGGCGTGCCGATTCCGCGACGGCCGCGGCCACCTTGGCGGCGTGGGCGCGTGCTTCCCGGGCCCGCTGCGCGCGCACCCGCGCCTCCCGCTCGGCGGCCGCTGCGCGTCGCAGCGAATCCGCTTTGCCCCGAACGGCATTGGCCCGCTCTTCGGCCGTGCGCACCGTCAGCCGCGCCTCGACCTCGACGGCTCGCGCGGCTTCGGCGGCGGCCATGGTCTCCTGCCGGTTCACCGGTTCGGATTCGAACGTCGGCTCCTGCTGCGCGTTGTGCAGCCGCTGCTCGAGCCCGGCGAGTTCCTCGACGGTGCGCGACCGGTTGGCTTCCAGCTCGTCGCGCTGCTTGATCAGCCGCTGCCACTCGTCGTCGGCGCTGCGGGCGTCCTGCCCGAGGCGGCCCAGCTGCTCGTAGATCGCCGAGATCGCCGCGTCGGACTCGTTGAGCGCGGCCAGCGCCTGTTCGCTGGCGTCGCGGCGCGCCGCTTGTTCGGCCAACGCACCGGCCAAGGCCGCCGACAATTCACCGGCCTGCTTCTCGGCGTCGGCCAGTTCGGCGCGGGCCTTGTCCACCTCCGAGGCGATCTCCAGCGTGCTGGGCTTGCGATCGGAGCCGCCGCTGATCCAGCCGGCGCCGACGAGGTCGCCGTCGGTGGTGACCGCCCGCAGCTCCGGCCGGGAGCCGACCACGTCGAGCGCCGCGGATAGATCGGCCACCACGGCGACGTTGGCCAGCATCGCGGTGACCGCGCCCTGCAGCCGCGGCGGCGCCTCGACGAGCTCGACCGCCCACACGGCGCCGTCGGGCAGCTGCCCGCGCTGCGGCGGGGTGTGGGCGCGCCAGTCGCTGAGCACGATCGCCGCGCGCCCGGCGTCGGACTCCTTGAGCGCGGCGACGGCCGAGCGGGCCGCCCCGGCGTCTTCGGCGGCCACGGCGTCCGCTGCGGCGCCCAGCGCCGCGGCCACCGCGGCCTGATAGCCGTCGCGCACCTTGAGCAGGTTCGCGACTGTCCCGAGAAGCCCTGCGCCGCTGCGGTTTTCCTGCAGCCAAGCAGCCCCGTCCTTGCGGTCCAGACCCACCGAGAGCGCTTCGATGCGCGCCAGCAGCGACGCGACCTGGCGTTCGGCGCCGCGCTCGGCGGCCTGCAGTTCGGTGACCCGTTCGTCGGCGAGCCGCAGCGCGGTCACGGTGCGGTCGTGGTGTTCGTCCAGCCCCACCTCGCCGGCGTCGAGTTCGCCGACGCGGCCCTGCACGGTCTCGAACTCGGCCTGGGTCTGCTGGGCGCGCGCGGCCGCCTCGTCGATGCCCGCGCTGAGCCGGGCCACGGTTTCGTCGATCGACTCGACGCGGGTGCGCATCGTGTCGACCTGGCCGGCCAGCCGCGCCACCCCCTCGCGCCGGTCGGCCTCGGCGCGCGCGGCCGCCATGTGCGCCTGTTCGGCCTCGGCGGCCACCTGTTCGCGTTCGGCGAGTTCGCTGCGGGCCGCCTCCAGCGTGGCCCGGGCCTCCTCGAGCTCCTCGAGGAGCCGGCGTTCCTCGGCGGCGACCTCCTCGGCCTGGGCGTCCAGCTCGTCGGGGTCGGGGCCGGTGGACGCGTCGGGCGCGGTGTCGAGGTACTGGGCACGTTCGCTGGCGATGCGCACTGTCGCGCTGACCCGCTCGGCGAGCGCCGACAACGAAAACCAGGTCTGCTGTGCGGCGTCGGCCCGCTCGGACAGGCTGTTGACGGCCGACTCGTGGCCGGCCAACTCGACGGTCTTGGTCTCGAGCCGGGTGCTCAACTCGTCGTGCTCGCGACGCAGCGTCGTCTCGGCCTGATTGGTGTTGTCGAACTCGGCGCGGCGGGTGACGAGGTCGTCGGCGGCCAGCCGCAACCGGGCGTCGCGCAGATCGGCCTGGATGGTCTGCGCGCGCCGGGCCATCTCCGCCTGCCTGCCCAGCGGTTTGAGCTGCCTGCGCAGTTCAGTGGTCAGATCGGTCAGCCGGTCCAGGTTGGCCGACATCGCGTCGAGCTTGCGGACCGCCTTCTCCTTGCGCTTGCGGTGCTTGAGCACACCGGCGGCCTCCTCGATGAACGCGCGCCGGTCCTCCGGACGCGATTCGAGGATCTCGGAGAGCTTGCCCTGTCCGACGATGACGTGCATTTCGCGGCCGATGCCCGAATCCGATAGCAGCTCCTGCACATCCATCAACCGGCAACTGCTGCCGTTGATCTCGTACTCGCTTCCGCCGTCGCGGAACATCCGCCGGGTGATCGACACCTCGGAGTACTCGATCGGCAGCGAGTTGTCGGAGTTGTCGATCGTCACGGTGACCTCGGCGCGGCCCAGCGGCGGCCGTGAGGACGTGCCGGCGAAGATGACGTCTTCCATCTTGCCGCCGCGCAACGTCTTGGCGCCCTGTTCGCCCATCACCCACGTGAGCGCGTCGACCACGTTGGACTTACCCGACCCGTTGGGGCCGACGACACAGGTGATGCCCGGTTCGAAACGCAGAGTCGTGGGCGAAGCAAAGGACTTGAAGCCCTTCAGCGTCAGACTCTTGAGGTGCACGACGTGCAACCCTACCGCCGCGCGGGCTATCGCTCGATGAAGCCGACAAGTGAGTCGCGAACTTCTGAGAACTCGGCGACCACGTTGTCCACGCGGCCGGGTGTATTACCGCTTCGCAGCAGTTCAAGAAGCTTTTCGCAGGCGTCGCGCGGGCCCTGAGCGACCACCTGGACGCGGCCGTCGGGCCGGTTGGAGGCGTAGCCGGTCAGCCCCAACTCCAGCGCGCGCGATCTGGTCCACCACCGGAAGCCGACACCTTGGACGTGGCCGTGCACCCATGCCGTCAGGCGTACCTCAGCTAACTCCTGCATCATTTACCTCAAACGTCACTTTAGTCCCGGCTTTGAGCGTGCGGCCAACGGTGCAGACCTGGTCGATGGCGCGTTCGACGACCGTGAGCACGCGGGCCCGCTCGTTCTCGGAGAGCCCGGACAGGTCCAGTTCCATGTGTTCTTCCAGCAGCGGGTAGCGCTCCTGGTCGCGGTCGGCGGCGCCCGACACCCGGATCGTGGCCGGATAGTCGTCGCCGAGCCGGCGCCGCAGCGGCGAGTCGCTGGCCATCCCGCTGCAGGCCGCCAGCGCGATCTTCATCAGCTCACCGGGGGTGAAGACGCCGTCGACGTCCTCGTTGCCGACGAGCACCTGCGCGCCGCGTGAGCTGCGCCCGACGTATTGGCGCACGCCGGTGCGCTCCACCCAGAGTTCCGTCACGAGATGTACGTTAGCGCGGAAGAGTGCGAGTAGAGACCTCGCTAACGTGCACCTCGCGGCTTTCCGCGTGAGACCCGCGGGCGGGGTTGGCATTTCGGGCAGTAGAACGACGAGCGGTTCATGAACTTCTCCCGCCGCATCACCGCGCCGCAGCGCCGACACGGCTCACCCTCGCGGCCGTAGGCGTCCAGCGAGCGCTCGAAGTAGCCGGACTCGCCGTTGACGTTGACATACAGCGAGTCGAACGAGGTACCGCCCTGATCCAGCGCCTCGGCCATCACCTCGGCCGCTGCATCGAGCACCTCGCCGAGCTGACGACGGGGCAGCGCCGACGCCAGCCGGGTGCCGTTGACCCGCGCGCGCCACAGCGCCTCGTCGGCGTAGATGTTGCCGATGCCCGACACCACCGTCTGGTCCAGCAGCTGACGTTTGATCTCGGAGTGCTTGCGCCGCAACACCGTAACGACACCGTCGCGGTTGAACATCGGATCCAGTGGGTCACGCGCCAGGTGGGCGACGGGCGCCGGAACATCGCTGCCGTCGACGGTGACGATGTCGGTGAGCAGCCACCCGCCGAAGGTGCGCTGGTCGACGAAGCTCAGCGCGGTGCCGTCGTCGAGCAGCGCCGCGATCCGCAGATGCCGCTCGTTGGGCACCGCGCCCAGCAGCATCTGCCCACTCATGCCCAGGTGCACCACCAGCGCCGAACCGTCGTCCAGCGTCAGCCACATGTACTTGCCGCGGCGTCCCGTGCCGACGATGCGCGACCCGAGCAGCCGCGCGGTCAGATCGGCGGGACCCGCCTCGTGCCGACGCACCGCGCGCGGATGATGCACCCGCACCGCGGTGACGGTCTTGTCGACCACGTGCGCGTGCAATCCCCGTCGGACGACCTCGACTTCGGGCAGCTCAGGCATCTACATCAGATGCCGCGGACAGCGTGTTCCACGCCGCCGAGGCCGCTTTGAGTTCGGCCTCCTTCTTGGTGCGGCCCACACCTTTTCCGTACTCGATCTCGGTGACGATCACCGTCGCGGTGAATTCCTTGTCGTGGTCGGGTCCCGTCGAGGTCACCACGTACGACGGCGCACCCATCCCCCGCGCCGCGGTCAGCTCCTGCAGGCTGCTCTTCCAGTCCAGCCCGGCGCCCAACGTCGGTGCGGTGTCAAGCAATTCGCCGAACAACCGCAGGATCACCTCGCGGGCGACCTCGATGCCGTGCTCGACATAGATTGCACCGAGCAAGGATTCGACACCGTCGGCCAGGATGCTGGCCTTGTCCGCGCCGCCGGAGTTCTCCTCACCCTTACCCAGCAGCAGATAACTGCCCAGCCCAGCGCCGGAAAGGTTGCGCCCGACGTCGGCCAGCGCCTGGGTGTTGACGATGCTGGCCCGTAGCTTGGCCAGATCGCCCTCGCTGCGGTCGGGGTGCCGGTGGTAGAGCTCTTCGGTGATGGTCAGCCCCAGCACCGCGTCGCCGAGGAACTCCAGGCGCTCGTTGGTGGGCAGCCCGCCGTGCTCGTAGGAGTAACTGCGGTGCGTCAACGCCATGGTGAGCAGGTCGTGGGGCAGCTTCACGCCGAGCGCCGCCAGCAGCGGCTCGCGGTCAGTCACCGGCGCCCTCAGTGGGATCGTCGGCTCCGCCGACAGTGTCGAACATGCCTGCCAGCTTGGCCCACCGCGGATCGATCTGCTCGTGGTGGTGTCCGGGCTCCGCGGTCGCCAGCGCCACGCCGCACTTCGGGCACAAACCGGGACAGTCCGGTTCGCACAGCGGCGCGAACGGCAGCTCCAGGCCCACCGCGTCGATGATCGGCTGCTCCAGGTCGATGATGTCGGCCCCACCCTCGTGGGAGACCCGCGCGACCTCGTCGGCGTCGGTGGTTTCGTCGGTCGCGCTGGCCGGATACGCGAACAGCTCGGTGAGCGAGATCTCCACGTGGCCGGTGACCCCGGTCAGGCAGCGCGCGCATTCGCCCGAGGTCTCCGCGGCCACCGTGCCGGTCACCAACGCGCCCTCCGAGACGGATTCGATCTGAAGGTCCAGTTCCAGCGGCGCACCTTCGGCGATTCCGATCAGCTCCAGCCCGATGCGTGATGGGGCAGAAATCGTCTCGGAAACCGTCAACATGGAGCCGGGCCGCCTGCCGAGCCGGGAAATTTCGATGACAAGCGGCGTTCGCGACCCTTGGTGCGCCGCCGCGTTCGCATGCGTCGCCATAGTTCAATCCTACGGCGACCCCTGCCCAGCGCTAACGGGCTGCGTAGTCGTGGGTCCCGGCGGCGGTGCGCAGCTGGTGGCGGCCCCGTCCCACCGAGCGCAGCGTGCCGTTGAGGAAGTCCTCGAATTCGGCGAGTTTGTTGTCGACGTAGATGTCGCATTCGCCGCGCAGCCGGTCGGCCTCGGCGTGCGCCGAGTCGATGAGGCGAGTGGCCTCGGCCGTCGCGGTCTGCACGATCTCGGTCTGCGACACCAGCCGCTGCTGTTCCTTGATGCCTTCCTGCACGGCCTTCTCGTAGGCGAGGTTGCCGTTCTCGATCAGGCGGTCGGCCTCGGTCTTGGCCCGCCCGGTGCTGGCCTCGTACTCCCGCTTGGCGGTCGCCGCGACGCGGTTGGCCTCGTCGCGGGCCTCGGTGACCATGCGTTCGCTGTGCTGACGGGCCTCGGCGACCATCCGGTCGGCCTGGGCCTTGGCGTCGGCGAGCAGCCGGTCGGCCTCGGCGCGGGAGTGGTTGATCATGGAGTCGGCCTCGGCGGACGCCGTGGCGACCATCGAGTCGGAATGCTCCTTGGCCTCGCGCAGCAACCCGTCGCGCGCGTCCAGCACGTCCTGGGCGTCGTCGAGTTCGCCTGGGATCGCATCCTTGATGTCGTCGATCAACTCGAGGACATCACCGCGGGGCACCACGCAGCCGGCCGTCATCGGCACACCGCGGGCTTCTTCGACAATCGCGCCCAACTCGTCGAGCGCTTCAAAAACTCGGTACACGGCAACACCCTCCAGGCGTAGTTGACAGTTACCAGTGTGCCTGGTGTTACGCCTGTGACTCAGCTACCGACGCCGGTGTGTCGCATTCCGGGCGTCTTGCTGTGCCGCCGCTTCCCCAGGCTGCCACTCCCGTGTGAAATTGCTAACCCTCACATTATGTCAACACGGAAGGAATGCAGGCGTCACCAGGAGCTGGGCTACCGCAGGACAGCGGAGATGATGTCGCGGGCGCGGTCGAGCATCGACGCGAACGGGCCGACGGCGAAGTTGGCGGTGGCTGACTCCACCCCGGCGTGCGGGCGGGTCGGCGCGATGGCCTGCGCGGCCTGCACCGCCTTGACCATCCGCTCGAGGTCGTCGGCGTCGAGTTCGCGTTGCAGCTTGCTGAACTCTTCGCGCTCCTCGGCCTCGGCGTGGTGGAGGATGTCCTCGCGGAACCGTTTGAGCTTGTCGATGAACTCCTTGGACCCGATGTCCATCTGCTCGAGCGCCGTCAGCTCTTCCTTGGCGTCGTGCTCCTCTTGGAGGCGGGCGTCGACGATCGCCTCACCGTCGGCGATCTCGCGGCGCGCACGCGGGTGCACCACCATCTCCTCGGCGGTTTCGTGCACCGCGAGCAGTTGGCGCAATTCGACGAAGGCGGTCTCGCGGGCCTTGTCGTCGGAGGCGCTGAGCACCTCTTCGAACAGGTCCTTGATCAGGTTGTGCTGATCGGTCAAAAAGTTCACGACATCGTCGGTCGACTGAACAAACGTCTGCACCATGGCAAGAACTCCATACTCAATGGGTTGGGCGGGGCGCGAGGGGCTGTGCGCCTGCCAGCGATTACCCGTGATGTGAGCGAGCTAACCCTTGAGCTTTGCCTGCAGCCGCCGGTTGACCGGTTCGGGCAGCAGTTCGGTCACGTCGCCGCCCAGCGAGGCGACCTCCTTGGCCAGCGACGACGACACGAACGAGTAGCGCGACGCGCTGGCGACGAAGAACGTGTCGACCCCGGCGACGTGATTGTTCATCTGCGCCATCTGCAACTCGTATTCGAAGTCGGTGCTGGAGCGCAGTCCCTTGACGATGGCGCTCAGCCCGTGGTTCCTGACGAAGTCCACCACCAGGCCCTCACCGGCTTCGGCGCGCACGTTGGGCAGGTGTGCGGTGGATTCCTCGAGCATCGCCAGGCGCTCGTCGATGTCGAACATGCCCTTCTTGTTGGGGTTCACCAACACCGCGATGATGACCTCGTCGAACTGGGCCGCCGCGCGTTCGAAGACGTCGACATGGCCAAGGGTCACCGGGTCAAAGGAGCCCGGGCATACCACGCCACTCATGGGTGATGACGCTATCAGGGGGTCAGCGCCGCTCCCCCAACTCCACGCGGGTGTCGCCGTAGCGCCGCGGTTCCCACGGCGCCCAGCCGTCCGGCCAGTCCAGTGCGGGTGTCGCCGTTGGGCGTTCGACGACGACGACGGTGCCGGGCGCGCTCCATCCGTGCCGGCTCAACGCGTCCAGCACGCGCCGCATTTCGGCGGCGTCGACGTCGTAGGGCGGGTCGGCCAGGACCAGGTCAACCGGCCGCTGCGCACCGGCTGTCAGCACCGCGACGACGGCGCCGCGGCGCACCGTGGCACCCGGCACGTCAAGCGCGGCGACGTTTTTGGCGATGACGGCGGCCGCGCGCGGATCGGACTCCACGAACAGCGCGGTGGCCGCCCCCCGCGACAGCGCCTCCAGCCCGAGCGCGCCCGAGCCCGCGTACAGGTCGAGCACCGATGCGCCGGTCAGGTCGACGCGCGCAGCCAGCACGTTGAACAACGACTCGCGCACCCGGTCAGTGGTCGGTCGGGTGCCCCGCCCAGATCGATGCTGCGGCACGACAATCCGGCGTCCACCGAGTGCTCCGGCGATGATGCGGGTCAGCTGACCACCACCAGCAGGTCACCGCCTTCGACTTGTGCGGTGGTCGACACCGCGACCCTGCTGATCTTGCCGGCCTTGGGCGCGGTGATCGCGGCTTCCATTTTCATCGCCTCGATCGTGGCGATGGTTTGGCCGGCTTGCACCTCGTCGTCGACGGCGATGTTGACGTTGACCACGCCGGCGAACGGGGCCGCGACGTGGTCGGGGTTGGACCGGTCGGCCTTCTCGGCAGCGGGGACGTCGCTGGCGATGCTGCGGTCACGCACCACGACGGGGCGCAACTGGCCGTTGATGATGCACATCACGGTGCGCATGCCGCGTTCATCGGCTTCGGAGACCGCTTCGAGGCCGATCAGCAGTTCAACCCCCCGTTCGAGCTTGACCCGGTGCTCCTCGCCGGACCGCAGCCCGTAGAAGAACTGGTTGGCCGAAAGGCTCGAGGTGTCGCCGTAGATTTCCCGGTGCTCCTCGAATTCCTTTGTCGGGCCAGGGAAAAGCAGCCTGTTGAGCGTTGCCTGCCGGTTGGGTCCCGGCTGGCTCAGCGCCGCCTCATCGTCGGGGCTGAGCTCGGCTTGGGGTTTGGCCGGCGCCCGGTCGGCGAGCGCCTTGGTGCGCAGCGGTTCGGGCCATCCGCCGGGCGGATCGCCGAGTTCCCCGCGGAAGAAGCCGATCACCGAGTCGGGGATGTCCAACCGCGAAGGGTCCTCGGCGAACTCCTCGGCGGTGATCCCCGCGCCCAGCAGGGCCAGCGCCAGATCACCGACCACCTTGCTCGACGGGGTCACCTTCACCAGCCGGCCCAGGATTCGATCGGCCGCGGCGTAATTGGCCTCGATCTCCTCGAACCGGTCCCCGAAGCCCAGCGCGATGGCCTGTTGACGCAGGTTCGACAACTGACCGCCGGGGATCTCGTGGTGATAGACCCGCCCCGTCGACGTGAAGGGGCCCGACGCCGCAACATCGAAGGGCGCGTAGACCTTCCGCAGCGCCTCCCAGTACGGTTCCAGGTCGCACACCGCCGCAAGAGACAGCCCGGTGTCGTGTTCGGTGTGCGCGGCCGCCGCCACGATCGAGCTCAACGCGGGCTGGCTGGTGGTGCCCGCCAACGGCGCCGACGCCCCGTCGACCGCGTTGGCGCCCGCCTGCCACGCGGCCAGATAGGTCGCCAACTGCCCGCCCGGTGTGTCGTGGGTGTGCACGTGCACCGGCAGGTCGAACCGGGACCGCAACGCGGAGACCAAGGTGTGCGCGGCGTGCGGGCGCAGCAGCCCGGCCATGTCCTTGATCGCCAGCACGTGCGCGCCGGCGTCGACGATCTGCTCGGCCAGCTTGAGGTAATAGTCCAGCGTGTACAGGTTTTCGCCGGGGTCGGACAGATCCCCGGTATAGCTCATCGCGACTTCGGCGATCGCCGTGCCGGTTTCGCGGACCGCGTCGATGGCCGGGCGCATCGACTCGACGTTGTTGAGCGCATCGAAGATCCGGTAGATGTCGATGCCGACAGCCGTCGCCTCGGCGACGAACCCGTCGGTGACCGACTCCGGATACGGCGTGTAGCCGACGGTGTTGCGTCCGCGCAGCAGCATCTGCAGGCAGATGTTGGGAATGGCCTCCCGCAGCGCGGCCAGCCGCTCCCACGGGTCTTCTTTCAAGAACCGAAGCGCCACATCGTAAGTCGCCCCGCCCCAGCACTCCACCGACAACAGCTGCGGCGTCGTGCGCGCCACGTACGGCGCCACTTCCAAGAGTCCGGTGCTGCGAACCCTGGTGGCAAGCAAGGACTGATGGGCGTCGCGGAACGTGGTGTCGGTGACGCCCAACGCCTTGGAGTCGCGCAGCCACCGAGCGAACCCGTCGGGGCCCAGCTGCTCCAACAGCTGTTTAGAGCCGTCGGGCGGTGTGGAGCGCAGGTCGATGTGCGGCAGCTTGTCGCGCGGATACACCGCGGCGCTGCGCGCCCCGTGCGGTTGGTTGACGGTGACATCGGCGAGGTAGTTGAGGATTTTGGTGCCGCGGTCGGCCGGAGTCAGGGCGGTCAACAGGTAGGGGCGCTCGTCGATGAACGACGTGGTGATGCGCCCGGCGCGGAAGTCGGCGTCGTTGACCACCGCCATCAGGAACGGGATGTTCGTCGACACACCGCGAATCCGGAACTCCGCCAACGCCCGTCGTGCCCGCGCGATCGCCGCCGACAGATCGTGGCCGCGACACGTCAGCTTGACCAGCATCGAGTCGAAGTGCGCGCTGATCTCCGCGCCCAGATGCGAGCCGCCGTCCAACCGGATCCCCGCCCCGCCCGGAGACCGGTAGGCGGTGATGCGGCCCGTGTCGGGCCGAAAGCCGTTGGCCGGATCCTCGGTGGTGATCCGGCACTGCATGGCCGCGCCCCGCACCTGCACCGAGTCCTGGCTCAGCCCGAGCTCGTCGAGAGTCTGGCCGTCGGCGATGCGCAGTTGGGAGCCGACCAGGTCGACGTCGGTGATCTCCTCGGTCACGGTGTGCTCGACCTGGATACGCGGATTGCATTCGATGAACACGTAGTGGCCGCGCTCATCGAGCAGGAACTCCACGGTGCCCGCGTAGCTGTAGTCGATGTGCCGGGCGAACGCGACGGCGTCAGCGCACATCCGCCCACGCAGGTCGTCGGAGATGTTGGGGGCCGGGGCCAGCTCGATGACCTTCTGGTGGCGGCGCTGCACGCTGCAGTCACGCTCGAACAGGTGGATCACATTGCCGTGGGTGTCGGCCAGGATCTGCACCTCGATGTGGCGCGGGTTCACCACCGCCTGTTCCAGATACAGCGTCGGGTCACCGAACGCGGACTCGGCTTCCCGGCCGGCGGCATCGATCGCCTCGGGCAGCGCGTCGCGGTCGGGAACGTAGCGCATCCCCCGTCCGCCGCCGCCCGATACCGCCTTGACGAACAGCGGGAACTCCATGGCCTCCGCGGCGGCCATCAGCTCCTCGGCCGACGCCGACGGCGCCGAGGAGTCCAGCACCGGCAGGCCGGCGTCGCGGGCCGCGGCGATCGCGCGGGACTTGTTGCCCGTCAGCTCCAGCACCTCGGTGCTCGGACCGACGAATGTGATCCCCGCTTGCGCGCATGCGGCCGCCAACTCGGGGTTCTCCGACAAAAAGCCGTACCCCGGATAGACCGCGTCGGCGCCCGCGCCCTGTGCGACTCGGACGATTTCGTCGACCGACAGATACGCCCGCACCGGATGGCCGGTCTGCCCGATCTGATACGACTCGTCGGCCTTGAGCCGGTGCAGCGAGTTGCGGTCCTCATAGGGATAGACCGCGACGGTGGCGATCCCCAGCTCGTAGGCCGCGCGAAACGCCCGAATCGCGATCTCACCGCGATTGGCCACAAGGACTTTAGAGATCACGCGCTACCTTAACCCGGTCGGATTTCGTGGGGACTAGACGAGCGTGGACCAGTAACTCCAGAACCGCACGAGGATCAGCAGAATCAGCGCGGTGAACCACAATGTCACCAGCGACCACCGCCAGGTGTACAGACCGCGCGCGATGGCGCCGCCGCGTTCGGGTTGCCCGGCGATGGCGGCCACCACCACCAGCAGCGGTATGGTCACCGCCCACACGACCATGCAGTACGGGCACAACGCGCCGATGCGGTACAGGCTCTGAAAGATCAACCAGTGCACGAACACCGCACCGAGCAGCGTGCCCACCGCCAGCGCCGCCCAGTACCAGCGGGGCAACTCGACGCGCGCCAGCGCAAGCACCCCGGTCACCACGACGACGGTGAACGCGGCGATGCCGAGCAGCGGGTTGGGGAAACCGAACAGCGACGCCTGCGGGGTGATCATCACCGAACCGCACGACAGCACCGGGTTGATGCTGCAGCTCGGCACGTAATTCGGGTCGATCAGCGTCTGGATCTTCTCGGCGGTCAGCGTGAACGACGCCGCCAGACCGGCGAGCCCGGCGATCAGCAGCCAGGCCGCGCTCGGCCGGCGCACCTGCGGGCCCGACGGTGTGTCCGCGGGTTCGCTCGGCGCGTCGGTGCCGGGCGCGGTGACGGTCACGGCGCCGGTACTGCGGGGGTCGGATCAGGCGCGGGCGGCGGCGCGCCGGCGTCCAGGGCGGGCACGTTGCCGACGATCTCCTCGATCTTGGCGATCAGCGCATCGGGGGTCGTGGGCTTGTAGTCCTCGCCGTTGATGCGCACGGTCGGCGTGGAGCGCACGCCGGTGGCCGAGGCCATGCCCTTCACCATGTCGTTGTAGCGGCCGCTGTTGATGCACTCGGGGACACCACCTGCCGCGCCGGCCTGCCGCGCCACTTCGATGAGCCGGGCGTTGTCGGGGAACGGGCCCACGCCCTCGGGGGGCTGCTGGGCGTACAGCGCGGAGTGGAAGCGCCGGAACGCGTCGGTGGATTCGTCGGCCACGCAGTAGGCGGCGTTGGCTGCGCGGGTCGAGTAGCCGTCGCCCTGGCGGTCGAGGATCGAGATCATGTGGTAGTCGGCGGCGATGGCGCCGCTGTCGATCAGCTTGTTCAGCGTGGGACCGAACATCTGCTCGAAGTTTCCGCACGCGGGGCACAGGAAGTCCTCGAAGAGCGAGACCACCGCTTTGGGCTCCGAGCTGCCTTCCTGGGTGATCAGCTCGCTGGAGGTCACCCGGATCGCCTGGGCGTCGCCGTCTCTGGGTTTCTCCTCGGCCGACGTGACGATGTAGAGGACCAACCCGACGGCGAACACGACGACGACCGCGGTCAACCCGATCTGAATCGCCAGGTTGCGTTTGCGGTCCGCCGCCTTGAGGTCGTACCGGGGGTTTTTCTTGGGTTTGGAGGCCACGGGGTAAGCGTACCGGCGACCTTTCTGCCGTCGTTCAGGCGCGGGCCAGGTGCGCGCGCATCGCCGAGATGCTCTCGGCCATCGCGGTGGCGCTGTCCCCGCCCAACGGGAAGAAGTTCGCGAAGCCGTGGACCAGCGACCCGAACTCGCGGTAGTCCACCGCGACGCCGGCAGCGCGCATGGCCTGGGCGTATTGCCTGCCCTCGTCGCGCAGCGGGTCGAAGCCGGCGGTCAGCACCAGGGCGGGCGGCAGCCCGGACAGGTCGTCGGCCAGCAGCGGCGACACCCGCGGGTCCGACGCGGCTACGGCCGCGCCGTCGAGGTAGTGCCCGCTGAACCAGTCCAGGTCCTGTTTGGTCAGGAAGAAACCCTCGGCGAACAGCGTCTTGGATCGGGTCTGGGCGCTGTAGTCGGTGACCGGATAGAACAGCAGTTGCAGCGCGGGCGACCGCGCCCCGTCGGCGCGGGCGCGAAGGGACACCAGCGCGGCCTGGTTGGCGCCGGCGCTGTCGCCGCCGACCGCGACCCGCTGCGGGTCTGCGCCGAGTTCGGCGGCGTGGTCGAGCGCCCACCCGAAGGCGACGTAGGCGTCGTCGGTGCCCGCGGGCGCCTTGTGCTCCGGGGCCAGCCGGTATTCCACTGACAGCACGTGCACGCCGCCGTCGCGGCAGAGCTGACGGCACAGGTCATCGTGGGTCTCGATGCTGCCGATCACCTGACCGCCGCCGTGGTAGAAGACCAGCAGCGGGCCGTGGCCGGGGTCGGGCCGGTAATGGCGCGCCGCGATCGGTCCCGCCGGGCCCGGTATCGAGAGATTGGTCACTGCGGCCACCGGGATGTTCTGTTTGAAACTGGCCGACAGGGCTTCCAGCTGCTGGCGTGCGGCGGTGACGTCGTCGCTGCCCACCAGGCCGTCGATGCCTGCCGCCTTCTGCCCGGCGAGCATCAGCTGCAGCGTCGTGTCCAGCGTGTTGCCGTCGATGGTGACCGCCCGCCCGCCCAGCAGTGCGCGCTTGACCGGTTCGGGGATCCGGGGCAGGGCACGCAGCGTCAGGCCCGCGGCGGCGTTGACGACGGCGTCCTTGCGGCTCGGACGCCACGAAACCTCACCTGGCAGACTTTGAGCCATGGCATCTCCCTCGATCAGGTTGAACGACGACAATTCGATTCCCCAGGTCGGGCTCGGCGTTTGGCAGACCCCGCCCGAAGACACCGAGCGTGCGGCGGCGACGGCGTTGGAGGCCGGTTATCGACACATCGACACCGCCGCAGCGTATGGCAACGAGCGCGAGGTCGGGCAGGCGATCTCCAAATCCGGGTTGGCCCGTGCGGACGTCTACGTGACCACCAAGTTGTGGAACGCCGACCAGGGCTACGACAGCACGCTGAAGGCGTTCGACGCCAGCATGGACCGGCTCGGGTTGGACTACCTCGATCTGTACCTGATCCACTGGCCGGTGCCGGCCAACGACAAATACGTCGAGACCTTCAAGGCGTTCGCCGAACTGCGCAAACAGGGGCGCATCCGCTCGATCGGGGTCAGCAACTTCGCCCCCGAACATCTGCGCAAGCTCGTCGACGCCACCGGGATCGTGCCCGCGGTCAACCAGATCGAGTTGCATCCGCGTCTGCAACAGCATGAGCTGCGCGAAATGCACGCTCAGCAGGGCATTGCCACCGAGGCGTGGAGCCCCCTTGGCCAGGGTTCACTGCTGGCCGATCCGACCGTGACGGCCGTCGCCGAGGCACATTCGAAAACGCCCGCGCAGGTACTGATTAGGTGGCATATCCAACTCGGCAATATAGTCATCCCGAAATCGGTGACCCCAGAGAGAATTGTGAGCAACTTCGACGTGTTCGATTTCGAGCTGAGCGAGCAGGACATGGCGTCCATCTCTTCGCTCGGCGACGACACGCGCCTGGGTCCCGACCCCCGCACATTCAACTTCACAGGGTAGGTGACATGACCGCGATTCCGACCGTCGCGCTCAACGACGACAACGCGATGCCGGTGATCGGCTTCGGCGTCGGTGAGTTGTCCGACACTGAGACCGAACAAGCGGTCCTCACCGCCTTGGAGTCCGGATACCGATTGATCGACACGGCCGCCGCGTACGGCAACGAGGAAGCCGTCGGCCGCGCCGTCAAAGCGTCGGGCGTGCCCCGCGAGGAGGTGTTCGTCACCACCAAGCTGGCCGCAACGGATCTGGGCTTTCAGTCATCGCAGGACGCGCTCACTGCCAGCCTGCAACGACTGGGCATGGATTACGTCGACCTGTACCTGATCCACTGGCCCGCAGGCGAGCAGGGCAAGTACGTCGACAGCTGGGGCGGGCTGATGAAGCGCAAGGAGGACGGCGACACCAAGTCGATCGGGGTGAGCAACTTTCACGCCGAACACCTTTCGGACATCATCGACCTGTCGTTCTTCACGCCGGCGGTCAACCAGATCGAGCTGCACCCGCTGCTGAACCAGGCCGAGCTGCGCACGGTCAACGCCGGCTACGGCATCGTCACGCAGGCCTACAGCCCGTTGGGTGTCGGGCAGCTGATCGACAATGCGACGGTCACCTCGGTGGCGCAGGCGCAGAACAGGACCCCCGCCCAGGTGCTGATCCGCTGGAACCTGCAGCTGGGCAACACCGTGGTGGCCAGGTCGTCGTCGCCGGAGCGGATCAAATCGAATATCGAGGTGTTCGACTTCGAGCTCACCGACGATCAGATGGCCTCGCTCAACGGGCTCGATGCCGGCACCCGTTTCCGCCCGAACCCCGACACCTACCAGGGCGAGTAGCCTCTTCGCCGGTGAGCCGGGGCCTCAACGTCGGCCGGCCAGGTACCCCGCGAGCACCTCGACGAGCATCTGACGGTCCCGGCTGCTGTCGAACGGCTCGGGCCACAGCAACTGCACCGTCACCATGCCGCGGATCGTGTGCCATACCAGGTTGCCGAGACGTCTTGCGAGCGTGGCATCGATGTCCGGGCGCAGGTGTCGACCGATCTGGGTGATGCGCTCGGCCATGTCGGCGAGGCGGGCGTTGGCGGCGGCGGTCCGCTCACCCCGGGTGGCGATCAGGATCTGCATCGCCGCGATCGACGCTGGCCGCGAAAACGCCTGCCACACCGCATCGACCACATATGCGGGCCGTTCCTCAGTGTCGATGGCGGGGACTTGGGCGGCCACGGTCTCGAGCGTTTCGACCACTTCCGCAAATCCCGCGTCGACCACGGCCATCAGGACCCCGTCGAGGTCTCCGAAGTGGTATTGGACTGTGCCCCAAGTCAACCCGGCGCGTTCGGTGATGCGTCGGATGCTGGGTGGCGGAAAGCCCTCCTCGAGGATGTAGCGAACCGTCTCCTCGACGACGATTCGCCGGCTGCGATCGGCGCGCGCCTGGCTGCCCGACGGCGGCCGGCGCGGTGTTGTCATGCGGCCTACCACATCACGCCGCGCACGTGGTCGCTGGGACGCAGGTCGTGTGCGGCCAGGATGCCGCTGGGTGCACGGCACACCGCCTCGATCATGTTGACCGCGCGAGCGGCGGTGGCGATGACCCCGCCCTGGTTGTGGTCGATTCCCGAAGTTCCGACGTGGGCGTTGATGACGATGCCGGGATCGCCCTCCACGACGACCCGGTGCACACCGGCGCGGCTCTCGGGCGGATAGGGCCATTCGGGTGCGGCGGCCTCGGTCAGGCGGTTGACGTGCTCCATGGTGATCACCGGCCGGCCGTCACGCAGGCCCTCCGCGGCGAACCGGACCGCGGCGACCTGTCCCGGTTCGACGCGCATCATTGTGCAGTCGATCGGCGTCGGGGTGGCCCATTTTTCGTGCCGCTCGCGGACCTCGTCGAGTTCGATGCCGAGGTCGCTGGCCAGGCTGCGCACCTGTGCTCCCCACATCGACGCGAGCACACCGGGGCTGAACAGGATCGGGGTGTGCTCGGGCGGCATCCCGAATCCGAAAGTCACGCCGGTGAATTCCGCGTCGTCGTAGCTGCCGTAGTCGCACACCTCCTGAACGGTGATCGACGTCGCCCGCCCGGCCAGGCTGAGCGCGGTGTAGACCAGGGTGTCACCGGAGAAGCCCGGGTCCACACCGTTGATGTAGAGCGTCGCGTCGCCGTCGACGCAGGCCTGACGCAGGGGTTCGCGCAGCCAGTCGTCGGCCTGGTCGGGGGCGACCATCCACACGAACGACGTACCGACGACGTTGATGCCGGCGCGCAGAAATCGCGTGATCTCCGCCAGGGCGTCATGGGGACGTGTCTCGGCCTGCGACGTGTAGACCACGCAGTCCGCGTTGAGCGACACGAGCGCGTCGACGTCGTCGGTGGCGGTGACGCCAACCGGGTTCGGCAGACCGGCCAACTCAGCTGCGTCGCGACCCACCTTGGCCGGGTTCGACGCGTGCAGACCGACCAGCTCGAAATCCGGGCGTTCGATGAGCATCCGCAGCGAATGCACGCCGACGTTGCCGGTGGAAAACTGGATGACTCGCCGTGTCATGTGCGCCTTTCCCGTTGTCACAGAAGGTCTGTGATGGTCTTGAGGCCGGCGTCGTACAGCACGCCCGGCAGCATTCCGCCGTCCATCTCGACGGTGGTCCCGTTGACGAAATCCGCTCCGCCCGCGCACAGGAACACCACCGTGCGGCCGACCTCTTCGGGTTCCCCGCCCCGTTTCAACGGGATGGCCTCGAAGTACTGGGTGCCGGTCGGGTCGCTTTCGGGCAGCACGAACGAGCGGAAGTTCTCGGTGATGGTGGGCCCCAGGGCCACGCAGTTCACCCGTACCTTCGGACCCCATTCCTGGGCCAGGGAGCGGGTCAGATGGTTGAGGCCGGATTTGGCGGCGCCGTAGGACACCAGCGTGGGCGATCCGGCGGGATGGCCTGCCCCGCTGGAGACGTTGACGATCGCACCGGTGCCGTCCTGGGTCTGCATCTGCCGATAGACGCGGATGGCGAACCACATCGGGCTGATCAGGTTCATCTGGATGGCGAAGGAGTGAAACAGCGCCGTGCGGGCGAAGTCGTCCTGGGCGCGTGGGGCGCCTTGGATCTTCTGGACGAGTTCTGGAACGTCGTGCACGTGCGGGGTGGGCACCGTCCCGCCGGCGTTGTTGACCAGGATGTCGATCCGGCCGTACGTGTCGGCGACGCGCTGCACGAAGGCGTCGATCGCTTCGTAATCGCCTTGGTCGCAGACCCATTGGGCGCTACGAGCGGCCCAGTCCGGATTGTCGGCGGTACCGGGCATGGCGTCGAGCGCGGATCGGGAGCATCCGACGACGGTCGCGCCTTCCCGTAACAGTTCGTGTGCGATGCCGACGCCGACACCTCGGCTGGTGCCGGTGACGATGGCGATCTTGCCGGACAGAGAGCCCATGAGCCGACATGATTACAGTTGTAATGTTTTCCGGCAAGACCTGGCGAGCTCGGGTTCAGCCTGCCGGGCAGGTGGCTGCGGCGTCGCGCAGCACCGTCGCCGACGGCGCATCGATCGGCAGCTCGTATCCGCGCAGCACTTCGATGAACTGCATGGCGTACTGACAGTGAAACGCGGTGTTGGGCGGCATCCAGTCGGCGGGTTCCTGATCCCCTTTGTCCTGGTTGGCATCCCCTGCGACGGCAATCAGGTTGGCCGGATCGTTGGCGAACCGGACTCGCGTGTGGCCGGGCCAGTCGCGCGCGCCGAGATCCCACGCCAACGCCAGCGGCACGAGGTGGTCGATCTGCACCGACGCTCCGACGCCGGCGCCGCGGGTGAACGCCACGACGGCGTTGGTGTAGGGATCGTGCAGCGTGCCGGTGGCAACGGCGGTGGGGCACCGTGTGATCGGCACGTAGGTTTTGTCGGCGAGGTCGCGCTCGAGGATGTCGTTGCGGGTGTCACAGCCGTTGTGGCCGCCAGGGGCGGTGTTGTCGTCGGTCCAGCTGTCACCGAACGCGGCACGCCGGTAGTCGTGGGTGCGGACCCGCTGCGGTATCACCGCGACACCGGCCAGCACGTCGACGCCCGGTGCGACGGTGGGTATCTCCGCGTCCGCGGCCACCGGTGCACGCTGTCCGGTCGACGTCGTGGTCTGCACCGCGACGAGCACGGCGAGCGCGACGAACGCGGCCAGCCACAGAAACCGCTTGCGGTTCATGACTTGTCGAGGTACTCGACGCGGTCGGTGTCGGCGAACGGTGCGGCCAGCATGGCCAGCCCGGCATCGGCCGGGTTCTTCTGATACATCGCTTCGCAGAACTTCCTGGCGGCCAGGATGATTTCCAGGTGATCCACCAGCGACAGGAATTTCAGCGTGATCGCCTGCCCGGACTGGGTGTGTCCCAGCACATCTCCTTCGCGGCGCTCCTTCAGGTCGAGGTCGGCGAGTTCGAAGCCGTCCAGCGTGGAGGCGACGGCCTTCAGCCGCGCGCCGGCCTTGGAGTCCTCGGAGAGGTTGGTGACCAGCAGGCACAGGCTGGGGTGCTCACCGCGGCCGATCCGGCCACGCAACTGGTGCAGCTGGCTGATGCCGAACCGGTCGGCGTCCATCACCAGCATCACGGTGGCGTTGGGTACGTCGACGCCGACCTCGATGACCGTCGTGCACACCAGCACGTCGATCTCACCGGCTCGAAAGGCGCCCATCACCGCGTCTTTTTCGTCGGCGGGTAGTCGGCCGTGCATCAGCCCGAGCCGCAGCTGCGAAAGCGGGCCTTGGCGCAGCCCCTCGAACAGGTCGACGACGGTGACCGGCGGCGGCACACTCTGCCGCTCGGGGTCCTCCGCATCCTTGGGTTTGTCCTCGGCGTCGATGCGCGACGCGACCACGTAGGCCTGTCGCCCCGCGTGAACCTCTTCGGTGATCCGCTGCCAGGCCCGGTCCAGCCAGGAGCGGTGCTTGGTGATAAAAATGGTGTTGGTGGCGATCGGTTGCCTGCCGCGGGGCAGTTCGCGCAATGTCGAGGTTTCCAGGTCGCCGTAGTGGGTCAGCGCCACGGTGCGCGGGATCGGCGTGGCGGTCATCACCAGCAGATGCGGCGTCACTCCCTCGGCGGCCTTGCTGCGCAAGCGATCTCGCTGCTCCACACCGAAGCGGTGTTGTTCGTCGACGACGACCATGCCCAGCCGGTGGAACTCGACGGCGTCCTGCAGCAGCGCATGGGTGCCGATGACGATGCCCGCCTCCGCGCCGGCGACCTCGTCGCGCACCGCCCGCTTCTGCGCGGCCGACATCGACCCGGTCAACAGCGCCACCCGCGTCGCGCCGTCCGCTCCGCCGAGCTGGCCCGCCATCGCGAGCGGGCCGAGAACCTCACGCACCGACCGGTCATGCTGGGCGGCAAGCACTTCCGTCGGCGCCAGAAGCGCACACTGATAGCCGGCGTCGACCATCTGCAACATCGCCAGCACGCTGACGATGGTCTTGCCCGAACCCACCTCGCCTTGCAGCATGCGGTTCATCGGCCTGCTGGCCGCCAACTCGGCGGAGATGACGTCGAGCACTTCGGTTTGGCCGTCGGTCAACGCGAACGGTAGTCGGTCACGCAGTGCCGCCACCAGCCCGTCATCGCGCAGCGGGGCCGCCGGACCGGACTCGCCGACATCGCTGTACCGCCGTTTCACCAGCGCCCACTGCAGGCCGATGGCTTCGTCGTAGGTGAGCCGGTGCTGGGCCTGCTCGCGTTCGGTCTTGTTCTCGGCGATGTGGATGGCGCGTAGCGCCTCATCCTCGGTGACCAGGTTATGCTGCTGCAGAAGGGTTTTCGGTAGCGGCTCCGCGATGGGGTCGAGCACGTCGAGCACCTGGCGCACACACGCGTAGATGTCCCAGCTCTGTATCTTGTTGTTCGCGGGATAGATTGGGAAGAACTCGCGTTCGAACGCCGACAACACGTCGTCGCCGACGGCTCCGGAGGCCGAGGCGATGGTCTTGAGCGACTTGGTGCCGAACGTCTTGCCCTTCGGCGAGTCCAGCACCAGGAACGCGGGATGCGTCAGCTGCAGTGTGCGCCGGAAGTATTTGACCTCTCCCGACAACATCAACCGGGTTCCGACGACGAGACCGTCGAGCATCCAGTCGGCGTTGAAGAACGTCGCGGTGACCTTCGAGCGCCGCTCCCCGAGCGTCACGCGCAGCCATTTGCGTTTGCGCGTCTTCTTCGACTTCTTGTCGTATTGCGGCTTCATGTCACCGACTTTCGTGTCGGTGATCGTGTCGACGAAGGTGACGTGTTCGCCCTCTTGGAGTTCCTCGTCGGCGTCGAGCACAGTCATTCCGTCGCTGTACTTGCGCGGGTAGTGGCGCAGCAGATCGTTGACGGTGAGGATGCCGAAGTGTTCCTTCAGCGGTTCGGCGGCCTTGCTGCCGATGATGTAGTCGAGTCGATCGTCGAGGGCGGCCACCGCTACTCCACCCCGATCAGCAGCGCGTCGCCGCGGTGGTCGGTGTGGTAGATGACGAGCTCGACCCCGAGGTGGCGGCGGTGCATGTGCTCCTGCAGTGCGGCGCCAACGCCGACGTCGGAGCCGGCGCCGGTGAGCACGGTGACCAGTTCCCCGCCCGCGGCCAGCAGCAGGTCGATCAGGCCGGCGCCCGCCACGGCGACATCCTCGCCCACGACCAGCACCTCGTCGCCCGAAATACCAAGTCCATCACCGGGTTTGCACGTGCCCGCCCAGGTCAGCGCCTCCTCGGTGGCCACCCGAACCGAACCGTGCCGGGCGCCCGCCGCCGCGCGGGCCATGGTGTAGCCGTCGTCGACGGCTTGGCGGCCGGCGTCGTGGACGGCCAGCGCGGCCAGTCCCTGCACCATCGACGCCGCGGGCACCGGTACCACGTCGATGCCCCAGCCGATCGCCGCCGTGCATCCCGCGACCAGTTCCTCGGCGGCGACATAACCGTTGGGCAACACCATGATCTGGGCTGCGCCGGCGTCGACCAACGCGTGCAGCAGTTGTTTGGCGCTGACCGGGCCGTCGGGCGGCAGACGCAGCACGTGCGCGCCTTCACCGGCGAACAGTTCCTGCGCCCCGACCCCGTCGACGACGGCAAGCACCGCCCGTTCACGCGCCCAGCCTCCCGACGGGCGGGTACCGCTGGTGCCGGTGAGCGACGTGATCTGGATGCGGTTCGGTGTTCCCACCGACAGACCTGCCTCGACGGCGGCTCCGGCGTCGTCGACGTGCGCGTGCACCGAGTACTGCCCGCCGGCTCCGGCGGCGGCGATGGCCACCGAATCACCGAGCCGGTCCAGTTCGCCGCGCAGCTTCTCCACCCCGCCGGCGTCGCAGCCGGTGAGCAGGTACATCACCTCGAACTGCGGCGTTGCGGTGGTATCTGCGGCGACGTCGGCGTGGGCGTGGCGTGGCGTTGGCACGTACTGGGGCCGGCGGGGCGCGTGTCCGGTCAAGGTGGCGCTCATCGCGTCCAGCAGCACCAGCAGGCCCCGCCCACCGGCATCCACCACGCCGGCCTCGGCCAGCACGGCGAGCTGCCCGGGTGTCTTGTCCAGGGCGACGGCCGCGGCGTCACCGGCGGCCAGCAGCACGTCAGCGAACCCGGAGCCGTCGGCAACCGCCTGCTCGGCGGCGTTGGCCGCCTCTCTGAGCACGGTGAAGATGGTGCCGGGGACGGGTTGGCCGATCGAGGCGACCACCAGCGTGACCGCCCGGCGAAGCGCCGAGGCCAGCAGGTCGCCGTCGACCTCGACCAGCACCGCACGCCGCTGGGCGGCTGCTTCGGCGCTGACGTCTGCGAGCCCGCGCATGATCTGGGACAGGATGACCCCGGAGTTGCCGCGGGCGCCGTGCAGCGCGCCACGGGCCAGCGCCGCTGCCACCTGCGCGACGTCGTCAGTCTCCGGCAGGGCGTCGGCCTGCGCCCACGCCGAACGCATGGTGAACAGCATGTTCGTGCCGGTGTCTGCGTCGGCGACGGGGAACACGTTGAGCCGGTTGATCTCGTCGGTGTGGGTGATGAGGTCGCCGACGGCGGTGTGCGCCCAACCCCGCAGCGCAGAGGCGTCCAGCCGTCGACTCGACATGCCCACCTCCCGCCAGATATCGCCGCTTCGATGCCGCCGTGGGCGTCAGCCTAACGACTCTTGCTGA
Organism: Mycolicibacterium sp. XJ662; assembly: GCF_053484035.1. Classification (NCBI taxonomy): domain Bacteria; kingdom Bacillati; phylum Actinomycetota; class Actinomycetes; order Mycobacteriales; family Mycobacteriaceae; genus Mycobacterium; species Mycolicibacterium sp. XJ662. Next base: position 118,119 of record NZ_JBEFTL010000004.1, on the reverse strand, counting down.
CAGCGCCGACACACTGTTGTGGCCGCTCTTTGCGCCCAACGTGAGGTTGTGTGCAAGATTTCGCGCCAGCGGCGCGCACGAGCTAACGTTCGAGGGCGCCGACGGCTTTACAGCGCCTATTTTGGCGATCAATGCAGCTACCGGTATCCTGATCAGGTTGTCGGGTCGGCCCCGTCGCGAGGCGCGGCGAACGAAGTCCGGACCCCCCAAGTACTGATCCGAGGAGTTCTACATATGGCTGCCGTCTGCGATATCTGCGGGAAGGGCCCCGGCTTCGGCAAGTCGGTGTCGCACTCCCATCGCCGGTCCAGCCGTCGGTGGAATCCGAACGTGCAGACCGTGCACGCCGCCGTTCCCGGCGGGAACAAGAAGCGCATCAACGCGTGCACGTCGTGCATCAAGGCCGGAAAGGTCGCGCGCGCCTGAGGCTGCCCGGTGACCGCGACGTTTAGCGTCGCCGCGGGTGGGAAAGGCTGACCGTGAGATCGGGCACCCGGCCCGGTCGGAAGGAACGGTCACAAATGCACTCTGGAATCGCTCGTCCTGCACTGGTCACCATCAGCGGAGCCCTTGCCGCTGGATGGCTGTTAGCGGCATGCGGCGACAGCCAGACCGCCGACACCGAAACCGAGACGACGACCACTACCACCACGGCCGAGACGACCACTGAGGCTCCCCAAACTACCGAGGGCGACAACACCATCGAGATTCCTTCACCGGATATCGATGTTCCCGAAGTGACGATGACCCCGCAGAACTAACTTTGTTGCGCTTTCGTCGCGCCGAACGGGACACACGGGCGTCGACCTCGGCGCGACGAGGTGGAGTATCGATATCCCGACGTGACGGTCACCCGGGACGTCTCAAAGCAACCAGGCGTTTGAACGCCTGCCGTCTCGGGTAAGTCGTGGCTTCATGACCTCACGCGGAGCATCTAAACCGAAACTGTTCGCGCTGGCCTCCGGGATTGCGGTGGCGTCGTTGGTGACGGCCTGCGGTGGCGACGACGCCGCCGATTCCGAGACCACCACCACGACGACGACTACGACGTCGGTCGAAACCACGGTCGAGACGACGGTTGAGACGTCGGCGCCGCCGACGGCGTCGCCCGAAGTGCCGGCCGAGACCACCGCGGGTCCGCCGCCCGACGCCACCGTCGAGATTCCGGTGCCCGACATCCCGTCACCGCCACCGATCCCGTCACCGCCGCCGATTCCGTCGCCGCCGCCGATCCCCGGCACGTAGGGGCGCGCGCTTGTCGCGCCACTGGGACATACGGGCGGCAAAGTGCGAGTAAAGCGCGCCAAAACGTCGATCTCGGCGCAAGGCGCGGGTCGGCTCGGCGGGTTAACGGCTTAGGTGAGGCGCCAGTCGATCGGGTCGGCCCCCATCTTCTCCAGCAGCTCGTTGGCCCGGCTGAACGGGCGCGAGCCGAAGAAGCCGCGTGAGGCCGACAGCGGTGACGGGTGCGGCGATTCGATCGACACGCAGTCGTTGCCCTCGAGCATCGGTTTCAGGGTGGACGCGTCGCGCCCCCACAGCACCGCCACCAGCGGCTGCTTGCGGGCGACCAGCGCCTTGATCGCGCATTCGGTCACCGCTTCCCACCCCTTACCGCGATGTGACGCCGGGCTGCCGGGCCGCACGGTGAGCACCCGGTTGAGGAGCATCACCCCGCGCTCGGCCCACGGCGTGAGATCGCCGTTGGCCGGCGGCGGATGACCGAGGTCCTTGCCGTATTCGGTGAAGATGTTCTCCAGGCTTCGCGGCAGCGGACGCACGTCGGCGGCCACCGAGAAGCTCAGCCCGACCGCATGGCCGGGTGTGGGATACGGATCCTGCCCCACGATCAGCACCCTGACTTGATCGAACGGAAAGGTGAAGGCCCGCAACACATTCTGACCGGCAGGCAAGTACCCGTTGCCCGCTGCCAGCTCGGCACGCAGGAACTCCCCCATCTGGGCGACCTGCGGCGCCACCGGTTCCAGCGCGCTGGCCCAGCCCTCCTCGACGAGTTCGCCCAGCGGCCGCGCGGTCACGTCAGCCCCTTGACCAACTGCACCACGGCATCCGCCCCCGCGCGGCGGTCCTTGGAGATCTCTTGGTACTCAGGTGATTGCGCCCACCGATGAAACGACGCTTCGTCGGGAAACGACATCAGCACCACCTTCTCTCGATCCGACTGGCCTTCCACGACCTGAGGAGCCTCGTCGGCGGCAAGCAGCGTCCCGGCATACCGTGAGAAGACCTCCATGAAGCGCGCCTGATAACGGTCATAGGCGCGACGGTCCGTGAACTTCAGTTGCGCGATCGCGTACACCGTCACGATCCGTCACCCTAACGAGTCAAACGACTGCCAGCCCGGATCGCCCTGCCATTCGGCGCCGTCGACCAGCACCCCAGGCGCCCCCTCGAGCACACGCCCGATCACCCGCCACCCCTCGGGCACCCCATCCGCGAACGCCGCCACCAGCGCGTGGTCCTCACCGCCGCCGAGCACCCACGCCCAGGGGTCGGTGTCGACCGCCGCCGCCGCCGCCTCGACGGCCGCGCGATCAGCGCTCAACATGTCCGTCGACACCTCCACCACGACACCCGAGGCCGAGGCGATATGCCCGACGTCGGCCAGCAACCCGTCGGACACATCGGTCATCGCGGTAGCGCCGGCATCGGCCGCGACCCGCCCCTGCCCGTACGGCGGTTCGGGAACCAGATGACGTCGCCGCAATTCTTCGAACCCACTGACCGAGTTGTGCCACAACGCATATCCAGCTGCCGAGTACCCCAGCGCGCCGGTCACGGCCACGGCGTCACCCGCTCGTGCGCCGCTGCGCAGCACCGGTCGACGGCCGTCGAGGTCGCCGAGCGCAGTCACCGAGATCACCCACTGCGGAGCGCTCACCAGATCACCCCCGACGATCCCGCCACCCACCAGCCGCGCCTCGTGCCACATACCGTCGGCGAGTTCGAGCGCCTGCGCCGTGGCGGTGTGCGACGGTGCGCCGAACGCGACGACGAACGCTGTGGCGCGTGCCCCCATCGCCTCGATGTCGGCGGCGTTTTGGGCGATCGCCTTGCGCCCGACGTCATACGGCGTGGACCAGTCGAGCCGGAAGTGCCGCTGGGCCACCAGCATGTCGGTGGACACCACCGTCTTTCCGTCTGGGGCATGTAGCACCGCCGCGTCGTCGCCGGGGCCGAGCGCCACCGCCGGTGGCTGTTCGCGATTCGCCACCAACCGCGAGATCACCTCGAACTCGCCCTGGCTCGCGAGGGTCTCGGCGGGATCATCTGTCGCCATGTCACCTCCCCGGAACCCGTGCTGTACCGGCCCCTGCGGCGTGGAGTCTATGCGGCCATAGAGTTGGGCTGTGGACTCGAACGACCGAGACGGCCCGCCGCGCGCGCTGCTGATCGCGGCTGTGGTGGTGGCGGTGGGTGCCGTCGTCGCGATCCTGGCGGTCGCGGCGCTGCGCGAAACCCCCGCCGAACAACAAGTGGTAGGGATCGTGGCGGTGCCCGCACCCCAGGCGCAAAGCGCGGAGTGCGACACGCTCATCGACGCGCTGCCGGACAAGCTGGGCGATTTCGACCGTGCCCGCCTCGCCGAACCGGCACCGCCGGGATCAGCGGCGTGGCGCACCGACCCCGACCGTGAGGCGGTCATCCTGCGCTGTGGGCTCGAGCGGCCCGCCGAATTCGTGGTGGGCACCCCGCTGCAGGTCGTCGACGCGGTGAGCTGGTTTCAGGTCTCCGAGGCCGGACGTAGCACGTGGTATGCCGTCGACCGGCCCGTCTACGTCGCGTTGACCCTGCCGCAGGATTCCGGGCCGACACCGATTCAGCAGATATCGGAAGCGATCGCGAAGTCGTTGCCGGCCAAGCCGGTTGACCCGGCGCCGGTGGGCTAACGCAGGCCGGTGCCGCGCGCAATGGCCGTTTCGACCATGGTGGCCAACAACGTCGGATAGTCCACGCCGCTGGCAGCCCACATCCGCGGATACATCGAGATCGTGGTGAAGCCCGGCATGGTGTTGATCTCGTTCACCACCGGGCCGTCGTCGGTCAAAAAGAAGTCGACCCGGGCCAGCCCCTGGCAGTCGATGGCGTGAAACGTGCGAATGGCCAAGCTGCGCAACGCATCCGCGGTGTCATCGTCGACCTTGGCGGGCACGTCGAGTTCGGCGGCCTCTTCGAGATATTTGGTCGCGAAGTCGTAGAACCCGTCCTCGCGGCCCTGGGCGGCGACCACCCTGATCTCGCCGATCGCGCTCGCCTCGACGCGGCCGTCGGGGAATTCCAGCACCCCGCATTCCAATTCACGTCCCGGTATCGCGGCCTCGACGATCACTTTCGGGTCGTGGCGGCGCGCCTGTGCGATCGCGTCGGGCAGCCGATCCCACGCGGTGACGCGGCTGACGCCGATCGAGGAGCCGCCCCGGGCCGGTTTGACGAAGACGGGCAGACCGAGCCGTTCACGTGCCTCCAGCTCCAGTGTTTCGTCGCGCGGGCGCAGCACCACGTGATCGCCGATCGGCAGGCCAGCCGCGGTGAGCAGCTTCTTCGTGAACTCCTTGTCCATACCTGCCGCGCTGGCCAACACGCCGGCGCCGACGTACGGCACACCGGCGAGCTCGAGCAGTCCCTGGATCGTGCCGTCCTCGCCGTAGGGGCCGTGCAGCACGGGGAACACCACGTCCACCGCGGCGAGCAGCTCACCGGCGCCCTGTTCCAGCGACAGCAGGTGGCCGCGACGGCCGGGATCGGCGGCCAGCGCCAGTTCGGTGCCCGACGCCTCGGTCACCTCGGGCAGCCGCCCATCGGTGATCGCCAGGGTGTCGGGTTGGGCGTCGGTGAGCACCCACGCGCCCTGCGGCGTGATGCCGACCGCGCTGACGTCGAAGCGCGCCGGATCCAGATGGCGCAGGATGCTGCCTGCAGAGACGCATGAGATCGCATGCTCGGAGCTGCGTCCGCCGTAGACGACGGCGACCCGGATGCGCTCCGAGCCGGAGTCACTGTGGGCAGTCACAACCTAGAGAGGCTACCGCCCGAGGCCGAAAGCGATGATGTCGACCGCGACGACGTGGCGTTTTCAGCCGAGCGCCTGTTCGACGTCGGCGATCAGATCGTCGATGTCCTCGATGCCCAACGAGATGCGCGCAAACCCGTCGCTGACCGCGTCGCCCCAGCGGGCGCGGCGGTCGACCGAGGTGTGGATCCCGCCGAAGCTGGTCGAGGAGATCAACAGCGTGCTGCGCTCCACCAGCGCGTGCACCGCCTCGGCGCTCTCGAGTTCGACGCCCAGGAGCCCGCCGAAGCGTTTCATCTGTTGTGCGGCGACCCGGTGCGACGGGTCGTCGGGCAGCCCCGGGTACCGCACCGAACGCACCGCCGGGTGGCTGCGCAACATCACCGCCAGCGCCTGGGCGTTCTGGGACTGCCGTTCGAACCGCAGCCCCGCGCTGCCGATGCCACGCAACACCAGCCACGCCTCGAACGCTCCGAGGATCGGCCCGGCCAACAGCCGCTCCCGCGCCACGGCCTCCATCAACTCGGGGTGACTGCCCGCCACATAGCCGGCGACCAGATCGCTGTGGCCCGACAACCCCTTGGTGGCGCTGGCGACCACGAGATCGGCGCCCAACGACAACGGCTGCTGGCCCAGCGGCGTCGCCGTGGTGTTGTCGACGACGAGGACGGTGCCGCGGCTTCGGCAGTGCATCGCCAACCGGTGCAGGTCGACGACGTCGAGCCCGGGGTTCACCGGTGTCTCCGCGAGGACGACGTCGGCGTCGGCGGCTGCCGCGCACATGTCGGCACAAACCGCTTCGGTTACCGTAACCCCGTGTGGCACAAGGTATTCAGCGGCATAGCGACGGACCTGATAGTAGCCGTCGGCCGGGATGAGCAATTTCGTGCCCGGTTTGGCCAGCACCCGCAGCGCGGAGGTGATCGCGGCCATACCGGAGCCGAACGTCAGCGCCGCTGCCGCACCTTCGAGTTCGGCGAGCGCCGCCTCGAGACGACGCCATGTCGGGTTGGAGTTGCGGCCGTAGAAATCCACCGGCTCGGTCTCGTCGGGCGAGAGGTGGTAGGCGGCCGCAGGCACCGGAGGAGGCGTCACCGGGCTGCCCGGAATGGCTTCTGTGCCCACCGCTTTGACGCTGCGGGTGGAGTCGCCGTACTGGGCGTCCATCCCGTTACTCCGGCTTCGTGCTACGACCGAGCAGCAGTGCGACCGCTTCGTCGACCGATAACCCTTTGTGGCATACCCGCACAACGGCGTCGGTCAACGGCATCTCCACGTCGTAGCTCTGCGCCAGCGCCAGCACCGATTGGCATGATGCGACACCTTCGGCGACCTGACCGCCTGCGGCCAGCATCGCCGATTCCATCGTGCCGCCGCGACCAAGCCGGTAGCCGAAGGACCGGTTGCGTGAGTGCGGTGACATGCATGTGGCGACCAGGTCGCCGATGCCGGCCAGCCCGGCCAACGTCGCGGGCTTGGCGCCCAACGCGATTCCCAGGCGCATGATTTCGGCGAGTCCGCGGGTGATGATGGCGGCCGCGGTGTTCTCCCCCAGTCCCACGCCGGCCGCCATCCCGCATGCCAGCGCGATGACGTTCTTGCATGCGCCGCCGACCTCAGCGCCGATCACGTCGGCGTTGGTGTACGGGCGGAGGTAACCGGTGGACATGGCGCGTTGCAACGCGACCGCGCGCCCGGAGTCACTACAGGCCACCACGGTGGCGGCGGGTTGCTCCTGGGCGATCTCGCTGGCCAGGTTCGGGCCGCTGACCGCGGCGACGCGTTCCCAGTCCGCGCCGGTGACTTGCACGATCACCTGGCTCATCCGCATCAGCGTGTCGAGTTCGATGCCCTTGGCCAGGCTGACCAACGTCACGTCGTCGCCGATCGCGTCCTTCCACTGTTCGAGGTTGGCGCGCAGGGTCTGCGACGGCACCGCCAGCAGCACCGTGCAGGCACCGAAAAGCGCATCGGCGGGATCGCTGGTCGCGCGGATCGACGGTGGCAGCGCAACATCGCCCAGATATGTGGAGTTACGGTGCGTGGTGTTGATCTCGTCGGCCAGCTCGGAACGACGGGCCCACAACCTCACCTCGGTGCCGGCGTCGGCGAGCACCTTGGCCAGCGCCGTGCCCCACGCACCGGCACCCATCACCGCTGCCTTGACCACGCCTTCACCCTAGCGCGCAGAACTCTGCTGGCAGGATGGCGCGTATGAGCGGGTCAGGCGAGGGCGACATCGGGCTGGTGATCGCCGTCAAACGACTCGGGGCCGCCAAGACCAGGCTGGCTCCGGTGTTCTCCGCGGGCACCCGGGAAAACGTCGTGCTGGCCATGCTGATCGACACCATCACCGCCGCGTCGGCGGTCGCCGACGTGCGGGGCATCACCGTTGTGACACCCGACGACGACGCCGCCGATGCCGTGCGCGGACTCGGCGCACGTGTGCTCACCGACCCGACCCCCGAGGGCCATCGCAACCCGCTGAACAACGCCATCGCCGTGGCTGAGGCCGAGGTGCGCGCCGAGACTCCCAATATCGTTGTGCTGCAAGGTGACCTGCCCGCACTACAGCCGCAGGAGCTTGCCGACGCGATCGCCGCCGGCCGTCGATACCGGCGTAGTTTCGTCGGCGACCGGCACGGCACCGGCACGTCGGCGCTACTGGCGTTCGGTGTGGCGTTGACGCCTCAGTTCGGTGCCGATTCTGCGCGACGCCATCGCAACTCCGGTGCCATCGAGTTGACCGGACCGTGGCCGGGCCTGCGGTGTGACATCGACACCCCCGACGATCTGCTGGTGGCGCGTCGGCTCGGCGTCGGCGCGGCGACCGCGGCAGCGATCGATTCAACACGCTGAGGCGGTGGCACGACCACCGGCGGTAAGGGATCATCAAGGCATGACGGAAGCCGAAACCCAGATCCGCGCCGACGATGCGCCCTCGACGTCCACCGCGACGTCGACGGCGGCCCCGGACGTGGGCTCGGCGCGGCCGGCGAGGCCGTCCCCGGCGGATGCGGCGCCGAAAGCCCCGCCTGCGGCGACATCGCCTGCGGTCGAGGATGCGCTGCCCGAGGATCGTTATCTCAACCGCGAATTGAGTTGGCTGGATTTCAATGCGCGGGTGCTCGCACTGGCCGCCGACACGTCGCTGCCGTTGCTGGAGCGGGCCAAGTTCCTGGCGATCTTCGCGTCCAACCTCGACGAGTTCTACATGGTGCGTGTCGCGGGTCTCAAACGCCGCGACGAGATGGGGCTGTCGGTACGTTCGGCCGACGGCCTGTCGCCGCGGGAACAACTGCGCCGGATCAGTGAACGCACACAACAGATCGCCGACAGGCATGCGCACGTCTTCCTCGACTCCGTGCGCCCCGCGCTGGCCGACGAAGGCATCGTGATCGTGACATGGTCCGAACTCGACGAGGCCGAACGCACCCGGCTGTCCACTTACTTTCACGAGCAGGTGTTCCCCGTGCTCACCCCGTTGGCCGTCGACCCCGCCCACCCGTTCCCGTTCGTCAGCGGGTTGAGCCTGAACCTGGCGATCACCGTCAAACACCCCGACGACGGCGGCCAGCATTTCGCCCGAATCAAGGTGCCCGACAACGTGGACCGGTTCGTCGAACTCGGGGCCCGCGACGACGCCGACCATGTCGCGCGGTTTCTTCCGATGGAGGAACTGATCGCGGCGTTTCTTCCCGTGCTGTTTCCGGGCATGGAGATCGTCGAGCACCATGCGTTTCGCATCACCCGCAACGCCGATTTCGAGGTCGAGGAAGACCGCGACGAGGATCTTCTGCAGGCGCTGGAGCGGGAATTGGCGCGGCGGCGTTTCGGTTCGCCGGTGCGCTTGGAAGTTTCCGACGACATGACCGAGAGCATGCTCGAGTTGCTGTTGCGTGAACTCGAGGTGGACACCGGCGACGTCATCGAGGTGCCGGGCCTTTTGGACCTCTCGGCGCTGTGGCAGGTTTACCGGCTCGACCGCCCGGCCCTCAAGGACCGGCCGTTCGTACCCGCGACTCCGCCCGCGTTCGGGGAACGCGAGACGCCCAAGAGCATCTTCGCGACCCTGCGCGACGGCGATGTGCTGGTCCACCACCCCTACGATTCGTTCTCCACGACCGTGCAACGGTTTATCGAGCAGGCCGCGGCCGACCCCAACGTGTTGGCGATCAAGCAGACGCTGTACCGCACCTCGGGTGACTCGCCGATCGTCAACTCGCTCATCGACGCCGCCGAAGCGGGCAAGCAGGTGGTGGCGCTCGTCGAGATCAAGGCGCGCTTCGACGAACAGGCCAACATCAAATGGGCGCGCACGCTGGAACAAGCGGGTGTGCACGTGGTATACGGACTCGTCGGGCTGAAAACCCATTGCAAGACCGCGCTCGTGGTGCGTCGCGAGGGCTCCACGATCCGGCGCTACTGTCACATCGGCACCGGCAACTACAACAGCAAGACCGCCCGGTTGTACGAGGACATCGGCCTTCTGACCGCGGCACCCGACATCGGCGCGGATCTGACCGACTTGTTCAACTCGCTGACGGGCTACTCCCGCAAGGACAACTACCGCAACCTGTTGGTCGCCCCGTACGGCGTGCGCAAGGGCATCATCGAACGCATCGAACGCGAGATCGCGGCCACCCGGGACGGCGGGGAGGGCCGGATCCGGCTGAAAGCCAACGCGTTGGTCGACGAGCAGGTGATCGACGCGCTCTACCGAGCGTCGCAGGCCGGCGTGCGCGTGGAGGTCGTGGTGCGCGGGATCTGTGCACTACGGCCGCAAGCCGTCGGCTACTCCGAGAACATCGTGGTGCGCTCGATCCTCGGCCGTTTCCTCGAACACTCACGGATTATCCACTTCAACGCCATCGACGAGTTCTGGATCGGCAGCGCTGACATGATGCATCGTAATCTCGACCGCCGAGTGGAAGTGATGGCACACGTGAAGGATCGGCGTCTGAAGGCGCAACTGCACGACATCTTCGAGTCGGCGCTGAACCCCGCCACCCGCTGCTGGGAACTGGACATGGACGGAAAATGGACAGCCTCACCACAGCACGGTGAGACGGTGCGCGACCATCAGGTGTCGTTGATGGAGAGTCGCCGGCATCCGTGACGCGATCAGGTGGCACCGGATTGAGCTGCAGGAGTTGACGTGCCGAAGGAGACATCCGACGTCGCCGGTGCCGATAAGCCGATATATGCCGCGGGCGCGGTGCTGTGGCGCCCGAACGGTGACCCGGCCGCGCCGGAGGTCGCGATCGTTCACCGACCCCGCTACGACGACTGGTCGCTACCGAAGGGCAAGCTCGATCCGGGCGAGACCGAGCCCGTTACCGCTGTGCGTGAAGTCTGTGAGGAGACCGGATACACCGCACATCTAGGCCGCCGGCTCGCCTCGGTGAGCTATCCCGTCGAAGAAGGCGTCAAGAAGGTCCGCTACTGGGCGGCACGCACAGTAGACGGAAATTTCAGCCCGACCGACGAGGTCGACGAACTGAAATGGTTACCCGTTTCCGAGGCGATGAAACAACTGGAATATCCGCACGATCGAAAGGTGCTGCGCCGCTTCATCAAGCTTCCCGTCGACACCAAGACAGTGCTGATCGTGCGGCACGGCACCGCGGGGAGCAAGTCCCGCTACAAGGGCGACGACCGAAAGCGCCCATTGGACAAGCGCGGCCGCGCCCAGGCCGAATCACTGGTCGGTGTGCTGTCGGCGTTCGGCGCCGACACCCTCTACGCCGCCGATCGGGCACGATGCGTGCAGACATTGGAGCCGCTGGCCGAGGAGTTGGCGACGACCATCGAGCCCGAACCGTTGTTGACTGAGGAAGCGTATTCGGACAACCACAAGGCGACGCGGCGCCGCGTTCTCGAAATCGCCGCCGCCGACGGTATCCCGGTGATCTGCACACAGGGCAAGGTGATTCCGGGCCTGATCGAATGGTGGTGCGAACGCGACGGCGTGCGCCCGGACAAGTCGCGCAACCGCAAAGGCAGTACCTGGGTGATGTCGATGTTCGCCGGCAAGCTGATCGCTGCCGACCATATCGAAAGCCCGTTAGCGGCCAAGTCGTAGCACGCAGATACGCCGTGGGTCGCTGCGACCCACGGCGTATCTGTGTGTAGGAACTTACTTGCGGCCGCGCTTGGCTGCGGCCTTCTTGGCCGGAGCTTTCTTCGCGGTCTTCTTGGCAGCAGTCCGCTTGGTAGCGGCCTTCTTGGCCGGTGCCTTCTTCGCGGTCTTCTTGGCAGCAGTCCGCTTGGTAGCGGCCTTCTTCGCCGGCGACTTCTTCGCAGCCTTCTTCGCCGGTGCCTTCTTCGCGGTCTTCTTGGCAGCAGTCCGCTTGGTAGCGGCCTTCTTCGCCGGCGACTTCTTGGCAGCCTTCTTCGCCGTCTTCTTGGCGGCCTTGCGGGCCGTGCCCCCTGTCACGCCGCGCTTCACGGCCGGGCCTTCGGCCGGGAGGCGCTGCGCCCCAGAGACAACCGCCTTGAATTGCGCGCCGGGCCGGAACGCCGGTACCGACGTGGGCTTGACTTTCACGGTCTCGCCTGTGCGCGGGTTACGCGCGACACGGGCGGCACGACGACGCTGTTCGAAAACGCCGAAGCCGGTAATGGTGACGCTGTCACCCTTATGGACCGCACGCACGATGGTGTCAACGACATTCTCCACCGCAGCGGTTGCCTGCCGACGATCGGTGCCCAGCTTCTCCGTGAGTACGTCGATGAGCTCCGCTTTATTCATGCAAACCTCCGAAACTAGTGGCCCTCCTTGGACCGACTAGTGGACACGGTAAACCCATTACCTATTGATTTCCAAGAGCCACGCGCAATTTCAAGCGAAAATGGCGAACTTTCTTGCCCCCCTTGAACTCCTGCCGGGGGGCTAAGGAAGCGGCATCGACAATGGCGATTTCGGCTCGCCGGGGCCGACTGTCACGCCGGCAGCGTGCGCGGTTTCCAGCTCGGCCGACGTGCCTCATACGATTCGATGTCATCGCATTTCCGCAGCGTAAGGCCTATATCGTCGAGTCCTTCGAGCAGTCGCCAGGCCGTGTAATCGTCAATCGTGAACGGCACCATAACCGTTCCGGCGACGATATTTCGATCTTGAAGATTCGCAGTGATTTCCAGCCCGGGCTGCTCCTCGATCAGCTTCCACAAGACTTCGACGTCATCCTGAGAAATTTCGGCCGCCAAGAGCCCGGCCTTGCCCGCATTGCCCCGAAATATGTCGGCGAAGCGTGACGAGATCACGACTCGGAAGCCGTAGTCCATCAGTGCCCAGACCGCATGCTCGCGTGAGGAACCGGTGCCGAAATCGGGTCCGGCGACCAAAACCGAACCCCTGTCGAACGGCGGCAGGTTCAGCACGAATGACGGATCGTTGCGCCAGGCGGCGAACAGCCCGTCTTCGAAACCCGTTCGGGTGACCCGCTTCAGATAGACCGCCGGGATGATCTGGTCGGTGTCCACGTTGGACCGGCGCAGCGGCACCCCGATGCCGGTGTGAGTGCGAAATACTTCCATGACGGCTCCCCTTATCGGGTCGTGGCTACGGACAGGTCGGCGGGCGAAGACAACGTGCCGCGCACCGCGGTGGCGGCGGCGACGGCCGGCGACACCAGGTGGGTACGGCCGCCTTTGCCTTGCCTACCTTCAAAGTTGCGGTTGGACGTCGATGCGCAGCGCTGGCCCGGTGACAGCTGGTCGGGGTTCATCCCCAGACACATCGAGCACCCGGCCTGGCGCCACTCGGCGCCCGCGGCGGTGAAGATGTCGCCGAGGCCTTCGGATTCGGCTTGCATACGTACCCGCATCGAACCCGGCACGATGAGCATCCGGACACCGTCGGCGACGGTGCGATCCTTCAACACGTCGGCCACCACCCGCAGGTCCTCGATCCGGCCGTTGGTGCACGAGCCGACGAAGACCGTGTCGACGGCGATCTCCCGCATGGCCATCCCCGGCCGAAGGTCCATGTAAGCCAACGCCTTTTCGGCTGCCTGGCGTGCACCGTCGTCGAGCATCAGTTCGGGGTCGGGCACCGATCCCGCCAGCGGCACACCCTGCCCGGGGTTGGTCCCCCAGGTGACGAACGGGCTCAGAGTCGCGGCGTCGATGTACACCTCGGTGTCGAATTCGGCACCGTCGTCAGTGCGCAGTTGGCGCCACGCCTCGACCGCCTCGTCCCACTGCGCGCCCTGCGGCGCGTGCGGGCGACCGCGTAGGAATTCAAACGTCGTCTCGTCGGGCGCCACCATGCCCGCCCGCGCGCCGGCTTCGATGCTCATATTGCAGATCGTCATCCGGCCTTCCATCGACAGCGATTCGATGGTGCTGCCCCGGTATTCGATGACGTGCCCCTGGCCACCGCCGGTTCCGATCTTCGCGATCACCGCGAGGATGATGTCCTTGGCGCTGACCCCTGGCGGCAATTCACCGTCGACGTTGATCGCCATGGTCTTGAACGGGCGCAACGGCAGGGTCTGCGTCGCAAGGACATGCTCGACTTCCGAGGTGCCGATGCCCATCGCCAACGCACCGAATGCGCCATGGGTCGAAGTGTGGCTGTCACCACACACGACCGTCATGCCCGGCTGGGTCAACCCGAGTTGCGGTCCGATGATGTGCACGATGCCCTGTTCCGCGTCGCCCATCGGATGCAACCGGATGCCGAACTCTTCACAGTTGCGCCGAAGGGTCTCGACCTGAACGCGTGACACCGGATCCGCGATCGGCTTGTCGATGTCGATCGTGGGCACGTTGTGGTCCTCGGTCGCGATCGTCAGATCGGGCCGTCGCACGGTGCGGCCGTTGAGCCGCAGCCCGTCGAACGCCTGCGGGCTGGTGACTTCGTGCACCAGATGAAGGTCGATGTAGATCAGATCGGGTTCGCGTGCCGCGCCCTCGCCCGTGCCCTTGGCGACCACATGGTCGTCCCACACTTTTTGCGCCAAAGTGCGCGGCTTATTCGCGGTAGACATTTGACTATCTCACAATCTGGGACGTTAGTATCTTCTTATGAGACAGGATAGCGGCATCGGCGTGCTCGACAAAGCGGTGGGCGTCCTGCACGCGGTCGCCGAGTCGCCCTGTGGCCTTGCCGAACTGTGCGAGCGCACCGGGTTGCCCCGCGCCACCGCGCACCGGCTGGCTGCCGGCCTGGAGACCCATCGCCTGCTCGCGCGCAACGGCGACGGACGGTGGCGGTTGGGTCCCGGATTGACCGAATTGGCCGGGCAGGTCAACGATCCGCTGTTGGCTGCGGGTGCGGTGGTGCTACCGCGGCTGCGCGAGATCACCGGCGAGAGCGTGCAGCTCTACCGCCGTGAAGGCACCGCGCGAATCTGTGTGGCGGCTCTGGAACCCCCTGCCGGGCTTCGCGATACGGTGCCGGTCGGTACTCGGCTGCCGATGACGGCCGGCTCGGGGGCCAAGGTGCTTTTGGCCTACGCGGACCTCGCGACACAGCAGAGCGTGCTGCCGGGCGCCAAATTCACCGATCGGGCGCTAGCCGAGGTTCGCAAGCGGGGCTGGGCGCAAAGCGTCGCCGAACGCGAACCCGGGGTGGCCAGTGTCTCGGCCCCGGTGCGCGACGGTCGCGGCGCGGTGGTCGCGGCGGTGTCGGTCTCGGGGCCGATCGATCGGATGGGCCGACGGCCGGGCGCACGCTGGGCCGCTGACCTGCTGGCCGCGGCTGATGCGCTCACCAGACGGCTGTGAAACCGCTCACCGAGCCTGCCGGCGCAGCGCCGACGACGAGGTGTTTTGTACCCCCGATGGGATTCGAACCCACGCTACCGCCGTGAGAGGGCGGCGTCCTAGGCCGCTAGACGACGGGGGCCAGAACTGCTTTCCGGATGGCCAGCATAGCTCAGCGAGATATGTCGGCCCAATCCCGGTGGATTGGCTGGGGTACCAGGACTCGAACCTAGAATGGCTGAACCAGAATCAGCTGTGTTGCCAATTACACCATACCCCACTGGCTGCCTATAACCGCTGGTCACAGACTATTATTCCGACCAGTCACGCGGCGGGTGAACCGTTGCCGCGTGTTGTGTCGGGCCGACGTGCAGACTACCAAAGATTTGCGGGCGCCTTTCACGCCGCCGCGGCGTGATCACGCCCGCCGCGCAGCCGCTGCAGGGTGCGGTCGCGACCCAGCAGTTCCAGCGATTCGAACAGCGGCGGGCTGACCGCCGCGCCGGTGGCCGCCACCCGCACCGGACCGAACGCCTTGCGTGGCTTGAGCTCCAAACTCTCCAACAGCGAGGCCTTCAGCGCCGCTTCGATCGCCGCGGTGTTCCATTCGCCGACTGCTTCGAGCGCGCCCAGCGCGGCCTCGAGCACCGGGACCGCATCGGCCTTCAACTCTTTGGCCGCGGCCTTCTCGTCGAGCCGGTACTCGTCGTCGTTGAGGAATTTCAGCAGGTTCCACGCGTCGCCGAGGACCACGATGCGGGTCTGCACCAGATCGGCGGCCTCGGCGAAACGCTTCTCGTCGAGCCCTGTGGTGTAGCCGTGCTCGGCGAAGTAGGCCGCCAACCGCGCGGCGAACTCGTCGGCGCTGAGCATCCGGATGTGTTCGGCGTTGAGCGCGTCGGCCTTCTTCTGGTCGAAACGGGCGGGGTTGGCGTTCACGTCGACCACGTCGAAGGCAGCCACCATCTCGTCGAGCGTGAAAAGGTCACGATCGTCGGCGATTCCCCAGCCCAGCAACGCCAGGTAGTTCAGCAGCCCCTCGGGGATGAACCCGCGCTCGCGGTGGACGAACAGGTTGGACTGCGGGTCGCGCTTGGAGAGCTTCTTGTTGCCTTCGCCCAGAACGCTTGGCAGGTGCGCGAACTCGGGAATGCGCTCGGCAACCCCGATTCGGATCAAGGCACGGTACAGCGCGATCTGGCGCGGTGTGGACGGCAGCAGGTCCTCTCCGCGCAGCACATGGGTAATCTTCATCAACGCGTCGTCGACGGGATTGACCAAGGTGTACAGCGGATCTCCGCTGGCGCGGGTCAACGCGAAGTCAGGCATGCTGCCGGCAGAGAAGGTGGTCTCACCGCGAACCATGTCGCGCCAGGTGATCGCCTCGTCGGGCATGCGCAACCGCAGCACCGGCCTACGGCCCTCGTCCCGAAACGCCGCGCGCTGCGCCTCGGTGAGGTCACGGTCGAAGTTGTCGTAGCCCAGTTTGGGGTTTCGTCCCGCGGCCACATGGCGCGCCTCGACTTCCTCGGCGGTGGAGAAGGCCTCATAAACCTCCCCCGCTTCGCGTAGTCGGCTCAGCACGTCGCGGTAGATGTCGCCGCGCTCGGACTGCCGGTAAGGACCGTAGGGTCCGCCGACCTCCGGCCCCTCGTCGTAATTCAGCCCGAGCCAGTTCAATGCGTCCAGCAACGCCAGATAGCTCTCCTCGCTGTCGCGTTGGGCGTCGGTGTCCTCCACCCGGAACACGAAGGTGCCGCCCGTGTGCCGGGCGTAGGCCCAGTTGAACAGCGCCGTGCGGATCAGCCCGACATGGGGGGTGCCGGTCGGCGATGGGCAGAACCGTACTCGTACGGTCATGACTTTCCTTTGCGGACAACGGGATTGGTCAGCGTTCCGATACCGCCGACGGTGATGCTGACGGTATCGCCGTCCTCGATGGGGCCGACACCTTCGGGGGTACCGGTCAACAACAGGTCACCGGGCAGCAACGTCATCACGTGCGAGACCCATTCCACGATCTCTCCGATGTCATGAATCATCAACGACGTTCTGCTGTTCTGTTTGAGCTCGCCGTTGACCTCGGTACGGATTTCGACGTCGGAGGCATCGAGATCGGTGACGATCCACGGCCCGACCGGGCAGAAGGTGTCGTGCCCCTTGGCACGGGTCCACTGCCCGTCCTTCTTCTGCTGGTCGCGCGCGGAGACGTCGTTGCCGATCGTGTAGCCGAGAATGCTGTCTGCCGCGCGGGCTGCGGGCACGTCCTTGCACGGGCGGCCGATGACCACGGCGAGCTCACCTTCGAAGTGCACCGGGTCGGCGTCGGCCGGCAGCTGAATCGGCACGTTGGGCCCGATGATCGCGGTATTGGGTTTCATGAAGATGACCGGGTCATCGAACGTCTGCCCGCCCATCTCCGCCACGTGGGCCGCGTAGTTCTTGCCCACGCACACGACCTTGCTGGCGAGGATCGGGGCGAGCAGGCGCACGTCGGCCAGCGGCCACTGCCTGCCCGTGAAGTTGGGCGTCCCGAACGGGTGTTCGGCGATTTCGCGGGCGACCGCTTGTGTCGGATCATCGGCGGGGCCTTCGATGCTGACGAAGGCCACCCCGTCGGGACTCGCGATTCGGCCAAGGCGCATGACGGTTAGCCTAATGGGCCGCGATCGTCGCGCATGCGGCCGCTCCCCGCGCCCGCACGTCTCATATTTTGAAATGTGAGTTCAGCGATGTGAGACCACCGTGCGACGATGGCCCGGTGACCGACGGATCGACCAGCACCGCGCTGCGCTGGTCGATGTTGGCGATCGGGTTGGCGGCGACCACCAGCGCCAACGTGTTCATCAACGGTGTGGCCTTTCTGATCCCGACGCTGCAGGCCGAGCGGGGCCTGAACCTCGCATCGGCGGGTCTGCTGTCGTCGATGGCCGGCTTCGGCCTTGTCGTCACGCTGATCGCGTGGGGCTATGTGGTCGACCGGATCGGTGAACGCTTCGTGCTTGCAGTGGGTTCGGCGTTGATCGCCGCGGCCGCGGTGGCGGCCGCGTCGGTGGAATCGCTGTGGGCGGTCGGCGGGTTTCTGTTCCTGGGCGGTATGGCTGCGGCGAGCAGCAATTCGGCCAGCGGCCGGTTGGTGGTCGGCTGGTTTCCTCCCGAGCAGCGTGGCCTGGTGATGGGCATCCGTCAGGCCGCGGTTCCGTTGGGGGTCGCATTGGGCGCCTTGGTGATTCCACGTATCGCCGAGACGCACGGGGTATCTGCGGCGCTGTTGTTTCCCGCGGTGGTGTGCGGGGTCTCCGCGGTGGTGTGTGCGGTAGCCGTGATCGACCCGCCCCGCCCGCCGCGCGCAGAGGCCGCCGACGAGGTGCTGGCCAACCCATACCGCGAATCGGGTCTGCTCTGGCGCATCCACGCGGTCTCCGTGCTGCTCGTGGTACCGCAGGCGGTGCTGTGGACGTTCACGTTGGCGTGGTTGATGGCCGAGCACAACTGGTCGGCCGAATCCGCGGGCGCGATGGTCACGCTGGCGCAGGTGTTGGGCGCCGGCGGCCGCATCGCCGCCGGGCGCTGGTCGGATCTGCTGGGGTCTCGGCTACGTCCGATCCGGACCATCGCGATGGCCGCCGCGGCGTCGATGGCCCTGCTCGCGCTGACGGACTGGCTCGATTCGCCGACGAGCGTGGCGTTGATGGTCGTCGCGTCGGTGATCACCGTGTCCGACAACGGGTTGGCGTTCACCGCGATCGCCGAGATCGCCGGCCCCTTCTGGAGCGGTCGGGCGTTGGGCACCCAGAACACCAGCCAGCATCTGGCCAGCGCGGCCGCGGCCCCGTTGTTCGGTGCAGTCATCGGCGCGGTCGGCTATCCCGCGGCGTTCGCAATCTGCGCGCTGCTGCCGTTCGCAGCGGTGCCCCTCGTGCCGGGTGACCACACCCCTTCCGCGAAACGTACCCCAGGGCTGTGATTTCGATCGTGAGCGCGGCCCTGGTGTAGGTCTCGCGAACAGGGCTGCAACAACTACAGCGCCGCCGCGATCCGATCGCCGATCTGCGTCGTCGACATCTTGGCTTCGCCGCGGGTGGCCAGATGGTGTTCGACGGCCTTGTCCACCCGGGCGGCCGCGTCATGCTCGCCGACATGGGCCAGCAGCAGCGCAACCGACATGACCGCCGCCGTCGGATCGGCGATGCCCTGTCCGGCGATGTCGGGTGCGCTTCCGTGCACCGGTTCGAACATCGACGGGTTCGTCCGCGTCGCATCGATATTGCCGCTTGCCGCCAAGCCGATACCCCCGCACACCGCGGCGGCCAGGTCCGTGACGATGTCGCCGAACAGGTTGTCGGTGACGATCACGTCGAACCGGCCGGGATCGGTGACCATGTGGATGGTCGCGGCGTCGACGTGCTGGTAGGCCACCTCGACATCCGGGTGGTCGGCGGCCACCTCCTGCACGGTGCGCCACCACAGCGTGCCGGCGTAGGTCAGCACATTGTTCTTGTGCACCAACGTCAGATGCTTGCTCCGCTGCTGCGCCCGGCCGAACGCGTCCTTGACCACGCGGCGCACACCGAATGCGGTGTTGACGCTGACCTCGGTGGCGATCTCGTTGGGTGTGCCGACGCGGATCGCACCGCCGGTGCCGGTGTAGGGACCCTCGGTGCCTTCGCGTACAACGACGAAGTCGATCTCGGGGTTGCCGGCCAGCGGGCTGGTCACGCCCGGATACAGCCGTCCCGGCCGCAGGTTGATGTGGTGGTCCAACTCGAACCGGATCCGCAGCAGCAGACCGCGTTCGAGCAGCCCGCTGGGCACCGACGGGTCGCCGATGGCGCCCAGCAGGATCGCGTCGTGCCCGCGCAGTTCGTCGAGGACCGAATCCGGCAGCACCTCGCCGCTGGCGTGATAGCGCCGCGCGCCCAGGTCGTAGTGCGTCTTGTCCACGCCCGGCAGCACCGCGTCGAGCACCTTGACGGCCTCGCCGACCACCTCGGGGCCGATACCGTCACCGGCGACGATTGCCAATTTCACGACAGGTCCACCACTTTCAGCAGCATCGCCTCCACCGCATCGGCGATCGCGGTCCGCACGTCGGCGGGCACGTCACGGTCGATGCGCAGCAGTATCGTCGCGCCGGGTCCCTCGGCGTCCTCGCTGAGTTGGGCGGCGTGGATATTGATGCCTGCGGCGCCGAGCAAGGTGCCGATCTTGCCCAGCGTGCCCGGCTGATCGATGTAGTTGACGATCAGGTACACACCCTCGGCGCGCAGATCGAAGTTGCGCCCGTTGATCTGGACGATCTTCTCCGCCAACTGCGGGCCCGACAGGGTGCCGGCCACATTGGCGGTGGACCCGTCGGCGTAGACCGCGCGCACATCGACAACGCTGCGGTGGTTGGGGCTTTCCGTTGCGGTGCTCAGCTCGGCCTCCACCCCGCGTTCGGCGGCGAGGGCAGGCGCGTTGACGAACGTCACCGGATCCTCGATGACGGCGGAGAACAGTCCCCGCAGCGCCGAAAGTCGAAGCACCTCAACCTCGTCGGAGGCCAGTTCGCCGCGGACCTGCACCGACAGCGAGAGCGGCAGCTCATCGCTGAGCACGCCGACGAGCAGGCCCAGCTTGCGCACCAGGTCCAGCCACGGCGCGACCTCCTCACCGACTGCGCCGCCTGCGACGTTGACCGCGTCGGGCACGAAATCCCCGGCCAGCGCCAGCTTCACGCTGGCGGCCACGTCGGTACCCGCGCGATCCTGGGCTTCGACGGTGGAGGCGCCCAGATGCGGTGTGACCACGACGTCGGGCAAGTCGAAAAGCGGGCTCTCGGTCGTCGGCTCGGCGGCGAACACGTCGATACCCGCAGCGCGCACATGCCCGGAGCGCACGGCGTCGGCCAGCGCGTCCTCGTCGACCAGCCCGCCGCGCGCGGCGTTGACGATGACGACGCCCGGCTTGGTCTTGGCCAATGACTCCTTGCCGATCAGGCCAGCGGTCTCCGGTGTCTTGGGTAGGTGCACGGAGATGAAGTCGGCGCGGCCGAGCAGCTCGTCGAGCGCAAGCAGTTCGATGCCGAGCTGGGCGGCGCGCGCCGGCGACACGTACGGGTCGTAGGCGATGACATGGGTGCCGAACGCGGCGAGCCGCTGAGCGACCAGCTGGCCGATACGGCCGAGTCCGACGACGCCGACGGTCTTGCCGTAGATCTCGACGCCGGAGAACGACGAACGCTTCCAGGTGTGCTCGCGCAGCGACGCGTCGGCGGCGGGAATCTGGCGCGCGGCGGCCAACATCAACGCCAGCGCGTGCTCGGCGGCGCTGTGGATGTTGGAGGTCGGCGCGTTGACGACCAGGACGCCGCGCGCCGTGGCGGCGTCGACGTCGACGTTGTCCAGGCCCACACCGGCCCGGGCGACGATCTTGAGTTTGGGCGCTGCGGCCAGCACTTCGGCGTCGACGGTGGTCGCCGAGCGCACCAGCAGCGCGTCGGCGTCGGGCACCGCGGCCAGCAGCTTCTCTCGGTCCGGGCCGTCGACCCAGCGAACTTCTACCTGGTCGCCAAGGGCGGCGACGGTGGATTCAGCCAACTTGTCGGCGATCAATACAACGGGCAGACTCACCCGGTCAGACTAATGGGCTTCGATCACCGGGTGACGGGCGGGAGAATCACGGGCGTGGACATCACCGTCGTAGGCAGTGGACCCAACGGACTGGCCGCCGCTGTCGTCTGCGCACGAGCCGGACTCTCGGTACAGGTATTCGAAGCCCAACCCACCCTCGGCGGTGGTGCGCGCACCCTGGCCGACCCGGAGTTCTCCGGCGTCTCCCACGACATCTGTTCTGCGGTGCACCCGCTTGCGCTTGCCTCGCCGTTCCTCGCGGAGTTCGACCTGCCGGCCCGGGGGGTGGCGCTGAGGGTGCCCGAGATTTCCTACGCCAACCCGCTACCGGGCAGACCCGCGGCGATCGGCTACCACGATCTCGACCGCACCTGCGCTGAGCTCGGCCACGGTGATTCGTGGCGGCGCCTGCTCGGTCCGCTGGTCGACCGCGACGACGCCGTGATCGATTTGCTGCTCGGCGACAAGCGGTCGATCCCCTCCGATCCGATCGGCGCGGTGCAGCTGGGGCTGCGGGTGCTGGAGCAGGGCACCCCGGCGTGGCGCTTGCTGCGCGGTGTCGACGCCCGCGCCCTGTTCACCGGTGTTGCCGCACACGTCATTTCCCAGATGCCGTCGTTGGTGTCGGCAGGCGGCGGGTTGATGCTGGCGACGCTCGCCCACACGGTGGGCTGGCCCATCCCGGTCGGCGGAAGCCAGGCGATCGCCGATGCGTTGATGGCCGATCTACGCGCGCACGGCGGTTCGATCGTGGCCAACGAGGAGATCACCGAGCCACCCGAGGGCGTCGTGCTCTACGACACCGCACCGACGGCGCTGTTGCACATCTACCGCGACGAACTGCCCGGCCCGTACCGGAAAGCGCTCGAGCGCTACCGGTACGGCCCTGGGGTGGCCAAGGTGGATTTCGTTCTCTCCGAAGACATTCCGTGGACGGACCCGCGGATGGCGGACGCGCCGACACTGCACATGGGCGGGACGCGCGAACAGGCCGCACACGCTGAACGCGAAGTCGCCGACGGGCGGCACGCGCAGTGGCCGATGGTGCTCGCGGCCCTGCCGCACCTGGCCGATCCGTCCCGCATCGATTCGCAGGGCCGCCGCCCGCTGTGGACCTACGCGCATGTGCCGTCGGGGTCAGACGTCGACCAGACCGAGACGGTGACGAAGATCTTCGAACGTTTCGCGCCCGGCTTCCGCGACACCGTCGTCGCCGCCCGGTCGATCCCGGCGTCGCGGCTGGCCGGTCACAACGCCAACCTCGTCGGCGGCGACATCGGCGTCGGCGGCAACACGCTGCTGCACGCGCTGGTCGGCCCCACACCACGGGTCAACCCGTGGGCGACGCCGATTCCCAAGGCGTATCTGTGTTCATCGGCCACACCGCCGGGCAGCGGCGTGCACGGCCTGGCGGGTTTCTACGCCGCGCGCACCGCGCTGCGCCGCGAGTTCGGCATCAAAGAGCTGCCGTCGCTGGCGCCCTAACCCCCCGCGATTTCGGCGCGCAAACGCCCCGTCAGGGGGCCTGAGCGCGCCGAAATCGCCGAAAAATTAGGCCGTGTCGGTCAGCGGGCGGTCCACCCAGCTCATCAGATCGCGCAGCTTCTTGCCGGTGACCTCGATCGGATGCTCGGCGTTCTCCTTGCGCAGCCGCTCGAGCTCCTTGTTGCCGCCCTCGACGTTGGCCACCAACTTCTTGACGAAGCTGCCGTCCTGGATCTCGGCGAGGATCTGCTTCATCCGGTTCTTCGTGTCGGCGTCGATCACCCGCGGCCCGGACAGGTAGCCGCCGAACTCGGCGGTGTCGGACACCGAGTAGTTCATCCTCGCGATGCCGCCCTCATACATCAGATCGACGATGAGCTTCAGCTCGTGCAGCACCTCGAAGTACGCCAGCTCGGGGGCGTAACCGGCCTCCACCATCACATCGAAGCCGGTCTTGACGAGTTCCTCTGTGCCGCCGCACAACACGGCCTGCTCACCGAACAGGTCGGTCTCGGTCTCGTCCTTGAAAGTGGTCTTGATGACCCCGGCACGGGTGCCGCCGATGCCCTTGGCGTACGAGAGCACCAGTGCCTGGCCCTCATCCTTGGGGTCCTGTTCGACGGCGACCAGGCACGGCACCCCTTTGCCGTCGACGAACTGGCGGCGCACCAGGTGGCCGGGGCCCTTCGGGGCCACCATGCCGACGGTGACGTTGGCCGGCGGCTTGATCAGATCGAAGTGGATGTTGAGACCGTGACCGAAGAACAACGCGTTGCCGTCCTGCAGGTTGGGCTCGATGTCGTTCTTGAAGATGTCGGCCTGTGCGGTGTCGGGCGCCAGCAGCATGATGACGTCGGCCCACTTGGCCACCTCGGCAGGCGTGTCCACCTCCAGCCCCTGCTCGGCGACCTTGTCGCGCGATTTCGAGCCCTCTTTCAGGCCCACCTTCACCTGCACACCCGAGTCGCGCAGGCTCAGCGAGTGCGCATGGCCCTGGCTGCCGTAGCCGATGACACCGACCTTGCGTCCTTGAATGATCGAAAGATCGGCGTCGTCGTCATAGAACATCTCTACTGCCACAGTGATTCTTCTTTCCTGTCTTCGGTTTTCGGCTAACTTCTGGGTGCCTATTTCACGGTGCCAATGCCGCGCGGTCCACGCGACAGCGACACAATCCCGGACTGCACCAGCTCTCGGATCCCGTAGGGCTCCAACACGCGCAACAGCGCATCCAGTTTGTCCTGGGTGCCCGTCGCCTCGACGGTCAGGGATTCGGTGGACACGTCGACGACCTTGGCGCGGAACAGGTTAACGGCCTCGATGACCTGCCCGCGGGTGGCCGCGTCGGCGCGGACCTTGATCAGCGCCAGTTCACGCGCGACGGAGTTCTCCTCGTCCTGCTCGACAATCTTGATCACGTTGACCAGCTTGTTGAGCTGTTTGGTGATCTGTTCGAGCGGGGCCTCTTCGACGCTGACCACGATGGTCATCCGCGACATGTCCTTGTGTTCGGTGGCACCGACCGCCAACGACTGAATGTTGAACCCACGCCGGGAGAACAGCGACGCCACCCTGGCGAGCACGCCCGGTTTGTCTTCGACGAGCACCGACAGCGTGTGCGTCTTGGGCGCCATCAGGCGTGTCCTTCTTCCGGGTCGTCGAACAGTGGCCGGATGCCGCGGGCAGCTTGGATCTCGTCGTTGCTGGTGCCCGCGGCCACCATCGGCCACACCTGGGCGTCGGCGCCGACGATGAAGTCGATCACCACCGGGCGGTCGTTGATCTCGCGGGCCTGTTTGATGACGTCTTCGACGTCTTCGGCTCGCTCACAACGCAATCCGACACAACCGAGCGCCTCGGCCAGCTTGACGAAATCCGGGATACGCCGGGAGTGGGTGGACAGATCCGTTTGGCTGTACCGCTCTTCGTAGAACAGGGTCTGCCACTGCCGGACCATCCCGAGGTTGCCGTTGTTGATGACCGCGACCTTGATCGGCGCGCCCTCGACGGCGCAGGTGGCCAACTCCTGGTTGGTCATCTGGAAGCAGCCGTCGCCGTCGATCGCCCACACCTCGGTGTCTGGCCGGCCGAACTTGGCGCCCATCGCGGCCGGGACCGCGAAGCCCATGGTGCCAAGACCACCGGAGTTCAACCAGGTTTTCGGCTTCTCATAGGAGACGAACTGCGCGGCCCACATCTGGTGCTGCCCAACGCCTGCCACATACACCGCGTCGGGGCCGGCCATCTTGCCCAGCGTTTCGATCACGTACTCGGGCGACAGGCTGCCGTCGCTTTGCGGACCGTAGCTCAGCGGGTAGGTGTCCTGCACGCCGCGCAGGTACTCCATCCAGTTGTCGATCGCGATGTTATCGGCCGCGCCGTCGCGACCCAAAACCTCGATCAGGTCGGTGATCACGTGCTTGACGTCACCGACGATCGGAACGTCGGCGAAGCGGTTCTTGCCGATCTCGGCCGGGTCGATGTCGGCGTGAATGACCTTGGCTTCCGGCGCAAACGAATCCAGCTTGCCCGTCACCCTGTCGTCGAAGCGGGTGCCCAGCGCGATCAGCAGGTCGCTGCGTTGAAGGGCGGCCACCGCCGACACCGAGCCGTGCATGCCGGGCATGCCCATGTTCTGCGGATGGCTGTCGGGAAATGCCCCGCGGGCCATCAGCGTGGTGACGACGGGGATGCCGGTCAGCTCGGCGAGCTGACGCAGCTCCTCGCTGGCCTCGCCGCGGATCACGCCGCCGCCGACGTAGAGCACCGGCTTGCGGGCGGCGGTGATCAGCTTGGCGGCCTCGCGCACCTGGCGGCTGTGCGGCTTGGTGTTGGGCTTGTAGCCGGGCAGGTCGAACTGCGGCGGCCAGGTGAAGGTGCACTGACCCTGCAGCACATCCTTGGGGATGTCGACCAGCACCGGACCGGGACGGCCCGACGCGGCGATGTGGAACGCCTCGGCGATCACCCGCGGGATGTCGTCGCCGCTGCGGACCAGGAAGTTGTGTTTGGTGATCGGCATCGTGATGCCGGAGATGTCGGCTTCCTGGAACGCGTCGGTGCCGATCAGGGCGCGCCCGACCTGACCCGTGATCGCCACCACGGGAATCGAGTCCATGTGCGCGTCGGCCAACGGGGTGACCAGGTTCGTCGCACCGGGGCCCGAGGTCGCCATGCACACCCCGACCTTTCCGGTGGCGTGCGCGTAGCCGCTGGCGGCGTGGCCTGCGCCCTGCTCGTGGCGGACCAGCACGTGGCGCAGCTTCTGCGAGTCGAAAAGCGGGTCGTAGACCGGCAACACCGCACCGCCGGGAATTCCGAACACGACGTCGACGTCGAGCATCTCCAGCGCCCGGATCACGGCCTGCGCTCCGGTGAGTTGTTGTGGCTCAATGCGTTCGGCCGGGGCTGCTGGTCTTGAGCCGGCGGAAGCAGCGGCACCGCCGTTGGGCGTGCTCGCCGACTGCTCCAGTGGCCGCGTGGTAGGTGCGCTCACGGTGTCTGTCTCTCCTAAATCCTGTGCGGATCCGTATCTAGGGTCTCAAATCGGTAATGGGGCAAGAAAAAACCCCCGCCAGCTGGGCTGCTGTACGAGGGTCGCGCGTCGATGCTGGTGGCTATGCCCGGCTTGGGGCCAGCGCGGCATCAACGCGCTTCCCAATTACTACGAGCAATCCCGGGGCCTGCATAACCGTCGACGGTAGCCTCTGCACTGGTCAAAGGTCAAATCACCGCACCTCGGTGGCGTTGGCGGCGCATGCGCACCAAATGCGAAGATAGCCGGGTGAGCTCCCCTGCCGAGCAAAAGCCCGTCGTCATCCGGATTTCGCCGACGGCCCATATCGCGGTCGGGTTCGTGACGTTGGGTCTGCTCGCGATCGTGCTGGCCGGTCCCAGCTGGACAGTGGTGCTGATGGTGATCCCGGTGTTGCTGTCGGCATACATCATCCGGTGTCGCACGGTGGCTGATGCCACCACGGTGACCGCGCGCACGTTTCTCGACAGCCAGACCATGAACTGGGACGACGTCGCCGGCCTGCAGTTCGACAAGGGCACGTCGGCCTACGCCCACCTCAAGGACGGTCGACGGGTGCGGCTGCCCGCGGTGACGTTCTCGACGCTGCCGTTGTTGACCGAGGCCAGCGGAGGTCGCGTCCCCAACCCGTACGCGTAGCCGCTATCCGAGCGGGTTGCCGCCGTTGAGCAGCACCCAGATCGCCACGCCGGCCCCGACGCCGAGCAGCAACGCGACAAACGACCCGATGAAGGGCCGCCGCGACCAGCCGCGTGTGGCGTCGAGCCCGTACCTGCCGGGTCCGACGAGGATGATCGCCGCGACGGCGACCGCCAGGAACACCTGGTATTCGTGGCCGTCGGTGAGGAACGACGCGAGCCTGGCTTCCTCGTGGGCGATCATCGCCTCGGCCAGCACCCCGGTCACGAGGTAGGCGAGCGCCCCGGCAGCCGCGACCGGGGTGAACAAGCCGAGGATCAAGAGCACACCGGCGGCGATCTGACCGCCGGTCGCCACATAGGTCAGGATGTCGGGGTACTGGAAGCCCATCGCGGCCAGGTCGGCTTTCCAGCCGTCCAGGCCGGGGCCGCCCCACAACCCGAATGCTTTCTGCAGTCCGTGGGTGATGAACAGCACGCCCACGGCCACCCGCAGCAGCAGCAGGCCCAGGTCCTGGGTGCCGCGGCGGTCGCTTCCGCCGGCGTACGGATCGGGTTGGATCGCGGCCGGTTCGGGGCTGTAGGTGCCCGTCGCCTGCCCCGGTTGCACGTACGGCAACGGTTCGGGATCGTTGAGCAGCCCGAACCCCGACGCCGCCGGCGCCGAGCCGCTCGAGTCGTAATGCGGGATCGTCGTGGTTTCGAAATCCCCCGCGTAGTTGGCGGACGGCAGATCGTCCTCGGGGTCGACCAGGCTTGCCGACACGGGCCGGTGGGCCGCGTCGTCGGGCCGCTGCCAGGCGCGTGGGTCTTGGGGTTGACTGGTCACGTTGCCAGAGTAAGTGCTTGTCACCCCGGAACCGAGGATTGGCACGGCGCTTTCGCCGCTTATTCGCCCGGTTGACGCAGCCGTCGCGGCGGTCTGCGTGGCGCGTATCGCCGAACGATCCGTAACCTGGCTCGCATGAAACTGCGCCGGCCGATGCGGACCGTGTTCGCCGTCGTATGCGCGGCGTTGCTGGTCGGGTCCGGATGTGCCCGGTTCGACGACGCGCAGTCCCAGCCGTTCACCACCGAGCCGCAGCTGGCGCCGGGGCCCACGACGACGCCGACACCTCCGCCGCCGCTGCCGCCCAAACCGTTCCCGAAGGAGTGTCCGGCACCCGGCGTCATGCAGGGCTGCCTGGAGAGCACCAGCGGGTTGATCATGCTTCCCGACAGCCAGTCGGCGCTGGTCGCCGAGCGGGTCACCGGCGCCGTCAAGGAGGTGTCGGTACGGGCCGAGCCGAAGGTCAAGGTCACGCTGCCGGTCGACGGGTCCGGTGACGGCGGGTTGATGGACATGGCGTTGTCGCCGACGTATTCGCAGGACCGGCTGATGTACGCCTACGTCAGCACTCCGACCGACAACCGGGTGATCCGTATCGCCGACGGCGACGTTCCCAAGCCGATCCTGACCGGCATCCCCAAGGGCGCGGCCGGCAACACGGGCTCGTTGATCTTCACCAGTCCGACGACGCTGCTGGTGCAGACCGGTGACGCGGGCAACCCCGCCGATGCCGCCAACCCGGCTTCGCTGGCCGGCAAGGTGCTGCGTATCGAGCAGCCCACGACCGTCAACCAGGCGCCGACGACGACCGCGCTCGCAGGGATGGGGTCGGCAGGCGGCATGTGCATCGACCATTCGGACGGCTCGCTCTACATCACCGACCGCACCCCGACCGCTGATCGGCTGCAGCGCATCACCAAGGACTCGAAGACCTCGACGGTGTGGACCTGGCCGGACCGTCCGGGGGTGGCGGGCTGCGCGGCGCTCGACGGCACGGTGCTGGTGAACCTGGTCGACACCAAGCAGACGGTCGCGGTGCGGCTGGCCCCGGACACCGGCGCGGTCACCGGCGACCCGGAGGTGGTGCGCCAGGACCAGCACGGCCACGCGTGGGCGTTGGCGCTCTCACCGGACGGCAACGTGTGGGGCGCGACGGTCAACAAGACCGCGGGCGATGCGGAGAAGCTCGACGACGTCGTCTTCCCGCTGTTCCCGCAGGGCGGTGGGTTCCCGCGTCGCAACGAGGACCAGACGTAACCCGTTTCACCGCGGGTCAGCTGCAGGCGGCGAGCACCAGTTCGCGGACCCGCGCCGCGTCGGCCTGACCCTTGGTGGCCTTCATGACGGCGCCGACGATCGCGCCCGCGGCCTGCACCTTGCCGCCGCGGATCTTCTCGACGACGTCGGGGTTGGCGGCCAGCGCCTCGTCGACGGCGGCCTGCAGCGCCGAGTCGTCGCGCACGACCTCGAGGCCGCGGTCGGCCATCACCTGTTCGGGTTCGCCCTCGCCGGCGAGCACCCCCTCGACGACCTCACGGGCGAGCTTGTTCGACAGCTTGCCGTCGTCGACGAGCTTGACCACCGCGGCCACCTGCGCGGGCGTGATCGGCAGCGCGTCGAGTTCGACTCCGGCCTCGTTGGCCTTCTGCACCAGGAAGTTTCCCCACCAGGCCCGGGCCGCGTCGCTGGAGGCACCGTGGTCGACGGTGGCGGCGATCAGGTCGAGCGCACCGATGTTGACGAGGTCGCGCATCACCTCATCGGAGATTCCCCAGTCGTCCTGAATGCGCTTGCGCAGCACCCACGGCAGCTCCGGGATGGTCTTGCGCAGCCGCTCGATCCACTCCGCATCGGGCGCCACCGGCTCGAGGTCGGGTTCGGGGAAATACCGGTAATCCTCGGCGGTTTCCTTGCTACGTCCCGGTGAGGTGTGTCCGTCCTCGTGAAAGTGCCTGGTTTCCTGGGTGATTCGACCACCGGACTCCAGAACCGCTGCCTGACGGCGCATCTCGTAGCGGACGGCGACCTCGACGCTCTTGAGCGAGTTGACGTTCTTGGTCTCGGTGCGGGTGCCGAACTCTGCCTGTCCGATCGGTTTGAGCGAGACGTTGGAGTCGCACCGCATGGAGCCCTGGTCCATCCGCACGTCCGAAACATCCAGCCCGCGCAGCAGATCCCGCAACGCGGTGACGTAGGCACGCGCGATCTCGGGTGCGCGTTCGCCGGCGCCCTCGATGGGTTTGGTGACGATCTCGATCAGCGGCACACCGGAGCGGTTGTAGTCGATCAGCGATGTCGTCGCGCCCTCGATGCGGCCGGTCTCGCTGCCCAGATGCGTCAGCTTGCCGGTGTCCTCTTCCATGTGCGCCCGCTCGATCTCGACGCGCCAGGTGCTGCCGTCGTCGAGTGGGACGTCGAGATAGCCGTTGATCGCGATCGGCTCGTCGTACTGGCTGATCTGGTAGTTCTTCGGCATGTCCGGATAGAAGTAGTTCTTCCTCGCGAACCGGCACCACGGCACGATCTCGCAGTTGAGCCCCAGCCCGATGCGGATCGCCGATTCGACCGCCTTCTCGTTGAGCACGGGCAGCGAACCGGGCAGCCCCAGGCACACCGCGCACACCTGGGTGTTGGGTTCGGCCCCGAACTTGTTGGCGCAGCCGCAGAACATCTTCGTCGCCGTCGACAGCTCGACGTGCACCTCGAGGCCCAGCACCGGCTCGTAGCGCGCAATCACGTCGTCGTAGTCGAGCAGTTCGGGAGCGGCGACAGTCATGCCCGCAAGTCTAGTGGGGTGCGGTCAGCCCAGTTTTGGGTGCACGCCGGGTATCAGGCCCGCTGCGGCGGACATCCGCTGCAGCTGACGCAACACGTTCTTGCGCTCGGCGGCCGTCAACGTCGCGGTGATTTCGTCCTCCTGCGCGCGGCCCTCGGCGTCGAGCTCCGGCAGCAGTTTGCGCGCCTTGTCGGTTAGCGTCACGGCGAACGCCCGGCGATCGCCGGGATGCGGCATCCGCGTGACCAGGCCCTGCGCCTCGAGCTTGTCGACCACCGTCACCATCACGTTGCGGTGGATGCCCAGCTGCGCGGACAGCTGGCGTTGCGACTGGCCGTCGTCGGCCGATAGAGCCTTGAGCACCGCGTAGGTGCGTGGCTCGACGCCGAACGGTTCGAGCCGGCGCACGAAGTCCTCGGCGAGGTACACGCCGAGTTGGGACAACAGGAACGGAATGCGTTCGTGCAGCGCACTGATGCCGTGCGAGCGCTCACCCATCCGGCGAGACTAGCACTCATGGTGATAGTCACCTATCGTGATAATCATACTGCCATGACTAGTTAGGAGATTTATGCGTATCGCGATCTTCGGCGCCAACGGACCGACCGGCCGACTGGTGACCCGGCGCGTACTGGACGCCGGCCACTCCGCAATCGCGGTGACGCGGCGACCGGCCGACTTTCCGTTCGCCGACGACCAGCTGGAGGTGGCAGGCGCCGACGCACGAGACGCCGCGGCCATCGCCGGCGTCGTCGCCGGAGCCGACGCCGTGTTGTCGAGCCTGGGTGTGTCGTTTCGCTTCGGGCCGATCGACACGTATTCCGTCGGGGTGAAGAACATCGTGGCGGCCATGCGCGCCAACGACGTGCGTCGGCTGGTCGCGGTGAGCTCCACCGGCGCGCACGACTATCCCAACCGCGTCGATCCCCCGTTCGCCCTGCGAATCATCGAACCCGTCATCACGCGCACCATCGGCAAGAGCACCTACGACGACCAGCGCCGCATGGAGAACATCGTGTACGGCAGCGGCCTCGATTGGACGGTGGTGCGACCGTCCGGGCTGTTCGATCTGCCCACTCCCACCGAATATGTTGCCGGAGAGGTGAATCCGGTCGGCGCGTTCACAGCGCGCGTCGACCTCGCCGACTACATGACCCGGCTGGTCGGCGACATGACCACCGCGGCAAAGACCGTCGTCGTCTCGACAATCGAGCAGGTTCCCACGATGTGGCAGATGCTGCGCCGTGAAGCCCTCGACAGCACATGAGCACCGTCGTCGTCAGCCGAAGAACTCCGCGGCGTCGTCGTATCGGCTCTGCGGCACCAACTTCAACTGCCGGGTGGCATCGGCCAGCGAGACCCGGCCGATCTCCTGACCCCGTAACGACACCATCATCCCGTACTCCCCCGCGTGCGCGGCGTCGGCGGCGTTGACGCCGAACCGGGTCGCCAGCACGCGGTCGTAGGGCGTGGGCGTACCGCCGCGCTGCACATGCCCGAGCACCGTGACCCGGACTTCTTTGCTGATGCGCTTTTCCACCTCGATGCCGAGTTGCTGCGCCACCCCGGTGAAGCGCTCGTGGCCGAACTCGTCGAGCCCGCCTTCCCGCAACTGCATCGTGCCCTGGGCAGGTTTGGCGCCCTCGGCCACCACACAGATGAAGTGCGAATCACCACGCACGAACCGTGCCTTGATCAACCGGCACACTTCTTCGACGTCGAAGGGCTGCTCGGGAATCAGCGTCATATGCGCGCCGGACGCCAGGCCGGCGTTCAACGCGATCCAGCCGGCGTGCCTGCCCATCACCTCGACGAGCATCACCCGCTGATGGGATTCGGCGGTGCTGTGCAACCGGTCGATGGCCTCGCTGGCCACGCCGAGTGCGGTGTCGTGACCGAATGTCACGTCCGTGCAATCGATGTCGTTGTCGATGGTCTTGGGCACCCCGACCACCGGGACGTTCTCCTCGGAGAGCCAGTGCGCGGCGGTTAACGTTCCTTCGCCGCCGATCGGGATGAGCACATCGATGCCGTTGTCGTCGAGCGTCTGCTTGATCTGCTCCAGCCCGGCGCGCAACTTCTCCGGATGCACCCGGGCGGTGCCGAGCATCGTGCCGCCCTTGGCCAGCAGCCGGTCGTTGCGGTCGTCGTTGGCGAGTTGGATGCGTCGGTTCTCCAGCAGGCCCCGCCAGCCGTCCTGGAATCCGACGACCGAGGACCCGTATCGCACGTCGCAGGTGCGAACGACCGCCCGGATCACCGCGTTCAAGCCAGGACAGTCACCGCCACCGGTCAGAACTCCGATACGCATGCCCCCATCCTTCCCGAGCGCACGGTTGTTTGCGCCCCTACTCGACGTTTGCGTACAACTTGCGTGCGCCCGGCGGCTAGATGGCCGTCGGCAGCGGACCCCGCGCGGCTTCGTAGGCGGCGCCGACCCGATACAGCCGGTCATCGGCCAACGCGGGCGCCATGATCTGCAGGCCCACCGGCAGGTTGTCGTCGGAGGACAGGCCGGACGGCACCGACATACCGCAGTGGCCCGCCAGGTTCAGCGGCAGCGTGCACAGGTCGAACAGGTACATCGCCAACGGGTCGTCGACCTTCTCCCCCAGCCCGAATGCGGTGGTCGGGGTGGTCGGCGAGATCAGCACGTCGACGCGCTGATAGGCCTCGTCGAGGTCACGCGCGATCAGCGTGCGGACCTTCTGGGCCTGGTTGTAGTACGCGTCGTAGTAGCCCGCCGACAGCGCGTAGGTGCCAATCATGATGCGGCGCTTGACTTCTGGACCGAAGCCGGCAGCGCGCGTCAACGCCATCACCTCTTCGGCACTGTGGGTGCCGTCGTCGCCGACGCGCACGCCGTAGCGCATACCGTCGAACCGCGCCAGGTTCGACGACACCTCCGACGGCAGGACCAGGTAGTAGGCGGCCGTCGAGTAGTCGAGGTGCGCGCAATCCACCTCGGTCACCTCGGCGCCCAGCGCGGTGAGCTGGGCGACCGCGGAGTTGAACGACTCGAGCACCCCCGGTTGATAGCCGTCGCCGCGCAGCTGGCGCACCACCCCGACCCGCACACCTTTGAGGTCACCGGAAGCGCCGGCGCGCGCCGCACCCACCACGTCGGGTATCTCGACGTCCAACGACGTGGAGTCGCGCCGGTCGTGTCCGGCGATCAGCTGGTGCAGCAGCGCGGTGTCGAGCACGCTACGCGCGCACGGCCCGCCCTGATCCAGCGACGACGCGCACGCCACCAGCCCGTAGCGCGACACCGTCCCGTACGTGGGCTTCACCCCGACGGTCGCGGTGAGCGCCGCGGGTTGCCGGATCGACCCGCCGGTGTCGGTACCGATGGCCAGCGGCGCCTGAAACGCCGCCAACGCTGCGGCGCTGCCGCCGCCGGATCCGCCGGGCACCCGCTCGACGTCCCACGGGTTGCGGGTGGGGCCGTATGCCGAGTTCTCGGTGGAGCTGCCCATCGCGAACTCGTCCATGTTGGTCTTGCCCAGGATCGGGATGCCCGCCGCCCGCAGCCGCACGGTCACGGTCGCGTCGTACGGCGAGCGCCAGCCGTCGAGGATCTTGGACCCGCAGGTGGTGGGCATATCGGTCGTGGTGAAGACGTCCTTGAGCGCCACCGGGACACCGGCCAGCGGCGAAGGCAACGCCTCCCCGGCCGCCACCGCGGCGTCGACCCTGGCGGCCGCGGCCATCGCGCGGTTCTCGGCGACGTGCAGGAACGCGTGGTAGCGCTCGTCGGTGGCAGCGATCTGATCGAGGCACGCCCTGGTGACCTCCGCCGAGGACACCTCCTTGGTGGCGATCTTGTGGGCCAACGTCGCCGCGTCCGACCGCAGGAGCTCGTTCATTCGGCCTCCCCGAGGATGCGCGGAACGCCGAACCGGCCCTCGACGGCCGTCGGCGCCGCTGCCAGGACTTCGTCCTGGGTCAGCGACGGCACAACCTCGTCGGGCCGAAACACGTTGACGTCTTTCAGCGGGTTGTCGGTGGCCTCGACGCCGGCGACGTCGACGGCCTGGATCTGGCTGACGTGACCGATGATGGCGTCCAACTGGCCGGCGAAGCCGTCCAGCTCGTCATCGGTCAGGGCGAGCCGGGCCAGGCGCGCGAGGTGGGCAACCTCGTCTCGAGAGATCTGTGACACGCCGTCAACCCTAACGACCGCCGGATCAGCGCCCGCGCTGCCGATCACCGGAGGCTGTGTAACAGTGTGCGCGTGCCTTCGTATCTGCTGCGCGTCCAGCTCGAGGACCGGCCGGGCAGCCTCGGCGGATTGGCCGTGGCGCTCGGTTCGGTGGGCGCCGACATCCTGTCCCTCGACGTGGTCGAACGGGGTTCGGGAATCGCGATCGACGACCTCGTCGTCGAGCTGCCGCCTGGTGCGATGCCCGACATGTTGATCACCGCCGCCGAGAAGATCGACGGCGTCCGCGTCGATTCCGTACGTCCGCACACCGGGCTGCTGGAGGCCCATCGTGAACTCGAGCTCATCGACCGCGTGGCGGCGGCCTCCGACAAGGACAAGCTGCAGGTGCTCGTCGACGAGGCGCCCCGGGTGCTGCGGGTCGGGTGGGCCTCGGTGGTCCGGCTGGCCGAATCCGGGCCGCACCGCGTCGTCGGCAGCGGGGGCGCACCGGAGACGAGAACGGCCGAAACACCCTGGCTGCCGCTGGAGCGTCCCGAAGCGCTGGACGCGACGGCCGACTGGGTGCCCGACCTGTGGCGCGAAATGAATACGACGCTGGCCGCCGCGCCCCTTGGTGATCCTCACACG
The DNA here is from genome assembly GCF_053484035.1 of Mycolicibacterium sp. XJ662. Lineage (NCBI taxonomy): Bacteria > Bacillati > Actinomycetota > Actinomycetes > Mycobacteriales > Mycobacteriaceae > Mycobacterium > Mycolicibacterium sp. XJ662. Next base: position 82,701 of record NZ_JBEFTL010000004.1, on the reverse strand, counting down.
GCGCTCGTGGTCGGGCGACCGGGCGGACCGCAGTTCCGGCCCTCGGAGATCGCCCGGTTGGGCTACCTGGCCGGGATCGTCGCGACGATTCTGCGCTGACCCGGGACACCAGCCAGCCTGTACCGTGAGCTGATATCCGCTTGACGCACCGCCGCAAACCGTACGGAAGGGCTCTGCGTGGACACGTTGCTAATCCTGGTCGCCATCATCTTGCTCATCGCGGCAATCGTCGTGCTGGTCGTGGCGTTGCGCCGGCCGAAGAAGTCCGAAACCGACACCGGACGCCAAGACCCGTTGAAGTTCGCTGCGACCATGCCGCAATTCGGGCCGCGCCAGCTCGGGCCAGGCGCGATCGTCTCCCACGGCGGGCTGGACTACGTCGTGCGCGGTTCGGTCACACTGCGTCAGGGACCGTTCGTGTGGTGGGAGCACCTACTCGAAGGCGGTAGCGAACCGTTGTGGTTCAGCGTCGAAGAAGACGAGGGCCGGCTGGAACTGATGACGTGGCGGCGGCGCAAGGACGTCACGCAACAACCCAACGGTCCACTCGAGGTGGACGGGGTCTCCTACCGGCAGACCGAACGCGGTCGCGCCTCCTTCACGACCGAGGGCACCACCGGCCTACCCGCGGGCGGCGAGATGGAATTCGTCGACTACGCCGATGCCGACGAGACGTCGTTTCTCGGGTTCGAGCGTTGGGCAGCGGACATGCCGTGGGAGGTTTCCGTCGGAAACCCGGTGCTTCCAGGCGAATTGACCGTGTACCCGGCTCCACCACCCAACGCTTAGGAACGTCGTTGCCCCTGCACCACCTGGCCGTCAGCCCGGCCGACGTTTCCGGGGCCGGGCTGCGGCTCGCGCTCAACGCCGCCGCGCCGACACCCCTGGCCGCCTGCCGGCTGACCCATCCCGACGGCGGCGAACTCGTGCTCGGGGTGCTCGGAGCCTCCCACATGGTCACCGTCGAACACCCGAAACATGCTTTCTCGGAGGAGGTTTCGTGTACTGCCGAGGCCTCCACCGAGTTGCCGCACCGCGCCGCCGCCGCCGGCTACCTGCTCGAGTCACGTCAGGAGACCCACGGCGAGAGCAGCTTTCGGGCGCTGGCGCAGCTTTTGCGTACCCGCTGCGCGCGGGAGCCCGGATGGCTGGGCGGCGCGTTCCCCGGCGATGACGCCGCGTTGACGGCGTTGGCCGCCGAACCCGACGGCCACGGGTGGCGGTGGCGGACCTGGCACCTCTACCCGGATCCCGATGGCGGCGGCACCGTCGTGCACACGAGCAGCCGGTGGCGGCCATGAGCCGCACCGGCCTGTTCTGGCTGTCCGGCGGGCTCGCCCTCGGCGGGATCGTGTGCTTGATCATCGGCGTGTCGATGCTGCCCGACATCCGAACACATGTGGCCGAGACCTACCCCGCGTATTCGCACGGCGCACAGGCCACCAGCTACGAGTGCAACGGCTCACCGGCCGAGGTGGCCGACCGGCTGGCCGACTACAAGAGCCCGGAGGCGCGCGCCACCGACCGCGGCTCGCAGTACCTGCGCTACGACGACGACATCGTCATCGTCGGGCCGGACGGCAATCGCCCCTGCAGTATCCGCGTCGAGGACACCAACGCCCGATACAGCCACGGCGGTTTCATATTCCTGGGGCCCGGTTTCTTCCCCGGGTCTCCGGCGGGCGGTGCGGGCGGCAGTCCTGGCGGCCCGGGTGGGTCGAAATGATGTGCGCACCAAGACCAATGAGTTAAGGAGAGCAGATGCCCCTCGACATGTATTCCGCCGCCGTCGAATTCGGAACGGTCAGCGGTGAAAACCTCGTGCAGAACGTCGTTGCCGCGCTGCTGTACTTCGCGATCGGCGTCTTTGTGCTGGCGGCCGGTTTTGTGATGGTCGACGCGCTCACGCCGGGCAACCTGCGCCAGCTGGTGTTCGTCGAGCGGCGACCCAACGCCGTCGCCGTCGCGTGCGGCATGTACGCCGCGCTGGCGCTGGTGGTCGCCACCGCGATCATCGCCAGCTCCAGCGAACTGGGCCAGGGCCTGGTGGATGCCGCGGTGTACGGGCTGGTCGGGGTGGCGCTGCAGGGCGTGGCGCTCATCGTGCTCGAAATCGTGGTCCCCGGGCGCTTCCGCGACCTCATCGCCGATGAGCGTCTGCATCCCGCGGCCATCGCCACCGCCGTGACGTTGCTGGCCGTGGGAGGGGTGAACGCCGCCGCGCTGTCATGACGGCGACCGAGCGTCCACCGGAGGCGGCGCCGCAGGTCGGGACGACGCGGTGGCGCGCCCTGCTGCTCGCGGCGGTCGCGGCGTGCGCGGCGTGCGGACTGGTCTACGAACTGGCCCTGCTGACGCTGTCGGCGAGCCTGCACGGCGGTGGCATCGTCGCGATGTCGTTGATCGTCGCGGGCTATGTCGCCGCGCTCGGGGCCGGGGCGCTGCTGGTCAAACCGCTGCTGGGGCGGGCGGCCATCACGTTCATCGCCGTCGAGACGTTGTTGGCGTTGATCGGCGGCCTATCGGCGGCCGCGCTGTACGTGGCGTTCGCGTTCGTCGGCGGTTCACTGTGGGTGCTCGTGGTGGGCACCCTGTTGATCGGCAGCCTGGTGGGCGCCGAAGTGCCGCTGCTGATGACCCTGCTGCAGCGAGGCCGCATCTCCGGCGCCGCCGACACCGGGCGGGTGCTGGCCAACCTCAATGCCGCCGACTATCTGGGTGCGCTGATCGGTGGGCTGATCTGGCCGTTCATTCTGTTGCCGCAGCTGGGCATGATTCGCGGTGCCGCGGCCACGGGTGTCATCAATGTGGTGGCGGCCGCGGTGGTGGCGGTGTTCCTGCTGCGCCGGATTGTCAGCGCACGCGAATTCGCCACGGCACTGGCGGTTTTGGCGACCGCACTGGCGGTGTTGGTGACGCTGCTGGTGCGCGCCGGCGACATCGAGACCTCGACACGGCAACGGCTGTATGCCGATCCGATCGTCGCGCTCGAACGATCGCCGTACCAGGAGATCGTGGTCACCCGCCGCGGCGATGACACCCGGCTGTATCTCGATGGCGGGCTTCAGTTTTCGACCCGCGACGAGTACCGGTACACCGAGAGCCTGGTCTATCCCGCGCTCGGTGAGGGTGCGCGCTCGGTGCTGATCCTCGGTGGCGGTGACGGCCTGGCTGCTCGGGAAGTGTTGCGCCAGCCCGGGGTCGACACGATCGTGCAGGTCGAGTTGGATCCCGCGGTGGTGCAGATGGCCCGCACCACGCTGCGCGAGGCGAACGGCGGCGCGCTCGACGATCCGCGGGTCGATGTCGTCCTCGACGACGCGATGCGGTGGCTGCGCGAGACCCCGCCCGACCGCCTACCGCCGGGCGGTTTCGGCGCGGTGATCGTCGATTTGCCCGACCCGGATACCCCGGCGCTGGGCCGGTTGTACTCGGTGGAGTTCTATGCGTTGATCAGCGGGGTGATGGCCGCCGACGGGCTGATGGCGGTGCAGGCCGGCAGCCCGTTCGCGACGCCGACGGCGTTCTGGCGCACGGTCTCCACGATCGGGGCGGCCGGCTACGCCGTCACGCCCTACCACGTGCATGTGCCGACGTTCGGCGACTGGGGCATGGTGTTGGCGCGCAACGGGTCAAGCGCGCCGACGCCGACGGTTCCCGCCGACGCACCAAAGTTGCGGTACCTCGATCAGCAGGTGCTCGACGCGGCGACGGTATTCGGCGGCGACGTGCGTCCGCAGTGGTTGGCGCCGTCGACGCTGGACCATCCGCGCATCGTCGACGATATCCGCAAGGGCTACCGGTGAGTCAGCCGCCGGCCGGCACCGGGTAGCGGTCGTTGACGTCGGCGTTGGAGTCTTTGCGCGCGCAGTGTGCGCAGCAGAAGATCGCGTCGGGGGTTTCGATGCCGTGGCCCAGGATGCGGCAGCCACAGTGTGCGCATTCGGGCGCCAACTGCGAGGCGGCGCATTCGATGCTGTCGAAGGTTGCGCTCTCACCATCGCCCCACGTCACGGTGAACGCCTTGTCGTACTCATTGCCACAGGTATCGCAGATTGCCATCAGAACTCCTTGTCACTCGTCCACTCGGGTGCCCGGTGGGCCGGGGTGACAAACGCGCGCGGCTCTCCTTCACCGCACCTCCCCTGTCGCCGACAGGGACATTTGCGCGGGAAAGTGCGAGTAGTTCTCGCCATTTCGTCGATCTCGGGGAGAGGAGAAAGAAGTCACACCCCGTCGGGTCCGGTTTCCAGCAGCCGGCGAAAGCCGTCCTCGTCGAGGATCGGCACACCGAGTTCGACCGCCTTGTCGTACTTGGACCCGGGTGAATCACCGGCGACCACATAGGCGGTCTTCTTCGACACCGAACCCGCCGCCTTACCGCCCCGCGCGACGATGGCTTCCTTGGCGTCGTCGCGGGAGAACCCGGCCAGCGACCCGGTGACGACGATCGAGAGCCCCTCGAGGTGGCGTTCGATGCTCTGGTCGCGTTCGTCGGCCATGCGCACCCCCGCAGCGCGCCACTTGTCGACGATCGCGCGATGCCAGTCGACCGTGAACCATTCGGTGACCGCCGCGGCGATCGTCGGCCCGACACCCTCGACCGCGGCCAGCCGTTCCTCGGAGGCCGACATGATCGCCTCCAGGCTGCCGAACTCGGTGGCCAGTGCCCGCGCAGCCGTCGGGCCCACGTGCCGAATCGATAGCGCGACCAGGATCCGCCACAGCGGACGGGTTTTGGCTTCGTGCAGGTTGACCAGCAGCCGCTTGCCGTTGGCCGACAAGTTGCCGTCCTTGGTGCGGAACAGCTCGGTGCGCAACAGGTCTTCGCTGCCGAGCGTGAACAGGTCACCCTCGTCGGTGATGACCCCGCTGGTGAGCAGCGCGACGGCCGCTTCGTAGCCCAGGCCCTCGATGTCGAGCGCGCCGCGGCCGGCCAGGTGAAACACTCGCTCGCGCAGTTGCGCCGGACAGGACCGGGTGTTCGGACAGCGGATGTCGGCGTCGCCCTCCTTGGCCGGCGCCAGCGTGGTGCCGCACTCCGGACACGTTGTGGGCATGACGAATTCGCGCTCGGAGCCATCGCGCAGATCCACGACGGGTCCCAGCACCTCCGGGATCACGTCGCCGGCCTTGCGGATCATCACGGTGTCCCCGATCAGCACGCCCTTGCGTTTGACCTCCGAGGCGTTGTGCAGCGTGGCCTGGCTGACCGTGGAACCGGCGACCTTGACCGGCTCCATCCACGCATACGGCGTCACCCGGCCGGTGCGGCCCACGTTGACCTTGATGTCGAGCAGTTTGGTCTGGGCCTCCTCGGGCGGGTACTTGTAGGCGATCGCCCACCGCGGCGCCCGCGACGTCGACCCGAGTCGGCGCTGCAGCGCCACCTCGTCGACTTTGACCACCACGCCGTCGATTTCGTGCTCGACCTCGTGGCGGTGTTCACCCCAGTAGGCGATGCGCTCGGTGACGGCCTCCATCCCCTGCACCCGGGCGGTGTGCTCGGAAACCGGCAGCCCCCACGCCCGCAGCGCGCGGTACGCCTCGTGCAGCGAGTCCGGGCGGAAGCCCTCGGCGCGACCGATGCCGTGGCAGATCATCCGCAGTTTGCGGCGCGCGGTGACGGCCGGGTTCTTCTGCCGCAACGATCCGGCCGCGCTGTTGCGCGGGTTGGCGAACGGAGGCTTGCCTTCGGCGACCAGGCCGGCGTTGAGTTCTTCGAAGTCGGTCACCCGGAAGAACACCTCGCCGCGTACCTCCAGAACCTTCGGCAGCGGGCATTCCTTGGTGGCGGTGAGCTTTTGGGGAACGTTGTCGATGGTGCGGGCGTTGAGCGTGACGTCCTCGCCGGTGCGTCCGTCACCCCGGGTCGCGGCGCGCTCCAGCCGACCGTCGCGGTACACCAGCGACAGCGCCACCCCGTCGATCTTGAGCTCGCACAAAAAGTGTGCGTCGTCGCCGATCTCGTCTTTGATGCGCGCGGCCCACGCGGCCAGCTCCTCGGGGGTGAAGGCGTTGTCCAGGCTGAGCATCCGCTCCAGGTGTTCGGCAGCGGTGAAGTCGGTCGCGAAGCCGGCGCCGCCGACCAACTGCGTCGGCGAGTCGGGGGTGCGCAACTCGGGATGCTCGTCCTCGAGCGCCTCCAGTTCCCGCAGCAGCTTGTCGAAGTCGGCGTCGGAGATGATCGGCGCGTCGCGCACGTAGTAGCGGAACTGATGCTCGCGCACTTCGTCGGCCAGTTCCTGCCAGCGCCGTCGCACGTCGGCGTCGGGGGCGTCCTCGACCTGTTCGGCCAGCGTCTTCTCGGGGTCCGGCGTTGCCTCGGAACTCACCCTCGAAGGCTAACCGAGCCCGCCGACAGCCACCGTCGTGCGCCCAGATCAGCGGTGTCTTCCAGACCGACGCTTCGGCTGGTTTCCGGCCGCCGAATCGACCATTGCGTCGGTTTGACGTCACCGGCGCGCAGTCCCGCCGTTACCCTGTCGGGCATGCCGCACCCGATCATGTTCCGCGACGACGACCTTGGGCTGGCGCAGGTGCGTGAGATCGCGTTGGGGTTTCCCGAGGCGTTCGAGAAAATCTCCTGGGGCAGGCCGGTGTTCTGCGCCCCGAAGATCTTCGCCATGTACGGCGGCAGCGCCAAGACCGAGACCAAGGGCCAATACGTCCAGTACCCGCATTCGGTCCTGGTCAAGGTCGACGAAAGCGACCGCCGTGCGCTCGAAGCCGACCGCCGCTTCTACTACCCCGCCTACATGGGGCCGTCCGGGTGGCTGGGCCTGGATCTGACCGCGACCAAGAAGATCGACTGGGGCGAGGTGCGTGAGCTGATCGACGCGTCGTTTCGATTGGTAGCGCCGAAGAAGCTCATCAACCGCCTCGACGTAGGGTGAGCGGGTAAGCGGCGGACCATCATCCGATCGGAGGCGTCTTGAGTTTCGCCAGTCCCTTTCCCGAAGTCGACATTCCGTCCACCAACGTCTACGACTTCCTGTTCGGCGATATCGCCGAGGACGACCTCGACCGGATCGCCCTGATCGACGCCAAGTCCGGCCGCGAGACCAGCTATCGCGAGATGATCGGCCGCGTCGACGCGTTCGCCGGCGCCCTGGCCGGACGCGGGATCGGTGTCGGCGACGTCGTCGCGCTGCTGTCGCCGAACAGTTCGGGGTTCGCCGTGGCGTTTCACGGCATCCTGCGTGCCGGGGCGACGGCCACCACCGTCAATGCGCTGTTCACCGCCAAGGACATCGCCAAGCAGCTGACCGATTCGAAAGCCAAGATGCTGGTCACCGTGACACTGCTGCTGGCCCAAGCTCAAGAGGCCGCACGCGCGGTCGGGTTGGCCGACGAGAACCTCGTCGTGCTCGACGGGGACGGGCTGGCCGCCACCGGCCATCCCAACGCCGCCGATCTGATGGAACCGGGCCTGCGACCGCCCGACGTCAGCTTCGCACCGTCGACACATCTGGCGGTGCTGCCCTACAGTGCGGGAACCACCGGCAACCCCAAAGGCGTGATGCTCACGCACCGCAACCTGGTGGCCAACGTCGCGCAGATCAGGCCGTTGCACGGCATGGTGCCCGACGACACGATCCTGGCGGTGCTGCCGTTCTTCCACATCTACGGAATGACGGTGCTGCTCAACGCCGCACTGCATGCGCGCGCCCGGCTGGTGATCATGGGCAGCTTCGACCTCGAGGCCTTCCTGTCCAACATCGCCACCCACAAGTGCACGATCGTGTTCATCGCGCCGCCGGTGGCCGTGGCGCTGGCCAAGCACCCGATGGTCGACGAATACGACCTGTCGTCGCTGAACACCGTGATGTCGGGGGCCGCACCGCTGGACGCCGATCTCGGCCACGCCGTCGCCAAACGGTTGGGCTGCACCGTGGTTCAGGGCTACGGGATGAGCGAGCTCAGCCCGGTCAGCCACATCACCCCGTTCGACGGCGGACGCCAGGAGATGGGCATGGTCGCGCCGCTGAGCTCGGTGGGCTGGACGGTGTCCAACGCCGCGTCCAAGCTGGTCGACCCCGAGACCGGCGACGAAATCCTCCCGCCCGCAGAGGGTCTCAGCACAACCGGTGAGCTCTGGTTCAAGGGGCCCAACGTGATGGCCGGCTACCTCGGCAACGCGGCCGCCACCCGGGAGACCATCGACGACGAGGGCTGGTTGCACACCGGTGATCTGGCGCAGATCGACGCCGACGGCTGCGTGTACATCGTCGACCGCCTCAAGGAACTGATCAAGTACAAGGGCTATCAAGTGCCACCCGCCGAACTCGAGGCGGTGCTGCTGGGTCATCCGGGCGTCGCCGACGCGGCGGTGGTCGGGGTGCCCGGCGCCGACGGCGAAGAAGTACCGAAAGCGTTCGTGGTCAAGCAGTCTGACGCACAGCTGACCGAGGACGAGGTGATGGAGTTCGTCGCCGGTCAGGTCGCCCCGTACAAGAAGGTGCGTCAGGTAGCTTTCATCGACGCGATCCCCAAATCGGCGTCCGGGAAGATTTTGCGCAAGGACCTGCGTAGCTGACTCAGCGCCGGTGCAGGCGGTCGGCCGTCTGCGCGGCGCGCGCCTGCCGGTAGCCCAACGCGGCACCGGCGGCGGGGAGCAACAGCAACCCGATGAGACCCCACAACGACGTCCAGTCGGCCGTCGGCGCGACCGAGAACTGCTTCGCCAAGGCCGGCGGCGCGGAGAAATGGGGCAGCCACCTCGGCGGTGCCGGAGGGGTCGGATGGGGCGGAGGTGTCGCAGGCGGGGGCGCAGGCGGCGCGACGGCCGGGGTCGGCGCGGGGGCCTGCCAACGCGGCGCCGGATCGGTGCTCTGCAGGCCGGGTTCGCGGCCGTTGCCGACGATGACCCGGGGCGCCTCGAATGTGTTCGCCGGTCCGGCGGCCGGTTCGGAGCCGTCCGCGCCGGTGGCGCCGGTCTCGAGTGCAGGGACGACCGGGGCCGGTGCCTCGACGGGCGGGCTGCTGGCGATGGCCGAACGGCCGCCGATCGCAGGCGGGTTCGCCCGCGGCGGCGCCTCGCTGACCGGAGCGCGGGCGGCGACGCCGGCCCGTGCGTTCGGTGCGGCTTGCTGAGGTAGTTCGCGCCCGGAGCCGACGCGGGACTGGGGGCCGTCGCTGCCGGCGCGGTTCCAGCCGCCGTTGTTGTCGCGGTCGTCGCCTCGGCGTCCGCGGTCGAAGTCGTGGCGATCGCCGCGGTGGTTGTGGTTGCTCTTCGAGCCGCCGCGACCGTGCCCGCCGCCGCGGTCGGCGCTGGATCCGCGATCCGAGCCGCCGCCGCGCGAACCGCCCGGATCCGCTGTCACCGTCGCCATGCCGGGGCCGCCGATCAGGAGAAATACCGATACGACACCGACGACCGCCGCCCCGCGCGGGTTTAGTCGGGCCACCATTACTCTCCTGCGACTGGCAAAGACGATTCGGCGCTGAACCACCATGATTGTCGCACGCGGCAATGGCGAACATCGACAATCTCGCCTAAGCCACGCAAATTGTCAGACCTGCTCACTATTCATCTTCGACGTAAGCGCGCAATCGGTCGATCGCACGATCCCAGCGACGCGACAAACTCGTCAGGTAGTCGCTGGCGTCGGTCAGCGGCTCGGGCTGGATCCGCCAGATGCGTTCCCGACCACGACGCTGGCTGCTCACCAGGCCGACAGCTTCCAAGAGCACCAGATGCTTTGTGGCGGCCTGCCGGGTGACCGGCACCGCTTGCGTCACTTCGGTCGTCGAACTGGGCCCGCCGTCGCACAGCCGGGTCAGAATGCGCAGCCGGTTGGCGTCGCCCAACGCATCGAACACCGGTGCCCGCTCGACGAGGGCCGAGGCGCTCACACCGTCTCGCTCATCGTGACGTACCTGCGCACCAGTTCGGTTTGCGTCGCCCATCCCGTGCTGTTGTCTTCGAACGCCGACGCCCGACGATCGGCGGGGATGGCATCGAAACCGGACTCGACGATGCGCAACAACACACCGTCGGCGGTCTCCTGCAGCGTGAACTCGACAAGCGTGGTGGGCCCGTCCTCGCCTTCTTCGACGACGTATGGGCGCCAGCGATAGGCCAGTCGCCGCGGTGGTTCGACCGCGACGATCCACCAGGTCTCCGCGATACCCTCATACGCCTCTTGGCTTTTGGCGATGTCCTCGTCGACCGCCGTCGGCGTCATGACCCCGGTGAGCTCGGCGCCTTCGACGAACGGCGCGTCGAAACGGACGCCGAACCACTGGCCGAACTCGTCGGCGTCGCTGATGGCCCGCCAGACCCGTTCGAGCGGAGCCTTCAGCACGATTTGCTTTTCGATTCGATCGGAATTCATGTGCAACCTCCTGGTTGCCTGTGACGCTAACGGGCGGACACCCGATGCGCAACCCTGCGGTTGCGTTTTGTTTGCGTTTCTTCGCTGATTTCTGCCGGAGGGTCGCGATCCGGCGCGAGGCACAGCCCTGGCGCAGAAATCGGCGGGGCGAGCGGGGCGAGCGGGGCGAAGGGGCGAGCCGGGGCGAGCCGGCCCCGTCAGATCGCGTCCGGATCCTCGGCGAACCCGTCGGCGACCTTTTGCGCCAGCTCGACGGCGGTGCGCGCCCACTGCGGCGTGGCTCCGGCGAGCCCGCAGGCCGGCGTGATGCCAATCCTTTCCCGCAGCACTGATCGAGGTAACCCGAGCCGGTCGGTGACGGCGGCCGCCGCCTTGGCGATCTCTTCGGCGTCCGGGCGGACCGCCGGCGCCGCGACGGGGACGACGCCCAGCAGCACCGTGCGACCGGATTCGACGAACTCACCGATCCCATCGAGGTCAGCGGCGCCCAGCGTGCCGACGTCGACCGATACCGCCGATATTGCGGTGCGCTGCAAGAGATTCCACGGCACCTCGGAGGCGCAACTGTGCAGTATCACATCGGCGCCGACGGTGGCCGCGCAGTCGTCGAGCAGCTCGATCGCGACCGATTCGTCGACCGGGTGCACGGGTGTCATGCTGGTCACCCCGGTGAGCCTGCCGTCCAGGGCGTCGGTCAGCAGCGGTTCGTCGACCTGTACGACGACGGCGGCCTCCAGCCGCCGGGCCAGCTGCGCGCGGTGCACGGCCAGCCCCTCGGCCAGCGACGCCGCCAGATCGCGTAGCGCGCCGCGGTCGGTGATGGCGCGGTGGCCGTTGGCGAGCTCGAGTTGGGCCGCCAGCGTGATCGGCCCGGGCGCCTGCACCTTGACCGTCCGCGATCCGCCGCGCAGACCCGCCTTCTCCCACGCCTCCTCGAAGGCGTCGATGTCCTCGTCGAGCAGGCTCATCGAGCGCCGCGACACCGCGCTGCGACCCGAGGCGATGCGGTAGCCGCGCGGCATGGTGTCGATGCCGATGTCGACCAGCAGCGCGCCCGCGCGTCCGATCATGTCGGCGCCGACACCGCGGGCCGGTAACTCGGCCAGGTGCGGCAGCGTGTGCAGTTCGCCGACGATCACCTCGGCGGCCTGACGCGCCGATGTTCCAGGCCAGGATCCGATTCCGGTCGCGGCAGCGAAAACGCTCACTCGTTTGACAGTATGCGATCGGGCTAACCTCGTTTCTCAAGGGTTGGGAGGAAGGCCATGCGGGTAGCGGCGGGATCGGCGGTCCTGTGGTGCGCAGCGGCGCTGGTGGCGGCCGGCTGCACTCAGGCGATCAGCGGCAGTGCCGTGCGGGCCGTACCGGGCATCGACGATGATTCGTTGTCCCCGTTGGACGTTGACACGATCATGCTCGACCAGGCGCAGATGCGCGCCATCACCGGAGCCGGCGACGACCTCACCGTCATTCCGACGATGGACGGCAAGATCCCCGTCGATATCGACCAGTTCGCCGAATCGACACCGCCGCAGTGCCGATGGGTGTTCGCCGAGACCCAGATCTTCGGCCCTGACATCGAGGAGTTCCACAAGACGACGTTTCAGCATCCACCCGGCGGGGGCCTGATCTCGCAGGGCGCGGCCGCCTACCGCGATCCCGACACCGCGCGCCGGGCCTTCGACAATCTGGTCGCGCGCGCAGACGATTGTCGGGCAATGCCGTTGGGACCGATGTTCGTCGGTGAGGCCACGTTCGGAGCCGATTCTTTACAGACCCGCACCGACAACGGGTGCGGACGGGAGTACCGCGTGAAAAACGTCGTGCTGGTCGAGGTGACGGCGTGCAGGTTTCCGGCCTCGGTGCCCACCATCGTGATGGCCAATATCCTGGACAAGGTTCCGAACTAGTTTCGCAGGTGCGCGACGCAGAGATCCGGTTCGACCAAGGGGTCCAGGCCGTCGATGGCCAACGGTGACTGCATCGCGGTCAACGCTCCCTGCATCAGCCCGAGGTGCAGCGCGCAGACCACGGGCTGGTGACGGTCGACCACCTCGAGGAACGGGCAGTGCCGCAACCTGATGTCGCGCACGACCCGCCCCGTCGGCTGCTCAGGACGAAACCCCGTCTCGGCCAGCACATCGACCAGGTCGTCGACGGCCTGCCGCGCAGACGACGCCCGTTGCATCCGGTCCTTGGTCAGCGTCGTACCCCACGATCGGCCCAAACGGGTGCTGTCGCGTACCGGGTCGGGCGCGTGGGCCGCGAAGTAGTCCGTCATCGCCGCCGCCAAAAGGAAATAGTTCGTCGGCCCGGCGGGATCCATCCTGCGGGTGGCACGGTACCGGGCCGGCGGGCGACCCCGTGTCGCCGCCCGATCGGGCACCTGCTCGACGAGGCCGTTCCTTCCCAGCGCATCGACGTGAAATCGAATCGTGTTGGGGTGCACTCCGATTTCGCTTGCCAGGCTGGCGATGCTGCGCGCCTCGGCGGAGTTACGCAACGCGTCGAGTATGCGATCGCGCCGCCGCCGGCGCATCACTCCCCCTGGGGCGGAAGGTTGGTCACCAGTTCGGTGTCGGCGTCGATGGGGCCCAGCTTTGCCGCGCCGCCGGGCGAACCGAGCGGCTCGCTGCGCCCCGGTAGCGTCTCGGTGAAGAACCTGGCGTTGTCCTCGGTGTAGGGCTCCAGTTCCTCGGGCAGGTCGTCCTCGTAGTAGATCGCCTCCACCGGGCACACCGGTTCGCAGGCACCGCAGTCCACACATTCGTCAGGGTGGATGTAGAGCATGCGGCCGCCCTCGTAGATGCAGTCCACTGGGCACTCTTCTACGCAGGCGCGGTCTTTGACGTCCACACAGGGCTGACCGATTACGTACGTCATACCCCGCACGTTACTACAACTAGAAGTTGTAAGAAACCCCACAGCCCGATATTCCGCCGTCAGATTTAGAGGACTATAGTCATTTAAACAACGTACTCGGCGAAAAGGGGACGACTATGCGTCCGATCGTTGAAACAGATTGCGCCACAGAGCGTGACGGCTCATGAGCGTCCTTGAGGAGCTCGCCCCCACCCGACCTTCCCCGCCCACCCGAGCTGTGCGGGGCTCGTTGGTTTACAAGCTGCTGACCACCACCGATCCCAAGGTCCTCGGGATCATGTACATCGCGACGTCGATCGCCTTCTTCGTGGCCGGCGGGCTGATGGCGCTGCTGATGCGCACCGAGCTGACGGCGCCCGGCCTGCAGTTCTTATCCAACGAGCAGTACAACCAGCTGTTCACCATGCACGGCACGATCATGCTGCTGTTGTATGCGACACCCGTCGTGTTCGGGTTCGCCAACTGCATCCTCCCGCTGCAGATCGGCGCCCCCGACGTGGCCTTCCCGCGGCTCAACGCGTTCAGCTACTGGCTCTACCTGTTCGGTGCGCTGATCACCGTGTCGGGCTTCCTCACCCCCAGCGGTGCAGCCGATTTCGGCTGGACCGGGTACGTGCCGTTGAGCAGCGCCATCCACTCCCCGGGTGCCGGTGGTGACCTGTGGATCTTCGGGCTCGGGTTGGCCGGCCTTGGCACCATCCTGGGCGCGGTCAACATGATCACGACGGTGGTGTGCATGCGCGCACCCGGGATGACGATGTTCCGGATGCCGGTGGTCACCTGGAACATCCTGGTCACCTCGATCCTGGTGCTCATGGTCTTTCCGCTGCTGACCGCCGCGCTGTTCGCCCTGGCCTACGACCGCCATCTCGGCGCGCACGTCTACGACCCGGCCAATGGCGGCGTCATTCTCTGGCAGCACCTGTTCTGGTTCTTCGGCCACCCCGAGGTCTACATCGTCGCGATCCCCTTCTTCGGCATCGTCACCGAGATCTTCCCGGTGTTCTCCCGTAAACCGGTCTTCGGCTACACCACGCTGATCTACGCCACCGTCGGCATCGCGGCGCTGTCCACCGCCGTCTGGGCGCACCACATGTTTGCCACCGGCGCGGTGCTGCTGCCGTTCTTCTCGTTCATGTCCTATCTGATCGCGGTGCCGACGGGCATCAAGTTCTTCAACTGGATCGGCACGATGTGGAAGGGCCAGTTGACCTTTGAAACGCCGATGCTGTTCTCCGTGGGCTTCCTTCTCACGTTCTTGCTCGGCGGCCTGTCCGGGGTGATGCTGACCAGCCCGCCGCTGGACTTCCACGTCACCGACACCTACTTCCTCGTGGCGCACTTCCACTACGTGCTGTTCGGCACCATCGTCTTCGCCACCTATGCCGGCATCTACTTCTGGTTTCCCAAGATGACCGGGCGAATGCTCGACGAACGACTCGGCAAGCTGCACTTCTGGCTGACGTTCATCGGCTTCCACACCACGTTTTTGGTGCAGCACTGGCTCGGCAACGAGGGCATGCCGCGCCGCTACGCCGACTATCTGCCCACCGACGGCTTCACCACGCTCAACGTCGTGTCCACAATCGGCGCATTCACCCTCGGGGTCTCGATGCTGCCGTTCACCTGGAACCTGTTCAAGAGCTGGCGTTACGGCGAACCGGTTCTCGTCGATGACCCGTGGGGTTACGGCAACTCGCTGGAATGGGCCACCACATGCCCGCCGCCGCGGCACAACTTCACCGAACTACCGCGCATCCGCTCCGAGCGGCCCGCGTTCGAACTGCACTATCCCCACATGGTGCCGCGCATTCGCGCCGAAGCCCACATTCGCAACCGCGCGTTGACGCCGCACTGAATCGACGGTCAAAGCAGGTATTCGACCACCCGGGAGACCAACACGATGGCCAGGGCGATCAGCGCGCCGACCTTGACGAGCTCCAGGCCCACGTAGACGTAGTGCATGTTCGAGCGGGGCAGCGTCTCACCGGCGAGGACCCGGTTCGAGCGCTTTGTCAGCGGCGGACGCACGAAGACCACCTGAACGGCCAGCACCGCCGCTGCCACCAACACCAGAATCAACACCGCCGTCGAGGGCTTGGCAATCAGGGTGGCCGCCAAAAGCACCACGGCAAGCACGATCTCGACACCATTGAGGGCTTTGAACACGCGTCGGCCGATGCCGAGCCCGATCGGCAGCGTCACGCCGGGCGCCCCGAACTTCAGCGGTGCTTCGAGAAACGATATGGCCAGCACCATGCCGAGCCACAGGGTCGGCACGAGCAGTTGCACATATCCTGCAGCTTCAGTCATTTGACACCACCCTCGCCAGGCAGAGCTCGGGCTCGACGAACGGCTCGAGCTCCGCGGACATCGTTGTATCGCGAACCAGTCCCGCCAACACCCCGCGGTGAAGGCCGCAGCCGACTTCGGGGTGCGACCGCGCCAGTTCACGTATGGGGCAGGCATGCAGCCTGATGATCCGCTCGCGCCGCTGACACGATCGCTCCGGCGCGAGGAGCTCGGGCGCAAAGCCCATGCGGGCAAAGACTTTGGCTGCCGCAACAGCCCGGCGCTCGAGCGCATCACCGGCCGCCTCGCCCGACCCCGCATCGTCCTCGGGCGCCGAACTCATCCGGTCCACCCAGCGTCGCCCGGCACGCTCGGCCCGCTCGCGGCGGACCTCCTCGGTTCTGCCGAGTTCCATGGCCAGCACCTCGGCGAGAACCCGGTAGTCCAGGCGGTCCTGCACCGCCAGGTAGCCAGTGCGCGGCCGACCGGCCCCGGCGCGGGGCAACCGCGTGCGCACGATCGCCTGCTCGTCGCACAGCGCGTCCAGATGAAAGCGCACGGTCGTCACGTGCAGGCCCATCTGCGATGCGATTGCGGCGGCATCCACCGCGCCGTCGTGGTTGCGCACCAACGCGAGGATTCGTTCTCGTTGCCGGTTGCGCGGCAACCGATCTCGTGGCGGCCGGGCCGCGGCCGCTTGGGCTTCGTCGTCCACTCGGCGGCCTCCGATCCCGGATTTAACGGATGTGACTCATTTATATTAGCCGTTATCCGGGGACGGAACCACCGTCTGTGGTTCAGCGACGAATGGTCGCGCTCGCGATGACCTCGTCACCCTGCGGGTCGGGGCGATACAGCACCATGGTCTGGCCGGGCGCCACCCCGCGCAGTGGAGCGCGCAGGTCGACCACCAACTGTTCGTCGCTCAGTTGCGCTACACCGTCGGCGATCCCGCCGTGGGCGCGCACCTGTACGACGCACTCCACCGGTCCCGTCGGCGCGACGCCCGAGGTGAACACGGGGCGTTCGCCGGCCAGCGTCCAGATGTCCAGTTCCTCGGCGGCGCCGACGTACACGGTGCTCGTTTCGGCATCGATTCCGGTGACATAGCGGGGCCGACCGTCGGGGCCGGGGCCGGCGATGCCCAACCCCTTGCGCTGTCCGACGGTGAAGCCGTGCACACCGTCGTGTTCGGCCAGGACCGTACCGCCGGTGTCGACCACGGCTCCCCTGCGCACGCCGATGCGGGCGCCGAGGAACGCGCGGGTGTCCCCGGACGGGATGAAGCAGATGTCGTGGCTGTCGGGCTTATCAGCCACCGCCAGGCCGCGACGCGCGGCCTCCTCGCGGATCTGGGCCTTGGGGGTGTCGCCGATCGGGAACAGGGCGTGGCGCAATTGTTCGGCGGTCAGCACACCCAGCACGTAGGACTGGTCCTTGTCACGGTCCACCGCGCGGCGCAGCCGACCGTCGACCAGGCGCGCGTAGTGGCCGGTGGCCACCGCGTCGAAGCCCAGCGCCAACGCGCGCGCCGCCAACGCGGAGAACTTGATGCGTTCGTTGCACCGCACACACGGGTTCGGCGTCTCACCGCGCGCGTATGACGATACGAAGTCCTCGACCACGTCCTCGGCGAAGCGGTCGGCGAAATCCCATACGTAGAACGGAATATCGAGCACGTCGGCGACGCGTCGGGCATCGCCGGCGTCTTCCTTCGAGCAGCATCCCCGCGACCCCGTGCGCAACGTGCCGGGCGCTGCCGACAGGGCCAGGTGCACGCCGACGACGTCGTGGCCGGCATCGACCATCCGGGCGGCGGCGACCGAGGAGTCGACACCACCGCTCATCGCCACGAGGACCCGCACTAGTCCACCGCTCCCGAACTGGCCAGCACCGCCTGACGGGCGCGCTCTACGGCGGCGGGTAGAACCGCAAGCGCGGCCTCGACGTCGGCCTCAGTGCTGGTGTGCCCCAGCGAGAACCGCAGTGACCCCCTGGCGTGGGCGGGGTCGGTGCCCATCGCGATCAGGACGTGCGACGGCTGCGCCACCCCCGCGGTGCACGCCGAACCCGTCGAGCACTCGATTCCCTTGGCGTCCAGCAGCATCAACAGCGAGTCGCCTTCGCAGCCACGGAAGGTGAAGTGGGTGTTGCCCGGCAGCCGGCCCGACCCGACGGCCCCGTTGAGATGCACGTCGTCGATGCTGGACAACACGCCCTCGATCAGCCGATCGCGCAGTCGCGTCACCCGGGCGCTGTGGGCGTCCAGACCCTCCACTGCCACCTTGGCGGCCGCTACCATCGCCACCGCGCCGGCGACATGCGGTGTGCCCGAACGGACATCGCGTTCCTGGCCGCCGCCGTGCAGCAGCGGCACACAGGCGGTGTCGCGGCGCAGCAGCAACGCCCCGACACCGGTGGGCCCGCCGAACTTGTGTGCGGTGACGCTCATCGCCGACAGGCCGCTGGACGCGAAGTCGACCGGGATCTGGCCGACGGCCTGCACGGCGTCGCTGTGCATCGGCACATCGAATTCGGCTGCGACGGCCGCCAGTTCGGGGGCCGGCAGAATCGTGCCGACTTCGTTGTTGGCCCACATCACCGACACCAGGGCGACGTCGTCGTGGCGCTGCAACACCTCGCGCAGCGCGGCCGGCGGCACCGAACCGTCCGGCTGCACAGGAAGCCAACTCACCTCGGCGCCTTCGTGCTCGACGAGCCACTGCACCGCGTCCAGCACCGCGTGATGCTCGACGGGGGTGGTGACGATGCGGCGGCGTCGGGGCTCGGCGTCGCGGCGGGCCCAGTAGATGCCCTTGACGGCCAGGTTGTCGCTCTCGGTGCCGCCCGCGGTGAAGATCACCTCCGACGGCCGCGCGCCCAGCAGGTGGGCCAGCGCCTCGCGGGCCTCCTCCATCCGGCGGCGCGCCGCGCGCCCGGTGCCGTGTAGCGAGGATGCGTTGCCGACGGTGCCCAGCACGGCCGTCATCGCCTCGATGGCAGCGGGGTGCATCGGGGTGGTGGCGGCGTGATCGAGGTAGACCGGCCCTGATGAGCCCCTCGGGCGCGAAGTCGGCGAGGTCATAACCGTTCAAGTCTAGCGGCCGGGTCGGCATGGTCCGGGTCCCGCGGTCAGGCCGCCAACGCGTGCGCTCCGCCCCGGCGGGTCCGGCTGCCACGCACCGCAAATTCGCAGCGGGCGGCGAGCTCACGGCGGTCGCCGCCCGGCAACTGCAGCGACGCGACCTGCACCCGCACGATCGTGCGCTGTACGGTCATCAGCCGGCGGATCGACGCGAGCAGGCTGTCGTCGCCGATGTAGGCGGCGGTGGTCGACGGCCGGCCGTCGCGGTGGTGGTAGCTCAGCCGCAGCGGTTGGACCGGCCTGCCCGCGTCGACGGCGGCTTGAAACATCGCGGGCCGAAACGGGCCGTGCGCCAGCCCGCACCAGGTGGTGCCCTCCGGAAACGCGACGACGGTGTGCCCGGCGCGCAGCCGGGCGGCGACGGTGTCGACGACGGTGGGCAGCCTCCGCAGGTTGGCCCGCTCGATCGGGATGACCTTCACCAGCCGGGCCAGCAACCCCAGACCCGGCCAGCTGATCAGTTCCGATTTGGCGACGAAGCGGCCGGGCATCACCGCGCCGATCGCGAACACGTCGACCCACGACACGTGCCCGCTGACCACCAGCACACCGGGCAGGTTGCGAATCGGCCCGCCCGACACGGTGATTCGCACACCGAGGCAGCGCAACATCAGCCGGCAGTAGCTGCGCTGGACGCGGGATCTGCCCGGCACGGGCGTGGCGATCAGCGGCGTCGCCGACAACGTCGCCAGCGCCAGCGTGACGCGCACCGCGACACGCCACGCGACCACCACACGGTTACCGGGCGTCGTCGCGCCGGCGTCGACGCAGCCGGCATCGCACGTCGCCTGCGGCAGCCACGGGCTGGTCACGACGCGATCCCGCCGGCCACTTGCACCGATCTGAGCCGGCGCAGATAGCGGGTGTCGGCGCGGCGTTTGTCCAGCAGCGCCGGGAAATCGCCCACCCCGAAGTCGGGGTCGTGCGCGGGCTCCCCGCACACCTGCGCGCCCAAGCGCAGGTAGCCGCGCATCAGCGCCGGGACGTTGACCTTGGCGGGCGGGTCGATGTCATCGAGGCCCTTACCGTCGACGATCACCGGTCGGTACGGGTGCACGGTGTACGTCGCCGGGGCGGCGTGTCGGCGCCGCACGAAGTCGCGCACCCCGCGAATCTGCCGCCCGGGGACGGCGTCGTCGGCGCCGTGGATCGGCACCGACACGCAGCCGGTCACGTAGTCGTAGCCGCGGCGGTCCAGGTAGGCCAGGATGCCGGCCCACATCAGCAGCACCACCGCGCCGTTGCGGTGATCCGCACGCACCACCGCGCGGCCCATCTCGACCAGGTGAGGGCGCAGTGGGTCGAGCCCGCGCACGTCGAATTCGGTTGCGGTGTAGAGCCCTTTCGCGGCGATGGCCGCTGGCGGAGGCAGCATCCGGTAGCAGCCGACCAGCTCCCCGGAGGCGTCGTCGCGGACCAGCAAATGGTCACAGAACTCGTCGAACCGGTCGGCGTCGGTGGCGGTATTGAGTTGGAAGCCGGGTTCGGTGCTGAACACGTCGTGGCGCAGCCGCTGCGCGGCCTCGATCAGCGCGGCGTCGGTGGACAGCAGCAGGGTGTAGCGCGGAGCGGAAACGGTGCCGGCCTGGCCGGCGGGGATGAGGACAGAAGCAGTGCTCATGGCTGCACGGTCGCGCCGCCGCATCTCCGGACGGCATCGCGCAAGTGACGTGTCCGTGAGCGCTAGGTGACGAGTTGCCGCTACCGGTTGGCCATCGAGTCGGCGAAGCGGATCTGCGTGATGACGGCGTCGTCGCCGGTGACCAGGCTGTGGTCATCGACCGGGGTGCCGAAGTAGGTGGCCTGCGAGTCCACGACGACGGGCCGGTCGTCGCCTTTGGCGCGCAGCACCGACCTGGCCATCTCGGCGAACGACATCTTGTCGGGTCCGCCGATGTTGACGTAGCCGTTGCGGGCCGGCGCCGCGGCCACGCCGGCCACCTGTGCCGCGACGTCGTCGGCTGCGATCGGCTGGATCATCCCGTCGGGGGCGCGCACCTGACCGTCGATCGTCAGCGATTCGGTGATGGCCTCGGCGAACTCCTGGAACTGCGTGGCCCGCACGATCGTGTAGGGCAGCCCCGATTCGCGCAGGATCCTCTCCTGGACGACTTTGGCCCGCATGTAGCCGCTTTCGGGCAGCCCATCGGCACCGACGATCGACAACGCCACATAGTGGTCGACGCCGGCGTGGGCGGCGGCCCGCACCAGGTTGGTGGTCGAGGTGGTGAAGAACTGCATCACCGCGTCATCCTCGAACGACGGCGAGTTCGTCAGGTCCACCAGCGCGTCGGCGCCATCGAGCGCGTCGGCCACACCTTCGCCGGTGAGCACGTCCAGCCCGTTTCCGCGGGACGCCGCGACCACCGTGTGGCCGCCGGCTTCGAGCAGGGGAACCACTTTGGAGCCGATGAGGCCGGTGGCACCGATAACCGTGATCTTCATGTCGAACACCTTTCGTTGCGGTCGCACGATCACGCTCGCACGCACGTGGTGTCCGTCGAACCCTTGAGAATCCGTAGTCCTTGCGGTGCCCCGACAACGCAAAACGCCCCGACGCATGCGTCGGGGCGTTCGCGTGCTGCCGGTCGGTTAACCCTTGCGGGCCTTGACCGCATCGGTCAGCTGCGGGGTGACCTTGAACAGGTCACCGACGATGCCCAGGTCGGCGATCTCGAAGATCGGCGCCTCCTCGTCCTTGTTCACCGCGATGATCGTCTTCGACGTCTGCATACCGGCGCGGTGCTGGATGGCACCGGAGATACCCAGCGCGATGTAGAGCTGCGGCGAAACGGTCTTGCCGGTCTGGCCCACCTGGAACTGGCCCGGGTAGTAGCCGGAGTCGACGGCGGCGCGCGACGCACCGACGGCGCCACCGAGCGCATCGGCCAGGTCCTCGACGACCGAGAAGTTCTCGGCGCTGCCGACGCCGCGGCCGCCGGAGACGACGACGGTGGCCTCGGTGAGCTCCGGACGGTCGCCTGCCACCGCAGGTTCCTGTTTGGTGATCTTCGTCGCGTTCTCGGCCTGTGCCGGCACCTCGACGCTGACGACCTCGCCGGCCCCGGCGCTGGCCGCGGCCTCCACCGAACCGGGACGCAACGTGATGACCGCGAGCTCACCGGTGGACTCGGCCTCGACGGTGTAGGCGCCGCCGAAGATCGAGTGGACGGCCTTGCCGCCCTCCTGCACGTCCACGACGTCGGTCAACACACCCGCGCCGGTCCGCGCGGCCAGCCGGCCGGCGATCTCCTTGCCGTCGGCCGACGCGGCCAGCAGCACCGCTGCGGGGCTGGCCGACTCGACCAGCGAAGCCAGCACGTCGACATACGGGGTGATGAGGTAGTTCTGCGCCTCGTCGGACTCGGCGGTGTAGATCTTGGCGGCGCCGGCCTCCTTCAGCCCCTCGACGAGCGGCTCGGCGCTCCCGGGCGGGCCCACCACCACAACGGACGGTTCGCCCAGCACGCGGGCCGCGGTGATCAGTTCAGCGGTGACCTTCTTGAGGGCACCATCGGCGTGCTCTGCGAGCACGAGTACTTCAGCCATGAGTTTCTACGTCTTTCTGCGAAGTCGGAACTAGATGAGTTTTTGAGCAACCAGGTACTCGGCGACCTTGGTGCCGCCGTCGCCTTCGTCGGTGATCTTCTCGCCGGCCGTCTTCGGCGGCTTCGGCGTCGAAGACAGCACTTTCGAGCCCGCGTTGGCGACGCCCACCTCGTCGGCCTCCACGCCGATGTCGGCCAGCGTCAGCGTGGTCACTTCCTTCTTCTTGGCGGCCATGATGCCCTTGAAGGACGGGAAGCGCGGCTCGTTGATCTTCTCGTTGACGCTCACCACTGCAGGCAGCGGCGCTTCGAGTGTGAAGACGCCGTCGTCGGTCTCGCGCTCGCCGGTGACCTTGTCGCCCTCGACCGTCACCTTGCGCAGGTGGGTCAGCTGGGGCAGGCCCAGGTACTCGGCCACGATCGCCGGAACCGCTCCCCCGACGCCGTCGGTGGCCTCGTTGCCGGCGATGACTAGCTCGGTGCCCTCGATGGTGCCCAGCGCGCGCGCCAACGCCCAGCCGGTCTGCACCATGTCGGAGCCGTGCATACCGTCATCGACAAGGTGCACGGCCTTGTCGGCGCCCATCGACAGGGCCTTGCGGATGGCCTCGGTGGCGCGCTCGGGGCCGGCAGTGAGCACCGTCACAGTGCTGTCGCCGCCCTCTTTCTCCTTGATCAGCAGCGCTTCTTCAACAGCACGCTCGTTGATCTCGTCGAGCACGGCGTCGGCGGCCTCACGATCGAGGGTGAAGTCGCCGTCGGTGAGCTTGCGCTCCGACCAAGTGTCTGGGACCTGTTTGATCAGGACCACGATGTTCGTCATGAGTCTGGTTCGTCCTCCTTGAAGAGGCCGGAGGGGCCGGCCTGCTTTACCACGTTTGAAGCAACAAACACCATGTTACTAGTGAGTAACTTATGGCGGTTCGCAGGAACACAATAGCGGGTCGAAGCTCGCGTTCTTGCAGCACGTAGGTGGTGAACCGTTCGCCTCCGAGCCGATACGCGTTAGCCTGCCTTGCAATGAGCGCATTCGTTGCTGGCGGTTCGGACCTCCCCCTGACCGGGGAACGCACGGTTCCGGGCCTGCCGGAGGAGAACTACTGGTTCCGCCGCCACGAGGTGGTGTACCAGCGGCTGGCGGACCGCTGCGCGGGCCGCGACGTCCTCGAAGCGGGCTGTGGCGAGGGTTACGGCGCGGACCTGATCGCCGACGTCGCGCGCCGCGTGATCGGTCTGGATTACGACGAATCGACCGTCGCTCACGTGCGCGCACGCTATCCACGGGTCGAGATGCGCCACGGAAGTTTGGCCGCGTTACCGCTGACCGACGGCGAGGTCGACGTGGTGGTCAACTTCCAGGTGATCGAACATCTCTGGGACCAAGGGCAATTCGTCACCGAGTGCTTGCGGGTGCTGCGGCCGGGCGGTGTGCTGCTGATGTCCACGCCCAACCGGATCACCTTCTCCCCCGGCCGCGACACGCCGGTCAACCCGTTCCACACCCGCGAGCTCAACGCCGCGGAGTTGACGGACCTCCTGAGCGCCGCGGGTTTTCGGATGGAGCGCATGTGCGGGGTTTTCCACGGGCGCCGGCTGAGCGAACTCGACGCCCGCCACGGCGGTTCGATCATCGACGCCCAGATCGCCCGCGCGCTGGCCGACGCACCCTGGCCCGCCGATCTGCTGGCCGACGTGGCGTCGGTGCGTACCGAGGATTTCGATCTCGTCGACGCCGCGGACGGTAACATCGACGACAGCCTTGACCTGGTGGCAATCGCGGTGCGGCCGTGACGACTTCGACGCCCGTACCGGGTTTGTTCACGCTCGTTTTGCACACCCATCTGCCGTGGCTGGCCCATCACGGTCGCTGGCCGGTCGGCGAGGAGTGGCTCTACCAGTCGTGGTCGGCGGCCTACCTGCCGCTGATGCGTGTCCTTCGTGAGCTCGCCGCAGCAGAGCGTCGCCACGTTGTGACGCTCGGTATGACACCGGTGCTCACCGCCCAGCTCGACGACCCCTATTGCCTGACCGGTATGCACCATTGGCTGGCGAACTGGCAGCTGCGCGCGGTGGAGGCGACGACACTCGGTGCGCCGTTGCGCCAGTTCGGGATTCGCGAACTGGCCGAGACTGAGCGCGCGCTTGCCGACTTCGAGACGCTGTGGTTGCACGGCGGCAGCCCGCTGCTGCGCGAGCTGATCGACGCCGAGACGATCGAGTTGCTCGGCGGCCCGTTGGCGCACCCGTTCCAGCCGCTGCTGCATCCGCGGCTGCGCGAGTTCGCGCTGCGCGAAGGCCTCGCCGACGCATCGCTGCGGTTCGCGCACACGCCGAAGGGAATCTGGGCACCCGAGTGCGCGTACGCGCCGGGTATGGAAAACGACTATGCCGCAGCGGGTGTCGGCCATTTCATGGTCGACGGGCCGTCGCTGCACGGCGACACCGCGCTGGGCCGCACCGTGGCCGGTTCGGACGTCGTCGCATTCGGCCGCGACCTGACGGTGAGCTACCGGGTGTGGTCGCCCAAGTCGGGTTATCCCGGCCACTCGGCGTACCGCGATTTCCACACCTACGACCACACCACCGGGCTCAAGCCCGCGCGGGTGACCGGCCGCAATGTCGCGTCGGAGGACAAGGCGCCCTACGATCCGCAGCGCGCCGAGCGCGCAATCGAACACCACGTCGCGGATT
Source organism: Mycolicibacterium sp. XJ662 (assembly GCF_053484035.1). Classification (NCBI taxonomy): domain Bacteria; kingdom Bacillati; phylum Actinomycetota; class Actinomycetes; order Mycobacteriales; family Mycobacteriaceae; genus Mycobacterium; species Mycolicibacterium sp. XJ662. The sequence continues at coordinate 57,802 of NZ_JBEFTL010000004.1, read as the reverse complement.
TCGTCGACCTGGTGCGCCGGCGGCTCATCGACGAGAGCGACCGGATCGGCAGGCCCGCCCACGTGATCGCGGCGTTCGACACCGAGCTGTTCGGACACTGGTGGTACGAGGGCCCCGCATGGCTCAGCCGGGTGCTGCGCGCGCTGCCGGAGGCGGGGGTGCGGATCGGCACGTTGTCCGATGCGATCGCCGACGGCTACGTCGGCCCGGCTGTCGAATTGCCGCCCAGCTCATGGGGTTCGGGCAAGGACTGGCAGGTGTGGGCCGGTGAGAAGGTCAGCGACATGGTCCTCTTGAACAGCGAAGTCGTCGACACCGCGCTGTCGACCGTGGACAAGGCGCTCGGCGAGACCGACACCCCGCCTGCGCGCAATTTCGTGGCCGACCAGATTCTTCGCGAGACGCTGTTGACGGTGTCCAGCGACTGGCCGTTCATGGTGAGCAAGGACACGGCCGCGGACTATGCGCGCTACCGCGCGCATCTGCATGCACACGCCACCCGCGAGATCGCCGACGCGATGGCCTCGGGTCGCGCCGATCAGGCGCAGCGACTGGCCGGGGGCTGGAACCGCGCCGACGGACTGTTCGGTGCGCTGGACGCCAGGCGGTTACCCCGATGACCGTCCCCGCCCCCGCCCTCATGCGCGAGCGTGCGTGTTCCCCTCGCAAGCGGTGGGCCCAGCGGCCCACGCGTCGCATCGGCGGTATCGCGTGAAAGTCCTCATGGTGTCGTGGGAGTACCCGCCGGTGGTCGTCGGCGGCCTCGGCCGGCACGTGCACCATCTGGCCACGGCACTGGCCGACGCCGGACACGAGGTGGTGGTGCTCAGCCGTCGCCCCAGCGGCACCGACCCCAGCAGCCACCCCACCTCCGACGACACTCGCGAGGGTGTGCGCGTCGTCGCCGCCGCCCAGGACCCGCACGAGTTCGACTTCGGCACCGACATGATGGCCTGGACGTTGGCGATGGGGCACGCGATGGTGCGGGCCGGGTTGGCGATCAAGGGAGCCGATGCCGAACCGTGGAAACCCGACGTCGTCCACGCGCACGATTGGCTGGTCGCGCACCCGGCGATCGCGCTGGCCGAATACTTCGACGTACCACTGATTTCCACCGTCCACGCCACCGAGGCGGGTCGGCACTCGGGCTGGGTGTCGGGACCGATCAGCCGCCAGGTGCACGCGGTGGAGTCGTGGCTGGTTCACGAATCCGACTCGCTGATCACCTGTTCGGCATCGATGGCCGACGAGATCACCGAGTTGTTCGGTCCCGGCCTGGCCGAGACGCGGGTGATCCGCAACGGAATCGACGTTGCGCACTGGCCTTTCGCGAAGCGACAGCCACGCACCGGCCCGCCACAGCTGTTGTACCTGGGCCGGCTCGAGTACGAGAAGGGCGTGCACGACGCCATCGCCGCACTGCCCCGTATCCGGCGCACCCACCCCGGCACCACGCTGACCGTCGCGGGCACCGGTACCCAGCACACTTGGCTCGTCGAGCAGGCGCGAAAGCACAAGGTGCTCAAGGCCACATCGTTTGTCGGCCATCTCAACCACGCCGACCTGGTCGACTTGTTACACACCGCCGACGCCGCCGTGCTGCCCAGCCACTATGAACCGTTCGGCATCGTCGCGCTGGAGGCCGCCGCGACCGGCACCCCGTTGGTGACCTCCAACGTCGGCGGCTTGGGTGAGGCCGTGATCAACGGTCGCACCGGCATGTCCTACGCCCCAAGGGATATCGCCGGCCTGGCCGCCGCGGTACGCACCGTGCTCGACGACCCGCGGGCCGCTCAGGAGATGGCCGTCGCCGCGCGCGAACGGCTCACGTCAGACTTCGCCTGGGACACCGTCGCCGAGGAGACCGCCCAGGTGTACCTGGCCGCCAAACGCGCTGAGCGCCAACCGCATCGGCGCCGCACAATCGTCGAACACGCGTTGCCCGACCGCTGAGGTCAGCCGCCGACGGTGCGCAAACTCGGCCCAACTGACGGCGTGTCGGGCTCAAACACGCACGCTCACGCAAAAAGGGGGGCAAACGGGTCAGCGCGAGGCTTTTTTGCGTTCAATGTCGGCCAGCGCCGCGGCCAGTTCGGCGCGCTGGGCCGCCGAGGTCTCCCACGCCAGCCGCCGGTTCTTGACGACCTTGGCGGGCGCGCCGACGGCGATCGAGAAGTCCGGCACCTCACCCTTGACCACCGCGTGCGACCCCAGCACGCAGCCGCGCCCGATCGAGGTGTTGCGCAGCACCGTCACCTTGGTGGCGATCCAGGTGTCCGGGCCGATGCGCACCGGGCCCTTGACGATGCCCTGATCCTTGATCGGCACGTTGATGTCGTCCATCCTGTGGTCGAAATCACAGATGTACACCCAGTCGGCCATCAGCACCGAGTCACCCAACTCGATGTCGAGGTAGGTGTTGATGACGTTGTCGCGACCGAGCACCACCTTGTCCCCGAACCGCAGTGAACCCTCGTGGCAGCGGATGGTGTTCTTGTCGCCGATGTGGACCCACCGGCCGATCTCCATCGTCGAGAGCTCGGGGGTGGCCTGGATCTCCACGCCCTTGCCGAGGAACACCATGCCGCGGGTGATGATGTGGGGGTTGGCGAGCTTGAACTTCAACAACCGCCAGTAGCGCACCAGATACCACGGGCTGTAGGCCCGGTTGGCCAGGACCCACCGCAGCGACGCCATCGTCAAGAACCTCGCCTGGCGCGGGTCACGCAGCCGCGACCCCCGCCACCGCTTGTGCAGCGGTGCGCCCCACATGGTCGTCATGGCCGGAAAGCCTACGCGAGGGCTCTGGCCTCGAGCGGTTACCCTCACGTGTGCTTCGCGTACTCCGCAGAGGAAGGAACCCGTGTTGCGGCGATTGACCGTGCTCGCGTCGACGGCGCTGGTCACGGCCGCGTTGGCGGGGTGCGGCAACACCGACTCCTGGGTGGAGGCGAAGCCCGCTGAGGGTTGGCCGGCCCAATACGGCGACGCGCGCAACAGCAGCTACACGCCCCATCCCGGCGCCGACACGCTCCGCTTGGACTGGACCCGCTCAGTCAAGGGGGATCTGCAGTCCGCCGTCGCGCTGGGAAACAACGGCTACCTGGGGATCAACGCACAGACCCCGGCCGGTTGTTCGCTGATGGTGTGGGAGGCCGACAACGACGCCCGCCAACGCTGGTGCACCCGGCTGGTGCAGGGCGGCGGCGTGTTCAGCCCGCTTCTTGACGGGTTCGACAACCTCTATGTCGGCCAACCCGGCGCCGTGCTGACTTTTCCGACCACACAGTGGATCCGATGGCGCAAACCGGTGATCGGAATGCCGACCACACCACGGATTCTGGAGCCGGGGCACCTGCTGGTCGTCACCCACCTCGGTCAGGTGCTGGTGTTCGACGCCCACAACGGCGTCGTGGTGGGTACGCCGCTGGACCTGGTGGCCGGCGTGGACCCGACGGATTCCGAACGCGGGCTCGCCGACTGCCAACCGGCCCGCGCGCGCTGCCCGGTGGCCGCCGCGCCGGCGTTCGCGCCGACGCCGGGACTGATCGTGTTGAGCCTGTGGGAACCCGGCGCCGACGCGCCGGTCCTCGTCGCGCTGCGCTACCGGCCCGGCCAGACTCCGCTGCTGACCCGCGACTGGACCAGCGACGCCGTCGGCGGCGGACCGTTGGCCAGTCCCGTCTTCTCGGCGGACGGTACGACGGTGTACGTCAACGGCCGCGACCAGCGACTCTGGGCGCTCGACGCCGCCGACGGCACCCCGAAGTGGTCGGTGCCGCTGGACTATCTCGCGCAGACGCCACCGTCGGTTTCGCCGGACGGGCTGATTGTGGCGGGCGGCGGACCCGGCGCAAAACTCGTCGGCATCAAAGACACCGGCGACGAGGGCGAGGTGCTCTGGACCCGCGACGACGTCACGACCCTGTCGACGTCCAGCCAGGCCGGATCCGACGTGGCCTACACCGTGGTCCGCGACGGCGAGGACGGGCTGGCGCTGATGACGTTCGACCCCGCCGACGGCCACACCGTCAACACCTATCCGCTGCCCGAGGCGACGGGCTGGCCCGTCGGCGTCTCGATCGGCGACGACGGCCGCGTCGTCACCGCCACCAGCGACGGTGTCGTCTACGGCTTCGCGCCCGCTTAGAGCGCCAGAATGGGCGCGACGACGGAGCGCGGCACCGACGCCTCCACCGGTCCCGCGGACTCCGGGAGCAACGAGCCCTGGGTGAAGAAGAAGATCAGGGCGTCGTCGGTCAGCGCGAAGTCCTGGTAGTTGATCGGATCCTTACCGCTGCCGGGCGGAACGGGGTTGACCGTGCCGTATTCGTTCTGCAGGTACCGATCGACCTCCGGGTAGATCACGTCAAGCGGTTTACTGCCCGGTTTGAACAGGTTGTCGAACGTGATCGGCGCATTCTTGCCGACGTTCCAGTTGAACGCCTGATAGAAGGTCTGCGGATGGGCGCCACCGAGGTTCTGCCACAACGTGAACACCAGGCTCCTGGTGCCCGCGTTCGGCGGACCCGAGCGGTAGCTGGCGCCTGTTGCGTCCAATTCGTAGGGCAGGTTGTAGGAAGCGGGCATCTCCGCGACGTTGACGAAGCCGTCCCGAGCCTGCGTCAGGTAAGCCACCACCGGTGCGGGATCCGGGTAACCGGTGGGGAACTTGAAGTCGAGTTGGTAGGTGGGCCCTTCGGCGTGGACCTGGCACATTTGGTCGGCGTTGACCACGCCGCCGAGTTCCTGACAGGCCGTCTGCGCCGACGCCACCGGAGCGCCGAGGGAGCCGACAACCACACCTGCTGCCAATAGGGCAGTTCCTGTGAGCATGCGCATCGTCGGACATCCTTGCAGCAGGCGCCGGCAACCACACCGGCGCGTCAGGGACAGGGTACGTAACCGCTCACCGCGACGGACGGCAAATGAATGCCGTTGCCCGGCTTGCCGGACCGGTTCCGATCCGGGTGATGATTGCCGACGCCGGCGTCGATCCGCGCAGCCGTAACCGCGACCGCAGCCTGTCGGGGTCCACATCGACCCCGCGTACCAGGATTTCCAGGGCGCCGACGTCGCGCGCCGAAAGCGCCTGGCGCAGTCGCCGTTCGCTGTAGTCGATTTGCTCCAGCACTTCGAAACCGCGCACACCGTCGGGCAGCCGGTCCCCCGACAGATAGGCGATGTCGCGGTCGAGCTGCCACAGCGAGTGCCGGGCCGCGTAGTGGCGCACCAGACCGGCACGTACGACGGCGCCGTCGGGGTCGATGATCCTGCGGCCCACCGGTGCCACCGCGCAGTCGTCGGGCTCGGCGTCGGTGAGCTGCTCGCCCGTGTCCAGGATCGTGGCGCGCCGGGTGACGGTCGCCTCGGCCAGCGCGCCCGACCACAAACAGGCCTCGCGCACGCTACCCGCCAGCGAGGTCACCTCGATCTCCCCGGTGAAGCCGAGCCGGCGCACCGCGCCGAAATCGATTCCGGGAGCGCACTTCACGACGACGTCGTGCTCGCGGTACACCTGCAGCAGCGCGTCGAGCGCCGGGGTGTAGTCGCGCGGGTCGAACCGGCGTCGTCCACCGCGGCGCCGCGCCGGATCGAGCAGGACGACGGCACCTCGGGTGATCGGGCGCAGCGCGTCGGCGCGGCACAGATCGACGGCGGGCACGTTGTGCCGGGCCATCGCGAGCCGGACCGGATCCATATCGCTGCCGAGGACGATGTCGGCCGAATCCGCAAGCGCGGCAAGCTCAGTACCGATCGAGCAGGTGGCGTCATGCACGTGTGCGCCCGCCAAGCGTTGGGCGCGGTGGCGTGCCACCGGTTCGGCGGTGGCCTGCTGCAACGCCTCGTCGGTGAACAACCAGCCGTCGGCGGCGGGCAGTTTGGCCGCGGCCTTGCGACGCAGCACCGTCGTCTCCACCAGCACCGCGGCGTGCTCGCCGAAACGCTCACGCGCCCAAGCGATATCGGCGATCAGGCTGGAGTGGGTCAACGGGAGCCCGGCGATTTCGCGCAACGCCTGCGCGCCGGCGTCGCTGCGCAGGTAGCCGACGTGGTCGAGGCCGAACTTCAGGACGGTTTGACCCCGGTCACCATCACGTTGTAGAACCAGCTCTTCGGCACGAAGCGACGCCACACGTTGTCGTCGACCCAGCTCAACGTGATCCAACTGTGGAACGCGAACTTGGCGTAGTTCCAACCCAACCGCCCGGGCGGCACCGCGGCCTCGAGCGTGCGCAGCGGCCAGCCCAACATTGCCGCGGTGAATTCCGTTGTGGCGGTGGATACTTCGACCGCACCGGCGTTCGCGGCCATCCGTTCCAGGTCGGCCGGGTCGAACGTGTGCAGGTCCACGACCGCCTCCAGCGCCGCCGCGCGTGAGGACTCGTCGAGCTCGGCCTGCGGTCGGCGCCACCCGCCGAGCCCCGGCAGCCGGGTCGCGTTCGTCACGGCCCGCCACGTCAGCGTCGACAGGGGCCGCGCGTAGGTTTCGCCCGCGTTGGTCGGCTCGCCGGCGAACACGAAGCGGCCGCCGGGCTTGAGCACCCGGACCACTTCGCGCAGCGACAGTTCGACGTCGGGGATGTGGTGCAACACCGCGTGGCCGACCACCAGGTCGAAGGTGTTGTCGTCGTAGGGGATGCCCTCGGCGTCGGCCACCCGGCCGTCGATCTCCAGCCCGAGGTTCTCGCCGTTGCGGGTGGCGACCTTGACCATGCCCGGCGACAGGTCGGTGACCGAGCCGCGCCGCGCCACGCCTGCCTGGATCAGGTTCAGCAGAAAGAACCCGCTGCCGCAGCCGAGCTCCAGTGCCCGGTCGTAGGGCAGGTTGCGCAGCTCGTGTTCGGGCACCGTCGCATCGAAGAGGTCACGGGCGTAGTCGACGCAGCGTTTGTCGTAGGAGATCGACCACTTGTCGTCGTAGCTCTCGGCTTCCCAGTCGTGGTACAGCACCTGCGCCAACTTGGAGTCGTGACGGGCCGCCTCTACCTGCTCCGCGGTGGCATGCGGATTAGGAGCCGGCTCGCGCACACCGGATTCGTCAAGGCTCATGGCAGGCAGCCTAGACGTCGAAGCTGGCCTTGGCCGCAGCCAGTACCTGCGCCGGATGCTCGACAAACCGTTCGGCCCACGCCACCGCCGCGTCATAGACACCGTCGGGTGCCACCATCTGGTCGATCAGACCCAGCGCCAGCGCCTCCTTGGCACCGGCGAAGCGGCCACTGAACACCAGGTCCTTGGCCTTGCTCGGGCCGACGGCGCGGGCCAGCCGTGCCGTGCCGCCCGCGGGCACCAGGCCGGCGAGGATCTCCGTCGCGCCGAACTTGACGTTGTCGCCGGCGACCCGCCAGTCACAGCCCAGCGCCAGCGTGAGCCCACCGCCCAGCGCGTAGCCGGTGATGGCGGCGACGGTGGGTTTGGGGACGGCGGCCAGCGCGTCGACGGCCGCCCGGCATTCCTGGGCGGCGACGGCGGCTTCTGCGGTGTTCAGCGTCCGCCGCTCGGCGACGTCGTCGCCTGCCGAGAAGATCTCGTGGCCGCCGAAGACGATGACGGCACGCACGTCGTCGCGGCTGCCGACGTCGGCGGCTGCGGCGCGGATCTCGCGGTACATCTGGCGGGTCAGCGCGTTGGTCGGGGCGCGCGACAGCAGCAGCGTGGCGATGCCGGGCTGTTGATCGCCGGTGTGCACGGCGACGAACTCGTTCATGCCAGCGGTGCGCCCGGGGTGTAGTTGTCGGGCGCGCGGTGGTTGCGGGCGGCGTTGTAGCGGTCGCTGTCGAAGAACTCGATCTCCCAGTTGCCGTTCTCGGCGGCCAGATGCGGTTCGATCGCGGTGATCTGACGTTCCACCGCAAGCACTTCGGAGACCGTCCGCCCGGCCAGCGAGTCCAGCTGTGTCCACGTCGGCGGCAGCAGGAACGTCTTCGACTCCGCGAAGTCCTCAAGGGCGTCCTCGGGGGTGATCCAGTCGGCCGCGTCGGTCTCGGTGTTCTCACCGTCGGCCCGCTGACCGTCGGGCAGCGCCGCGACGAAGAAGTAGGTGTCGTAGCGGCGGGTGCGCTCTTCCTTCGGCGTCACCCAGTTCGCCCACGGCCGAAGCAGATCGGCGCGCAGCACCAGCTTCTCGGTGCGCAGGAAGTCGGCGAACGACAGCGACCGGTCCACCAGCGCCTGGCGTTCGTCGCGGTACACCGACGCGTCGTCGACGAGCACGTCGGAATCGTCGGCGGCACCGGCGAACAGCACACCGGACTCCTCGAACGTCTCGCGGGCCGCCGCGCACACCAGCGCCTCGGCCAGTTCCACATCCACACCGAGCCGCTGCGCCCACCACGACGGCTCCGGGCCCATCCACGCGATATCGGCGTTGCGGTCGCGGTCGTCGACCCCGCCGCCGGGAAACACCATGACGCCGCCGACGAACTCCATCGCCGAATGCCGCCGCATCAAAAACACCTCGACTCCCCTGCCGGCGTCGGGGTGCTTGTCGCGGATCAACATCACGGTCGCGGCGGGGCGCGGGGTCAGGGGTTCTTCGGTCATGCACGTCTCCTATGGGCCGCCCTTGAGCGGGTGCGACGGGCGAAGTAGCGCCCGTCGATGACATCGACGGCGATCGACTGCCCGAATGCCGTCGACAGGTTCTCCGCGGTCAACACGTCGGGCAGCAGCCCGGAACCGATGGCTTGTCCTTCGGACAGCAGCAGACAGTGCGTGAAGCCCGGCGGGATCTCCTCGACATGGTGGGTCACCAGCACCAGCGCCGGTGAATCGGGGTCGGCGGCCAGATCCGCCAGGCGGGCCACCAGTTCCTCGCGCCCGCCGAGGTCGAGCCCGGCGGCCGGTTCGTCGAGCAGCAGCAACTCGGGGTCGGTCATCATCGACCGGGCGATGAGGACCCGCTTGCGTTCGCCCTCCGACAGGGTGCCGTAGGTGCGGTCGGCCAGGTGCTCGGCGCCCACGCTCTCCAGGATGTCGACGGCCCGGTGGTAGTCGACCTCGTCGTAGCGCTCGCGCCACCGGCCCATCACCGCGTAGCCGGCCGAGACCACCAGGTCGCGCACCAGCTCGGCCTCGGGCACCCGCTGCGACAGCGCCGAGCTGCTCAGGCCGACCCGCGACCGCAGCTCGGACACGTCGACCCGGCCGAGCCGCTCCCCGAGCACGTACGCCGCGCCCGACGACGGGTGTTCCATCGCGGCGGCGATGCGCAGCAGCGACGTTTTGCCTGCCCCGTTGGGGCCGATGATGACCCAGCGTTCGTCGAGTTCGACCGACCACGTGATCGGGCCGACGAGGGTCCGGCCGCCGCGCCGCAGGGTGACCTCGGTGAAATCGATCAGCAGGTCAGGGTCGGCTGGATCGTCGGCGACTGGCACGCGCCCATCGTAGTCAAGTGAATTCGGCGCATTCGGTCACGCTCACCGTGACGGGCCACGCCGAAGCCGCTCAGGAGTGGTGCGGAAAGCGCATCCGGATGAGCTCCAGTTCACGTGCCATCCGTTCGGCGTCACGGTCGACGAATTCGGCGCAACCGTTCGGCACCTGCCAACTGAACAACCTGCTCAGCTCCTGGCCCAGCCACGATGTCCACTTCGTTCCCATCCTGCGATAGTTTCGGCCAACTGGATTGTCTTTCAATAGCCAGTTGGCACATACTGGCATGTAAATGACGACCGATCTGCCCGGACCTGCCCTCAGCGTCGGCCATTTGGCCCGTGAACTGGGGAACTGGCGTACATCCAGTCGCAGTGGACCCGCGTATCGGGCACTGTCGGATGCCATTCGGTTGCTGATCGTCGACGGCCGCCTACCGGTCGGTGCGCAACTGCCCAGTGAAAGGGCGCTCGCCGATGCGCTGCGGGTGTCGCGCACCACGGTCACCGCCGCCTACACCCAGTTGCGCGACGACGGCTATCTCCACGCGCGCCGCGGTGCGCGCAGCACCACCGCGTTGCCGGTCGCCCCCGAGGTGCGCGCCGAGGCCGCACCGCCGTCGGTGAGCCTGGCCGCGGCGGCGCTGTCCGCGCCCGCCGCCGCCGTCGTCCATGCGTTCACCCAGGCCACCCACGACGTGACCCCGTACCTGCATGAACCGGGTCACGAGCTCGTCGGCATCACCGCGCTGCGCGCCGCCATCGCCGAAAGATACTGTGAGCGTGGGCTTCCCACTGACCCCGACGAGGTCATGGTCACCACGGGCGCATTGCACGCGATCGGCCTGATCCTCACCACCTACGTCCAACCCGGCGACCGCGTGCTGGTCGAACAACCCACGTATCACGGTGCGCTGTCGTCGATCACCGCCGCGGGGGCGCGACCCGTTCCGGTCGCCATGATCGAGGACGGCTGGGACCTCGACGCGTTGGCGGCCTCGGTGCACCAGATGTCGCCGAGCCTGGCCTACCTGATTCCGGACAACCACAACCCCACCGGGTTGACGATGCCCGTGCGGGACCGCAAGCGGTTGGCCGGCATCATCGCCGAAACCCGCACCCGCACCGTCATTGATGAGTCGATCCTGGACATGTGGCTGGACCAGCCTGCGCCGGCGCCGCTGGGCGCGGAGATGCGCTCACGGCGTGATCTGGTGCTCACGGTCGGGTCGATGTCGAAGTCGTTCTGGGGCGGGCTGCGGGTGGGCTGGATCCGCGCCGAGCGCTCAACGATCGCGACCATCGCGGCGATGCGTCCATCCGTCGACATGGGCACCGCAGTTCTCGAACAGTGCGCTGCGGCAAGGCTTCTCGTGCGCCACGACGAACTGCTGCCCGAACGCCGGGAAATGCTGCGCATCCGTCGCGCACACCTGCTGGAGCTGTTGTGCCATCATTTGCCCGACTGGGAGCCGGGCCCGGGCGTCGGCGGCATGTCGCTGTGGGTGCGGCTGCCCGCGCCGATGAGCACCGCCCTGTCGGCGGCGGCCTCGCGCCTGGGCCTCGACCTGCCCGCGGGTCCCCGGTTCGGCGTCAACGGCACGCTCGAGCGGTTCGTCCGCGTGCCCTACACGCTGCCCGAGGCGCAGTTGAGCGCGGCTGTGGAGTTACTGGCCCGGGCATGGCACAGCGTCACCGGGTCGGTGTCCCCGGAGCCGACGACCGTGGTGGTCTAGCGCACTTACAGCTGCTCGCGGAGGAAAGGCTATTCGTCGTCGGGGATTTCGACGCGGCGCATCACCCCGTCGCGGGCGTCGGCCGCCTCGATCTCGCTGCGGGTGATGCCGAGGACGAACAGCAGCGTGTCCAGATAGGGATAGCTCAGCGACGCGTCGGCGACTTCCTTCAGCGCGGGTTTGGCGTTGAACGCGACACCCAACCCGGCGGCGGCGAGCATGTCGATGTCGTTGGCGCCGTCGCCGACGGCCACCGTCTGTTCCATCGGCACCCCGGCTTGCTGGGCGAAATCACGCAACGCCTTGGCTTTTCCGGCCCGGTCGATGATCGGCCCGACCACCCGGCCGGTGAGCTTGCCGTCGACGATCTCGAGTTCGTTGGCGGCGACGAAGTCCATCATCAACTCGTGCGCGAGCGGCGCGATCACCTGGCGGAAGCCGCCAGACACGATGCCGCAGTGATAGCCAAGACGGCGCAGCGTGCGCAACGTGGTCCTGGCGCCCGGGGTCAGCTCGATCTGCTCGCCGACGTCCTCGAGCACCGACGCGGGCAGGCCCTCCAGCGTCGCGACGCGACGGTTCAGCGACTCGGCGAAGTCGAGTTCCCCGCGCATCGCGGCCTCGGTGACCTCGGCCACCGCGGCCGCCGCGCCGACGCGCTCGGCCAGCATCTCGATGACCTCGCCCTGGATCAGCGTGGAGTCGACGTCAAAGACGATGAGCCTCTTGGCTCGTCGCGACAGGCTGTAGTCCTCGAGCGCGATGTCGATGCGTTCGGCGACCGCGACGCGGGCCAGCGCCCTCTGCACCTGCTCCACGTCGCCATCCACCGGCACCGACACCCGCAGCTCCAAACCCGTTACCGGATAGTCGGATACGCCACGGATGGTGTCGATGTTGACCCCCAGGCCCGCCAGTTCCCGGGCCACCACGCCGAACGCCTCGGCGGTGATCGGCCGGCCCAGCACGACGATGGTGTGCGTCGACGGTGCGCGCAGCACGGGCAGGGTGTCGCTGGGTTCGATGGTCACGTCCAGGCCGACGCCATGGATCGCGGTCGTCACCTCGTCGCGCAACTGGTTACCGGCGGCGACGTCCGCCGCGGCGGCCACCAACACCCCCAACGTCAACCTTCCGCGGATGACGACCTGTTCGACGTTGAGCAACTCGACCTTGTGCCGGGACAGCACCCCGAACAACGCCGAGGTGACACCCGGTTGATCGCGTCCGGTGACGGTGATCAACAGCGATGAGCGGTTGCGCTTCTTGCCGGTCATGAGCACTCACCGGGAGGCTCGACCGGCGGCCACGCTCTCGGCATGCTCATCGCCGAACGCCGTATCCGCTAACTGGATTGGTCGACGAGCGGGCTGTCCGCAGGTACATGGGAACGTCCGATGTGAGCTTCGGCACGCATCCGCTCCACCATATGCGGGTAGTGCAGTTCGAAGGCGGGCCGCTCGGAGCGGATGCGCGGCAGTTCGGTGAAGTTGTGCCGCGGCGGCGGGCAGGAGGTCGCCCACTCCAGCGAGTTGCCGTAGCCCCACGGGTCATCCACGAGGACCGGTTCGCCGTAACGCCAGCTCTTGAAGATGTTCCAGGTGAACGGCAGCACCGACACCCCGAGAATGAACGCGCCGACCGTCGACACCACGTTCAGCGTGGTGAACCCGTCGGTGGGCAGGTAGTCGGCGTAGCGCCGCGGCATGCCCTGGTCGCCGAGCCAGTGCTGCACCAAAAACGTGGTGTGGAAGCCGATGAACGTCAGCCAGAAGTGCAGCTTGCCCAGCCGCTCGTCGAGCATTCGCCCGGTCATCTTCGGGAACCAGAAGTAGATGCCGGCGTACGTGGCGAACACGATGGTGCCGAACAGCACGTAGTGGAAGTGCGCCACCACGAAATACGAGTCGGTGACGTGGAAGTCCAGCGGCGGGCTGGCCAGCAGCACACCCGTGACGCCGCCGAGCAGGAACGTCAGCAGAAAGCCGACCGAGAACAGCATCGGCGTTTCAAAGGTTAACTGCCCCTTCCACATCGTGCCGATCCAGTTGAAGAACTTGATACCGGTCGGCACCGCGATCAGGAACGTCATGAACGAGAAGAACGGCAGCAGCACCGCCCCGGTGGCGTACATGTGGTGCGCCCACACCGCGATCGACAGCGCCGCGATACCGATTGTCGCGTAGATCAGCGTCGTATAGCCGAAGATCGGCTTACGGGAGAACACCGGGAAGATCTCGCTGACGATGCCGAAGAACGGCAACGCGATGATGTACACCTCGGGATGGCCGAAGAACCAGAACAAGTGCTGATACAACAGCACACCGCCGTTGGCCGGGTCGTAGATGTGGCCGCCGAGGTGGCGGTCGTAGGCCAGCGCGAACAGCGCGGCGGTCAGCAGCGGGAACGCGATCAACACCAGGATCGACGTGACGAGGATGTTCCAGGTGAACACCGGCATCCGGAACATCGTCATGCCCGGGGCGCGCATGCACACCACGGTCGTGATCATGTTGACCGCACCCAGGATCGTGCCGAGACCGGACACGCCGAGGCCAAAGATCCACAGGTCACCGCCCGCGCCCGGCGAATGCATCGCGTTGGACAGCGGGGCGTAGGCGGTCCAGCCGAAGTCAGCCGCGCCGCCGGGGGTGATGAAGCCGCTGAGCGCGATGCAGGCGCCGAACAAGAACAGCCAGAACGAGAACGCGTTGAGCCGCGGGAACGCCACGTCGGGGGCGCCGATCTGCAGCGGCAGCACCAGGTTGGCGAACCCGAACACGATCGGGGTCGCATAGAACAGCAACATCACCGTGCCGTGCATGGTGAACAGCTGGTTGAACTGTTCGTTGGACAGGAACTGCAGTCCCGGCGCCGTCAGCTCGGTGCGCATGAACAGCGCCATCAGCCCGCCGATGAAGAAGAAGATGAAGCAGGCGACGCAGTACATCATGCCGATCAGCTTGTGATCGGTCGTCGTGATCAGGTTGTAGAGCAGGTTGCCCTTGGGCCCCATCCGCTCGGGAAAAGGACGACGAGCTTCGAGCTGTCCGATTGGGGGCGCTTGCGCTACCAACAGGTCCTCCATACGTCTGGTCGGGGCTACACCCCCAGTCATCAACGATGAATCCTAGCTTCCCTAAAAGACGGGTGTCGGGGTGGTCCTACATAACGTCGTACTTCGCCCGTAACGGTGATTGACCAGCGTGGAGCGCCGCGGATGTTACCGTCGGCGACGTGCTGATCAGCAGAGCGCGCATCGGCGTGTGGGCTGCCCGGTCGGCGACGCCGCTCATCACTGCCGCAGCGACGGTGGCGCTGATCAGCGGATGCGGTCAGGGCGGCGGCGAGGCCCCGGGACCCGAGGCCGGGTCGGTCGTTACCAGCACGACTAAGATTGCTGGCGCCGGTGTGCTCGGCAACCAACGCCGCCCCGACGAGTCGTGTGCCCCCGAACCCGCTGCCGTCGACCCGGGGCCGCCGGATCGCCTCGTCCGCCACGCCGCGGGCGAGACGGAGGTGCGTGCGGACCCACAACGCATCGTGGCGCTCTCCGGCGATCAACTCGACGCCCTGTGCGCGCTGGGGCTGCAATCGCGCATTGTGGCCGCGGCGCTGCCGGACGGCTACTCCGAGCAACCGTCCTACCTCGGTTCGGTGATCCACGATGTGCCGGGTGTCGGCACGCGCAGCGCACCGGATCTCGAGGGCATCCGGGCCGCGGAGCCCGACCTGATTCTGGGGTCAGAAGCGCTGACACCCGAGGAGTTCGGCGCGTTATCGCAGATCGCGCCGACGGTGTTCACCGGCGCCCCGGGCGCGGCCTGGCAGGACAACCTGGGCACGGTGGGCGCGGCGACCGGACGTGCCGACGCTGCCGGCGGCCTGATCGAGGGCTTCGAGAGGGCCGCCGACAGGACCGGAGCCGAAAACGACGCGACCCATTTCCAGGCGTCTGTGGTGCAGTTCACCGACACCACGATGCGGGTCTACGGCGCGAACAACTTTGCGGCCAGCGTGCTGGCCGATGTCGGCGTGGACCGTCCTGCGGCGCAACGGTTTACCGACAGGCCCTACACCGAGATCGGCATTACCGACGCCGACCTGTCGGACTCCCCCGATCTGTCCGCCGCCGACGGCGACATCGTCTACGTCTCGTTCACCACGACCGAGGCCAAGGAGCACGCCACCACCGTGATGGAAAGCGACGCGTGGAAGAGGTTGTCGGCCAACCGTGACAACCGCGTGTTCGCGGTCAACAACGAGGTATGGCACGGCGGCGGAGGCATCGTCGCCGCCCGCGGCGTGCTGGAAGACCTGCGCTGGATCAACGCGCCGATCAACTGATCAGAACTTACGGATGTTGCCCGCGTTGACGTAGATCCCGTGGCCGGTGGGTACGTAGGTGATTTTGGTGCGCAGCCCCTCCGGTTGGACGGTCCAACCGTTGACCTGGTACTCCCCGCCGTCGACGGGCACCGGAGGCGACGCCGGTTCGGGCAGATCGCCTCGGTCCCAATAGAACTCACCGGTGCCCCGGGTGACCAGCAGGTTCAGCCGCTGGTTCCATTTGGATGACTCGTACGGCGCCATACCCCAGGGTTGGCCGTTGGTCAGCGCGCAGACCGCCACCGGCCCCGTCCCGAACGCGTGGTTGTCGGCGCTCAGATCGCACCGCACCGCACCGGAATCGACCAGTACCTGCTGCCCCGGTTCGGCCGCCGCCTGCGGCGCCAGCATCAGCGCACCGGCAAGGGCCGCCCCCAGAACCGTCGCTGCCTGACGAATCATGTCGGTCTCCATGTCCCGTTCACGCCATCACCTTCAGCCGGAAATGTTCTCACGGCCCTGATCACCACAGGCCGGTTTCCCGTGAACTCGTCCGGATGCCGCTAAGCGGGCTGCATCTGACGGCGCGGCGGAAACGCGGCACCGTCGGTGATGATTTCTCGGTACTCGTGCACTCGGTCCGGGATGGTGCCGAGCACCGCGATCGTGCGGCCTCGCTTACCGTAGGCGGCGACGAATTGCCCTGCGCCCAAGTCGCCTTCGACGACCGCGACAGTGTCGTAACCTGTTGGTACGCCCACTAATTGGAGCTTGAGATCGTACTGGTCGGACCAGAAGTACGGCACGGCGTCGTACTCTTGGGCGTCGTCGGGCCCAACCAGCAAATTCCGTGCCGCGGTGATCCCTTGCCGCGAGGCGTGATCCCAGTGCTCGATACGCAGATGTTCCTGGTAGAGCGGATGCCACCAGCGCGCGACATCGCCAGCGGCCACGACACCGGTCACGCCCTCGGCCGCACCGGTGGCGTCACACACCACGCCGTTGTCGATTCTGATGCCGGAGCCCTGCAGCCAGTCGGTGACCGGCTCGACCCCGAGGCCGATGAGCACCAGGTCGGCCTTGATCTTTGACTTGTCGCTCAGCCGGACAGCCTTCACATGCTCGTCGCCGACGAACCCGTCGACGTGGACACCGACGCGCACGTCCACGCCGTGCCGTCGATGAAGATCGGTCCAGCAGTTTCCCATCTCCACACCGAGTGCCGCCTGCAGCAGTGATTCGGTTCGGGAAAGCAGAGTGACCTTGTGTCCCATCGAGTTCAGGCTCGCCGCGACCTCGGTGCCGATGAACCCGCCGCCGATCACCACGACGCGGGAGCGCTTGCCGAGTCTGGAGCGGATCGCCAGGCAGTCGTCGACCGTGCGCAGCGCCAGCACGCCGTCGGGCGCCGGGCCGCCGGGCCAGCGGCGGGCGTCGGCGCCGCTGGCGATCACGAGGCCGTCGAACTCCACGGTCTGCTCTTGGCCGTCGTCATGCACGGCGACGGTGCGCGATGCCATGTCGACGCCGACGGCGCTGGCGCCGCGCAGCACCCGCGCGCTGAACTCGTTTTGCGGCGCCATGTCGATACCGGCCCGGTGTACCTCGCCGGTGAGCAGCTTCTTCGACAACGGCGGCCGGTGGTAGGGCGCGTACCGTTCGGCACCGATCAGCGTCAGCTCACCGTCGTAGCCCTCGGTCCGCAACGTTTGCGCCGCCATGGCGCCGGCCACTCCGGCGCCGACGACCACGATCTTCCGCGGGGAACGATCCGATGCCATGGGTCAGTCCTGCACTGTGATCGCTTGGGTTGGACACGACACTTGCGCGCCGACCAGCTTCTGCTGTAGGTCCTCGTCTGGCTGCTCCTGCAGGAGGTGAAGACCGTCGTCGCGGACGTCGAACACCTCGCGGCAGATGCTCATGCAGACCCCGTTGCCGTCGCAGGTGTCGAGGTCGACGTACACCTTCATCCGTCGCTCCTATCTAGCTGTGGGCCGCCTGCACCGCGGCCTCCCGCTCGTGTGCTGTGGCGCGTTCACGGGCGTCCCGCGCCGCCGGCGAGTACGCGAGGTAATCCAGCGCCATCTGGGTGTCGGCCTCGGGACCGGGATGGTGCCCGCGACGCATGTATCGCAGCGGGACGGCCACCAGGATGTGCCAGGGGTCGGGCAGCAGATCCTTGCGCGCGGCGCGCCGCCAGTCCCGCCAGCGCCATTTCGTATCGATGGATGCGTCGTGGGCCATCAGGTAGCGGGCGCCGGCGATCCACCAGCCGACGAACAGCGGCGCGGTCATCAACATGGAGGACGCCCTGATCCAGTAGCTTCCGCACACGTTTTGGTAGACATCGAACACCAGTGAGCGGTGCTCGACCTCCTCGGCGCCGTGCCAGCGCAGCAGGTCGAGCATCTCGGGGTGCGCGCCCGCGTTCTCCAGGCCCTTGTTCTGCAGGATCCACTGGCCGAGCACGGCCGTGAAGTGTTCGAGGGACGCCACATCGGCCAGACGCCGATACAACCACCACCGCTTCAGCGGCGCCGGGAAGAACCTCGGCGGATCACCGAGCGTCACCGACAACGTCCGTCCCAGGCGGTCGGTGTAGCCGGCGGTGTCGATGCCCTGTTCGGCCATCCGGTCCAACACCACCTGGTGCGCCCACGCGTGCCAAGACTCCTGCTGAATGAATGGTTTGATGGCCGCTTCCAGTTCGGGATCGTCGACCTGCGACGACGCTTCCAACACCGCCTTGATGAAGTGGCGCTCCCCCTCGGGCAGCAACAGGTGCAGGACGTTGACCATGTGCGTGCAGAAGGGGTTGCCCGGCACCCAGTGCACGGGCAGGTTCGACCAGTCGAAGCGAACTTTGCGCCGAAACTCCGGGTGTCCGTCGTGATGCAATTCCACCTCAGGCATCAGCCACTCCTGCCGTCCGTCGAGCAACCGGGGGGTCGCTCATCACCCCGTACTTCTTCTGTAGACCGGCAGATCTATCTCTAAACACGGTTGGCCGGCGTGTCTCGCGCATAATCCCGAGTCGCCTTCGCTTAACGGGTGAACTATGTTGCGTGGCAACGATATTAGCCGAATTTGCGTCATCGCAACAATCGGCCAGCAGGAGACCCTCAGCTAGTTCCCAGCCGACGCACAGAAATCGTCGGGTATGGGCGAGCGCTGAGGGGGTACGAGATGAGCGAGGGTGACCGGCCCGCCGCGCGCCTCGCGCAGCGGCCGACGCAATACGCCCGAATCGAAGGGAGACTTCATGGCCAGCCAGAATGTCGCCGACTTCCTGCTCGAGCGGTTGCGCGCATGGAACGTCGAGCACGTCTTCGGCTACCCCGGCGACGGGATCAACGGGATCCTGGCGGCGTTCGGCCGCGCCGATAACAACCCGCGGTTCATCCAGTCCCGGCATGAGGAGATGAGCGCGTTCGAGGCCGTCGGCTACGCGAAGTTCGGCAACAAGGTCGGCATCTGCATGGCGACGTCGGGGCCGGGCGCCATCCATCTGCTCAACGGGTTGTACGACGCGAAACTCGACCATGTCCCCGTCGTCGCCATCGTCGGTCAGACCGACCGCACCGCGATCGGGGGCTCCTATCAGCAGGAGGTCGACCTGCTCAGCCTCTACAAGGATGTCGCCAGCGACTACGTCCAGATGGTGACGGTGCCCGAACAGTTGCCCAACGTGTTGGACCGCGCGATCCGCGTCGCACTCAGCGAGCAGGCGCCCACCGCGGTGATCATTCCCGGCGACGTGCAGGAACTCGAGTACTCACCGCCGACGCACGAGTTCAAGATGGTGCCGTCGAGCCTCGGGACCGAGTGGCCGATGCCGGCGCCCGATGATGCGGCGATCGCGCGGGCGGCCGAGGTGCTCAACGCGGGTGAGAAGGTGGCGATCCTGGTGGGCGCGGGTGCGCGCGGAGCGCACGAGGAGGTCGCCGAAGTGGCCGACCTGCTGGGTGCCGGCGCGGCGAAAGCGTTGCTGGGTAAGGATGCGCTCTCCGACGAATTACCTTGGGTCACAGGTGCAATCGGGCTGCTTGGCACTCGCCCGTCCTATGAGTTGATGCGCGACTGCGATACGTTGCTGACCGTCGGTTCGAGCTTTCCCTATTCGCAGTTCCTGCCGCCGTTCGACCAGGCCCGCGCCGTGCAGATCGACATCGACCCCAAGATGATCGGCATGCGCTACCCGTATGAGGTCAACGTGGTGGCGGATGCGAAGGCCGCGTTGCGCGCGCTGATTCCGCATCTGGAACGCAAACCGGACCGGTCGTGGCGGGAAACGGTCGCGTCGACGGTGGCGCGGTGGTGGGAGACCATGCACAAGGAGGCCATGGTCTCCACGGACGCGATCAACCCGTTGCGGCTTTTCGCCGAGTTGTCCCCGCAGCTTCCCAGCAACGCGATCGTCACCGCCGACTCCGGCTCCGCGGCCAACTGGTATGCCCGGATGTTGCGTTTCCGCGACGATATCCGCGGGTCGCTGTCGGGCACGCTCGCGACGATGGGTCCCGGGGTGCCCTACGGCATCGGCGCCAAATTCGCCGCACCCGAGCGGCCCGTCATCGTGTTCGAGGGCGACGGCGCCATGCAGATGAACGGGCTGGCCGAACTGATCACGGTCAAGCGGTACTGGCAGGAGTGGGACGATCCGCGGCTGATCGTCGCGATCCTGCACAACAACGACCTGAACCAGGTGACATGGGAGATGCGCGCGATGGCCGGCGCGCCAAAATTCGTTGAGTCCCAGTCTCTTCCGGATGTCGACTATGCGGCGTTCGCGGCCGGGCTCGGGTTGAACGCGATGGTGATCAAGGACCCCGAAGAACTCCACGATGCGTGGCGCGATGCGTTGGCCGCGGACCGGCCGACGGTTCTCGACGTGTTCACCGACCCGGACATGCCGCCGATTCCGCCGCACGCGGAGTGGGATCAGGCCAAGGCAGCCGCGACGGCGGTGCTGAAGGGCGACGAGGACCGTTGGGGCTTCATCGTCACGGGCCTCAAGACCAAGGCCCAGGAGTTTCTGCCGCACAAGAACGGCTGAGCGCCGACGTTAGAAGTCCCAGTCCTCGTCTTCGGTGTTGACCGCCTTCCCAATGACATACGACGAACCGGACCCCGAGAAGAAGTCGTGGTTCTCGTCGGCATTGGGGCTTAGCGCCGACAGGATCGCCGGGTTGACGTCGGTCTCGTCACGCGGGAACAGCGCCTCGTAGCCGAGGTTCATCAGCGCCTTGTTGGCGTTGTAGCGCAGGAACTTCTTGACGTCCTCGGTCAGGCCGACCTCGTCGTAGAGGTCCTGGGTGTACTCGACCTCGTTGTCGTAGAGCTCGAACAGCAACTCGTAGGTGTAGTCCTTGAGCTCCTGCTGTTTGGCGGCGTCCTCGGCGGCCAGGCCGCGCTGGTACTTGTAGCCGATGTAGTAGCCGTGCACGGCCTCATCGCGGATGATCAGCCGGATCATGTCGGCGGTGTTGGTCAGCTTGGCGCGGCTGCTCCAGTACATCGGCAGATAGAAGCCCGAATAGAACAGGAAGCTCTCCAGCAGCGTGGAGGCCACCTTGCGCTTGAGCGGCTCGTCACCCTTGTAGTACTGCATGACGATCTCGGCCTTGCGCTGCAGGTTCGGGTTCTCCTCCGACCAGCGGAACGCATCGTCGATCTCAGCCGTCGAGCACAACGTGGAGAAGATGTTGCTGTAGCTCTTGGCGTGCACCGACTCCATGAACGCGATGTTGGTGTAGACCGCTTCCTCGTGCGGGGTCATCGCGTCGGCGATCAGGCTGACCGCGCCGACGGTGCCCTGGATCGTGTCCAGCAGCGTCAGGCCGGTGAACACCCGCATGGTGAGTTGCTTCTCGGCCGGCGTCAGCGTGTTCCATGACGGGATGTCGTTGGACACCGGCACCTTTTCCGGCAACCAGAAATTGCCGGTCAGCCGGTGCCAGACCTCGGCATCTTTCTCGTCTTGCAGCCGGTTCCAGTTGATCGCCGAGACCCGATCGATCAGCTTCACGCCTTCGCTCACAGCACCCACCTTGGAACGTTGGAAACCCGTTGGAAACCTCTGCCCCGGACACTACCCCTGGGGGGCGACTACGTTTGGAACCGCGACATCTTGTGTTGGCGTGTCGCGCGGCCGGTCCCAGAACCGGTACTCCGAGGGGTCGAATCGGCGGGTGGCAAACCAGTACTGCCACGTCATCCCGCTCCACAGCGTCCGGTTGACGCCGTGCTCATCGAGATACCAGCTCTGGCACCCGCCGGTGCTCCACACCGTGTCCGCGAGTTCGTCCTGCAGCTTGTCGTTGTAGCGGTCCTGCGCTTCGCGGGTCGGCGCCAACGCCTGCACACCGGCCCGGTCGACGGCGGCGATGGCCTGGGCGGCGTACCGGATCTGCGACTCGATCATGAACACCACCGAGTTGTGCCCCAGCGCGGTGTTCGGGCCGAGCAGGAAGAACAGGTTGGGCATGCCGGCGACCGTGATGCCGCGCAGCGCCGCGATGCCCTCCCGGTTCCACCGGTCCACCAGGTCCTCACCGCCCGGGCCCTTGATGTGCACGTAGGTGTACGAGTCGGTCACGTGAAAGCCGGTGCCGAAGACGACGACGTCGACGTCGCGTTCGGTCCCGTCGGCCGTGACGATGCCCCGCGGCGTGAACCGCGCGATGCCCTCGGTGATCACCTCGGTCTTCGGGTTGGCGATGCCGCGGTAATAGGTGTCTGAGTTGAGGATCCGCTTACAGCCGGCCCGGTAGTCCGGGGTGAGCTTGCGGCGTAACTCGGGTTCTTTGATCGACCGGTTGATGTTCCATTTGCCCAGCAGCTCACCGATCTTCAGCAGCCGGGGTTGGCGCGTCATCGCGAAGCCGACAGCTTCGTGACCCCAGTAGATGGCCGCACGCAGCAGTTGGCGGGTGCCCGGAACCTTGGTGAACACCTGCTGCATCCACTCCGGGATGGGGTTGTTGGGCCGCGGCATCACCCACGCCGGGGTGCGCTGGTAAAGATGCAGTGCGGCAACGTCTTTGACGATCTCGGGTACGATCTGGATCGCGCTAGCGCCGGTGCCGATCACCGCGACCCGTTTGTCGGTGAGGTCGACGCTGTGGTCCCACTCCGCGGAATGAAAAGCCGCACCTTGGTATTCGTCGAGTCCCTCGAAGTCGGGGATCATCGGGATGTGCAATCCGCCGGCACCGGACACCACGAACTGCGCAACGTACTCCCGGCCGTCCTTGGTGAACACATGCCAGCGCATTTCCGCGTCGTCCCAGTGCGCGCGGTCGACGTGTTGGTTGAACCGGATATGCCGACGCAGCCCGTACTTGTCGGCCACTCCCTTGAGGTAGTCGAAGATCTCGGGCTGAAACGACCACATGTGGTTCCAGTCGGGCTTGGGCTCGAACGAGAACGAGTACATGTGCGACGGGATGTCACATGCGCATCCCGGATAGGTGTTGTCGCGCCAGGTGCCGCCGATCTCGTCGGCCTTCTCCAGGATCAGGAACTCGACACCTTGCTTCTGCAGCTCGATGCCCATCCCGAGACCGGAGAATCCGGTACCGATGATCAACGTGCGGGTGTGCACGGGTTTGGCGGCCGTTGCCTGGTCCGCCTGCTCGGCCACCGTCATCATTGGGCCTCTTTCCTGGGAACGCCGGTACCGGGTACTTACTCAAGTCTCCGGCTCACGGGGGCGGGTGTCAATGACGCCGACACTCACCGTGCCGAGTGTGGCGTCGACGCACACTCCCGCGGCCGGATGCGTGCGGGTAACCCACGTTCGGCCGGATCGGGCCTCACGCGACGGGTTGCTGGCGCACCGCGGTGTGCAGCGGCTCGTTGACGTCGATCTTGACGCCGAGCAACTCCGCGGTGCCGTTGATCGCGCCCATCATGATCGTGGTCATGTGCGCGATGAACTCGTCGGCGGGCATGCGACGTGGGCTGTCGTCGTCGGCGCCCAGCCACCAGTCGGTCGCCGAGGCCGCGGTGCCGAAGATGGCGAACGCCGCCAACTCGAACGCGGCCGGGTCCAGGGCCATGTCCTCGAGCTCGCTGCTGATGATGTCGGCGACGGCCAGCGTGATGTCGCGTCCCTTGTTGACGGTCGTCATCGCGGCCGCGGACTGGTCGGCGAAGCGGCCCTGCAGCAGGAACCGCACGACGTTGGGGTGCTGGTCGACCAGGTCGACGTAGTGCTGCACGCCGCGGCCGACGATCTCGCGGGCGGAGTCGGTCTCCACGTTGATCGACGGGATGATCGCCGCCCACAACATGTCGCGCATCCGCTCGCCGATCTGGGCGAACATGTCGGATTTGTCGACGAAATGGCGGTAGATCTTTGGCTTGGCCGTCCCGGCCTCCTCGGCGATCTCGCGCACGCTCACATTGGGTCCGAGGCGGTCGATCGCGCGGAACGCGGCGTCGACGATCTCGGCCCGCACCTTCTTGCGGTGCTCACGCCAGCGTTCGCTGCGGGCGTCGACCTTGACACCCGCTTCGCCGGCTGCGCGCGGCCTCGCCCCTCGTCGCACCCGATCACTGTACCGCTGGAACCGGCTGACCTGCTCAGACCATGCCGGGGACGGCTCGAAACGGCGCTGGTCCAGCGACGTTGCGCCGCGGTCCTCCGACGAGAAGGACAGCGCCGACGCGGGTAATATCGCGGCGACAACCGATCGACGAGACGAGATTCATGACGCAGCGATACGACCTGGTCATTGCCGGTGGCGGGCCGTCGGGGTCGGCGGCGGCGTGGCAGGCCGCGCAGACCGGCGCCAAGGTAGTGGTCTTGGACAAGGCCGAGTTTCCCCGCGACAAGCCGTGCGGCGACGGCCTGACCGCCCGGGCGGTCAGCTACCTGCAGAAAATGGGCCTGGCCGACGAGGTCGCCACCTTCCACCGCGTCAACCGCGTCACGGTGTTCAGCCCTAGCCAGTGGGAGCTGTCGTTCCCCCGCCGTCCCGGCATGCCCGACCACGGCCACACCGTCAGCCGCACGCACCTGGACACGGTGCTGCTCAAACATGCCGAATCCGCCGGCGCCGAGGTGCGCCAGGGCGCAGAGGTCAGCGCCCCGATCGTCGAGAACGGCCGCGTCGTCGGTGTGACGCTCAAGAGCGGCGAGAAGGTCTACGGCGACGCGGTGATCGCCGCCGACGGCGCCTACTCCCCGATCAAGCGGGCGTTGAAGATCGATTCGGAGTACAACGGTTATTCGGCGATCGCGATCCGCTCGGAGATGCCCGCCAACCGGCCCGACTCCGACAGCCTCGACATCTACCTGAAGCTGGCCTTCGAAGGTGATCAGTTGCCGGGCTACGGCTGGGTGTTCCCGATGGGGAACGGCGTGTTCAACATCGGGCTGGGTTACGTCAACAGCTACAAGAACTGGCAGTCGATCAACGCGACGAAGTTCCTCGGCGAGTTCCTGCGCACGCTGCCGCCGGAGTGGGAATTGCCGCCGATCGAGGAACTCAAAAAGAACAAGAGCGTGCGCGCCTGGCGGCTGCCGATGGGTTTCACCGCCTGGCCGCCGTGGCGTCCCGGTGTGCTGTTCGCCGGCGATTCGCTGGGTGCGGGCAAGCCGGCCTCCGGCGCCGGTATCTCCAAGGCGCTCGAATCCGGTTTGGCCGCAGGCGAATGCGCGATCGCTGCGCTGACCAACAGCGGGCCTGACGACTTCACCAACTACGCGCTGCGGATGGAAGAGGCGTGGGGCAGGGAGTACCGGCGCGGCCGCTACTTCCACAAGATGCTGGGCTATCCCAGGTTCGCCAACGCCGGTGTCAAGCTCATCGACAACGCCGCGTTCCGCGACCGCATGCTCAAGGCGCTGTACAAGAAGGCGCAGGGTCCGCAGCACACGGTGAAATAGCCGACTTGTCACCCGTCGGGCGTAACGTGCCCGGCGTGGAACAACGCATCAGCTTGATCACCCTCGGCGTCGACGATCTGGCGCGGGCCCGGCGCTTCTACGAGGAGGGCCTGGGCTGGACGGCCACCCAGTCGGCCGAGGGTGTCGTGTTCTATCAACTACCCGGTGTCGCGTTGGCGCTGTTCGGCCGCGACGACCTCGCCGAGGACACCCGGCAGCGCATCGACGGCCGGTTCAGCGGCATCACGATCGCGGTCAACCAGCGCACCGAGGCCGACGTCGACGCGGTGCTGGCCCAGGCGCAGGCCGCGGGGGCCACGCTTCTCAAACCGGCCGAAAAGGTGTTCTGGGGCGGGTATTCCGGCTACTTCGCCGACCTCGACGGCCACGTATGGGAGGTCGCCGTCAACCCCGACTGGACCATCAACGACGACGGCACGCTGACCATCGGCGGGGCTGCGGGCTAGCCGGGCCGCAGCATCAGGCTCACTTCGCAGGAGCCCGCGCGCGCATCCGGGGTGACGGCCGCCAGGTAGCGCCGGCCGATCGCCTCGACGTTGCAGTCGATCACTTCCTGGATCAGGCCCTGCTGGATCCCGCGCACGACCTCAGGTGCGGTGGCGGCGACCTCGGCCAGCGGACAGGTACAGATCTGCACCGTCACCTCGTCGAACGAGTTGAGCACTGAGCGCGCCTCAAACCCCAACTCCCCCAACGTCGCAACCACCAGATCCGTGATCGTCGTCTCCTCACGGCGGCGTGCCACCCGCACCCGGTGCGCCAGGTCCGCGCCGATGCGCAGCGCACGCTGTTCGCGTTCCTGCGCCGTGCCGCCCAGATGCGCGGCGAACAGCGCGACGATGTCGGCGTAGTCCAGGCTCGGCGCCAGCTCGTAGGTGAGCCGTGGCCGTCCGGCGCCTGCACCTTTGATGCCGTCGCCGCGCCGGATGAGGCCCTGATCTTCCAGCGCGGTCAGGTGGAACCGGGCCGTGGTGACGTGAACGCCCAACTGGTCGGCGACGTGCTGTGCGTCGATGGGACCCTCCGCGGTCCGAATCAGGCCCATGACCCGCTGCCGCTGTTGTCCTGCCGTCCGCTCGGCCAGCGAAACGACTCCGTGGTGCCGCATCGGCATCGCGTCAGCGGTTAGGACGACGGGACGACACCGACGACGGAGACCGCGGTCAACGATCGCCGGTGCCGCTGGAAGGTTCGCCGCATGCCCAGGACGCGACGGCGGGCGGAAGCTTTGACGATGAGGTTGCCGGCGATCCGTAACGCCCCGAGCAGACCTTCGTCGGCCAGCACCCGCCGCGGATTCAACAGCGCCATCGGCGCGTAGTCGATGGTGATGTCGGTGAACCCGGCATCGCTGAGCATCTGCACCCACTCGTTGGCGGTGAGCGGACGGGCGTTGACCTTGATCGCGCGGGACATCTCGCGGCGGATGTCGTCCTTGGTCTCCTGGGCGATCTCGTCGGGCTGCAGACCCAGTTCGTGGATGGCGTACCGGCCGCCGGGGCGCAGCACCCGAAACGCCTCGGCGACGATCGCACGCTTGGTCTTGTCACCCTGCATGGTCAGCATGGCCTCGCCGATCACCACGTCGGCGCTGTCGGCGGGCAGACCGGTCTCCGCCGCGCTCGCGACGACCACCTTTCCCGCGACCGGTTCGACGATCTCCCGCACGGCCTCGCCCGCCGCCGCGGTGTCGTCGACCCCGACGTAAGACCGCGGGCGCAACGCGACGATGTCGCGTGCGGTGCGTCCCAGGCCGGGTCCGAGTTCGACGACGTCGGCGCCGCCGACACGCGCCACCGAGAGCATCCGCGTCGTCAACTCCAGACCGCCGGGGCGCAACACCCGCTTACCCAGGCGGGCCAGCAGCCAGTGGCCGGGCAGGTCGGCATCGGAGCGCTCTGCGAGCGGAAGCGTTTGCCTCTCAGTCATTCCGGTCGTGTCCTTCCGATCGCGGGCTCCATTTAGAGGAATCTATTTCGGCTAAACCTATGCCTCCACCAGCCATTAGGCAAGCCTTACCTCCTGTGTTCTTCGCGACTATGTCGTCGCATTTCACTGCGTCCGGCGACGCTCGACGCCACACTTACCGAAACCGCAGAGGGGAGGTCGTCAGTGCACACCGGGGCCCGGGTCTGGGGCGTGAGAGTCGCAGCAGTCATCGCGCTGCCGGTGCTCGGCTACCTTCTCGCTCTGGCGCTGGCCCCGCAGCTTCGAGACCGGGCGCCTTCGTCGCTGCGGTGGTTCGGCGAACCGGGGTCGGTGCCGACGATCGCCTTCGTGGTGGCGGTCCTGGTGGTGCTCGCAGTTCTGCTCGTCCGTTCGCAGGGGGTGCGACGCCCCGGCGCTCCGGTGGCGATCGTGGCCGGGCTGGCGCTGATCAGCACCGCACTGGGGCTGGCGTCGTACTGGGACTGCCACGACGACGCGCATCCGCGCTTCTTCCGGCCCCTGATGTTCACCGCGTATGTGGTCAAGGGCGGCACGGCCGATCAATCGCTGAGCGGCCAGACATGCCCCTCGCCCACCCCGGTGGCGCTGGAGATCGCGCGGCTGTCGGCCCTGGCGGCGATCTTCCTCAGCGTCGTCGGCGTGGCGGCGGCGTTGTTTCGGTCGCGAGCGGACCGGCTTCGTGTGCATTTCGCCCGGTCGGTCACCGCGGTGGTGGACGTCGACGATGACACGCTGTCCATGGTCAGCGCCATCGCCCGGACCATGGAGGGACGTAGCACGCTGGTGTTGATCACCACCAGCCTTGACCATCCGTGCGTGCCCGAGGTCCGCAACCACGGTGCACGGGTGATCGCGGTGGACTTCGACCGACCGGAGACCCTGCGGGCGTTGTCCCTGTGGCGCAAGCTCGACCGGCTGTATCTGCTCTCGTCCGATCCGTCAAGCAATCTGTTGCGGCTGAAGGTCATTGCGGATCGGCTGGATGAGACCAGCCGAAAACGGCGCCTGCCGTTGATCGTCCGCATCGACGACCCGTGGCAGGCCGAGGCGTGGCGGGCAATGCATTTCGGCGGTTCGGACACCCGGTGGGCCGCCGACGCCGTCGGCAAGTACGAGGTCACCGCCCGTAGGTTGCTGGACAGGATCATTTCGACCGACGGCGTCGCGCAGATCCTGATCTGTGGTACGTCCCCGCTCACGCTGGCGTTGTGTTCGAACATGGCCCAGCGGCAGTTGGAGCGTGACTATTACGCCGCTCCGGACGCCAAGCCGCTGCCTCGCCTGGTCCTCGTCGCCGAGAACGCCGAGGAGTACCAGCAGGATTTCGCGCTGTCGCGGCGACGGTTGGGCTTGTCGGCACGCAGCATGCGGGTCAAGGCGGTGACCGAGACGGCATCGGTGCCGCTGCTGGCGTCGTTGCTCGCCGACGACGCCGCCGGCACCGCAGTGGTTTTCGTCGACCGCGACAGCTCCACCGCCTCATCTGTCGACACGACGACCGGCACCCGGCTGGCCGCCCGGTTTCCCACCACACCGATCTACGCGTGGGATGCGACGGCGCGGGTCACCGAAGATCGGCTGTCGCTGGTCGGCAGGTTGCGAACCTACCGGCTGAGCATGGACCTGCCCGATGGTCAGGCACAAGACGCGTGGGAGCGCGCTGCCCGGCTGATTCACGATCGCTACGCCGCCGAGGCCGGCCATCGCAGCGCCGCGAGCCGGCCGTGGGCGGAGCTCGACGAGTTCTACCGCGGGTCCAATCGACGTCAGGTCCGCAACGCCCTGTGGATGGTCGAGCAGATCGGCGGGCACACCTGGAACGCGTGGAACGACACGACCGATGAGGTGGAAGCGCCCAACCTTCGCGGTTTGCAGCCACTTGAGCAGTTGCGGCTGTTGGGTTTTGAGCGCGACAAGGCGATCGCCATGGCACGCGCCGAACACGAGGACTGGTGCCGCTACTACCGTGCCGCGGGCTGGCGCTACGGCACGCAGCGTGACGATGCGCGCAGAATTCACGACAAACTGGTGGATTGGTCACGCATCGAAGCCGATCCGGATCTGCTGAAGGCGGCGCTGGCCAGCCTGGCCGCCACCCTGTCGAAGCTGCGGGAACTCGGCTACCGGTCCCGCCCGCCGCGAAACGACAACGGATGGAAGCACTTTCGCCGCACCGGCCAGGTGGTCGCCGAACAGCGCGACAGCGCGTGGACCTGGACGACGGGCTCAGGTGAAACCATGGCCGCCGAGGCGGGTGACTGGGCTGTGCGCGACGCCGACGGCGGCGATTGGTGGTCGGTGCGCGACGACATCTTCCGCGACACCTACCAGCACATCGACGGCGACCGTTGGCAGCGGCGCGGCATCGTCAAGGCCAGGCCCGCCGAGGCGGGCGAAACCGTCGCCACGCTCGAAGGTCCCGCCCGCGCCGCCGACGGTGACTGGGTGGTGCAGGGCGAGCAGGGCGAACAGTGGGTGGTGCCCGGCGAGCAGTTCACCCGGCGATATGACGGACCACTCACCGAAACACCCGTCGGCGTGGGATTCTCACACTGACACCAGCAAAGGGCCGCACATGACATCACATCGCACACCGCCGCGCACGCGGGTCACCATGGGTCTCGCCGCCGCCGCGGTAGCCGGTGCGCTACTCACCGTTGCGCCGCCCGACGCGCACGCCGCCGACGACCTGTTCGGTTTCACGTCGCCGTCGGACAACATCGGCTGCATCATGGACTCGTCGCAGGTGCGCTGCGATATCCGCGAACGCGATTGGGCGCCACCGCCTCCGCCGCCGGACTGCCCGTACAACTACGGCCAGGGACTGATTCTCGACGCCGGCGCGTCACCTCGGTTCGTCTGCGCCGGTGACACCGCGCTCGCCGGCGGCGGGCCGCTCGGGTACGGACAGTCCACCAGCGCGGGCGTGTTGCGGTGCGAGAGCGCGACGTCGGGTATCACGTGTCGTGACGTCGAGACCGGCCGCGGCTTTTCGATCAGCCGGCAGGGCTACCGGTTCTTCTGAGTTCCTTCGCAGATCGGGTCGGCGCCCTCGAGGTCGTAGCGGTCCTTCTCGGCGTCGGTCAGGTCGCGCTGATGCACGGCGCACCCCTCGGCGATCCAGTCCGTCGGGTTCAGCGACCAGCGGACCAGGCGGCGATCGGCCACCGAGGCTGTCAAGGCCACATCTTGCGCGAGCGCCAGGCTGGGCGCCAACGCGAAACCCGCGCCCGCGCCGCGGTCCACAGCCGTCAGCGGTCGATCCGAGAGCCTGGTCCGACTGGTCAGATCCCAGAAGATGATGCTGCCGTCCTCCGAGACGGTGGCCAGTTCACTGTTGCCCCGGAACGCGACGTCGGTTACCCGTTTGGCCACCCGAAGATCGTCCCCGGTCGGCTTGCCGGTCTCGGTGTCGAACAACCGGACCGGGCCGCTCCACAGGCTGACCGCGATGGTGTTGCCGTCGGGTGCGACCGCCAACGAACGCGTCTCATCGTTGTCCAGTTCCACGGTGGTGGTCGTGCCGTCCGCCAGACGATGGATGACCAGTTCACCGGAGCCGCCGATCACCAGACGCGACCCGTCCGGGGTGAACGCGAGACCGAAAGCCAGTGGCGGGCCCGCGAACTGACCCTGTTCGACGAGTTCGTTGCCGTCCAACCGCCACAGCCGCACGGGCGCGGCCTCGAACGACTGGGACGCTGTGTTCATCCACCTGGTGGCCACCGTGACGCCGTCGGGTGAGATGGCCAGCTGGCTCGCCGGTTCGCCGGGCGCGACCCGGGTGGCGGTGGGCGCCTCCGCGACGCCGTCCCACACCACCACGTCGCCTTCGGTGGTGCTGGCCAACACGCGGGTGCCGTCGGGTGTGAACACGACCTCGTCCACCATGCCGTCGATCGTCGCCGACGGGCCCGCCGGATCGGGTTCGGCCACGTCGGTGAGCGTTAACTCGGTGGTCAGTTGCCCCTGTGCACTTTCACCGGAGCCCGAGGGTTCGACGGTCGCACGCACCACGGCCAGCCGGTCGGCTGCGGGTGAGATGGCGACCGCCACCGCATCGGTCCAGCCTTCGACGGGGCGGGCCAGGGGGCGGCGGCGGTCTTCGCCGTAGTCCAGAAGCAAAGCGCCGCCTGCAGTTCCGCCGGTGACGCCCTGGGCGGGATCCGCGGGATCCCATGCCACGGCGGTGGCGGCCTGCTCGTCGACCTTGACCGGCGGCAGCGGTGGCGAACCGGTGAGGTGGTTCCAATAAATGGCGAACCCGTCCTCGGACACCGAGGCCACCGACCCGGCCTCGGGACCGTCACCGGTGGTGACGAGCCCGGTCACCGCATCGGCGTGAATTTCGTTGCGGCCGGCGGGCGTCGGCGTTCCGTCCGCGCCGTTCCAGAACCCCACCGTTCCGTCACTGCCACCGGTGACGACGGTGCCGTCGTCGACGACGGTCAGTGCCGACACCCAACTCACCGGTCCCTCGTCGGCCGAAGTTCCGGCCTTTGACTGCTCCCATACGGGCCGGTCGGGTCTAGTGACGTCGAAGAGCCGAATCGCACCGTCCTGGCCCGCAACCACCAGCCCGCCGTCGGGCGTCCACGCGAGCGCGGTGACCGACGACAACTGCTCGGGAGCGTTGTGCACCACGGGGAAAGTCGTCGTCGGCGCGGAACTGTCGGCATCCCACACCAGGACGCCGCCTGCGGTCGTGCCGGCCGCGATGCGGCCCGTCGCCGGGTGCACAGCCAGCGCGGTGACCGCGGTATCCGGTGTGCGCACCACGGCCGCCCGTAACGCGCTGTCGAGTGTGGCGACGACGGTGCCGTCGGTGACCACAACCGCGTCGGCGCCGGCCGCGGCGGGGGCCATCGCGACCACCTCGCGGCCGAATTGGTCGTCGGCACGGCCGATTTCGTCGCCGGTAGTGAAACTATGGGCCACGACCTTGCCGTCTGCCGTGCCGATCCACGCCCGGTCGGCGGCGTCGGATACGGCGACTGCGGTCACCGGCGCGTCGACGGGGATGCGTTGTTTGAACTCGGGCAGGTTGGCGACGGCGGTGAGCAGGGCACCTTCGGTCTGCAGGCCGGGGTGCATCCGGTAACCGTGCGCGGCGAGCAGAAACGCGAGGTCGGGTCGTTCGAGTTCGGTTCTGCTCTGCGCGGCCAGCCGCTGCGCTTCGGCCTGCACCCGGCGCTGTTCGGCCTGATTCGCGTTGTAGACCGCGATGCCGGCGCCTGCGATCGCGGCAATGGTCAACACGGCCAATGCCGAGACGGCCGACCAGGCGATGCGCTTGGTACGACGGTGCTGGCGGACGTCCTCACCCTCGATCTCGTCTTTGGTGCGGCCGTGCAGCGGCGCGGCCACCTCCGCGACCGCATTGCGAAATCGGCTGTTGCGCAGGTCGAGTTGGTCCTCTTCGTGTGCCCAGCGCAGATCCAGGTGGCGCGGCTCGTCGGTGAACACCCCGCGCAACGCGGGTGGCACCGCGTCGGAGTCGTCGGTGAAGTCGCCCTTGTCCGGGTCCCACTCCCAGTGCCCGTCGGTGAGGACGGGGAGGATCCGGTCGACGGGCCGATGCGCTTTCCAGTGCTCGATCTCTCGGTTCACCCACACCGATGCGGCGGCCTGCGGCGAGGTGAGCAGCAGGAACCATTCGGCCTCATCCAGCGCCCGCACGATCGCGTTCCACAAGTGCGGGTCCACGGCCAGCCCGGTCTCGTCGCGGAAGACCTCCAGCGACCGGCGCCGGTACCAGGGTTTGGCCAGTCGCTGAAGCGCACGCTGCAACTCCGGCGCCAGCCGGCCGTCGGCCGCGTGCGAGTAGGAGATGAACGCGTCGTAGCGCATGTCGCAGTATGCAACGCGTCAGCGCCCAGTGTTGGCTTAATGCACGCTCAACCCGCAAATCGTGTACGACAAGCCCACACTCGGCGACCGGTCGTCACAACATGCAGCTGACGCAGCCCTCCACCTCGGTGCCTTCCAACGCCATCTGACGCAACCGGATGTAGTACAGCGTCTTGATGCCCTTGCGCCAGGCGTAGATCTGCGCCTTGTTGACATCACGGGTGGTGGCGGTGTCCTTGAAGAACAACGTCAACGACAGCCCTTGGTCGACGTGCTGGGTGGCCGCGGCGTAGGTGTCGATGACCTTCTCGTAGCCGATTTCGTAGGCGTCCTGGAAGTACTCCAGGTTGTCGTTGGTCATGTACGGGGCCGGGTAGTACACGCGCCCGATCTTGCCTTCCTTGCGGATCTCGACCTTGCTGGCGATCGGGTGAATCGACGACGTCGAGTGGTTGATGTAGGAGATCGACCCCGTCGGCGGCACCGCCTGCAGGTTCTGGTTGTAGATGCCGTGCTTCTGCACCGACTCCTTGAGCCGCAGCCAGTCATCCTGGTTCGGAATGCGGATGCCCGCATCGTCGAACAATCCGCGCACCTTGGCGGTCTTGGGCTCCCAGACCTGCTCGGTGTACTTGTCGAAGAACTCGCCCGAGGCGTACTTGGAGCGCTCGAATCCCTTGAACGCCGAACCCCGTTCGATCGCGATCCGGTTCGACGCCCGCAACGCGTGATACAGCACGCAGTAGAAGTAGATGTTGGTGAAATCGATGCCCTCTTCGGAGCCGTAGAAGATCCGCTCCCGCGCGAGGTACCCGTGCAGGTTCATCTGCCCCAGCCCGATCGCGTGCGAGTCGTTGTTGCCCTGCTCGATCGACGGCACCGAGTAGATGTGGGTCTGATCCGACACCGCGGTCAACGCCCGGATCGCCACCTCGACGCTCTGCGCGAAGTCCGGCGAGTCCATCGCCTTGGCGATATTCAGCGATCCCAGGTTGCACGAAATGTCCTTGCCCA
Source organism: Mycolicibacterium sp. XJ662 (assembly GCF_053484035.1). Lineage (NCBI taxonomy): Bacteria > Bacillati > Actinomycetota > Actinomycetes > Mycobacteriales > Mycobacteriaceae > Mycobacterium > Mycolicibacterium sp. XJ662. The sequence goes on along the minus strand of NZ_JBEFTL010000004.1, from coordinate 23,621 downwards.
CACGGGCGTAGCTCAGATCCTCGTTGAACAGCGACGGTGTGGAGACCTGCAGGATCTCCGAGCACAGGTTCGAGTGGGTGATCTTGCCGTCAATCGGGTTCGACCGGTTCACGGTGTCCTCGAACATGACGTACGGATAGCCCGACTCGAACTGCAACTCGGCCAGCGTCTGGAAGAACTCGCGCGCCTTGATCTTGGTCTTGCGGATGCGCGCGTCGTCGAGCATCTCGTAGTACTTCTCGGTGACGTTGATGTCGGCGAACGGCAGGCCGTAGACCCGCTCGACGTCGTACGGCGAGAACAGGTACATGTCCTCGTTCTTCTTGGCCAACTCGAACGTGATGTCGGGAATAACCACACCCAACGACAACGTCTTGATGCGGATCTTCTCGTCGGCGTTCTCGCGTTTGGTGTCCAAAAAGCGGTAGATGTCGGGATGGTGGGCGTGCAGATACACCGCACCCGCCCCCTGGCGCGCACCCAACTGGTTGGCGTAGGAGAACGAGTCCTCCAGCAGCTTCATGATCGGGATGACGCCCGAGGACTGGTTCTCGATGTTCTTGATCGGTGCGCCGTGTTCGCGAATGTTGCTCAGCAGCAACGCGACCCCACCGCCGCGCTTGGACAGCTGCAGCGCGGAGTTGATCGAGCGCCCGATCGACTCCATGTTGTCTTCGATGCGCAACAGGAAGCACGAAACCGGCTCACCGCGCTGCTTCTTACCTGAATTCAGGAACGTCGGGGTGGCCGGCTGGAATCGGCCGTCCATGATCTCATCGACCAGCTGCTCGGCCAACTTGGTGTCACCGGCCGCCAGTGTCAGCGACACCATCACGACGCGGTCCTCGAAGCGCTCCAGATACCGCTTGCCGTCGAAGGTTTTCAGCGTGTAACTGGTGTAGTACTTGAACGCGCCGACGAACGTCGGGAACCGGAACTTCTTCGCATACGCACGGTCGAGCAGCGTCTTGACGAAGTTGCGCGAGTACTGGTCGAGCACCTCACGCTCGTAGTAGTTCTGCTGGATCAGATAGTCGAGCTTCTCGTCGATGTCGTGAAAGAAGACCGTGTTCTGGTTGACGTGCTCGCGGAAGAACTGGTGCGCGGCTTCCCGGTCCTTGTCGAACTGGATCTTTCCGTCGGCGTCGTACAGGTTCAGCATCGCGTTGAGCGCGTGGTAATCCGTTTCGCCGGGCAGCGTATGGCCACCGCCGGTGGTGGTCGCGGCGGTTACAGGCTCTGCATCTGTGACGGTTGGTGGCACGTCTGGTCCTTCCAAAAGTCTTCCAGGCCCGCACGAACGGCTTGCACGTCGTCGGGAGTTCCCATGAGTTCAAAGCGGTAGAGGTACGGCACGCCGCACTTGCGGGACACCACGTTGCCCGCGTAGGCGAATTCCGCGCCGAAGTTGTTGTTACCCGCGGCGATGACGCCGCGGAGCAACGACCGGTTGTGTTCGTTGTTCAAGAATGCGATGACCTGTTTGGGGACATAGCCACCGTCGTTGATGTCCGGTGTGGCGCGCCCACCGCCGTAGGTGGGCAACACCAGCACATAAGGTTCGTCGACCTCGATGCGTCCGTGCAGCGGGATCCGGATGGCCGGCAGCCCCAGCTTCGCGACGAAGCGGTGGGTGTTTTCCGACACGCTGGAGAAGTAGACGAGATTGCTCATCGCCGACTCCTTCCTGATGTCTTCGGCTATCCGATTCCTCTATTTGTTGCGCCGCGGATGCGGCCGCTACGCCGTAACCGCGACCGCGCCTGCCAGCGCCTTGATGCGATCGGGCCGAAAGCCCGACCAGTGCTCGTTACCGGCCACCACGACCGGCGCCTGCAAGTAACCCAGCGCCATCACGTAGTCACGGGCCTCGGTGTCGAGGCTGATGTCGACCGTCTCGTAGGCGATGCCCTGCTTGTCGAGCGCCTTGTACGTGGCGTTGCACTGCACGCAGGCGGGTTTGGTGTACACGGTGATCGATGGCTGGCTCATCTTCGGTACGGCTCCTCTACAACTGTCACTGCACTGAGACTGGCAACTCGTCGGTTACTACATCCCGCTCTACTTCAGCGGCCCGAAGACCTCCGAAATTCCTGGCTGCCGGTACTCCCTCTTCGGAGGGTCGGAAACCGACCGCGCCGGATTCGGGGGCCCCGGCTGACCCTGAAGCGGTACACGTACCGCGGTGGTCTGTCGGTGCTCGAAACACTACACCTAGTGTCCGACATTGCGAAGGGATACCAGATGTTCTGAATAACATTTCTGAAATTCGCAGGTCGTAAGCCGTCCGGTCCGACACCCCCGGCGTGTCGTACATCACACCGTCGCGTGCGGCGCCCCACACCGCTCGGTTTACCACCCCGCTCCGACAAAACCCGGCTGCCCGACCGGGCGCACACCCGCGCCAGCAAACTAATCGGTGGCCCCGCCGGAGGCCGTCGGCCGCCGCCGGCTAACCGACCTCGGCGACCAACTTGCCGACGACGTCGCGCAGGTTGGCGGCCACTTCGGCGTTCTCGCGGGGATGCTTACCGTCGAAAACGGTGCTTTGCACCGACAGGTGCAGATCCTCGACCACCCGCGGCCCAGCGACCCCGAAGGACTTGCGCGTCTCGTCGTGCGCCCACACGCCGCCGTAGCGACCCAGCGCGGCGCCGATCACGGCCAACGGCTTGTCCTGGAGCCCACTGGCGCCGAACGGCCGCGAGAGCCAGTCGATCGCGTTCTTGAGCACGCCGGGGATGGAGCCGTTGTACTCGGGTGTGACGACCAGCGCGGCGTCGGCGTCGGTGGCCGCCTGACGCAACGCCGCAACCGGTTCGGGGACGCCCCCGTGCTCCGCGTCGTTGTCGATGTCCTCGTTGTAGAAGGGCAGCTCGCCGAGCCGGTCGAAGAGCCGCAGAGTCACCCCGTCCGGAGCGGTTTCGGCCGCCAACTCGGCCAACTGACGGTTGATGGAGCCCGCCCGCAAGCTGCCCACCAGCACCAACACATTGATGTCCACCATGTCGCGTTCCTTCTCGGTTCGTTCGAAATCTCTCACAGCAGAACCGGACTATAGTCCGATTAATTCCGCTTGACTTAAACTGGTGTGATGACCGCACCTCGTCCCCTCACCGAGTTGCCGGTCACCGACCAAGAGCCTCAGGAGCGAGGCGATGCGGCGCGCAATCGCATGCTGCTTCTCGAAGCCGCGCGTCGCCTGATCGCCGAACGCGGCGCCGATGCGGTCAGCACCGATGACATCGCCGCGGCCGCCGGCGTCGGCAAAGGCACGCTGTTTCGCCGGTTCGGCAGCCGGGCGGGACTGATGATCGTGCTGCTCGACGAGGACGAGAAGGCCGCACAGCAGGCCTTCCTGTTCGGCCCTCCCCCGCTCGGCCCCGGGGCGCCGCCAGTGGAGCGGCTGCTGGCCTACGGGCGCAGCCGTCTCGAGTTCGTCCACATCCACCACGCGCTGATGTCAGACGCCAACCGCGATCCGCAGACGCGGTTCAGCCCGCCGATCACGCTGCATCACCGCCACCTTCGAGTGCTGCTCGAGGAAGCGGGCACCTCCGGTGACCTCGACGCGCAGGCCGCCGCGCTGCTCGCGCTGCTCGACGTCGACTACGTGCACCACCAACTCGTCGAGCGTGGTGCGACGTTGGACAGCCTCGGCGATGCGTGGGAGTCGGTGGCCCGCAAACTGTGCGGGCAATGACGCGCTGGGTCCTGCACGTCGACCTCGACCAGTTCCAGGCCGCCGTCGAAGTACGCCGACGCCCCGAACTCGAAGGCCTGCCGATCATCGTCGGCGGCAACGGGATCCCCGACGAACCCCGCAAGGTTGTCACGTGCGCGTCGTATCCGGCGCGCGAGTTCGGGGTGCACGCGGGCATGCCGCTGCGCACCGCGGCCCGCAAGTGCCCGGATGCGACGTTTCTGCCGTTGGACACCGACGCCTACGACACCGCCTCCGAGGAAGTGATGGGGCTGCTGCGCGACTTCGGCCACCCGGTGGAGGTGTGGGGTTGGGACGAGGCGTATGTCGGTGCCGAACTCGACGACGCGGCCGACGCCGTCGCGCTGGCCGAACGGATCCGCGAGGTCGTGGCCGACGAGACGGGCCTGTCGTGTTCGGTCGGCATCAGCGATAACAAGCAGCGGGCCAAGGTCGCCACCGGGTTCGGCAAGCCGGCGGGTGTTTTCGTGCTGACCGACGCGAACTGGACGGCGGTGATGGGTGACCGCGGGGTCGACGCGTTGTGGGGCGTCGGGCCCAAGACCGCCAAAAGACTTGCCACGATGGGCATCACCACCGTCGCCGATCTGGCCGTCACCGACGCCACGACGCTGACGTCGACGTTCGGGCCCACGACCGGGCTGTGGATCTTGTTGTTGGCCAAGGGCGGTGGCGACGCCGACGTCAGCGCAACGCCGTGGATACCCCGATCACGCAGCCACGTCGTCACCTTCCCCACCGATCTCACCGACCGCGCAGAGATGGACGCGGCGGTCGTCGACCTGGCGCGGCAGACGCTGACCGAGGTCGTCGAGCAGAACCGCGTCGTGGTCCGGGTGGCGGTGACAGTGCGTACCAAGACCTTCTACACCAGGACCAAGATCCGCAAGCTGGCCGCGCCGACCGTCGACGCGCAGATCATCACGGCGACGGCACTGGATCTGCTCGGCCAGTTCGAACTGGACCGGCCGGTGCGGCTGCTGGGTGTGCGACTGGAACTGGCGCCGCCCGAAGGCGGCTACTGATCGAGCAGCGCGGGCGCCCGATGTGACACCCACCGGTTTCGGATCAGCACAGTCGCAGGCACCGCCGCCAGCGTCATGACGGTGCCCGCCATGAAGATGTAGAAGTAGACACCGGTCGCGGTGCTCACTGCCACGTCGCCGGCGAAGTGACCGCCTGCTCGAGTGGCCCTGAGGATCTCGCCTCCGGCGACATTGAAGATCACCGAACCCAAAGCGAGCACGACCGAGACCAGACCGGCGCTCGTGCCCTGCCTCTCCGGCGTCTCGAGGCTCGTCACCAGGTTGTATCCGGATGCGCCGATCGCCCCGGCGGCCATACCGAGCACGCCGGCGCAGACGACCGCGAGCGCGACGACTGACACGCCCGCCAACATCGCGAACGTTCCCCCGATCCCGAGTGCCACGCCGCCGAGCAGCGGCAGTTCAGGGCCGACGCGCCCGGCGATCCAGCCGGCGCCGACACCGCCGATGACGATGCCGAGGTTGGGGGCGGCGAGCAGCATGGCGACCGCCTCTCCGCTGCCCAGCCCGTAGCCGAGCCCGAGGTGCGCTGGCACCTGCGCGACGAGACTGGTCAGTTGCAGCATGCTTCGGAAGGCGCCCGCGGCCAAAACCAAAGCCAGCAGCGTCAACAGGATTGGCCGGGTCAGGGCACGGATGTCGATGATCGGTTCGTCGACGCGAAGTGTTCTGAACGCCCAGCAGATCAACGCAGCGCAACCGAAGACCAGCAGCGCGGGCATGCCCCCGGACAACCACCCGACGTCTCGTCCGAGGCTGGCGTACGCCAGGACCGCGCCGAGTCCGCCACCGAGGAGAAGCGCGCCGGCCACGTCGACGCGTCCGGCTCCGCGAATCGGGGACTCCGGAATGAAAGTGCGGACACACAGCGCGGCCGTCGCGGCGAGCAACGCCGCGACGACGAACACTCCCCGAAAACCGAACTCCTCGATCACCGGCTCCATCAGGAAGGGCTCGACGACGCCCACGATCGACGATCCTGAGGTCAAGACCCCGACCACAGCCATCGCCGTGCGGGGAGAGCAGATCTGGCGAACGAGGGTCACCGTGAGAAAGACCGCGGCGAAGGCGGCACCTTGGAGAAAACGTCCCACGAGGAAGATCCAGACGGTGGGGGCAATAAGGCAGATCAGCGCCCCGGCGCACGCCAATAGCAGGGTGCCGATCAAGATGCGGCGTTTGCCGAAGATGTCGGAACTCTTGGCGAGCAGTGGTGACCAGATGGCTCCGGCCAGCATGGCACTGGCGTTCAACCAAGCAGCCTGGTCGGTGTCGAAATGATCGAGCAACTGCGGCAGCACCATCATGGGCGAACCGACGACGACGTCGGCGAGGACGTTCGCGCAGACGAGGACTACCGTCCACAGGATCAGCCGCCCACTCCACTTGTGTTCCCGCGACGACGAGGCTGGTGCAGCTGACCTGTCGTTCAAGAACGGTCCTTCCCCAAATGGCTTGCACGGGCGGGTGCGACAACCGGCTACGGAGCCTGAACGTGACGACCTCTCGTCGCGGCGAACCAGCCGATCGACGGAAACTCTAAATCGACAAATCGTCGCTTTAATTGCACACTAGACGCAGACACGCTTGCACCGCAACATCGGACCTGACAAGAATCGACACCCGACGGAAAGACAGGGGCGGAAGAATGGTCCACGGCACCGCGGATCGGTCGCCGGGCCGCCGCCCTGGCGGTCGCAACGCCCGCGTGCGCGCTCAGATTCTCAGCGCGACAGCCGAACTCGTCGCGCGGCACGGAATCACCGGCTTTCGCTACGAGGAAGTCGCCGAGCTCGCCGGCGTACACAGGGCCAGCGTGTACCGCAACTGGCCGGACCGCGAGAAGCTGGTCACCGCCGCCCTGCTGCAATACGCCGAGCGTCTCGCGTCCGTCACCGACAGCGGTGACCTCCGCAATGATCTGGTGGACTACCTGATGGGAATCGCCTCCGGCCTGCAGACCCCGTTCGGCCGAGCACTCGAACAGGCAATGAAGGTCACCGACGACAACCCCGCCGTCCGACAGACCGTGACCATGATCCTCGAAGAGCGGGGAGCTGCCTTACAACATCGGGTAAACCTCGCCGAGGACCGAGGTGAGCTGCCGGCAGTTGACAGCGTATTCCTCGGCGAGATGATGGCCGGTCCAGTACGCCTGATCGTCAACCGCGGCACCCGCACGTTCACTCGCAAGGACGCGGAACGCATCGTCGACGTGGTACTTGCCGGGATCCGTGCCACCGCACCACCGGAAGGCGGGTGCTGACAAGTGCTGCAGACCGTCGCGATCCGCGGCTACCGGTCGCTGCGCGATATCGTGTTGCCGCTGGCCCCGCTCACCGTGGTCACCGGCGCCAACGGCACCGGCAAGTCGTCGCTCTACCGTGCGCTTCGGCTGCTGGCCGACTGTGGGCGCGGTGAGGTGATCGGCTCGCTGGCCCGTGAGGGCGGGCTGGAGTCCGTGCTGTGGGCTGGTCCCGAGCAACTGGGCGCCGCACGCAAAAGCGGCCGCGTCGAGGGCACCACCCGCATCGGCCCCGTCTCACTCGAACTAGGTTTCGCCTCAGATGATTTCGGCTACCTGGTGGATCTCGGGCTGCCCCAGATGGCCGGGCACAATTCCCTGTTCGCGCGGGATCCGGAAATCAAGCGCGAGGCGGTGTTCGTCGGCCCGGTGATGCGTCCCGTCTCGACGCTGGTGCGTCGCACCCGTGACTACGCCGAGGCGCGCGCGGAATCCGGCCGGGGATTCGACAAGCTGTCACAGGCGCTGCCGCCGTACCGCAGCGTGCTCGCCGAATATGCCCACCCCGGAGCGCATCCCGAACTCGCCGCCGTGCGAGACCGGCTGCGGGACTGGCGGTTTTACGACGGTTTCCGGGTGGACGCCGCCGCACCGTCGCGTCAGCGTCAGGTCGGCACGCGCACGCCTGTGCTGTCCGACGACGGCAGTGATCTGGCCGCGGCCATCCAGACCGCGCTCGAGGCCGGGTTCGACGATCTGCCGCACGCCGTCGCGGAGGCCTTCGACGGGGCCACCGTGTCGGTGGCCGTGCACGACGGCCTGTTCGACCTTCGGCTACACCAACAGGGCATGCTGCGACCGCTGCGCGCCGCGGAATTATCCGACGGCACACTGCGGTTCCTGCTGTGGGCGGCCGCACTGTCGAGCCCACGACCGCCGTCGCTGATGGTGCTCAACGAACCGGAGACCTCGCTGCACCCCGAGTTGGTGCGCCCGCTGGCGACGTTGATCCGCGCGGCGGCAACCACCACCCAGGTCGTCGTCGTCACGCACTCGAAGGCGCTGCTGGAGTTCCTGGACACCTTGCCCGTCGCCGAGGCGGCCGACAAGGAAGCGACTGCAGTGGAGATCGGGTTGTACAAGGATCTCGGCGAAACCCGTGTCGACGGACTGGGACTGCTGACCGCGCCGCCGTGGGACTGGGGCAACCGCTAGCGGCGCCGTGCGTCAGGGCGCAACGCGCGGGTGAACAGGACATTGGCCTGACGCATCGCGACGCTGTAGGGCCACCATGCGACCCGCTTGAACAGATACAACGCCCGGATGTCGGCCGAGGTGTAGATGAGAAATCGGTTGCGGCGCACGCCCTTGAGGATCTTGTCGGCAGCGTGCTCCGGTGATATCGCGTGGCCACTGAACCTGTCGGTCCACTTCTTGACGCGGGGATCCTCGCGGTCCACACCGGCGATCTGAACCGTCTGCACCAGACCGGTTTTCACCGCGCCGGGCACCACGACCGACACCCCGATGCGGTGGCGGGCGAGGTCGAACCGCAGCACCTCGGACAGGCCGCGCAACCCGTATTTGCTTGCGCTGTATGCCGAGTGCCATGGCAACGCGACCAGCCCGGCCGCCGATGACACGTTGACCAGATGCCCGCCCTGGCCCGCCGCGACCATCGGCGGAACGAACTCCTCGATGACGTGAATCGGGCCCATCAGGTTGATGTCGACCATCGACTTCCAGTGCTGATGCGTCAGCGTCGACACGGTGCCCCACGCCGACACCCCGGCGATGTTCATCACGACGTCCATCGCAGGATGCTCGGCGTGGATGTCTGCGGCGAAGGCTGCCACCGCGTCGTGGTCGGAGATATCCAGGGCCCGGTACTGGGCCACGTGGCCGCCCAGCGCCTTCGCGTCGGCGACGGTGGTCTCCAGACCCTCGGCGTCACGATCAGTGAGGAAAAGCTCGGCGCCCTCGGCGGCCAGTTTCAACGCGGTCGCACGGCCGATGCCGCTGGCGGCCCCGGTCAGAAAACAACGCTTACCGCTGAAACCGCCTCGCTGCGCCATGGCGGTGAGATTACCTACCCGTCGCGCTGGTTCTCGCGCAGGTCCGACCCGCCCCACAGCCCGTACAGCCACAACCGCTCGACGATCTCGATGGCCCGCGCGGGATCGCGCCCGCGGCCGATGAACGCGCTGTCGTGGGTGAGTGTCATCGTCGTCGTCGCCGCCAGGGTGCGCACCAGGGCGGGCAGATCATCGGAGATGGGACGCGCGTCGGCGTCCTGCTCCACCAGGCTGACGATCTTGTCGATGATGCCGTCGGCGAAATCGTCCATCATTTCCCGAATCTGCGCGTCGGTGTTTCTGGCCACCGCGCAGGCGTGCATGATCGGGTCGTTGGTCGCATAGACGGCCGCGGCGCTGCCGACCATCCGCTTGGCGTAATCCGACAGGGTCTCCCCCGGTTCACGGGGCGCGAAGTTGTGCGTGAGCTTGTCGAGTTCTTCGCCGGCGTCGGCGAGGATCACCGCCAGCACCGCGTACTTGGAATCGAAGTAGAAGTAGAAGCCGGACCTGGCCACCCCGGCGCGCTCGCTGATGGTGCTCACCGACAGGTCGGCGAACGATCGTTCCTGAAGCAGTTCGCGCACCGCGCGCACGATCGCATCGCGCTGACGATCACCGCGGCTCCGACGTGTCTCCTTCACTTCAGCCGTCATGGCTTAAGACCTTTTCATCGCGACGCACCTATGCCCAAACTTGACAGGCGTCAAGAGAGAATACCAGGATGGGTGTCAGGTGACATCCACCACAGCTTGCCGTTTTCAGGAGTGTCCGATGCCGACCATCAGCACCAAGGATTACCTCATCGACCAGGCGAAACGCCGGTTGACCCCGACGTTGAACAACCTGCCGCTCGGTCCTCTCGAGCGGCGGCTGAACAACCGGGAGTGGCCGCAGTTCGTGCTGGCGGAGCCGCCGGCGGGCAGCGGGCTCAAACCGGTCATGGGTGATTCAGGCCTGCCGATTCTGGGGCACATGATCGAGGCCTTCCGCGGCGGACCGGACTATGTGCTGCAGGTTTACCGCAAATACGGCCCCGTGCACTACGCCCACTCCCCGGCCCTCGCATCGGTGTCGGCGTTGGGGCCCGACGCCACCCAGGCCGTGTTCTCCAACAAGAACAAGGACTACTCGCAGAAGGGCTGGCATCCGGTCATCGGCCCGTTCTTCAACCGCGGCCTGATGATGCTCGACTTCGAAGAGCACATGTTCCACCGCCGGATCATGCAGGAGGCGTTCACTCGCACCCGGTTGACCGGCTACGTCGAACACATCGACAAGGTGGCGTCAAAGGTGGTCGCCGAGGACTGGGTGGCCAACGACGCGCGGTTCCTGCTGCATCCGGCGCTGAAGGAACTCACCCTCGACATCGCCTCGGTGGTGTTCATGGGACATGAGCCCGGCACCGACCAGGAACTGGTCACCAAGGTCAACGAGGCGTTCACCATCACCACCCGCGCCGGCGGCGCGATCATCCGCACCAGCGTCCCGCCGTTCAAGTGGTGGCGCGGGCTGCGCGCCCGCAAGGTGCTCGAGGACTACTTCGAGGAGCGGGTCAAGGAGCGCCGCCACGCCGGGGGCACCGACATGCTCTCGGTGCTGTGCCATGCCGAGGACGAGGACGGCAACAGCTTCACCGACGAAGACATCGTCAACCACATGATCTTCTTGATGATGGCCGCCCACGACACGTCGACGTCGGCGTTGACCACGATGGGCTACCACCTCGCCGCCAACCCCGAGTGGCAGGAGCGCTGCCGCGACGAGTCGGCCAGGCTGGGTGACGGGCCGCTGGACATCGAGGCGCTGGAGAAGCTGGAAACCCTCGACCTGGTGATCAACGAATCGCTGCGGCTGGTCACCCCGCTGCCGTTCAACGTGCGCCAGACCGTGCGCGACACCGATCTGCTGGGTCACTACATTCCGGCCGGCACCAACGTCGTGACGTGGCCGGGGATGAACCACCGGCTGCCGGAGCTGTGGACGAACCCCGAGAAGTTCGATCCCGACCGGTTCGCCGAACCCCGCGCGGAGCACAAGAAGCACCGTTATGCGTTCGCCCCGTTCGGCGGCGGCGCGCACAAGTGCATCGGCATGGTGTTCGGTCAGCTCGAGATCAAGACCGTGATGCACCGGCTGCTGCGCAAGTACCGCCTCGAGCTGCCGCGGCCGGGCTACAAGCCGAGCTACGACTACGCCGGTATGCCCATGCCGATGGACGGTATGCCGATCGTGTTGCGCCCGCTGCGCTGACCGGGGCCTATTGCACCGTGATCAGCCGGTTGGCGCAGGCGATCACCGCGTCGAGCGCCGACCGCGTCGGGTCGTCCGACAGGCCCATCGCCCACTCCGAGCGCGCGCCGTCGGAGCCGCGGATGAACGTCGCGGTGCGCTCACCGGCGGGCACCTGGTGGAAAGCGGTGGTCTCGACGGCGATGCCGAGGTCGTCGTACAGCATCGCCGTCAACGCGGCGACCGGACCTGACGCCGCCGCCGACGACGTGCTGACCCGCTCACCGATGGCCAGGGTTGCCTGGTAAGACCGGGCCTGCGGCCCCAGCCGCGTCGCGCGACGGTGGCCGTCGGCGCAGGACCAGGTACGCAACTGCAGCGGCCCGGCGCTCGGCGCGTACTCGCTGACGAACGATTCAAACGACATTGCATCGGCCTCCTCACGTAGGCCGCGAGGCAACGGGATTCCAAAGCGCGCCGCCCCGGTGAGGGTGGGTCGTGTGGTGACTGCAAGGGACATGTGCCGGTCTTCTGCTCATAGGAGTGACCGACGGAAGTAGTAGCTTCGACCCACAGCGAGGGGTCGGTCGTGATCAGACCCCGCTGCGGGTTGCTACTACTACAAGTCGCCTTGGCACGGTGCCGATGCTAGACGCTCGGCGAGCAGGTGTGCAATTGCTTTTCCTCCCGCACTCGGTGCCCGACATGCCGGCGGTGTGCGCAGGACGTAACGTGAGCCGCCGATGAACTGGGCGTTGCTATTCGCGGCGGGTGTGATCGGCGGACTCACCGGCAGCATCGCGGGACTCGCGTCGGTAGCCACCTACCCGGCGCTACTTGTCGCGGGGTTACCGCCCGTCACCGCCAACGTCACCAACACGGTGGCGTTGGTGTTCAACGGCGTCGGTTCGGTGCTCGGGTCCCGCCCGGAGCTTCGCGGACAGGGCCGGTGGCTGTTGCGGATGATGCCGCTGGCCGCGCTGGCCGGGGCTCTCGGCGCGCTGCTGCTGCTGTCGACGCCGCCGGGGAGCTTCGAGCGTCTGGTGCCGGTACTGCTGGGGGTGGCGTCGCTGGCGATCCTGCTACCGCGGAGCAGCAACGCCGACGTGGCGACCGCGAAGGGGCGCCGTCGTACCGCGAGGACGGTTTTCGAAGCCGGGTCGATCTTTTTGATCTCGATCTACAGCGGCTACTTCGGCGCGGCCGCCGGTGTGCTGTTGCTGGCGCTGCTGTTGCGTATCGGCCACACGACGCTGGCGCGCGCCAACGCGAGCAAGAACTTCCTACTCGGCATCGCCAACCTAGTCGCCGCCGTGGTGTTCGCGAGTGTCGCGCCGGTGCAGTGGTGGGCCGTGGTGCCGCTGGGACTCGGCTGCCTCATCGGCTCGCGCCTGGGCCCCGTCGTGGTCCGCCATACCCCCGCCGGTCCGATGCGGGTGTTGATCGGCGTGGCCGGTCTGGCGGTGGCGGTCAAGCTGGCCCTCGACACCTATGGCTGAGACCGCATCGCGTCAGATCCCGAACGGGCTGTCGCCCTTGGCGACTCGAGTGCCGATGTCGATCAGGTTCTGCGCGTTGGCATGCAACCGCTCCCCCGCGTCACGACTGGCCTGGCCGACCAGGAAGCGCGACCACGTACCTTCGATCACGATCCCGAGTTTGAAGCATGCCATCGCGACATACCAGTCCAGCCTTGAGGTTTCGCGACCTCCGGCGTCGAGATAGGCATCCAGCAGCTCACGCCGGCTCGCCAACCCGCCGAGCGCAGCGAGCGCGGCGCCCGCGGTGATCGTGTTGGTCTCCAGCGGCCAGCAGATCAGCATCCAACCGAGGTCCAGCAGCGGGTCGCCGATCGTGCACATCTCCCAGTCGACGAACGCCGCCAGTTCCGGCTTGTCCCGGCGCAGCATCACGTTGCTCAGATGCGGGTCACCGTGCAGGATTCCGGGTTGCCCGTCGGGCGGCCGGGTGGTCTCCAGCCATTCGGCGAGCTCGGTGACGGCCAGCGACGCGGGGTCGTACCGGTCGTGACGGTAGCTTTCCAGCAGCCGCAGAAACTGCGGAACCTGGCGCTCCAGAAAGGAACCCGGCCGTTTGAGTTCGGCGAGCGGACTGCCCTCCCACGCCACGTTGCCGAGTTGGGCCAGGCTGGCCGCGTAGGACAGGCCGACCTGGTGGCGCATGCCCGGATCGCGCACGTAGGCCTCGTCGACCTCGCTGCCGGGATTGAAGCCGTCGACCTCTTCCATCAGGTAGAAGACCACCCCGAGCACGTCGAGGTCGTCGCATCCGGCGATGAACTCCGGGTGCGGGACGTCGGTGCCGGCCAGGGTGCGAAGCGCCGCGATCTCGCGCAGCATGGTCTTGTCGCTCGTCGGGCGCGGGTGAAGGGGCGGCCGGCGCAACACCATCGGCCGCCCGTCGACCCGGATCCGCACGACGATGTTCTGGGTGCCGCCGGTCAGCGGTTCGACGTCGGTGACAGTCGAACCCAGGCGCTGGTCGCGCACCCAGCGCTGCAGCGCCTTCTGGTCGTCGTCGGACAGGGTGGGTAGCTGCTGTGCGGCATCGGACATACCGCCATCGTGTCAGGCTCTGCGCGCTGTCAGCAGCAGGTACTCCCATTCCATCGTGGAACCGCCCCGCAGGAAGCCGTCACCGAGGCGGGCCAGGTCGGCGTCGAGGTCGGCGACCCGGTCCGGGTCGGCCTCGATGTTGCGGTACGCCGCGATCGTCGGCCCGTACATCGACCTGAAGTAGTCGCGGAACGCGGCGCCGTCGCCGAAGTGCCCGACGCTCAGCGTGCGTCGTTCGGTGACGACGTCGGTGACGCGGTCGCCGAGCAGGGCGCGGACGTGATCCGCACTGCCCCACAGCGGTGGCGGTTGCGCGCCGGGCGGGGGCGCCGCGACGTAGGGCTTCATGGTGGCGAACAGCTCACCGATTTGGCCTTCGGGGGTCCAGCTCAGCAACGCGACCCGGCCGCCCGGTCTGCACACCCGCACCAGTTCGTCGGCCGCGCGTTGGTGAAACGGCGCGAACATCACCCCGATACACGACATCACTACATCGAATTCGGCGTCACCGAAAGGTAATTCGTGTGCGTCGGCCTCGCGCCATTCAAGCGTGACACCGCGCTCGACGGCCCGCTGGCCGCCGTGCTCGAGCAGTTCCGGACACAGGTCGCTGGCGACGACGTTGGCGCCCGCGAGCGCAGCCGGAATGGCCGCGTTGCCGGTGCCCGCGGCGATGTCGAGCACACGGTCACCGGGGCCGATCCCGGCAGCCTGCACCAGGATCGGGCCCAGCGGTGAGACGATCTCGGCCGCGAGCTTCGGATAGTCCCCGGAGGCCCACATGACCCGGTGTTTGGCGGCGATCTGGCCGTCGTCGACGGCGGTGGCGGAGTCGTTCATCGCAGTTCCTTCCTGCTCGGTGCGGATATCGTCGCGCACGCCGATCACCGCATTCCAGTTCCAAATCTGTACCCGCCCTGGTTCGATATCTGTACTGCCCGTTGCGGCCCGGAGGTACGCACATGCCCGGATACGGCCAGTTCTGTCCCGTCGCCAAGGCGATGGAGTTGCTCGACGAACGATGGACCATGCTCGTCGTGCGTGAGCTGCTGCTCGGCAGCCGCCACTTCAACGATCTGCGTCGCGGGGTGCCGAAGATGTCGCCGGCACTGTTGTCCAAGCGGCTGAAATCGCTGGTTCGCGCCGGTGTCGTGGAACGCGCCGACGTCGACGGCCGCACCACCTACACGCTCACGGCGTGCGGCAAGGAACTCGCCGAGGTCGTCGACGCGCTCGGCGCATGGGGGGTGCGGTGGATCGGCGAACTCGGCGAACAGGATCTCGACCCGCACCTGCTGATGTGGGATATCCGGCGCACCATCCCCATCGCCGAATGGCCGCGCAAGCGGACCACGTTGGCATTTCGGCTGACCGAGGTGGCGCCGAAAGCCGCACGGTGGTGGCTGGTGGTGGCCGATGATCAGGCTGACGTGTGCGACTTCGATCCCGGCTACGACGTGGCCGGCACCGTCGAAGCGAGCCTGCGGACCCTCACCCGGATTTGGCGTGGCGACGTGACGTGGCAGCACGCGCTGCTCGACGGCAGCGTCGCGGTGTCCGGGCCGGCCGAGGTGCGCCGCGCGGTTCCGACGTGGATCGGCCAATCGCTGCTGTCGGCGGTACCGCGGCCGGCGTGAGCGTTCAGTCCAGGATGCGGCGGGCCACGTTGGTGGTGACCAGATCGAGAAGTTCGTCGGCCCGCCCGGCCATGATCGTCCGAATCGCGTACAGCGAGAAGCCTTTGGCTTGTTCGACGGTGATGGCCGGCGGTATCGACAGCACCTGGCGCGCGGTCACCACATCGATCACCGCGGGCCCGTCGACGGCGAACGCGTCGACGAGGGCCCGATGCAGGTCGCCCGGTTGCTCGACGCGCCTGCCGAAGATGCCCATCGCCTGCGCGACGGCGGCGAAGTCGGGGTTGACGAGGTCGGTGCCGAAGTTGACGATCCCGGCGGCTTTCATTTCGAGCTCAACGAAATTCAGCGACGAGTTGTTGAAGACGATCACCTTGACCGGCAGCTTGTTCTGGATCAGCGTCACCAGCTCACCGAAGAGCATCGTCAGCCCGCCGTCACCGGCCAGCGCGACGACCTGCCGGTCGGGCTGTACGGTCTGCGCGCCGATCGCGTGCGGTAGCGCGCAGGCCATCGTGCCGTGGTTGAACGATCCGATCAGCCGGCGCCGGCCGTTCATCGTGAGGTAGCGCGACGCCCACACCACCGGTGAGCCGACGTCGACGGTGAACACCGCGTCGTCGGCGGCGAGCTGATCAGTAAGGCCCGCAACGTATTCCGGCCGGATCGGGGTGCGGTCGCGGTCGTTGACGGCCAGCTCGTCCATCGACTTGCGGGTCTTGCGGTAGTGGCGCAGCGAACGGTCGAGGTGCTCGCGGTCGGTCTTGGGTCGCAGCAACGGCGCCAGCGCGGCGACCGTGTCGGCGACGGTGCCCACCAGCCCGAGATCGATCGGCGTGCGCCGGCCGAGGTGGCGGCCCCGGATGTCGACCTGGATGACCTTCGCGTCGTCGGGATAGAACTGCGGATAGGGGAAGTCGGTGCCCAGCATCAGCAGCGCGTCGGCCTCCTTGATGGCTTTGTAGCCGGAGGCGAACCCGAGCAGACCCGTCATGCCGACGTCGAACGGGTTGTCGTACTCGATAAACTCCTTGCCGCGCAACGCATGTACGACCGGCGCGTTGAGGGTGCCGGCCAGCTCGATCAGCGCGTCGTGCGCGCCGGCCACCCCGGCGCCGCCGAGGATCGTGACGGCGCGCGCGTCGTTGAGGATGGCGGCGGCCTGCCGCAGCGACTCGTCGTCGGGGCGCACGACCGAGCGCGTCGCGGTGACCGGACGCGCGTTCCAGGCCGACGCGTCGGCGCGTTGCAGAAAAATCTCCCCCGGGATGACCACCACCGCCACCCCGCTGTCCTCGACGGCGGCCCGCATCGCCATCTCGAGGATCCGCGGCGCCATCTCCGGGGTGCTGATGAGTTCGCAGTAGACGCTGCACTCGCGGAACAGGTCCTGCGGATGGGTCTCCTGGAAGTAGTCCGAACCGATCTCGACTCGCGGTATGTGCGCGGCGATCGCGAGCACCGGAACCCGGCTGCGCTGCGCGTCGAACAGGCCGTTGATCAGATGGAGGTTGCCGGGGCCGCAGCTGCCTGCGCAGACCGCCAGCCCGCCGGTCAGCGCCGCGTCGGCGGCCGCCGCGAACGCCGCGGTCTCCTCGTGGCGAACGTGTTCCCAGCTGATCTCGCCCGATCGGCGGATCGCGTCGGTGAACCCGTTGAGGCTGTCGCCGGGCAGCCCGTACACGCGGCGCACGCCGCTGACCCGCAGGGCGTCGATGAGGTGTTCGGCGACGGTCGCCACCCCGCCCACCCTAATGCGGTTTCGGCGCGCTCACGCCCCGTCACGGTCCATGAGCGCGCCGAAATCACCAGTTACTTGGGGGCGAAGCGCTGGCCCGCGTCCAAACGCAGGCACTGGCCGTTGAGCATCGGGTTCTCGACGATCGCGGCGACCAGCTTCGCGTACTCCTCAGGCTTGCCGAGCCGCTTGGGGAACGCCGCATCCTTGGTCAGCGCCTTGGCGAACTCGTCGGGGATGCCCTCGGTCAGGCCGGTCGCGAACAGGCTCGGCGCGATCGCGAGCGCGCGGATGCCCAGGCTGCCCATGTCGCGCGCCATCGTCAGGCACATGCCCGCGATCGCGGCCTTGGACGCGGTGTAGGCCACCTGTCCGATCTGGCCCTCGAACGCGGCGATCGAGGCGGTGTTGATGATGACGCCGCGCTCTTCCTTTTCGTCGTCGACCGGCTCCTGCTTGCTCATCTGCCAGCCCGCCAACCTGCTGATGTTGAACGTGCCGATGAGGTTGAGGTCCACGCTCTTGCGGAAGGTCTCCAGGCTGTGCGGGCCGTCCTTCTTGACGGTGCGCTCGGCCGCGCCGCCGCCGGCGGTGGTCACGATGATGTGCAGTCCGCCGAGCTCGTCGATCGCCTGCTGCAGCACCTTCTCGGTGCCCTCAAAGTCGGTGACGTCGACCTCAAAGAAGGAGCCACCGATCGCGTCGGCAACTTCCTTGCCCTTCGACTGCGGGCGGTCCAGCACTGCCACGCTCGCACCGCGCTTGGCCAGCAACTCGGCGGTCGCCTTGCCGAAACCGGACGCCCCCCCGACGATGATGGCCTTCTTACCCTCGATCTCCATCTAGCCGCCTTTCCAAAATTTCGTCGAATCGTAAAGCAACTTAGCCGACGGCCTCGTCCGGTCGGCGTTTCGGGTCCGTTCGGGCAGTACCTTGGCAGCATGGCCGTACCCGCCCGGGAAACGCGGATGCTGGCGGGTCTTGCTGCCGCGGCGGTGGCGTTGGGCGTGACCCAACTGCTGGCCGTCGCGTTCGGCCCGCAGGCTGACGCGCGCACCGCCGTCGGCTCGGTGGTCATCGACCTGACGCCGGCCCCCGTCAAGGAATGGGCGATCGCGACGTTCGGCATGGCCGACAAGCTCTTCCTGTCCGTGGCGGTGTTGGGGGTGATCGCGCTCGTCGCCGCGTTGACCGCTGCGCTCGAGAGCCGCCGCGTCCCGGTGGGAAGCATCGCGATCGTGCTGGCCGGCGCCGCCGGGTGTGCGGCGGTGCTGTCGCGCGCGGGTGCGACGCTCGCCGACGTCGTGCCGACGCTGGTGGGGACCGCGTGCGGAGTGGCCGTGTTGCGCCTGCTCGTCTCCGGGCGTTTCACCGACCCGCCGCCCGAGGACCGGGCCGAGCCCGGCAGGCGGCTGTCGCTGCTGGCGCTCGGGTTATTAGCGGCCGGGGCGGCCACCGGGGTGGTCGGTGTGGTGTTGTCGCGGCTGACGTCGTCGGTGGCGTCTGACCGCGACGCGTTCGCGCTGCCGCGTCCTGACGTCGCCGCCCCACCGCCCGGGCCCGCCGTGCAGCCCAAAGACGTTGACCTGACGTCGTTCATCACCGACAACGACGAGTTCTACCGGATCGACACCGCATTGACGGTGCCGCAGCTCAGCCGCGACGACTGGCAGCTTCGGATCCACGGCATGGTGGACCACGAAATCACCTACCGCTTCGACGATCTCGAACGGTTCGAGGCCGTCGAGAAGCTCGTGACGCTGACGTGCGTGTCCAACCCGGTCGGCGGCGACCTGATCGGCAACGCCGCGTGGACCGGCTACCGGGTGCGGGACCTGTTGGCCGAGGCCGGGATTCACGCCGACGCCGACATGGTGCTGTCGACGTCGACCGACGGGTTCACCGCGGGCACACCCGTCGAAGCGCTCACCGGAGACAGCGAGGCGTTGTTGGCGGTCGGGATGAACGGCGAGCCGCTACCCACCGCACACGGATATCCCGCCCGCCTCGTCGTACCCGGCCTTTACGGGTATGTGTCGGCCACCAAATGGGTCGTCGACCTCGAGGTCACCCGGTTCGACCGCGCCGAGGCGTACTGGACCAAGCTGGGGTGGTCCGCGCGCGGACCCATCAAGACCCAGTCGCGCATCGACGTGCCCCGCAGCGGACAGGCCGTCGCGGCGGGTCCGGTGACGTTCGGCGGCGTCGCGTGGGCACAACCCCGAGGCGTGCGCGGCGTCGAGGTCCGCATCGACGGCCCCGGCGGTTCGGGCGACTGGCGCCCGGCCGACCTCGGCGACAGCTACTCCGACGACACCTGGCGGCTGTGGAGCTTTGCCTGGCAGGCCGAACCCGGCCCGCACACGATCACCGTGCGGGCCATCGACAACACCGGCGCGGTGCAGACCGCAGACGTGGCGCCCCCGGTGCCCGACGGCGCCTCCGGCTGGCATGCGGTGTCGTTCTCGGTGACGTGACCACCCGCGCGGCACCGGCGAGCGTGCGGTTCTGCGGTCGACACGCCGTGAACTGTCGAGAGTTCACGCACGCTCGCGCGGTCGTGGGGGCCATGACAGGCTGGTTTGGTGCTGCTGTCTGACGTCGCCGCCGCGTCGGCCGAGGTGGGCGCCGCGTCGTCGCGGCTGGCCAAGATCGCCCGGATCGCCGAGTTGCTGCGGCGTGCCGGCGACGACGGCGACGCGCGACTGGTCGCGGTGGCGGTGTCGTGGTTGTCGGGCGAGTTGCCGCAACGCCAGATCGGGGTGGGGTGGGCGGCGCTGCGTTCGGTGCCGGCGCCGGCGGCCGAACCGTCGCTGACGGTGCTGGAGGTCGACGCGCGGTTCACCGAGATCGGGGCGGTGTCAGGCAAGGGGTCACAAGCGCGACGCGCCGGGCTGCTCACCGATCTGTTCGGCCGCGCCACCGACGGCGAGCAGACGTTCCTGCGCCGGCTGCTCAGCGGCGAACTGCGTCAGGGCGCGCTGGCCGGCGTGATGGCCGACGCCGTGGCCAAGGCCGCCGACGTACCCGCGGCCACGGTGCGCCGCGCCGCCATGCTCGGCGGCGCGCTTCCCGCCGTCGCGGCCGCCGCACTGACCGACGGCGAGGCGGGCCTGCGGCAGTTCACCCTCGAGGTCGGCAGGCCGGTCGGACCGATGCTGGCGCAGACTGCCACCGGGGTCGCGGAAACACTCGAACGCCTCAGTGGCACAGCGGTTTTCGAGGCAAAGCTCGACGGCGCCCGGGTGCAGATCCATCGGGCCGGCGATGCGGTGTCGATCTACACCCGCAGCCTCGACGACGTCACCACACGGCTACCCGAAGTCGTCGACGCCGCCCTGGCGTGGCCGGTGACCGAGCTCATCGCCGACGCCGAGGCGATCGCGCTGCGCTCCGACAACCGTCCGCACCGGTTTCAGGTCACCGCGTCGCGGTTCGGCAAGTCGGTCGACATCGAGGCGGCCCGCACGGCGCAGCCCTTGTCCGTGTTCGTCTTCGACGTGCTGCGCCTCGACGGTGTCGACTTGCTGGACCACCCGACGAGCGAGCGCATCGCGGTGCTGGACACCATCATTCCCGACGGTCAGCGGGTCGACCGCCTGGTCACCGACGATGTCGATGCCGCGCAGGAGTTCCTCGATGCGACGTTGGCCGCCGGTCACGAAGGCGTCATGGCGAAGTCGCCGACGGCGCCGTACGAGGCCGGGCGCCGCGGCGCGGGCTGGCTCAAGGTCAAACCCGTGCACACGCTCGACCTCGTCGTGCTGGCGGTGGAATGGGGCTCGGGCCGTCGCACCGGCAAACTGTCCAACATCCACCTCGGCGCCAGGGATCCCGAGTCCGGCGAGTTCGTCATGCTCGGAAAGACTTTCAAGGGCATGACCGACGCGATGCTGCAATGGCAGACCGCCAGGTTCCTCGAACTGGCCGACGGCCCGACGGACGGTTATGTCGTCAAGGTGCGTCCCGAGCAGGTCGTCGAGATCGCGCTCGACGGAGTGCAGACGTCGTCGCGGTATCCGGCCGGGATGGCGCTGCGATTCGCCCGGGTGTTGCGCTACCGCGACGACAAGAGCCCCGCCGAGGCCGACACCGTGGACACCGTCCGGGCCATCTACCTGCGCAGCGAATAATGTTGAGGGGATTGGGTTCTCAGCCTAGCAAGCGGTCTGGAGCCAACACCTCGACGCTATCCAGGGAGGCGTCCTTGGTCTCGCGCATGACCAGTATCGCGATGAAGCTCAGTGACGCCGCGACGAAAAGATACAGGCCGACCCAGCCGACGCCGTATTGTGTTGCCAGCCAGGTGGCGATGAACGGCGCCACCGCAGCACCCAGAATGCTTGCCACGTTGTAGGAAACCCCTGAGCCCGTATAGCGCACATTCGTCGGGAACAGTTCAGGCAACACCGCGCTCATGGGACCAAACGTGAACCCCATCAACGTCATTCCAACGATCAAGAAGAGCAACATCGTGCCATGCGAGGCCGTGTCCGAGGCGAGCAACGGGACGAACAGGGCACTGAAGGCCATGATGGCCGCAGTGACGACCAGTAGGGGTCCCCGGCGGCCGAAGCGGTCGGAGACCACACCGGACAGCGGCAGCGTCGCGGCGAAGAACAACACGGCGAACAGCTGTAGTTCCAGAAAGTCGACGTACGCGAACCCGAGACCTCCGCCGTCTGGTGTCCGCTTCGCCGTCCCGTAGCTCAGCGCCCAGGTCGTCATGAGATAGAACATCGTGTAGGTCGCCAGCATCACGAAGGTGCCGATGATCAGCGGACGCCAGCTGGTTCGAAATACCTCGGCAAGAGGAACTTTCACCTTCTCGCCGCGGGCAACCGCGCGGGCGAATACCGGCGTCTCGACGAGGCGCAACCGAACGTAGAGACCGATGGCCACCATCACCGCGCTCAGCAGGAACGGTATACGCCAGCCCCACGTCAGGAAAGGTCCGTCAAGGTCGGGCGCGATGTTGCTGTGTCCGATCCATAGCAGCAGCAACACGAAGAGTCCGTTGGCCAGCAGAAAGCCAAACGGTGCTCCGAGTTGCGGCCACATCGCGGCCCAGGCTCGCTTGCCGGGTTTGGCGGTCTCGGTCGCCAGCAGGGCCGCCCCGCTCCATTCCCCGCCCAGCGCCAAGCCCTGCGAGAAGCGCATGATGGCCAGCAACGCGGGCGCGGCGAGGCCGATCTGATGGTAGGTCGGCAGCAGCCCGATCGCGAACGTCGCAATTCCCATCAGGAGCAGGGAGGCGACCAGCGTGACCTTGCGACCGGCGCGATCGCCGAAGTGGCCGAAGAGCACCGAGCCCAGCGGACGGGCCACGAAGGCCAGGCCGAAGGTGGCCAGCGACGCCAGAAGCGCCGTCGTCGGATCGCCTTTCGGGAAGAACAGGTGTGGAAACACCGAGACGGCGGCGGTCGCGTAGATGTAGAAGTCGTAGAACTCGATGGTGGTGCCCACCATCGACGCAACTACGATGCGCCGGCGAGGGATCCCACTAACCAGATCGGGATCGGCGGTGTCGGCGCTCATTTCGTCCCCCCGTGCGAGATCTGGTCTAGATCTGGAGAAGGGACATCATGCCAGACCGCCTCGACCGGCATTTGGCCGCCGTACCGGCTAGCCCGAGGCGACGACGCCGTCAGAATCCCACGGCGCCACACGTGGTTCCGACGTCGCCCGGAACGCGTCGGGCACATCGTCGGTGACGTCCCACGTCGCGGTCAACCGGCCCATCCCCAGCGCGTAGGCGCAGTGCACACCGAGCTCGACGAGTTCCTGCTCGGTGAAATGGCGTCGCAGATCGTCATATACCGCGTCGTCGATCGCCAGATGATCGGTGGCGAACAGGTCGGCGAACCGCAGCGCACTGCTCTCGGCGGGCGACAGGTCGTCGGCGTCACCGGGCTTCTCCAGCGAACACACCGCAGCCTCCGTCAGACCGTCGTCGATCGCGCTCTGGTAGCGCACCGACATACAGCTTCGGCACTGGTTGTGAAACGCGATGCGCAAGCGCACCAGCTCGACGAGCCGGGGCGCCAACGTCCCACTCGAAACCAGCGCCGCCTTCAGGGTGCCGAGTGCACCGGCGACTTCGGGCCGATGGCCGAGTATCGACGCCACCCCGAGGTTGATCCGGTCACCCTGACCCAGACCGTCGGTCGGTATGGAATCGAACGCCGCTGACGGTGCTATTCGGGACATCTTCACCTCACGTCGCCGTAGGTTGTCGCTAGGACAACGTTATACGCCACGGCAACGGTCCGGAAGCTAAACTGTTGGCCATACGGTAAGGAACTCAGAAAGGTCGGCGTGATGAACAAGGACGACATGATCTTGGTG
>NZ_JBEFTL010000003.1:0-509831 GCF_053484035.1 Mycolicibacterium sp. XJ662 | reverse complement strand
GGGCAGGGGGCCTAGCCCAGCCAGGAACCGATGCGGCGCAACGCCTCATCGATATCGCCGGTTGGCCCGGCGAACGACAACCGCACGTAAGAGCCACCGCGTGCGGGGTCGAAGTCGATGCCCGGTGCAATGGCAACACCGGTGTCGTTGAGCAGCTTCGAGCAGAACGACAACGAGTCGGTGGTCAGGTGCGACACATCGGCGTACACGTAGAACGCGCCGTCGGTGGGCGCCACCCGGTCGATGCCGATACCGCGCAACCCGTCGAGTAGCAGGCGACGGTTGGCGGCGTAGTGCTCCAGCAGCGCATCGGCCTCGGCGACCGACTCCGGCGTGAAGGCCGCGACGGCCGCAACCTGCGCCAGCGCCGGCGGACAGATGGTGAAGTTCCCGGTCAGGCAGTCGACCGCGCGCTGCAGTTCCTTGGGCACCAGCAGCCAGCCCAGCCGCCAACCCGTCATCGCGAAGTACTTCGAAAAGCTGTTCACCACAACGGCTTCCCGAGACGTCGACCACGCGCAGCTCGTCGCTGGGGCACCCTCGTAAACCAGGCCGTGGTAGACCTCATCGCTGATCAGCCGCACACCCGACGACTCGCACCAGGATGCGATCGCGGCCAACTCCTCGGGCGGGATCACCGTGCCGGTCGGGTTGGCCGGGCTCGCGACGATGACGCCCTGCACCGGTGGATCCAGTTCGGCGAGCATCTGCGCGGTCGGCTGGAACCGCGTCTCGGGCCCGCACGGGATCTCGACGACTTCACAGCCCAACGCCGAAAGGATGTTGCGGTAACACGGGTAGCCCGGGCTGGCGATCGCGACCCGGTCGCCGACGTCGAAACACGCCAGGAACGCCAATAAGAACCCACCCGACGAACCGGTGGTGATGACCACGTCATCCGGGTCGACGGTCAACCCGCGTCGCGCGGAATACGACTGCGTGATCGCCTCACGCAGTTCCGGGATCCCCAGCGCGACGGTGTATCCGAGCACGGTGTTGTCGAGCGCCTCCTTGGCCGCGGTCCGCACCGCCGCGGGTGCCCCGGCGCTGGGCTGGCCCGCCGACAGGTTCACCAAATCACCGTGGCTGCGTTGGCGCTCGGCGGCAGCCAGCCACACGTCCATCACATAGAACGGCGGAATGCCCGCCCGCAACGCAATCTTCCCGCTCATCACCGGTGATCCTCGCACGCCGGCACGGCCAGGCCGCGCAGCACGGCACAGTCCGCACCCGGTCCGCCGTCGCAGACGCCGTCGGCCGCATCGAGAAACCCCGCGATGTCGCGCTCGAGCGCATGCAACTCCGCGATCTTCTCCCGGATCGACGCCAGATGCGTCTCGGCCACCTCACGGGCCTCGCTGCAGGACCGGTCGTTGTCTTGCATCAGCGACGCCAGCGTGCGCACCTGGTCGATCGGAAAGCCGAACTCCCGGCAATGCCGGATGAAAGTCACCCGCCCGACGGCGTCGTGACGGTAGCGGCGTTGACCGCCCACCCGGCCCGGCAGCGGCAACAGGCCGATGTCCTCGTAGTAGCGGATGGTGGACGGCGTCGTGCCGGCCGCCCGCGCCAGTTCCCCGATCTTCAGTTCCGTCCGAGCCATCGAAAACATCCCGCTCTCTTGAACCTCAAGCGACGTGAAGGATCACCATCGAGGATATGGAACCGTCCCCCGCATGTAACCTGCCGGCGGCCGACTACCGGAAACGCCTCGCGTGGATCCGTGCGCTCAACTCCACAGCCCTGCGTGACTACCGCCGCGAAAGCCGAGAGATCCGGCTCGAATACGACCCGAGCGCCGTCGAGCGCGTGCTCGAATTCGTCCGCGGCGAGCGCGAATGCTGCCCGTTCCTCGGCTTCACCGTGCACGAAAACCGTGACGCGGTCGTGGTGCGCATCGAGGTGCCCGACGATCTGCGCCACGCCGCTGACGACCTGTTCGCGCCCTACACCCCGTCATGATCGAATTCGAGGCCACCGACGCCCGCGACGTGCTCGTCGTTCACGCGCGCGGCAAGTTGACCCGGGCGGATTACCGCGACATCCTCGCGCCGCGGATGCAGTCGCTGCTAGACGAGACCGACAGCCTGCGGGTGATGTTCGTGATGGACGAACCCTTCGAGGGTTGGAATCTCGGCGCCGCATGGGAGAACACGCTGTTGGATATCAGACACCGCCGCGACTTCGAGAAGGTGGCGATGGTGGGGGCGCCGAAATGGGAGGAGTGGTGCGTCAAAGTGGCGGCCGCATTGCTGATGAAAGGCCAGCTGGCGACGTTCCCGCTCGATGAACGTGCGCAGGCGTGGAAGTGGCTGCGCGCCTGAGCTTTACAGCACCTCGGGTTCGAGTCGGCGCAGATGTTCGCGGGGCGGCCCGAGTAGCTGCGCGCTGCCGTGCGCACGCTTGAAGTACAGCTGGATGTCGTGCTCCCAGGTGATCGCGATACCACCGTGCATTTGCACCGCCTCGGCCGCCACGTTGGAGAACGCCTCGCTGGCCGTCACCCGCGCCAGCGCCGCCGACGTGGCCGACGGCGCATTGATCGCGTCGTCGACCACTGCACGCGCCGACTGCACCGCGACATACAGATCGGCCATCCGGTGCTTGAGCGCCTGGAAGCTGCCGATCGGGCGGCCGAACTGCACCCGCTCCTTGGTGTACTGCACGGTCAGGTCGAGACAGCGCGACGCCGCGCCGATCTGCTCGGCCGCCAACAGGATCGCCGCGGTGTCGGCAAGGCCGGGATCGGCGCCGACGTCGGCGGTGTCGCGCGGCTGGATTCGCGCCAGCCGGCGCGTGGGGTCCATGGTGTCGACGCGCTCGGCGCTGAAATCGGTCCACCGGGTGAGCCGGTCACCGTCGGCGGCGATCACGACGTCGGCGACGTCGCCGTTGACCACGTAGTCCGCGTCGAACACGACGGCGCCCAGCCGGGTGCCCTCGGCCAGCCCCTCGAGCGCGGCGGTGTCGGGCTCCTCAGTGGCCAGCAGGGCCAGCTCCGCGAGCGTCGTGCCCAGCAGGGGGGTGGGCACCAGCGCCTTACCCAGCTCCTCGAGGACGACGGCGGCGTCGGCGAGCTCACCGTCTGCACCGCCCAGTTCCTCGGGCACCACCAGCGCCGCGGCGCCGACTTGCTCGCACAGCAGCTGCCATAGCGTCTCGTTGTAGCCGCGTTCGGATGCCATCGCCTCGCGCACCGCGGCCGGTGCCGCGTGTTTGTCGATCAGCGCCGCGACGGTCTGCCGGAGCAGTTGACGTTCTTCACTCATGCGCGATCCGCCTTCGCTCCTCGCTGGCGCTCACAGCGCCTCCAATACCCGTCGCCGGTGCACGGTCGGATCACCCCAGGCCGAGCGCAGCGCCTGCACCCGCAGCAACCACAGGGACAGGTCGTGTTCCTGGGTGAAGCCGATCGCGCCGTGGGTCTGCAGCGCCGAACGCGCTGCCATCAGCGCGGCGTCGGCGGCGGCGACCTTGGCGGCGCTGACGTCGCGGGCGGTGTCCGGCGACCCGTCGGCCAGCGACAGCGCCGCGCCGTACACCAGCGGGCGCGCCAGTTCGACGGCGATGTGCACGTCGGCGAGCTTGTGCTTGATGGCCTGATAGGTGCCGATCACCTTGCCGAACTGGCTGCGCTGCTTGGCGTATTCGACCGACATGTCCAGCATCGCCTGCCCCGCGCCGACCAGTTGGGCGGCCGTGGCCAGCACGCCGAACTCATAGGCTCGGTTGACGTCGGCAGCCCGCGCTTCACCGGATGCCGTGACGTCGAAGAGCTTTCGGGCCGGGTCGACGGACTCGTGCGCAGCGCCCGCGGTGGCGTCGCGAACCTCACCGTCGGCTGCCCACAAGACCAGCCCCGCGGCCTGCGCATCCACGGCGCGCGGAACCTGCGGAGGCAGGGCTACGGTGGCGATCAGCTCACCGGCGGCCAACGCCGCACTACGCTCATCGTCGGCCAGCAGAACCGGTGCCACCGCAACCGATTCGACGACCGGCCCGGGCACACACCAGCGGCCGAGCCGTTCGGCGGCGACCACCAGATCGACCGGGTGCGCCTCGATGCCGTCGTACTTCTCCGCCACGTTCAGCGCGGTGACGCCGAGTTCGGCCAGCTGCGACCACACCTTGCGGCCGGGCGCGGTGTCACCGTCGGCCCACGCCCGTATCGCGCCGGGCAGATCGGCCGCACCGAGCGCGGCGTCGATACTTGCGGCGAAGTCGCGCTGCTGTTCGTCCAGTTCGAAGTTCATGTGTCTACTTTCTGGGCAGACCCAGCAGGCGCTCGGCGATGATGTTGCGCTGAATCTCGTTGGTACCGGCGTAGATCGGGCCCCCGAGTGCGAACAGCAATCCGTCAGTCCACGAATCGGCCAGCTCGCCGTCGGCGCCGCGCATGTCCAGCGCGCTCTGGTGCAGCGCGACGTCGAGGTCAGACCAGAACACCTTGGTCACGCTTGACTCGGCGCCCAGCTCACCGCCCGCGGCCACCCGGGTGACGGTGCCGAAGGTGTGCAGCCGGTAGGCCTGCGCCTTGATCCAGGCGTCGGCCACCCGGTCGGCGTAGGCGGGTTTGGGGTTCTCTTTCCACTGCGCGACAAGGCGTTCGGCCGGCGCGAGAAAGCGCGCCGGGCTGCGCAGCGACATACCGCGTTCGTTGCTCGAGGTGCTCATCGCGGCACGCCAGCCGTCGTTGACGTCGCCGATGACGTCGTTGTCGGGCACGAACACGTCGTCGAGGAAGACCTCGCCGAACCCGGTGTCACCGCCGAGCTGGGCGATGGGCCGCACCGTCACGCCGTCGGCTTTGAGGTCGAACATGAAATAGGTCAGGCCGCGGTGCCGTTCGGCCTCCGGGTCGGACCGAAACAACCCGAACGCCCGCTCCCCGAACGGGGCCCGCGAACTCCAGATCTTCTGGCCGTTGAGCAGCCAGCCGCCGTCGGTGCGTGTCGCCGTCGAACGCAACGACGCGAGATCGCTTCCGGACTCGGGTTCGGACCAGGCCTGGGCCCAGATCTCCTCACCGCTGGCCATTTTCGGCAGCACCCGGTCGAGCTGTTCCTCGGTGCCGTGTGCGAACAAGGTCGGGGCCAGCATGGACGTACCGTTGGCGCTCGCGCGACCGGGGGCGCCGGCGCGGAAGTACTCCTCCTCGTACACCACCCATTGCAGCAGGGAAGCGTCGCGGCCGCCGTACTTTTCGGGCCAGGTGATCACCGACAGGCCCGCGTCGAACAGCACCTTGTCCCAGCGCCGGTGCTGTTCGAACCCCTCGGCGGTGTCGTAGGACTTCGTCGGGAACGAATCCCGGTTGGCCCCAAGGAACTCGCGCACCTCGGCCTGGAACTCGAGCGTCGCGTCGTCGAAACTCAGATCCATCAAACTCTTTCCCTCAAGATCGGCTTGACCACCTTGCCGCCCGGGTTGCGTGGCAGCGCGTCGAGGAACTCCACCGACCTCGGTGCCTTGAAGTTGGCCAAATGCTGCCGCGTGTAGGTGATTACCGTCTCTTCGTCCAGCTCGACACCTGGTTTGGTGACCAGGAACGCCTTGCCGACCTCACCGAGGCGTTCGTCGGGCACACCGATGACCGCCGACTCGGCGACGCCGTCGAGTCGGGCCAGCACTTGCTCGACCTCGGCGGGATAGACGTTGAACCCGCCGCAGATGTACATGTCCTTGAGACGGTCGGTGATCTGCAGGTTGCCGCGGTCGTCCACGCGTCCCACGTCGCCGGTGTGCAGCCAACCGTCGGCGTCGATGGCCGCGGCAGTGGCCTCGGGGTCGTCGAGATAGCCGAGCATGACGTTGGGGCCGCGCAACAGCACCTCACCGGCGCCGTCGTCATCGGGTGCGTCGATGCGCAGTTCGAAGCCGGCGATCGGACGCCCGCAGGTGGTGGCGACGGTGACCGCGTCGTCGTCGGCGCGGCACATGGTGCCGAACCCGCTGGCCTCGGTGAGCCCGTAGGCGGTCAGCACGATGTCGATGTCCAACTCGTCCTGCATGCGTTCGATCAGCACCACCGGGATCGTCGCGGCGCCGGTGACCGCGAACCGCAGCGACGTCAGGTCGTAGTCGCCGCGGCGCGGGTGGTCCAGCAGGCTCTGGTAGATGGTCGGGGGACCGGGCAACACGGTGATCTTGTGTTGGGCAACGGCTTGCATCGCCTGCTCGGGATCGAAGGTGAGCTGGGGGATGAGCGTCGCACCGGTCTGCAGGCAGGCCAGGATGCCGGCCTTGTAGCCGAAGTTGTGAAAAAACGGGTTGATGCACAGGTAGCGGTCGGCGCTGGTGAGCTGGCCGCACTCGGCCCACGCTGCGGGGGCGGCCAGCGACTGCCGGTGTGCGCATAGCGCGCCCTTGCTGCGGCCCGTGGTTCCGGAGGTGAACAGGATGTCGGACACGTCGTCGGGCGTGACGTCCGCCGCGCGGGCGTCGACGGCCGCCAGATCCGTTCCCCGCGCGACGAACTCGTCCCAGGTGCCGTCGTCCTTCTCGATCGGGACCCGCACGATGTGGCGTAGCTGCGGCAGCGCGTTTCGGTCGAGCGAAGCGGCTTTGTCGGCGCCGAGGAACTCACCCGAGGCGAACAACAACGGTGCGCCGGTGCGGCCGATCACGTCGGCGGCTTCACTGGCGGTGTAGCGGGTGTTCAGCGGGACCAGGACGCCGCCTGCGTAGTGGGTGGCCAGGCAGGCCACCACCCAGTGCCAGGTGTTGGGTGACCAGATCGCGACGCGGTCGCCGGCGGCGATGCCGAGGTCGATCATCGCCGCGGCGGCGGTGCGGACCTCGTCGCGCAACTGGGCGAAGGTGAACGTCCGGTCGTGGGTGACCAGGGCCGGGTGGTCGCGGAATCGGTCGGCGACATGGTCCAAGACCTGGGGAATGGTCCTTGGATCCGAACTCATCGACGCTCCCTTAACAAAGCAAGTGCTTGGTAGGTTAGCCTACAAGGGTGATTGAGGTCGAGGCGTTCCGGGCCGAGGTCCGCGACTGGTTGGCCGCCAACCTGGTCGGTGAGTATGCCGCGCTCAAGGGCTTGGGTGGGCCCGGCCGCGAGCACGAGGCGTTCGAAGAACGACGGGCGTGGAACCAGCATCTGGCCGCCGCCGGGCTCACCTGTCTGGGGTGGCCGGAGGAGCACGGCGGGCGCGGCCTGTCGGTGGCGCACCGGGTGGCGTTCTACGAGGAGTACGCGATCGCCAACGCCCCCGCCAAGGTCAACCACTTCGGTGAGGAGTTGCTCGGGCCGACGCTGATCGCCTACGGCACCCCCGAGCAGCAGAAGCGCTTTCTGCCCAAGATCCTCGATGTGACCGAGCTGTGGTGCCAGGGCTATTCAGAGCCCGGCGCGGGTAGCGACCTCGCCAACGTGTCGACGACCGCTGAACTCGACGGCGACCATTGGGTCATCAACGGGCAGAAGGTGTGGACGTCGCTGGCGCATTGGGCGCAGTGGTGCTTTGTCGTCGCGCGCACCGAGAAGGGCTCCAAACGGCATGCGGGTCTGTCGTATCTTCTGGTGCCGCTGGAACAACCGGGTGTGGAGATCCGCCCGATCGTGCAGCTCACCGGCGACTCGGAGTTCAACGAGGTGTTCTTCGACGACGCCCGCACCGAGGCGACGCTGGTGGTGGGTGAGCCCGGGGACGGCTGGCGGGTGGCGATGGGCACGCTGACGTTCGAGCGCGGGGTGTCGACGCTCGGTCAGCAGATCGAGTACGCGCGTGAGCTGTCCGGTGTGGCCGAGTTGGCGAAACGGACTGGCGCGGCCGATGATCCGCTGATCCGGGAGCGGCTGACCCGGTCCTGGGTGGGGCTGCGCGCGATGCGCTCGTATGCGCTGGCGACCATGGACGTCGAACAACCGGGCCAAGATAACGTGTCGAAGCTGTTGTGGGCCAACTGGCATCGCGAGCTCGGCGAGATCGCGATGGATGTGCTCGGCCGTGACGGGCTGACGCTGACCGGCGGCGTCTTCGACGAGTGGCAGCGGCTGTACCTGTTCTCGCGGGCCGACACGATCTACGGCGGCTCCAACGAAATCCAACGCAACATCATCGCCGAGCGGGTGCTCGGCCTACCGAGGGAGGCCAGGCCTTCGTGAACCTGTCCGAAGCCCCCAAAGAGATTCCCGGACATGGACTTCTGACCGGCAAGGTCGTCGTCGTCACGGCCGCGGCCGGCACCGGTATCGGATCGGCCGTCGCGCGTCGCGCACTTGCCGAGGGCGCCGACGTCGTCGTCTCCGACCACCATGAGCGCCGGCTCGGCGAAACCCGCGACCAGCTCAGCGAACTCGGCCTGGGCCGGGTCGAGAGCGTGGTGTGCGACGTCACCTCCACCGCGCAGGTCGACGCGCTGATCGCGTCGACGACGGCCCGGATGGGGCGGCTGGACGTGCTGGTGAACAACGCGGGCCTCGGCGGGCAGACGCCGGTGATCGACATGACCGACGAGGAGTGGGACCGCGTCCTCAACGTCACGCTGACGTCGGTGATGCGTGCGACGCGCGCGGCGCTGCGCTACTTCCGCGACGCCGACCACGGCGGTGCGATCGTGAACAACGCCAGCGTATTGGGTTGGCGCGCACAGCATTCACAGTCGCACTATGCGGCGGCCAAGGCCGGGGTGATGGCGCTGACGCGGTGCAGCGCGATCGAGGCCGTCGAGCACGGCGTGCGGATCAACGCGGTGTCGCCGAGCATCGCGCGGCACAAGTTCCTGGAGAAGACCAGCAGCTCAGATCTGCTGGACCGGCTCTCGGAGGGTGAGGCGTTCGGCCGGGCCGCTGAGCCGTGGGAAGTGGCGGCCACCATCGCGTTTCTGGCCAGTGACTACTCCAGTTACCTGACTGGAGAAGTGATCTCGGTGTCGAGCCAGCACCCATGAGTAGCCAGCCGGTGAGCAGACGCGACGAGCTACTGGAGCTCGCCGCGTCCATGTTCGCCGAGCGCGGGTTGCGCGCGACCACCGTTCGCGACATCGCCGACTCCGCCGGAATCTTGTCCGGCAGCCTGTACCACCACTTCTCTTCGAAGGAAGAGATGGTCGACGAGGTGTTGCGTAACTTCCTGGACTGGCTGTTCACCCGCTATCAGGAGATCGTCGACACCGAGCCCAACCCGCTCGAGCGGCTCAAGGGCCTGTTCATGGCGTCGTTCGAGGCGATCGAGCATAGGCACGCCCAGGTCGTCATCTACCAGGACGAGGCCAAACGGCTGTCCGGTCAAGACCGGTTCTCCTATGTCGAAGAGCGCAACCGCCAGCAGCGCAAGATGTGGCTGGACCTGCTCAACCAAGGCGTCGAGGAGGGTTACTTCCGGCCCGACATCGACGTCGACCTGGTGTACCGCTTCATCCGCGACACCACCTGGGTTTCGGTCCGCTGGTATCAGCCGGGCGGACCGCTCACGGCCGAGGAGGTCGGCCGTCAATACCTCGCTATCGTTCTTGGTGGCATCACTAGAGAGAAGGACCCCCATGCCTGACGCCTATGTCATCGACGCCGTCCGCACCGCCGTCGGCAAACGCAACGGATCGCTCGCCGGAGTGCACCCGGTCGACCTCGGCGCGACCGGGTGGCGCGGGCTGTTCGACCGCAACGACGTCGACCCCGGCGCGGTCGACGACGTCATCGCCGGCTGCCTCGACACCATCGGACCCCAAGCCGGCAACATCGCCCGGCTCTCGTGGCTTGCGGCGGGCTTCCCCGAAGAGGTTCCCGGCGTCACCGTCGACCGGCAGTGCGGCTCCAGCCAGCAGGCGATTTCTTTTGGCGCCCAAGCGATCATGTCCGGCACCGCCGATCTGATCGTGGCCGGCGGCATGCAGAACATGAGCCAGATCCCGATCTCGTCGGCGATGACCGTCGCCGAACAGTTCGGGTTCACCTCGCCCACCAACGAATCCAAGAGCTGGCTGCACCGCTACGGCGACCAGGAGATCTCGCAGTTCCGCGGTGCCGAGCTGATCGCGGAGAAGTGGAACATCTCCCGCGAAGAGATGGAGCAGTTCTCGCTGACCAGCCACCAGCGCGCCCAGGAGGCGATCCGCGCCGGCTACTTCGAGAACGAGATCATCCCCGTCGAGGTCGACGGCGGCACCTTCGTCACCGACGAAGGCCCGCGCGACACGTCGCTGGAGAAGATGGCCGGGCTCAAGACACTGTCCGAAGGCGGGCGGTTGACCGCCGCGATGGCCAGCCAGATCTCCGACGGTGCCAGCGCGGTGCTGCTGGCCTCGGAAAGCGCCGTACAGGCACATAATCTCAAACCCCGCGCCCGCATCCACCACATCAGCGCCCGCGGCGCCGACCCGGTGTTCATGCTGACCGGGCCGATCCCCGCCACCGAGTACGCCCTGAGGAAGACGGGTCTCTCCATTGATGACATCGACACCGTCGAGATCAACGAGGCCTTCGCGCCGGTGGTGATGGCCTGGCTGAAGGAAACCGGTGCCGACCCGGCCAAGGTCAACCCCAGCGGCGGCGCGATCGCCCTCGGTCACCCGCTGGGCGCCACCGGCGCCAAGCTGTTCGCCACCATGCTGAACACGTTGGAGCGCACCGGCGGTCGCTACGGCCTGCAGACCATGTGCGAGGGCGGCGGCACCGCCAACGTCACGATCATCGAGCGCCTCTGATCAGCTCGCGGGAGGTTGGCCTTCGGTAGCGCTCAGCTGGCGCAACTGCGCGAACCCGTTGTGCCGCTGGGCCTCCAGTGCCCAGATCAGCGCGATCACCGGCAGCGGCGCCAACGCCGCCCACCAGTTCGCGCCCGCGGGTAGCAAGTCGGCGATCACCTGCGCCCGCGGCGTCCCGTTCACCGTGGCGGGCAGCCAGTCGACGAGTAACGTCTCCAGCAGCCGGGTGGTCTCGAACGGTCCGAGGGTGGTTGCGATAACCCAACTGGCCCACCCGATTCCGAGTGCCCACGGCCACGCCAGCAACAGCGATTGCTTGTCGACGAGTTCCGCTGCGCACCGTACGGTCTCCGCGAGGAAGGCGAAGCCCAGGGCGGCCAACAGCACCCCGATCTGCGCGGCGAGCAGGTCGTCGAGCACCGAGTGCGCCAACTCCGCGTCACGACGCGTCGGCAGCCCGATCGCCAGCGCGACCACGCCCGCCAGCAGGGCCAGCGTCGCCAACCTGGCGGTGGTGTCGGCGACGCGGTCGAACGAGTCGACGACGGTGCGGACCACCAGCCGCGACGATTCCGCCGGGCCGGTTCGGTAGAACACCACGAGCACCAGCCCCGAGACCGCGGTGGCGATCACCCAGGTGGCCACCGCGGTGCCCACCGCCGTCAGGGCAACCGAACCCAGCAGCGGCACCACCACGTCGTCGGTGTCCACGCCGGAGCGGATGACCAGCAGCGGCACCGCCCCGAAGGCCAGCACCCCTGCCAGCCGCAGCACCAGCGGAAAGGTGAACCGGGTCAGGTCGGCGGGGTTGAGGTCCAGCTTGCGGTGACGGACGGTGTCGATCTCAGCGCGCAGCACCGACCGCAGGTGTGACGGCCAGCGCGACAGTCCCTTCCGCGAGCCGATCAAGAATGATCGTGGATGACAACGCCGCGGATGTTGCGGCCGGCGAGCATATCGTCATAGGCGTCGGTGATCTCGTCGAGCTTGTACTCGTGGGTCACCGTCTCGTCGAGCAGCAACTTGCCGTCGCGGTAGAGGTCGAGCAGCCGTGGAATGTCGGCGCGCGGGTTGGCCTCGCCGTACAGGCTGCCCAGCAGACGCTTCTGGAAGAGCGTGAACATCATCATCGGCAGGGTCGGTGTCATGTCGGTCATCGCGGCGATCGCGGTCATCACCACCGCACCGCCCTTGCGCACCAGGTTGAGCGCGTCCTCGATCATCGGGCCTTCCAGCAACCCCATGGTCAGCAGCACCGAGTCGGCCATCACGCCGCGGGTGAGGTCACCGACAAGCTGCATCGCTTCGGCCGTCGATGTCGCGAAGTGGGTGGCGCCGAACAGAAAAGCCTTGTCCCGCTTGCTCTCCACGAGATCGACGACGACGATTCGCTCCGCACCGGCCAGCCGCGCACCCTGGATAGCCCCGCTGCCGATACCCCCGCAGCCGATGACCACCACGGTGTCGCCAGGACGCACCTTGGCGGTGTTGACCGCCGATCCCCAGCCCGTCGTCACCCCGCAGCCCAGCAGGCAGGCCCGTGACAGCGGAATATCGTCGTCGATCTTGACAACCGAGGCCTCGGGCACGGTGCCGTATTGGGAGAAGGTGCCGACGAGCGCCATCGCCCCGACATCCGTGCCGTTGAGATGACGACGGTAGGTGCCGTCCAACTGGGTGCCGGTCATGATCATCGCGCCGAGATCGCAGAGGTTCTGCTGGCCCGTGGAACACCACCGGCAGCGACCGCACGCCGGCAGGAACGACGCGACCACATGGTCGCCGGGCGCCAAACCAGGCACGTCCGGGCCGACCTCCTGCACGACGCCCGCGCCCTCGTGGCCGCCGACGAGCGGCAGCGGCGCAGGAAGATCGCCTCGTTGGACGTGTTCGTCGGAATGGCAGAGCCCGGTGGCTTCCCACGTCACCAGCACCTCGCCCGCCTGAGGCGGATCCAAGTCGAGTTCCTCGATGCTCCAGCCGGCGCCGAACTCCCACAAAACCGCTGCCTTGGTCTTCATGCGCCGAGTGTAGGAAGCGGTGGCGGCAGAAATCGGCGAATCGGCCTACTGCGCGAGTGCCAGCCCGCCCAGCGCGACGATCCAGCTGGCGAAGCTGCCACGAGGAAGTACTCGACGACGTCGTCGATGCCGATGTGTCCGTTCTCCCGGGCCTTCTGGGCGTTGATTTCCGGGAACCGGATGATGCTCTTGGCGGCGACGACGGCGGTGGCGGCCGCGAGCTGTCCGGCCAGCCCGAGGCCGAGGATCAGCAGCCGTTCCATCGGGCCGAGCAGTCGGCCACCCTTGAGCCGGTCCGACGGCTGCGGCTCGCCGGCCGGCTTCACCGCGCCGACCGCGCCGAGGACCAGACGCACCAGTTGGTTTCCGGTCACCACCTGTAACAACACCACGCCGACGATCATCAGCAGCCGGTCGGCGTCCACGCCGCGGATACCGGGCAGACCGACCCAGGCGACCCAGCGCTGCACCAGCCCGGCCACGTCAGAACCCAAGCCCGACAACACAAGAAGCAGCCCGACGGCCACACCGAACACCACCAGCGACGTCAACTCGCGCTCGCCGGTGCGCTCGGCGCGCGCACACAGCACGACCCAGCACACGCTGGCCACCGTGGCGATCGCCAACAGGACGATGTCGCCGAGGTGCCACAGCGCGGCCAGTGCCGCACATCCGACGATGACGACCGGTGCGGCCAACACGGGCAGCCAGAGCCGGTGCGTCAGCCGCCGGATGATGTCGGCGATGCCCATCGCGATGAACATCACCGCCAGCGCGCTCACGGGATGCTCCTCAGATATGCCGACGCCACCACGATCAAATCCAGCCCGTCCCGTCCGGCGCGCTGCGAAACGGCCGAGGCGCTGATGCCCTCGGTGACGGCGATGTCCTTCTTGGTGTGCTCGCTCAACAGTCCCTTCACGATCCGTAGTGAGCGGTCATCGAGCGATCCAAGCAGATGGTCCCGACAAATCAGCGCGGCGTTGATCGCGTCGGCGTCGCCGCGGGCATCGCCGGCACGAAACGACGTGCGCACCAGCGCCAGACCCGGTTGCCGCTGGGCGGTGGCGGTCCACTGGATGGCCTCGCGGGCCGCCCACCAGCCCGGTCCGTCCTGGATGCCCGCCGTGGCGTCGAGCACCGTGACGGCGCCCCAGCCGACGCCGAACCGGACGTCGATGTCGGGTGCGACCGCCAGCCGGATGGCCAATGCCGCGTCGATCGCCGCGCCGACGGTCCGATAGCTGCCCTGAAACTCATCGCCGACGGTGAAGGCGGCCGG
This sequence comes from Mycolicibacterium sp. XJ662, assembly GCF_053484035.1. Classification (NCBI taxonomy): domain Bacteria; kingdom Bacillati; phylum Actinomycetota; class Actinomycetes; order Mycobacteriales; family Mycobacteriaceae; genus Mycobacterium; species Mycolicibacterium sp. XJ662. The sequence goes on along the minus strand of NZ_JBEFTL010000003.1, from coordinate 495,875 downwards.
ATCGATCGCCCCGCCTGCCGCGTCGGCCAGCGCGCTGTTGAGGGTGCGGTGTGCAGCGGCGCGGTCCGCCACGTGGCGTGAGCCGACCACGTCGCCGATCAGCGTCGCGCGGAGGTCTGCTGAAGCCTGAACCTTCATCAGCGACATATGAAGAGTATAGCTTTATTTAGATCAAATTAAGCAATACTCTTTACTCAATGTATGCGGCGGCCTGCCGCAGGTGCTTGACCGCGTCGTCGACGATCGACTCGACCAGCTCGGCGCACGAGGGGAGGTCGTCCAGGATGCCCGCGACCTGCCCGGACGCCAACACGCCCGCATCGGTGTTGCCTTCCACCAGGCCGGCCTTCAACAGCATCGGGGTGTTGGCGGCCATCACGACCTGCGACCACGTCAACTCCTTGCCGTGGCGCATCTCCAGGCCGTCTTTGATCATCGACCGCCAGGTCATGCCGGACATCTTCTTGAACTTCTGGGCGTTGCGCACTGCCGCGGTGAAGCCGCGAAGCCGTGAACCGCTTTCGAGCTTCTCGACGAGCCCGGTGCGCAATACCCGGTGCGGCATGCCGTCGACACGGGTTGAGACGACGGTGCCGTCCAGCCCGGCCTCCAGGTAGCGCCGTTTGACCGCCTCGGGCACCGTCGACTCCGACGTCAGCAGAAACCGGGTGCCCATCGCAACGCCGGCCGCGCCGTAGGAGAGCGCCGCCGCGAGGCCGCGGCCGTCGAAGAAGCCGCCCGCAGCGACCACCGGGATGTCGACGGCGTCCAGCACCGACGGCAGCAGCAGCGTCGTCGCGATCGGACCGGTGTGGCCGCCGCCTTCACCGCCTTGAACGATCACCGCGTCGGCGCCCCAGCCGGCGACCTTCTTGGCATGCTTGGCCAGCCCGACTGACGGAATCACCACTACGCCGGCCTCTTTGAGCTTGGCGATCAAATCCGGCTTGGGCGCCAACGCAAACGACGCGACCTTGACCCCCTCGCGGATCAGCAGGTCGATGCGATCGTTGGCGTCGCCGGCGTCGGCGCGGATGTTGATGCCGAACGGTTTGTCGGTCGAGCTCTTGACCTTGGTGACCGCGGCCTGCAGTTCGTCGAGCGTCATGGTCGCCGACGCCAGGATGCCGAGGCCGCCGGCGTTGGAGGTCGCCGACACCAGCCGTGCGCCCGCCACCCAGCCCATCCCGGTCTGGACCACCGGATGTTCGATGCCGATGAGCTCGGTCAGCGGGGTGCGCAGCCTGTGCGACGGAGTGCTCACCTTATCTCCTTGTCCCGCAGGCCTTTCGGATCGATAGCCGTGCGGATCAGGTCCAATTCACGTTCGGTTGGCAATCGGGTCGGTTCGGCTTTGTCCAGATCGTGAACCTCGAAGGAGGTGTTCTCGGCCACCTCTTCGGGCCTGATGCCGGGATGTAGCGAAACCGCCCGCATCTGATGGTCGGGCCCGTTGAAGTCGAACACCCCTAGGTTGGTCACCACCCGGAACACGTTGACGAAACGGAACGCCGGGTTGTCCGGATCCACCTTGTCCCAACCGATGCCCGACACGACGTCAACGGCCTCGCCGAACACCCGCTTGGAATGGTTGCCCACCCAGTAACTGGTGGCGTGGTTGATGGTGTTGCCGGGGGCGCCGCGCACGCCGAACATCTGCCGGGTGGGTTGTTGCAACGGTCCGAACGCCGACAGGTTCTGGTTGCCGTAGCGGTCAATCTGGTTGGCGCCCATGACGACATGGCGCCGTCCCCATGCCAGCGTCTCGAACACGCGGCCGAACGGCATCCAGCCCTCGATAGCGCCAGCCGCGCCGACCGCGGGGGTATCGGCCAGCAGGCGTGCCTCGCCGTCGGTGAGCAAGATGTCGGGGGAGAACGTCAACCTCGCCAGCCGCGCGCCGATGGCCACCATCGTGGTCATCGGGCTCACCATGATCTCGCCGGCGTCGCGGAACAGTTCCGCACACGCCACCACGCACACTTCGGGACGGCTCGCGGACATCACTTTCCTGCCTCCTTGACCGACTCCGCGAACTTGCGCACCGCGGCCTGGTAGTCGGATTCGCTGCCGGACAGATATGTTTGAGTGAACTGCTGCCACGACTCGTCGGATGCGGCGGCCTCGGCGTAGTGCCGTTGGAACTTCTCGTCGCGCCGGTAATCGGGTTCGGCCGTGGTGAAGTGGGCGCCGTTGGGCGCTTCCACCACGCTGTCGACCATCATCCGGTTGATCAGCAGCGCCTGCGGCGGAACGGCTTTGACCAGTTCCTCGGTGGACACCACCCGTTCGACCGACAGGAACCGCTTCTCGGCGGCCATCAGGTACAGGTCGTCGAAATACGGATCGATGCCGGTGTAGGCGGCATTGCCCTGTGCGTCACCGAGGTTCATGTGCACGAACGCGGCGTCCAACGTGAGCGCGGGCATCGCGATCAGCTCTTCGTAATCCTCACCGGTCGGGTAGGGCGATCGCACGGTCGTGAGCTCGTCACCCCAGAAGGACCGCACATCGCTGCCCAGCCCCGCCCGAATCGGCAGGAAAGGCAACCGCTGCGCGGCCGCCTGCAGACCGCACCGCAGCATGCCTTCGTCCATCTCGCGTGCCTCGATCGTGCCCGCCTTACGAGCTTTGCCGAACCACGGGTCGTAGAACGGTGGCGAGTCCAATGACACGAAGCCGTAATACGCGCGCCGCACCTTGCCCGCGGAGCACAGCAGGCCCAGGTCGGGACCGCCGTAGGTGACCACGGTCAGGTCGGTGACGTCGGTGCGCAGCAGTGCCCGCACGAACGCCATCGGCTTGCGACGGGAGCCCCAGCCGCCGATACCAATGGTCATACCGCTCTGGAGCGAGGAGACGGCCTCTTCCAGAGTTGTTCTCTTATCGGTCATTTCGATCCCTTGTCGGTTCCGGCGAAGGCGTCACGGTGCTCGTCGGAAACCCCGGCGAGGTTCAGCTCGAACGTGAAACCCTGCTCCATGCGGTATCTCGCGTTCACCGGTTGCACGTCGATGAAGTTCAGCGCTTCCTTGGCCGCGCGGATCACCCGAGTGTCCTTGGCGGCGATGTCGCGGGCCACCCGCAGCGCCGCCTCGTCCAAGCCGTCGCGCGGCACCACTTCGTGCACGGAGCCGTAGTGGTGCAGCGTCGCGGCATCCACGGTGGCGGCGGTGAAGAACATCCGTCGCATCACGTGCTGCGGCACCAGCCGAGACAGGTGGGTGGCCGCGCCCAGCGCGCCGCGCTCGACTTCCGGAAGCCCGAACGTCGCGTCGTCAGAAGCGACGATGACGTCGGCGTTGCCGACCAAACCGATACCGCCGCCCACGCAGAAGCCGTTGACCGCGGCCACCACGGGAACCGCGCATTCATAGACGGCCTTGAAGGCGGCGTAGCAGCCGCGGTTCGCGTCGATCAACGCGGTGAAGCCCTCGGTGCGCTGCATCTCCTTGATGTCCACGCCGGCGTTGAACCCGCGGCCCTCGGCGCGCAGGATCACGACGTGGGTGGTCGGGTCCTGGCCGGCCTTGGTGAGGACATCGGCGAGTTCGAACCATCCGCGCGAGGGAATCGCGTTGACGGGCGGATAGTCGACCGTGACCGAGACGATGCCCGGTTCGGTGACGGTATGCGTGATGGTCATCTAAGCCTCCGAGCACTTCCTGGGTCCGGTAGGAAAGCAAGCACTTGCTTGGTACGCTAGCACAGTGACCGACCGGCCAGAGATCAAGCTCGGACTTCACGACAAGGTCGTGCTGGTGACCGGGGGCGTCCGCGGCGTCGGCGCCGGCATCAGCGCCGTCTTCGCCGCTCAGGGCGCGACCGTCGTCGCCTGCGCGCGCAGACCCGTCGAAGGTTCGCCGTATGAGTTCCACAGCTGCGACGTACGCGACGACGCGTCGGTTGCGGCCATGATCGAGACGATCGTCGATCGTCACGGCCGCCTCGACGTGGTGGTGAACAACGCTGGCGGGTCACCGTACGTTCCGGCCTCAGAGGCGTCGGCGAAGTTCAGCACCAAGATCGTCGAGCTCAACCTGCTTGGGCCGCTTTCGGTTTCCACCCACGCCAACGCCGTCATGCAGAACCAGGAACGTGGCGGCTCCATCGTCAACGTGGCGAGCGTCAGCGGCAGGCGGCCGACGCCGGGCACGGTCGCCTACGGTGCGGCCAAGGCGGGCATGGAGAGCATCACCAGCACCCTGGCCGTGGAGTGGGCGCCGAAGGTGCGCGTCAACTCCGTGGTCGTCGGCATGGTCGAGACCGAGCAATCGGAATTGTTCTACGGCGACGCGGATTCCATCGCGGCGATCTCCAAGAACGTGCCCCTGGGGAGGCTGGCCACCCCGGCCGACGTCGGCTGGGCTGCAGCGTTCCTGGCATCCGACGCCGCGGCGTACATCAGCGGGGCGTCGCTGGAAGTGCACGGCGGCGGTGAGCCACCGCACTATCTGGCCACCACGACAGCGGACATCAAACAATAAAGGAGACAACGGATATGGGACTGCTCGACGGTCGCGTGGTCATCGTGACGGGTGCAGGCGGCGGTATCGGCCGCGCGCACGCGCTGGCGTTCGCCGCCGAGGGGGCGCGCGTCGTGGTCAACGACATCGGTGTCGGCCTGGACGGCTCACCCGCCGGCGGTGGCAGCGCCGCGCAGGGCGTCGTTGACGAAATCACCGCTGCCGGAGGCGAAGCCGTGGCGAACGGGGCCAACGTGGCCGACTGGGCCCAGGCTGAAGGGCTGATCCAATCGGCGGTCGAGACCTTCGGCGGGCTCGATGTGTTGGTCAACAACGCCGGCATCGTGCGCGACCGGATGTTCGCCAACACCAGCGAAGAAGAGTTCGACTCCGTCGTCGCCGTACATCTCAAGGGCCACTTCGCCACCATGCGCCACGCCGGGTCGTACTGGCGCACCAAGTCCAAGGCGGGCGAGACCGTGGATGCCCGCATCATCAACACCAGTTCCGGTGCGGGGCTGCAGGGCAGCGTGGGACAGGCGAACTACAGCGCCGCCAAGGCCGGGATCGCCGCCCTGACGTTGGTGGCGTCGGCGGAGATGGGCCGCTACGGCGTCACCGTCAACGCGATCGCGCCGTCGGCGCGCACTCGGATGACCGAGACCGTGTTCGCCGAGATGATGGCGACGCAGGATAAGGACTTCGACGCGATGGCACCGGAAAACGTTTCGCCGCTGGTGGTTTGGCTCGGCAGCGCCGAGTCCAAGGACATCACCGGCAAGATGTTCGAGGTCGAGGGCGGCAACATCCGGGTCGCCGAGGGCTGGGCGCACGGTCCACAGGTCGACAAGGGCGCGCGGTGGGATCCCGCCGAGCTGGGCCCGGTCGTCAAGGACCTGCTGGCCAAGGCGCGTCCGCCGGTTCCCGTCTACGGGGCCTGATCACCCGAGCCGGGGGTTAAGCGGCGACCTGCGCCGATCCCGCGTCGGCGTCGGTGTCGGAATCGCTGTCGGTGTCGGTGTCGGTGCTGTCGACGTCGGCGTCGGACTTACCCGGTGCCATGGTGCCGCCGAAGCGGTCGGTGATCGCTGTGACCAAGCCCTTGAGATCGCGAGGCTCGGCGTCGACCTCGGCGTCGGCCTCAGCGTCTTCGTCGACATCGACATCGACAGCTTCGACGGTGTCACCGGGATTGACCTTGTTCCCGTCCGTCAGATCCGTTGCCCCCGCGCGCTTCTTCACCTTGGTCAGCAGCGGCGCGGCGTCGGCGTCGGCGGTCGTCTCGACGGGCGTCGTCTCCGGCTCGATCGTTGGCGCGTCAGCCTCCGCGTCCAGCGAGCTGACATCGGCGGCGTTGATGTTGACCGGTTCGTCGACCGTCTGCGCGGATGGGCCGCGGAACTCGTCGACGACGTCCCGAATCACGTTGGGCACGAACTCGACCGCGGTCTTGACGACGTCGATCACCCCGTCTCGAACGGCGTTCGCCAACGCGGCGATGTCCCCGCTGGCGAATGCCCGCCCGATGTTGTACAGCGCGGTCTGCGGCGCGACGATCAGATCGCGGGTGTGGACCAAGAGCTTGGTTAGCAGCGGCGGGTTGGCGCTGACTTCTACCCCGGCCCAGCTCACCAGCGTCCACCCCTCCTCGGGGCTGCCTTCGACCACGACCGTGTCGGTGTTGCCCAACGTATGGCTGAGCATCAAACCGAGATCGGGATTGTCGACGTTCATCAGCGTCCAGAACATGATGGTCGCGCCGTGGCTGAACACCACCGGATTCTCGACGCCGTCTTCATACATCTGGCGCAGCGCGCCGTCGACCCGCGCGTCGAACGCATTGCCGTCCTCAGACCCCAGCACCGGGACGAAGCGCAGCCCGAGCGTCCAGGCCATCGCCGGTAGGCCGTAGAGGAGCCGTTGGATCCCGCGGTCGTCTCGCGCACCTTCGAGCCAGCCGCCCGGTATCTCCCGCAGGCTCGTCAATTGTGAGATGTCTTGTCCGGTGAGGGCGGCAAGGGCCTGCGCGGTCTCCATGGTTCGTTGCAGCGGCGACGAGTAGATCGCATCGAAGTCCTGGCCGGCGAGCACCGCGGCGGCGGCCGCTGCCTCTGCGTGGCCCTGCTCGGTGAGTCCGCGGCCCGGGATGTCGGTTTCGATGATGTGGTCGGCGTTGGCCTGCGATTCAGCATGTCGCACGAACGTCACCGTCATCGACCAGGCTGGGATCGCCGAGATGACGAACAGCAGCGCCGCGGTGAGCACGGTGAATAGAGTTCGAAGTATCCGCCGATCCCGCACCGACCGCTCCTTTGGTAAAGCCACCTCGACGGCTCAGACAGTAGCCCGATGGCCTAACAAAAAGGCCGGAATACGTTAACTCGCAACACCGATCAGGGTTCGCAGACTACGAGCGGGATGACCCGGTCGGTCCAGGACTGGTAATCCTCGTAGGTCGGGTACATCTCGACCAGCTTCGGCCAGTACTTCGCGCGTTCGGCGTCGGTCGCGTCTCGTGCGGTCAGTTCGAGCACATCTTTCTTGATCTGCACCTGCACCTTGGGGTTGGCCTTGAGGTTGAGGTACCACATCGGGTGCTTGTCGCTGCCGCCTTTGGACGCGGCCACCACGACGATGTCACCGTCGCGATGGAAGTACAACGGGCTGATCCGCGGCTGGCCCGTCTTGCGGCCGGTGGTGGTCAGCAGCGCCACGGGGATGCCTTGGAAGTCGCTGCCGAAGCCCTCGCCGTCGCTGCGGCGGTACATGTAGGTGTTGACCTTCGCCATCCACTTGATGAAGAAGTCCGCTGGCTTGGTGTCCATGAAACGCGGGCGCGACTTTGCCATGGCGGTCATCCTATGCTCGGGAAATGGACCAGGAAATGCGCACCGTGTCGGACGCCGACCGGATCGCGGCCGCAGACGCGTACATCGATGCGCTCGCCAGCCATCGCGCCGACCAGGTGCCGTTCGCACCGGGCTGTGTCCGGATCGAGGTGGGCATCAAGACCGGTTTCTCCGGAGATCATCTGCGGCGCAGCCTGAACCGCGGCCCGCAGTACCTCGTCATCGACGCGACCGCCGATCGCGAGTTCCGCGTCGACGGCGACCACGTGCACGCGACGTTCACCGTGGTCACCAAGGCGGCGCTGGGCGGGCGCCGCGTCGTCGCCGACGTCGACGAAACCTTTTTGATCCCAGCCGCCGACGGCCAGATCCACCACATCAGGGCGAAGATCCGTCCGCGCATCGCGCGCGACTGACGCTCGCCGGCAGAAAGCGCTAGATCCGCTCGATGATCGTGCCGGTGGACAGCGCACCGCCGGCGCACATCGTGATCAGCGCCGTGCTCTTGTCGGTGCGCTCGAGCTCGTGCAGTGCGGTGGTGATCAGCCGGCTACCGGTGCTGCCCACCGGATGCCCCAGCGCGATCGCCCCGCCGTTGACGTTGACCTTGTCCATATCGGGGTTGTGCACCCGGGCCCACGACAGCACGACCGACGCGAAGGCCTCGTTGATCTCGGTGATGTCGATGTCGCCCATCTTCATCCCGGCCTTCTCAAGCACCTTGGCGGTCGACTGCACGGGTCCGTCGAGGTGGTAGTAGGGCTCGGCGCCGACGAGCGCTTGGCTGACGATGCGGGCGCGCGGCTTCAGACCCAGCGCGCGGGCCTTGTCTTCGTCCATCCACAGCACCGCGGCCGCACCGTCGGAGATCTGCGACGACGTCCCCGCGGTGTGGATCCCGCCCTCGATCACGGGCTTCAACGACGCCAAACCCTCCACCGTGGTGTCGCGCAACCCCTGGTCACGGGTCACGACGTGTCGCTCGCTGGTCGGCTGCTTCTGCTCGTCGAGCACCGGGGCCTCGATGCCACTGATCTCGCGGTCGAACCGGCCCTCGGCCCAGGCCTGCTTGGCCTTGGCCTGCGATTGGAAACCGAACTGGTCGATCTCTTCGCGGGTGATCCCGCGGCGCCTGGCGATCCGCTCGGCGGCGGTGAACTGGTCCGGCAGGTCGATGTCCCACGACGACGGGCGCAGGATGCTGCGGTCGGGTCCGGCGTTTGCGCCCAGCCCCACCCGGCTCATCGCCTCGATGCCGCAGGCGATGCCGATGTCGATGGCGCCCGCGGCGATGAGGCCGGCGACCAGCCCGTTGGCCTGCTGGCCGCTGCCGCACTGGCAGTCCACCGTCATCGCGCCGACATGATCGGGCAGCCCGGCGACCAGCCAGCTCACCCGGGTGATGTTGTTGGACTGCTCACCGAACTGGGTGACGCACCCACCGATGACCTGTTCGACGTCCCCGGCGTCGATCCCGGCTTTCTCGACAAGAGCCTTCTGCGTTGCGCCTAGCAACTCCGTGGCGTGCAGGCCGGACAACCAACCGTTGCGCTTTCCGATGGGGCTACGAGTGGCTTCAACAATGACAGGATTACCCATTACGTCAGGCTAGAACACGTTTCATTACCCTGACAAGCGAGGATGGTTACCTGCCTTTCATCTGCGCAGAAGGCATGTTTTACTGGCACTAGAACACGTTGCATTAAGGAGCGTACGGATGTCTGGTCCGAACCTGCCCAAGGGATTCGATCCCCTCGACGCCGATTTGAACCTCAAGGGTCTACCCGTCGCTGAGCTCGCCGAACTGCGCAAGTCCGACCCCATCCACTGGGTCGACGTACCCGGTGGCACCGGCGGCTTCGGAGACAAAGGCTACTGGCTCGTCACCAAGCACGCCGACGTCAAGGAAGTCTCTCGGCGCAATGATGTCTTCGGCAGCTCGCCCGACGGCGCCATTCCCGTCTGGCCGCAGGACATGACCCGCGATGCCATCGATCTGCAGCGCAGTGTGCTGCTCAACATGGACGCCCCGCAGCACACCCGGCTGCGCAAGATCATCTCCCGCGGCTTCACCCCCCGCGCGATCGGGCGCCTCGAGGACGAACTGCGCGCCCGCGCGCAGAAGATCGCCGAGACCGCTGCCGCGCAGGAAAGCGGCGACTTCGTCGAACAGGTGTCGTGTGAGCTGCCGCTGCAGGCCATCGCCGAGCTGCTCGGTGTTCCGCAGGAGGACCGCGACAAGATCTTCCGCTGGTCCAACGAGATGACCGCCGGTGAGGACCCCGAGTACGCCCATGTCGACCCCGCGATGTCGTCGATGGAGCTGATCCAGTACGCCATGCAGATGGCCGAGGAGCGGGCCAAGAACCCGACCGAGGACATCGTCACCAAGCTGATCGAGGCCGACATCGACGGCGAGAAGCTCACCGACGACGAGTTCGGCTTCTTCGTGGTGATGCTGGCGGTGGCGGGCAACGAGACCACCCGCAACTCGATCACCCACGGCATGATCGCGTTCTCGCAAAACCCCGACCAGTGGGAGCTTTACAAGAAGGAACGTCCCGAGACCGCCGCCGACGAGATCGTGCGCTGGGCCACCCCGGTTTCGGCGTTCCAACGCACCGCGCTCGAGGATGTCGAGCTCGGCGGGGTGAAGATCAAGAAGGGCGAGCGGGTGGTGATGTCCTACCGGTCGGCCAACTTCGACGAAGAGGTCTTCGACGACCCGCACACCTTTAATATCCTGCGCGACCCGAACCCGCACGTCGGCTTCGGCGGCACCGGTGCGCACTACTGCATCGGCACCAACCTGGCGCGCATGACCATCAACCTGATCTTCAACGCGGTCGCGGACCATATGCCCGACCTCAAGCCGATCGGCGACCCCGAACGGCTGAAGTCGGGGTGGCTCAACGGCATCAAGCACTGGCAGGTTGACTACACCGGTAAGTGCCCCGTCAAGCACTGATCGGTACCGAACCCGCGCGGGGCGCGTCGTTTGCAATAAGGAGGACGGGTGGATTTCACGCCCAACCCGGAGCAGCAGGCTGTCGCCGACGTGGTGACATCCGTGCTCGACCGAGACAACAGCTGGGACGCACTGGTCGCCGGGGGAGTGGCCGCCCTGGCGGTGCCCGAGCGCCTCGGCGGTGACGGTGTCGGGCTGCCCGAGGTGGCCACGGCACTGACCGAGGTCGGCCGCCACGGCACGATCAGTCCCGCACTGGCCACGCTGGGTCTGGGCCTGTTGACGCTGCGGGACCTGGCTTCCGACGAGCAGCAGGACCGTTACCTCGCCGGGGTGGCCAAGGGCGCGGTGCTGACAGCCGCGCTCAACGAACCCGGTGCGCCGCTGCCCGACCGCCCGGCCACCACCCTGGCCGAAAACACACTCAACGGCACCAAGGTTGCGGTTCCCTATGCGGGACAAGCGGAATGGATACTGGTGACCGCCGACAACGGTGTCGCCGTGGTGTCGCCGAAAGCCGACGGTGTCCAGGTGACCAAGACCCCGGCCTCCAACGGCGGCGACGAGTTCACAGTCACGTTCACCGATGCGCAGGTCGACGGGGTACTCGAGGGCGCGCTGCCGCGGCGGGTCAACCAGTTGGCGTTGGCTGCGATCGGCGCATACGCCTCCGGCCTGGTCGCCGGTGCGCTGCGGCTCACCGCCGACTACGTCGCCAACCGCGAGCAGTTCGGCAAGCCGTTATCGACGTTTCAGACCGTGGCAGCGCAGCTGGCCGAGGTCTACATCGCCTCTCGCACTTTGACGTTGGTCGCGACGTCGGTGGCGTGGCGGCTCTCCGAGGGGCGTGACGCCGACGAGGACCTCGACGTCCTGGGCTACTGGCTGGCGTCGCAGGCACCCCCGGTGATGCAACTCTGTCACCACCTGCACGGCGGCATGGGTATGGATATCACCTACCCGATGGACCGCTACTACTCCACGATCAAGGACCTCACCCGCCTGGTCGGTGGTCCGTCCCACCGGCTCGACTTGGTGGGAGCCGCACTGGGCGAGCAAGGCGCCGGGAGGTAGGAATGTTCATCGAACTGACGCCTGAACAGAAGCAGCTGCAGGCGGAATTGCGAGAGTACTTCTCGAACCTCATCTCCCCCGAAGAGGCCAAGGAGATGGAGAAGGACCGCCACGGCAAGGCGTACCGGGCGGTCATCAAGCGGATGGGCTCGGACGGCAAGCTCGGTGTCGGCTGGCCCAAGGAGTTCGGCGGTCTGGGCTTCGGGCCCATCGAGCAGTCGATCTTCGTCAACGAGGCGCAGCGCGCCGACGTGCCCCTGCCGGCCGTCACACTGCAGACCGTGGGACCCACGCTGCAGCAGTACGGGACCGATGCGCAGAAGAAGAAGTTCCTGCCCGGAATCCTCGCGGGCGAAGTGCATTTCGCAATCGGCTACACCGAACCGGAGGCGGGCACCGACCTGGCGTCACTACGCACCACCGCGGTGCGACACGGCGACGAGTACATCGTCAACGGGCAGAAGGTCTTCACCACCGGCGGGCACGACGCCGACTACGTCTGGCTGGCCTGCCGAACGGATCCGGAAGCGGTCAAGCACAAGGGTATTTCGATACTCATCGTCGACACCAAGGATCCCGGCTACTCGTGGACGCCGATGATCCTGTCCGACGGCGCACACCACACCAACGCCACCTACTACAACGACGTCCGGGTTCCCGCCGACATGCTCGTCGGGGAGGAGAATGGCGGCTGGAAGCTGATCACCACCCAGCTCAACAACGAGCGGGTGATGCTCGGCCCGGCAGGCCGGTTCGCCTCGCTCTACGACCATGTGCACGCGTGGGCGTCCAAGCCGGGAAGCAACGGGGTCGCCCCGCTCGAACACGACGACGTCAAGCGTTCGCTGGGTGAGCTCAAGGCGATGTGGCGTATCAACGAGCTGCTGAACTGGCAGGTCGCCGCGTCCGGTGAGACCATCGACGTCGCCGACGCAGCAGCGACCAAAGTGTTTGGCACTGAACGTATCCAGTACGCGGGCCGGTTGGCCGAGGAGATCGTCGGCAAGTACGGGGATCCGGCCGATTCGGACACCGCGGAGTTGCTGGAATGGCTCGACAGCCAGACCAAACGGAACCTGGTGATCACGTTCGGCGGAGGTGTCAACGAGGTGATGCGGGAGATGATTGCGGCTGCGGGACTGAAGGTTCCGAGGGTGCCGCGATGAGCGCTTGCGCGAAGAGCAGAGGATCCCGATGAGCGTCGAGGACATCAAGGCCGCCGCCGAGCGGGTCAAGGCGGAAGGCAAGAGCAAGCCGCGCCTGGGCCGCCACCCGGTCAACCAGCCGATGATCGACCACTGGGTCGATGCGATGGGCGACAAGAACCCGATCTACGTCGACGAGGCCGCGGCGAAGGCGGCCGGTCACCCGGGCGCCGTCGCGCCGCCCGCGATGATCCAGGTGTGGACGATGATGGGTCTGGGCGGTGTACGCCCCGACGACGACCCGCTGGGCAAGATCATCGAATTGTTCGACGACGCAGGCTATATCGGTGTGGTCGCCACCAACTGCGAACAGACCTATCACCGGTATCTGCGGGTCGGCGAACAGGTCAGCGTCACCGCAGAGCTGACCGACGTCATCGGGCCGAAGAACACCGCGTTGGGTGAGGGCTTCTTCATCACGCAGAAGATCACCTGGCAGGTCGGCGATGAAGACATCGCCGAGATGATGTGGCGCATAATGAAGTTCAGGCCCGCCGACAGCGGTACGGGCACCCAGGTGCCCGACGACCTGGACGCCGATTCGATGATGCGGCCGGCGTCGTCGCGGGACACCAAGTTCTTCTGGGACGGCGTCAACGCGCACGAACTGCGGATCCAGAAGCGTCCCGACGGCACGCTGCAGCATCCGCCGGTGCCCGCGCTGTGGCTGGACAAAGAGCAGCCCACCGACTACGTCGTGGCCAGCGGTAAGGGCACGGTGTTCAGCTTCGTGGTGCACCACGCCCCGAAGGTGCCCGGTCGCACACTGCCGTTCGTCGTCGCGCTCGTCGAACTCGAGGAGGGCGTCCGGATGCTCGGGGAGTTACGCAACGTTGACCCCGGCGCCGTGGAGATCGGAATGTCGGTCCGCGCAACGTTTATCGACTTTCCAGAAGGCGATTCAGGCCCGGCCTGGACATTGTATGCATGGGAGCCGGACACGTGAGCACACCGACTGTCGAAGTAGGCACCAAGCTGCCCGAACTGGCGCTGTACGGCGACCCGACGTTCATCGTGTCGACGGCGATCGCCACCCGCGACTACCAGGACGTCCACCACGACCGCGACAAGGCGCAGGCCAAAGGGTCGAAGGACATCTTCGTCAACATCCTCACCGACACCGGTCTGGTTCAGCGCTACATCACCGACTGGGCCGGGCCTACCGCGGTCATCAAGTCGATCGGTCTGCGCCTCGGGGCGCCGTGGTATGCCTACGACACCGTGACGTTCAAGGGCGAGGTCACCGGGATAGAAGACGGGCTCATCAGCCTGAAAATCACTGGCAGCAACAGCCTGGGTGACCACGTGATCGCCAACGCGACGCTAACCATCGGAGGTAACTGATGCCCGGCGAGTTGTCCGGCAAGGCGGCGATCGTCGGGATCGGAGCCACCGACTTCTCCAAGAACTCCGGTCGCAGCGAGCTGCGGCTCGCCTCTGAAGCCGTTCTGGACGCGCTCGACGACGCGGGTCTGACCCCTGCCGATGTCGACGGCATGGTCACGTTCACGATGGACTCCAATACCGAGGTGGCGATCTCGCGCGCGATCGGCATCCCTGAGTTGAAGTTCTTCTCCAAGATCCACCACGGCGGCGGCGCGGCCTGCGCCACGGTCCAGCAGGCCGCGATCGCGGTGGCGACCGGAGTCGCGGATTGCGTTGTGGCATACCGGGCTTTCAACGAACGCTCGGGAACCCGCTTCGGTCAGGTGCAGATGCGGCTGGTGGAGAACGCCGACTCCACCGGTGTGGACAACTCGTTCTCGTATCCCCACGGGCTGTCCACCCCCGCCGCGCAGGTGGCGATGATCGCCAGGCGCTACATGCACTTGTCCGGTGCCACCAGCAAGGACTTCGGCGCGGTATCGGTGGCCGACCGCAAGCACGCGGCCAAGAACCCGAAGGCGTACTTCTACGAGAAGCCGATCACCATTGAGGACCACCAGAATTCGCGGTGGATCGCCGAACCGTTGCGGCTGCTGGACTGCTGCCAGGAAACCGATGGTGGTGTGGCCCTGGTGATCACGTCCGCGGAGCGGGCCAAAGACCTAAAGCACCGACCCGCGGTCATCGAGGCGGCGTCGCAAGGTTCCAGCGCCGACCAGTATTCGATGGTCAGCTACTACCGGCCAGAGCTCGGCCTTCCGGAGATGGGGCTGGTGGGCAGGCAGCTGTGGCAGCAGTCGGGGCTCAAGCCGACCGACATCCAGACCGCCGTGCTCTACGACCACTTCACGCCGTTCACCCTGATCCAGTTGGAGGAACTCGGGTTCTGCGATCAGGGCGATGCCAAGGACTTCGTCGCCGACGGCGCCATCGAGATCGGTGGACGGTTGCCGATCAACACCCACGGCGGCCAGTTGGGTGAGGCCTACATCCACGGCATGAACGGCATCGCCGAAGGGGTACGCCAACTGCGCGGCACATCGGTGAACCCGGTGCCCGACGTCGAACATGTGCTCGTCACCGCGGGCACCGGCGTGCCGACATCGGGTCTGATCCTGGGCTGACCCCGCCACGGCGGGTCCCGCTGCTACTACCCTCAAAGCCGTGAGTTCGCCTCAGCCACCGGATCCCTCGTCGACGCCGGAAAACGACGCTGTCGACGGACCCGGCCCCGACGAAGCCGACACCGGGCCGGTGCGCGCTGTGCCCCGCGCACCAGACACCCAGATGAGGCGCTTTGACGCCCCGCTCTCCGTGACACCGCGGCCGGTGCAGCCGCGTTCGGTGCCCAAAGCGGTGCCAGTAGCGGTGGCGGCGGTCATCGCCGTCGCCGCGGCCGTCGGGTTGGGGTTCTGGCTGCTGCGGCCGTCACCGCAGGACGATGCGCCCGCTGTCGCGACGCCGCCGCCATCGGGGCCGACAACAACGCCACCGACAACTCCGGCGACGACCACTCGGCCCAACCACGCGCCACGCCTCATGCAGATGCTTCCACCCGGCTACCCGCCGGGCGCGTGTGAAGCGGTCGACGCGCCGGAAAACGTGCTGGCACAGGTCAACTGCGTACAAAACGTTGACCCCGACGGCCCGCTGTCGGCGGTGTACACGTTGGTCGAAGACAGGGCCGCACTCGACGCCGTGTTCAACGACGCGATGCAGACCGCGACCCAGGTGGTCTGTCCCGGCAACATTCAGTCGCCTGGCCCGTGGCGGCGTAACGCCGCCCCGGACCGGGTGGCCGGCACGTTGTTCTGCGGCCTTCGGGAAGGTCAGCCCACGGTGATCTGGACCGACGACGACCGACTTGTGGTCAGCGCCGTCGAAAGCGGCCCGCAGGGGCCGACCTTCCCGCAGCTGTACGCGTGGTGGTCATCCCACTCGTGACAGCCGATAGCTGCTTGGTTCAGGGCGTCGGGACCGGCGCGTAGGTCGACGGCGTCGGCGCCTGGTCACCCGCCGGGGCCGGAGTGCCCTGGCTTCCCGCGGGCTGCGGCGTGCCCTCCGCGGTCGCCGGAGCGGGCGCACCCTCGGCCGGCGGCGCGGCAGGAGCGCCCTCAGCCGGCGGCAGCGGCGTTCCCGCCGAACCTGCCGGCACCGACTCGGTTCCCGCCGGCAGCGGCGTGCCCTGGCTGCCCTCGGGTGCCTCGGTTCCGACTGCCGCGGGCGCGGCCTCCGTTGCCGGCGCCTGGGCCGGGCTCTGGGAGCCCGTCGACGGGTACGACGTCGACGCAGCGCCGCTCGACGTGGATTCAGGTGCCTCGACCCAAACGATCAGATCCTGGCCGCCCGCGTTGTAGACGATGCTGTTCGGCTCGGCGCCGGTGACGTCGAAATACACCTTGCCCGTGGTCTGTTCGCCTTGCGGGATCGCGGCCGGGTTGACGCCCTGCGGGGTGGCGACACCGAACAGCGCGCGATAGGTCTCGCCGTTGGCGGCCCGGGCGTTGAGGTTCGACACGATCGGGATCACGGTGCCCTGGATCGCTTGATCGTTGGCGGTGATCTCCCACAACGTTCCTTGCACGTTGTAGGGGATGGGGTCGGAACTCGGCTGAAGGTTGTCGACCGTCCAGCCCTGAATGACGTTGCCGTCAACCAGCTTGCCCTGGGTGCCCAGTGTCAGCGTCTGGACCTGGATCTGTGGCTGGACCTGTGTCTGCGTGGTGGCTTCGGCTTCGGGGTCAGCGCCTGCGACCGGCGCGGCGAAAACACCGATGACTCCGGCCGCAGCGAAACTGGCGGTTGCCGATATCGTGATCTTGCTCATCTTGTTCAAAGTGATGCACTCCTGGTCGTCCGAAATTCGGCATCCCCTTACCCGCGGGGACGTTTCCCAAACCTGAAAGTAGCAGGTCGGTGGGTCGTCATGCCCGGCCGGCAGTGCAACGGGACGCGAAATACGTTCTGCCAGCACGCGTTCAGCAACTCGGCGTAACTGACAGTACGGACGAACACCTACGTAGACATGAGAATCGCCCGCTGGTGGCAAAGGGGCCCGTCGACGCGGGATATTGATGTTAAACGACGTCTAGCGTTTGCTCCCGCCGCGATGGCGACAGATTTTGCTGGCGCTACGCTCAGAGTGCATTTCACTTGAGTTACGCGCGCTCTCAGCAATCGGTCCAGACCGCAAAAGTTGCGCTGCTGAAGGTATTTTCCTAGTGCCGGCGGGGTAAAAAGACGGCGGCTATCCGCAAGACTGGCAAAGTATATCCCGGTACGCCGAACGACGTAAGCACTTGTACGAGAACGGACGAACGGGCTATCGTACGGTCGGTTGAAAATCGGCTGGAACAGCGACGATAGTGTCATCTATTCGGATGAATCTTGTACTCAAAGTCTTGCGCCGAGGTTGCTGCGCGGTAATCTCACGCTCCTAAAGCAAATTTTGCTCCGGTTTGGGTCACCGAGCATCCGAATGTTCTGGGGGAGTTCGATGAATTCATCATCAGTAAACAAAGCGGGGTCTGTCGGCCCTACGGCAGAACAGGTTGCCGACGTCGTCGCCGACATTCCCGCCATCGGCGCGGCCAGGGACGCTCTGCAGCGGGCCGGCTGGCACGCCACCATCGCCGGTAACCGGATCACGGTCAACGACGACGTGCTCGTCCATTTCATCAGTGCCTTCGGCGGCGCGGCGCTCGTCATCGATGCGCATTGCTCATTTCCATCTCAACTCGGAGACAACTAACGATGACGTACTCACTGGCCGCCAACGGCAGCGGCGACACCGACACCTCCGTCCGTCCGACCACGGTGGAAGCGGTGACGGCTCCGCGGACTCCCCACCCCGAGCCGTCACCGCGCCGCCGTCGACGCGTCGGGAAGCCAGCGTTGCAGGGCTCAGTCAGCCTTGTCATCCCGGTTCGAAATGAGGCGCGCAACATCGCGTGGGTGCTCGAGAAGATCTCCGATGAGGTCGACGAAATCATCCTCGTAGACGGCTATTCCACCGATGCGACATTGACCACTGCTCGCAGCTATCGGCCAGACATCCGCATCGTGGCCCAACAGGGAATCGGCAAGGGTAGCGCGCTGCGCACGGGGTTCATGGCCGCCACCGGAGACGTCATCGTGATGATGGACGCCGACGGAAGCATGGAGCCGCAGGAGATCAGGCACTACCTGCACTTCCTGGCCAACGGATACGACTTCGTCAAAGGCTCACGGTTTGTCTGCGGCGGCGGATCGTTGGATATCACGGCTTTTCGCCGGATGGGTAACCGGTTCCTCCTCTCGGTCTTCAACTACCTCTACGACGCCGACCTGACCGATCTCTGCTACGGGTTCTGTGCCTTCCATCGCCGCTACCTGGAACATCTCGACCTTTCCGCGACCGGGTTCGAGATCGAGGCCGAGATGACGGTCCGCGCCATCCAGGCCGGTCTGCGCGTCGCAGAGGTGCCGAGCTTGGAACTCCCCAGGCGGGCAGGCGAATCCAATCTGCATGCCATCCGTGATGGGTCCAGGGTTCTGGCTACCGTGCTGCGGCACCATCGAACTGGCCTATCGGGCCGGCTGGTGCAGACGGTCTACGGCCGTCGCGGGTCGACGATCGCCAGTGCAGACGTGGCAGGCATGTGAGATGACCGTGACCTGTTCGACCGCGCAGCGGTCGCCGACGCACCATGGGCCGACGGCCAGGTCGATTCTCGAAGGCGACCTTCCGGTCGCCCGCACCGAGATCGAGTTGAGCGCTCCGCCTGCGAGGTTGAGCCTCGCCGCTCCATCCACGCTTCCGTGCAAGATCCTCGCCCTGGTTCGACTGCACACCCACCCGCTCGGCGTCGTCGTCCTCGACGGTCGCGCCGACCGCCGGTGGGAAACGCACGCGGCAACGGTGTGGTCGGCGATGCGGGGGCCCGTCAACGAGCACCTGCTGGCAGACGAAATGACGCCCGTCGACGCGTCCGGTTCACAGGCCCGCGAAAACGGTTCGGTGCATCGGTGCCTGCGCCGTCGCGCTGCGGTGTTGGCTGACCCGCCGCACATCACCGTCGTCGTCGCGACCCGTGAGCGTCCGGAGAGCCTGCGCGAGTGTCTATCCGCCCTACTCGACCTCGAGTATCCCCGCTACGACGTGGTGGTCGTCGACAACGATCCCGTCACGTCGTCGACCGCCGAGCTGTTGGCCCATTTCGCGCCGCACGTCCAGTACGTGCGCGAAAACCGCCGGGGCTTGGCGTCGGCGCACAACCGTGGGCTGGAGGAAGTCCGCGGGCAGATCGTGGCGTTCGTCGATGACGATGTCGTTGTCGACCGCCACTGGCTGACCGCCATCGCTGAGGGATTCACCGCCGCGCCCGACGTCGGATGCGTGACCGGTCTCATCCTGCCTGCCGAGCTGAACACCCCGGCGCAACTGCTGCTGGAACGACACGGTGGCTTCGACAAGGGATTTGCGCTCACCGTCTTCGACACCGCCGAGCACCGGCCGAATGATCCGCTGTTTCCTTTCACCGCGGGTCGATTCGGCTCGGGCGCCAACATGGCGTTCGACACGGCGGTGCTGCGTGGGCTCGGCGGCTTCGACACCACAATCGGCGTGGGCACCTTCGCACGCGGCGGTGACGACCTTGCTGCGTTCTTCCGCGTCGTTCTGAACCACCAGGTGGTCTACCAACCCGATGCGATCGTGTGGCACAAGCACCACCGCGAGATGGCCGCACTGCGCAACCAGGCGTTCGGCTACGGTGTCGGCCTCGGAGCGTTCCTGACCAGCGTGATGGTGCACGAGCCCGGGATGTGGCCCCATCTGCTACGTCGGCTACCTGCCGGTTTCGGGTATGCGTTCAAAGCGTCGTCTGCCCGCAACGAGGGTCGGTACACCGGTTGGCCGCCGGAGTTGGCACGGCTCGAAAAGCGCGGCCTGGCGTACGGACCGGTCGCGTATGCCGTCAGCCGATGGCGTGCGCATCGCAGTGCGGCTCATCGATGACCGCCGATACCACCCTGTCGCGCGGCCAGCTCGGCGCGCCCGAGCGGGCGCCTGCCGTCCCCGAGACAGAAAGCAGGCTCGAGTCGCGATCCCGTAGGACCGTCGCGGCAGTGCGCGCCGGCTGGCGAAATCCATTGTTGCGAAACGGTTACTGGTTGACCATCAGCTCGGGCCTTTCGGCGGTGATCGGCTTCGGCTATTGGGCCGTGGCGGCGTGGAAGTATGACGCCGCCAGCGTGGGGAGCAACTCGGCCGCCATTTCGATGATGGTTCTGGCTGCCGCCGTCGCAGCCCTCAATCTGTCCAGTGCAATGGTGCGCTTCGTCCCGACCGCGGGACGACGCACGCGACGCCTCGTGGCTGTCGCCTTCATCGTGAGCACCTGCCTCGCCGTCGTCATCGCCACCGCAGCCGTGCTGGTCGTTCGAGTCATCGCGCCGGGCGCGGCATTTCTCACCGGTGTGACGCCCATGGTGATGTTCGTGGTCGGCACTGCCGGCTATGCGCTCTTCGTCATCCAGAACGGTGTGCTTGTCGGGTTGCAGCGAGCAGAGTTGGTGCCGGTCATCAACGTCGTGTTCGCCGTCGCCAAAGTCGGTCTCGTGGTGGCTTTTGTTGCTGCCATGCCGTTGCACGGCATCTTCGCGTCATGGGTCTTGTCGATGTGGGTGCTAGTCATCGTCGTCGGAATCTACCTGTTCGGCTGGGCGATCCCCCGGCATCAACGACTGCGTGAAACAGATGACCTGCCGCCCGTGCGTCAGATCGGCAGGTTCGTCGCATTCGACTATGCCGGCTCGATTTCGTCGATCGGCTCCATCGACCTCATGCCGATCATGGTGATCGCGGTTCTGGGCGCCGCCCCGAATGCGTACTTCGCGATCGCTTGGGTCATCGCCTACAGCCTGCATCTGCTCAACACCAACATGGGGACTTCGCTGGTCGCCGAGACCGCTGCGAATCCTGGCCGCCTGGCAGGTTCGGTGCGGCACGTTCTCGGCCATACCTCGAAACTGCTTGTGCCGGTGGTGATCACAACCATGGCAGCGGCTCCGCTACTGCTAGGTATCTTCGGGCCGGGCTACCAAGAAGCTACCGACACACTTCGCCTCCTCGCGCTCGCGGCGATTCCCAACCTCGTAGTCACCACCGCGGTGAGTTCGGCCAGGGCGCAACGTCGTCTCGGTCTGCTGTTGTCGATCCAGCTCACCCAGTGCGGAATCGTGCTCAGCCTCACTTGGGTGTTGTTGCACATCGCCGGCTTGACCGGCGCGGGGCTGGCCTGGTTGATCTCGCAGACGGTAATGGCGGTCTACCTGCTGGTGCGCCGAGACCAGTGGATGACCAACGCCGACACTGCCCGCCCGGATACACGCAAGCGCCGCCGGCATCCGATGCTGCCGGCAACCGCGATCGTATGGGTTTTGCAGCTGCTCACAACGCTGCGGCTGCACACGGTCGTGGATCGGTCGCTGGGTCTGCTGCGCCGTCGGCGGTCAAGCCACTCGCGGTCATTCGACGCGGCGTGGCTGGCAGTTCTCGACGAGACGACCAGCGGGTGCACGACTGCACAACCGGTACGCACCGTCAGTGACGTCGATGTCGCCATCCTCCGCTCGAAATGCGGTGAGCCTTACGCGGTCGCCAAAATCGCCAACGGAGCACTGGGCACTCGGGAGCTGAGTACCCAGCGGGTGATATTGCACCGATTGTCGACCGATGACCGGCTGGCCGAGCTGCATCAGCTGTTACCGCGGGTGCTCGCATTCCGTGAGACACCCCGTGGGATCACGTCGCTGGAAACATACCGACCCGGGGTGAGCCTTGCCGACGCGGTGATGGGGCGTCGCGACCATGCTCCATCTCTTACCGCCGGGGCGCTGGCCGCCATCGGACTGCTGCACCGGCAGACGGGCACCGTGACGCTGATCGACGACGCAGCGCTTCATGACTGGGTGGGCGAACCGTTGGCGGCACTGGCAGACATCTGCGTGCGGATGGATCCGCGCCTGCTGTCCAACGTGGACCATGTCGGTGAATTACTCTGCGGCGCACTCATGCAACGCAGGGCGCTGGTGAGTTGGACGCACGGCGACTTCACCCCCGACAACATACAACTCGACGCGCAGACCGGTGCGGTCACCGGCATTGTGGACTGGGGTGGTGCGCGGCCAGGGCGGTTGGCGCTGCTCGACAGTTACCTGCTGATTCTTGGTGTCAGCCGAATGCTCGAAGCGCGTGAACTCGGTGACATCGTGCGGCGCCGACTGCGCAGCGGCGGGCTGAATCCTCTCGAACGGCAGTCCCTTCGCGCCAGTTACCACAGCAGCGAAACGGCCACGCCGCGGTGTGATCGCCTCGACGAGGAGGCGCTGATCCTGCTGACGTGGCTTCACCACGCAGCCGAAATGTGGCGCAAATGCGTGACTTACCAGGAACATCGCATCTGGTGGGCAGCCAACATCGCCCCCGTCTTGCGCGCCGTGGTCACTTCGACATCGCGGACAACCGTCGCGCCGCGCCCGCGATGGCGAAGGCGCAGCACCGTCCCCGCCTGCGTCGGCCCGGCCACGCCCACGGTGGCGGTGGTGATCTGCGCATACACCGAAGACCGGTGGACGGAGTTGACGTCGGCTGTGGAATCGGTACGGGCACAAACAGTGTCCGCCAACGAGATCATCGTGGTGATAGACCATTGTGCATCGTTGTTTCACCGGGCAGACGCGGCATTTCGTGATATCACGGTCATCGAGAACGCCCAGCGGGCGGGTTTATCCGGTGCGCGAAACACCGGTGCGCGTACCGCCCGGTCGGACGTCGTCGCGTTCCTCGACGACGATGCGGTGGCCGCACCCGACTGGATCGCCTCGCTGATCGAGCCGTACGCAAACCCCCACGTTCTCGGAGTGGGCGGGTATGTCCGGGCGAACTGGCACCAGGGACGACCGAACTGGTTCCCGGCCGAGTTCGACTGGGTGGTCGGTTGCAGCTATCACGGCATGCCGGACGAGCGGTCGGTGATCCGCAACTTCATCGGCGCCAACATGTCATTGCGGCGCGAGCTGTTGATGGAATCGGGCGGATTCGACACGAGGTTGGGCCGCGTCGGCACCCGGCCGGTGGGATGTGAGGAGACCGAACTCTGCATTCGTGTCCAACGCGACAATCCCAACGGCATACATGTGTACGAACCGAGTGCGCACGTCCTGCATGCGGTACCCGCGTCCCGGGGGACCTGGTCGTACTACCGCGCCCGCTGCTTTGCCGAGGGGTTGTCCAAGGCCAAGATGGGCAGTACCACGCCTGCGTCACAGGCTCTTTCGACTGAACGCCGCTATCTGACCTCTACTTTGCCCTTTGCATTCCTGCGCTATGTCGGACAGGCGTTTCGAGGTCATCCGTCGGCGCTCTCTTCCGCATTCGCGTTGATCGCCGGGGTGATGATCACCGGCCTCGGATACACCGTTGGGTACGCACAGCGCGCGGTCGCAAAGGCGACGGCCACCGACGCGAAGCGGTCGCGCCGGCGGCTGCATGGCGCCGCGGCGATGATACCGGTGTGCGGCGCCGCGGCCCTGTGGTTGGTGTCGCTGCCCAGGATTCGGTTGGACCGCATCGGTGACCTCGGGCTGGTTCCGTTGTTTCCGGTAACGTTCTGGGCCGCGCTGGCGGTGCTGCTCGTCGGATATGCCGTCCTGGTGCTCCGCGGCGCGATCCACCCGTGGATGCTCAACGGATATCTCGGCGTGCTGGTTGTCATCCTGCACGCGACCCCCTGTGTGTTGTACGACGCGCTGCGATATTCGTGGGCGTGGAAGCACGTGGGCGTCATCGACTTCTTCGTGCGCAACGAGGGAGTCGACAGCTCGATCCGTGAACTCGGCGTATATCAACGTTGGCCCGGCTTTTTCACATTGAACGCAACCATGATCGAGGCCTCCGGCCTTCGAGGTGCACTCGCCTATGCCGAGTGGGCGCCGCCATTGTTCGGCGTACTGATGCTGGGCCCGGTGTATCTGATCGCACGCACGTTCACTGATGACCGGCGCTTGTTGTGGACCGTACTGGTGGTCTTTGTTCTGGCCAACTGGGTCGGTCAAGATTACTTCGCACCGCAACCGACCGTGTTCTTCCTCTACCTCACCGCGATCGCGTTATGCCTGCGCTATCGAGCGCCGCGGGGGGCGGGCGAAACCGTTGGCCGCCGTCGCGATTTGTTGATCGGTGCAGCGGTGATTCTCATGGTCGTCGCGATCGCTCCGACCCATCAACTCACCCCACTGATGACTGTCTTGGCGTTAGCGGTGCTGGCGCTGTGTCGGTATCGGGTGAAAACGATTCTCCTGGTGGCCATCCTGGCCGCTGTCGGCTGGGACGTCTTGTTCGCATGGCCGTGGATCGCCGAGAACCTTGCGGGGCTGATCGACAAGCTCGGCGCACCGGGGGAGAACGCCCGGTCGGGTTTCATCAACCTCGGCGACGCCAGCCCCAGCCAGGTCGTGGTCGCCAAGATCGACCGCCTGCACAGCGGCGCAATAGGGCTGCTCGCGTTGATCGGGTTCGTCCGCCGAGTACGCCACCACCGCGAGCTCACGTTGGCTCTTCTGGTGATCGCACCGGTCCCAGTGGTCGCCATCAACGACTACGACGGTGAGATGGTGTTCCGTATCTACCTGTTCTCGTTGCCGTTCCTGTGCTTCTACGCGGCAGCGGCCTTCTTCCCGACCAAACGTGCCGGCCAAACGTTTTTCACCTGGATCGGGCTGCCTGCCGTCCTCTTGTTGCTGATTCCAGGGTTTCTCGTCAGCTATTACGGCAAGGAGCAGGCGAACTACTTCAGTAGCGGCGAAGCCGGCGCCTCGGTTTTCGTGTACGGCATCGCGCCGCGGGGCTCCTTGATCATCGGCGCCACCCGGGACTTCCCGTGGGCCTTCATGAACTACGAGTTCTACACCTACGAACGGTTCGGCCTTCTCGAACCCGAGGATCGTCAGGCGATCCTCGACGACCCAGTCGGGGGCTTCGACGAACTGATGACGCCCTACCACCATGCCTACCTGGTTCTGACGCGCAGCCAGATCGCCGACGTCGAGATGATCGGAGCGATGCCGACCGGCAGCATCGCTGCACTCACCGAAACCGTAATCGGTTCACCGCGGTTCACCGTGATTTATCGCACCGACGACGCGGTGGTGCTCACGTTGTCCCAGCCGGTTCGCGAAGAAGGAGCCATGTGATCATGTTCAGTCACCTGTCCCAGATGCGCCTACGCTTCTGGGTCTTGGCAACCACCGGCTGGGTTGTATTGGCCATCGTGATGCTGGTGCCGCCCGCTTCGCCCGTGCGGGTCATCGCCGTGTTCCTCTTCGTCCTCACCGGGCCGGGTTATCCCATGTCCGCTCTTGTGGCACGCGACGTATCCGAACGGTGGGTGCTGGCCATCGCGCTCAGCGCGGCCCTGGCCATCGTCGTCACGGTCGTGTCGACGGTGGTCCGCAACGATTCAATACCGTTGCGCATCGCAGTACTGGCTGCGGTCACCACGGTCGCCTCAATTGCCTGGGGAATGCGCGACTTCCGCACCAACACAGCCGACGAATTCGAGGGTGCGGCGGTGAAATCGTGACCATCATCCCGATCCTGCTCTACCACTCGGTGTCGAAGGCGCCCGCGTCCTGGATTGCGCCCTTTGCGGTCACACCCACCATGTTCACCCGCC
Organism: Mycolicibacterium sp. XJ662; assembly: GCF_053484035.1. NCBI lineage: Bacteria > Bacillati > Actinomycetota > Actinomycetes > Mycobacteriales > Mycobacteriaceae > Mycobacterium > Mycolicibacterium sp. XJ662. The sequence goes on along the minus strand of NZ_JBEFTL010000003.1, from coordinate 470,210 downwards.
ACGTCGAGCAGATCGCGACGAGCGGGCGCACCGCGATGACCGTCTCAGGCTTATGCGCCGCGCTCGCGGGTGACAGCAATCTGCCGGCCCATCCGGTCGTGATCACCTTTGACGACGGCTTCGCCGACTTCGCTTACGCCGCCGAGATACTGGCTACAAACGGGCTGCCGAGCACGCTGTACGCGACCACCGGGGCACTTGCCGGCCGCGGGCCGCGAGCGGCAAACCTCAAGTTACCGCCAGCAGCGATGCTCGACTGGTCTCAGCTGCTCGAGCTGACCGAGCTCGGAGTGGAGATCGGTGCTCACACACACACTCATCCCCAACTCGACATCATGAGTGACCGCGCGGCAGCAGACGAGATTCGCTGCAGCAAGGACATGCTGGAGGATGCGCTTGGCTTCGAAGTGCCCAGCTTCGCCTATCCCCACGGCTTTCAGTCAATGCGCACCCGAAGGGTCGCCGCATCGGTCGGGCACCGTTCGGCCTGCGCGGTGCTGAATGCGCTGAGCTCGCACGCCGACGAGCCGATTGCGTTGGCTCGGCTGACGGTCACTGCAAACACGACGCCCTTCCAGCTCAGGGAGTGGCTGAACGGCCGTTGCGCACGGGTGGCGCCGTACCCGGAGCGGCTGCGCACCAAGCTGTGGCGATCTGTTCGACGAATGCGGGGCGACCACGCTACCCGCGGCGTTTTCGACAACACCACGAAATCGAAATCCCGCAACCGGACAGGAGATTGCTAATCATGCGTGCACTAGTGACCGGAGCCGCCGGCTTCATCGGTTCCACCCTCGTCGATCGACTCCTCGCCGACGGATACCAGGTGATCTGTTTGGACAACCTCAGCACCGGCCGTGTTGAGAACCTCGAATCCGCGCAGAAAGCATACGGACACTCTTCGGTCGGAAAGTTCACGTTCATCCGCGGCGACGTGACGGCGCCAGAGCTTTCCGGCATCGTCGCGGCCACCAGCCCGCATGTGGTGTTCCATCTCGCCGCACAGGCGGATCTGCAAAAGTCGGTGACCGACCCACTTTACGATGCGCGCGTCAACGTGCTCGGGACGATCAACCTACTCGAAGCGTGCAGACGCGCCGACGTGCCGAGAGTCGTCTATGCCGCATCCGGCGGCTCCCGGTACGGGGCGCCGGCATGCGTACCGGTCGACGAAAAATCGAGTATCAATCCGCTTTCGCCGTATGCCGCCGCCAAGATCGCCGGCGAACTCTACGCAACCGCCTACGCCGAAATGTACGGATTGTCGTCGATATGCCTCGGTCTGGCCAATGTCTACGGGCCACGACAAGCGCCCGACGGCGAAGCCGGTGTGATCGCCATCTTCAGCAAGGCGATCATCGACGGGCGCATCCCGACGGTATACGGAGACGGTGAGTCGACCCGCGATTACGTGTTTGTTTCCGATGTCGTCGAGGCGTTCGTCCGTGCGGCTTCCGTCGATCCGGCCGTCACCGGGATCGTCAACGTCGGTACCGGACAGCAGACCAGCGTTACCGAAGTGCACCGCCTCATCGCCGCAGCGGTCGGTGGTGCGCCGCCACCCCGGCATGCACGGGCTCGAAGAGGTGAGGTCCGCGCCATCGCGTTGGATAACACCAGAGGTCGTGAAGTGCTCGGATGGGTACCGACCGTTTCGGTGGCCGAAGGTATCAAGCAAACCGTGAAGTGGTTGCGGGCCGTTTCTGAGAGCCGAACCCTTCCGGTGCAGGCGGTGTGACCGCGATGCATCCGCACACCGCCGCCACCACCATGCCACCTCGGGCACCGACGGTGCGAATCCACTGCCCTGCGCCGCGCAGTGTCTGGCGCGACCTCCACGCCGCTGACATCGAGGCGATGCCGACACAGTCTCCCGAGTGGGTGGACAGCCTGACCGCCACCGGCCGGTTCCGTGACGCCAGCCGCCTATACGAGGCGGACGGGGACGCGTTGGCCGTCCTGCCTTTGGTTCGACCAAGGTTTGCCGGGCCTCTATCAACCGCGCATTCGATGCCCGTGGGTTGGGGCTACGGGGGTTTGGTAGGACCGCAGAATACGCTGACCGCCACGTTGGTATCGGCAGTCCTGCAGGATCTTTCGAAGTCGGACCTGTGGCGGGTCCATCTTCGTCCCAATCCGCTGCAGGCCCCGATATGGGCATCCATTGCGAACCGCCGCGGTGTGACTGCCGTGCCGTCACGCGCGCACGTCCTCGACCTCGACGGCGGTTTCGACACCGTGTGGCAGACACGGTTCAAGTCTGCCGTGCGCCGAGAGGTGCGCCGCGCGGAAGAGGCAGCGGTACACGTCGAAACCGATTCCAGCGGAGCGCTGGTGCCGGTGTTCTACGGGCTGCTGCTCAAGTCGTTCGATCGCTGGGCGACTCGACAGCACGAGCCCAAACTGCTTGCGCAGGCTCGCGGCCGCCGCAGGGATTCGCTACAGAAGTTCTCCACTATCGCCCAACGGATGGGAAAGCGGTGCCAGATATCGGTGGCGTGGTTCGAGGGGCAGCCGGTTGCTGCAGTCCTGGTGCTGCGCAGCGGTGCTGTAGCGCACTACACCCGGGGAGCGATGGACACGGATGTCGCGGTGCCGGTCAAAGTCAACAGCTTGCTTCACAAAGAGGCGATCGCCGCCGCGTGTCGCGACGGGTGCCGGCGCTACCACATGGGCGACTCCGGGTTCTCTGCTGGCTTAGCACAATTCAAAACCCGATTCGGTGCACAACAGTTCGACTTCGCCGAGTACTGGATCGAGCGACTTCCCGTCCATCGGGCCGGCCGGCTTACCCGCACAGCGGTCAAGACCGTGATCGGATTCCGCGATGCGTAACACGTTCGTACTGACCCTGGTTTGCGTCCTGGTGGGGCTTGCCTCGAGTTGTGCAACGTCACCGTCTCGGCACGCCGCCGCGGCTTTGGCGCCGGGACTTTACGTCTTCTTGGTCAACGCCAGGACCAGCGATGTCCAGATCCTCAACGCGGCCGACCTCACGCCCGTGGCCGAGCCGATCACCGTGGGGTCGGTGCCGTCCGATATCGCGCTCAGCCCAGACGGTCACCGAGGGTATGTCGTGAGCCCTTCTGAGAACGACGTCACCGTGATCGACACTGCCGCAGGCGTCGTCGTCGGGGATCCGATCCGTGTCGGCAGCTACCCGTCGGGGGTGGTGGTGAGCCCGGACGGAACGACGCTCTACATCGCCGGCGGTGAGACCGACGATGTCCGCGCCTATGACACGCTGACCCGCAAGCAGATCGGAGTTTCCGTGCGGGTTGGTGACGCGCCGGGCGGACTCGCCATCAGCCCCGACGGCGGGTTGATCTATGTCGCCAGCCAATACAGCAACGACGTTCGGGTCCTCGACACCGCAACGCTAGCGTTGGCCGCCAACCCCATCAGTGTCGGCGCCCGGCCCAATCAGGTGGCGGTCAGCCCTGACGGGCGGCGGGCTTACGTCGCCAACACGAGTGCGAACAGCGTCTCTGTCGTCGACACCGAAGCGCAACGTGTCATCGCGGCGGGGATCCCGGTCGGACACTATCCCTACGGGATCGCGGTCAGCAAAGACAGCCGATACGTGTTCGTGGCGAACCAGAACTCCGACACCGTGTCGGTCATCGACAGCGTCGCGATGCGGCCCGTCGCCACCATCGGTGTCATCGAGGCGCCGACCGCACTAGCCCTGAGCCCCGACGGAAGCCGACTCTACGTCGCAGGGATGTACGCGGACGCGGTGACGGTGATCGACACCACGACGAGACGCATCGTCGCCTCGTCGGGACGAGTCGGACAGGCGCCACGCGGAATTGCGGTGGGTCGGCTATGAGCACCTCTGTCAACGCATTACGCGGGTGCGACCGAGCGTTTCGGCAGCTCGTGAGCCTGGTGGTCACCATATCCATCGTCACCGCGTGCCAATTTCACCTCACCCGAAGTGAGGCAGAACCGGGAGCCTCGCGTACTCCCACCTTCGCCGACGAGTTCGACGGACCAGCGGGATCGACGCCTGACCCGCTGCACTGGACACCCGACGTAGGCGGAACAGGTTGGGGCAACGAGGAACTTCAGTACTACACACGCACGGGCAACGCATTTCTCGACGGTGCTGGGAACCTGGTGCTGGAAGCGGACCGACCCGGGTCGAGACTTCAATGTTGGTATGGGACATGCGACTACGTCAGCGCCAAACTCACCACCAAGTACAAGTTCTCGCAACGATACGGTGTTTTCGAAGCCCGCATCAAAGGCGCCGTCGGTACGGGTATGTGGGGTGCGTTCTGGTTGGTGGGAATCGATCTCGATGAAGTCGGGTTCCCGGAGGCCGGCGAGATCGACGTGGTCGAGACCATCGGGGATAGGCTGCGAGACATCGAGCAGCACGTGCAGGCGCCGAAGCTGCGCTGGGGTAAGGAATACGTTCTGCCCCATGGCCAGTCACTGGGAGACTGGCACACCTACAGCGTGCGGTGGACGCCCGAGCTCATCGAGTGGCAGGTCGACGGTCGGCCCACACGGATTATCACGAAGGACGAGGCCGGTCGATCGTGGGTGTTCGACCATCCGTTCTTCATTCTGCTCAACCTCGCAGTCGGAGGTGAATGGCCCGGTTCGCCCAACGATCAGACCGCTTTCCCGAACCGGATGCTTGTCGATTATGTCCGCGTCTACGCGTTACCGATCACTTAGCCCCTGGAGGTGAGCGTGAAGGCATCGGTGGTGCGACCCCAGGAACTCGGCCGAGACGAACTGGCCAGCTGGCGCGCGTATCAGTCCGCTGATTTGTCGTTGCAGACACCATTTCTGACACCGAATTTCGCTCTTGCCATGGCCAATGTCTGCGATCGTTCCCGGGTCATCGTCGTTGAAGATGGCTCGGCGATAGTCGGATTTCTTCCCGTCGAGTTGCGTTCGCGAGGGGTCGCCACGGCGATCGGGCGCAAGGTCAACACGCGCCAGGGGCTCGTGCACGCGACCGGATTCGAGTGGTCCTGGCTCGCGCTGCTCAAAGCGGCCGGCCTGGAGGTCCTCGAACTTCCCGACCTGATCGGAAACCAGTGGCATCGCATCCCCTCGCTGAAATCCGCGCTGGCCCCTGTCATCGACACCGACGGTGGCTGGGCGGTCTACCTGGACCGCATCGCCAAGCGCAAGGCGATCAAGACCGTTCTCTACAAAGAACGCAAGCTGCACCGCGACCATCCGGAAGCGGTGTTCTCCTCCGGCCCGGCGGCTGAGCACGTCGACCTGGACCAGCTGATCGCGTGGAAATCACGACAGTATCGACGTAGCGGATGGCCGGACCTGTTCGCCCGGCCCGGTATGGTCGCGTTGTTGCGTCGACTGGCCGACGAACCCGGCGAAGGTCTGTACTGCGTCGGCTCGTCCTTGAGGGTTGCCGGGCGAGTAATCGCGGCGGATCTGAGCATTGCCACCAACACCGTTTTCACAGGTTGGTTCTGCGCGCACGACCCCGAATGGGCTCGCTTCTCACCCGGAGCTATCCGCACGCTGCGGACGATCGAGGCTGCGTTCGCACGCGACGTGCACAGCATCGACTTGGCAAGGGGCGATGAACACTACAAGAACACTCTCAAGACCGGCGACCGGTTGGTCGCGACCGGTTTCGTGGGCCGTCGTTCACCACGTGCGCTCGCCTATGCGGCTTGTCGCCGCCCATCGTCGGCGGCCATGTCCTATGTGCTGTCACACCCCGAAGTCCGCGGCCTGGTCCGGGGCTCGTTGAGAAAAATCGGCGAAACCCGAGAAGCTCTCGCCAGCCGCGGAGCCTCATAACCCGAAGACATCGACAAGACAAGGAGTAGCGATGCCGACACTGGATTGGAACCGTCAGACGTGGGGCCAGGAACACGACTGGGCCCGGCACGGCGACGAATGGGATGACCTCGCCAGCTACTGCAGACGTCCTTACGCCATGTGGAAAGACGCGCTCGTCGAAACATTCATGGCGCCGTACGTCGTCGATGCGGATGTCGTCGAGATCGCACCCGGCTACGGACGCTGGTCGGAGTACATGGCCGAATCCGCCCGAAGCATCGTGTTGGTGGACATCAACGAGAACTGTTTGAACGCTTGCCGACAGCGGTTCGGGCACTTCGACAATTTCGACTACCAACTCGGAGACGGCACATCACTTCCCGTCGCGGACTCCAGCGTCGACTTCGTCTGGTCGTTCGACTCGTTCGTCCACATGGACCCCGATGTCGTGCGCTCCTACGTCTTCGAGATCGGCCGCGTGCTGCGCCCCGGCGGCAGCGCGATCGTGCACCACGCGGACAAGCGCCCCCGAAGCCTGACGTTGACGCCGTTGACTTCTCGCTTGGGCACCGTGGGCAGAGTTGTGCAGCAGATCGCGAGCCAGGGTCGACTGCGCGATGACGGCAACCGATCGAACGTCACGGGTCAGATGGTCGCCGACTGGGCCGCGAGCGCGGGTTTGACCGTGGCGCAAACCGATTCGTGGGGCGACTCGGGCAAATACAACGTGAGGAAGTACCGTGATCTGCTCAGCGTGCTGCACAAACCGCTTATCTGATCAGAGTTCCTCGACGCTCAGGATGCCGTCTTGGATCGCCCGGGCGATGAGCGCCGCCTTCGTCGACGCTGGCCGTCCGATCGCGGCGTATTTGGCTCTGACCCGCTGAAGGTGAGTGCGCACCGTCGTCGGCTCGATGTTGAGTCTTCGTGCGACTACATCTTTGTTCTCGGTCTGAAACCATGCGACCAGGACCTGGCGCTCGCGCTCGGTCAATCCGGGCCGCCCGACCGTTCGATCGTCCTGCAGCGCCCTGGCGGTGCGCGGGGCAATGTACGGAACACCCGCGTGGGCGGCATAGATGGCTTCGCGTAGATGCTTGCCGCTTTCGAACTTCGCCACATAGGTCAGCGCGCCCGCGTCCAGGCAGCTGAGGATGATCTCGTTCGACGTCCGATACGAATAGACGATCACCCGGTAACCCGCCTGGCTCAGGTGTCGAACCGCACCGAAGTTGGGGCCATGGCCCTCGTACTCTAGGGCCATCAACACCACGTCGACTCCGTCAGAAGCGCTCAGATGTTCAGCGATGAAGTCGGTCGGATGGAAATAGTTGCCGACGATCTTGATGAACGGCGAGCCATCCGCCGAAAGCCAGGCGTCCAAGCCTGCATGGACAACGTCCTGACCGTCGATCACCACGAGCGAAATCGGCGCTTGATGCCTCAATGGCGTATGCAATTGGACACCACCTCCGTTAGGCCGGGAGATCGAAGCGGTGCGGCCGATCGGTTCGGAGGTCGCATACCGGACGGTCCTGACGGTCTACCTCAGTCCAGTTGACGAAGCATAAGCTACACCTAGCGAACTTTACCCGTTTATCGGGCACGACGAGCCGATCGTTTCCTTATGTGTTTGTACCCTGTTGACATACCGGGCGGTATATCAGCGCCGCAGATTTGCTATCCAATTGCAGGTACGGCTCTTTTGCTGTGCAGTGCGTTTGCTGAAGAGTGTATGTGATTGCTGAAGAGTTTGCGTTAGTTGTGTTTTGCATTCAACGCAACGCGCTTGCCGTTGACGGGCGGGTTATTATTCCGATTCAAGATAATTAGCTGGCCTGCTCCCGGGGAACGATCGTCGCGGCCTCGCTGGCCTCGTCAGGCCGGAATCAGCTCCACCCCGGCCAGCGCCACGGCGTCGTCACGCTCCGGTGCGGTGACCACCCCAATGAAGCCGTCACCCTCTTTCCAGATGCGCGCCTTCAGCGTTTCGCCGGGGAACACCACTCCGGCGAAGCGCGCACCGTAGCTTGCGACGCGGGAGGTGTCGCCGTCGAGCAGGGTGTCCACCATCGCCTTGCACGTCATCCCGTAGGTGCACAACCCGTGCAGGATCGGACGCGGAAAGCCCGCGGCCGCTGCGAAATCCGGATCGGAGTGCAGCGGGTTACGGTCACCGCACATGCGGTAGAGCAGGGCCTGCTGCGGCGACGTCGGGATCGCCAGTTCGACGTCGGCCGCGCGCTGCGTGTGGTCCGAGGACGACGAAGAACCAGACGGACCTCGTTCGCCGCCGAAACCGCCCTCGCCGCGGGCGAAGATCGATCGTTTCTGCGTCCACAGCAGCGTGCCGTCCGGCGCGGTGACCGTTGTCTCCGACCAGATCACGGCCGCTTTGCCCTTGTCCCAGATGTCGGTGAACCGCGTGACCGCGCGACCGGTGCCCGACGGGGGAATCGGGCCGGGCGCCGACACGGCCTCGCTGGCGTGCAGCACCTTGGACAGCTCGATGTCGATCCCCGGGAACTTGACCGTCGGGGGCTCGGTCATGTGAAAGCTTTGTGCGACATTGCCGAACGTCGGCAGCACCTGCGGGGTGTCGTCGGCCAGATACCGCAGCTCGCGCTTGTCCATCGGGTCCATCCCGGCGCCGAGGCCGAGGTGGTAGAGCTGGATATCGCTGCTGGACCAAGAGAATTCGGCGGCGGGCAGTTCCGCGCCGAGGGCCTCGTCGAGATTGATGGGCATTAGTTCTTTCCTGTGTTCAATGTCGCAGGCTTCGCGGCTCCGGCAATGTGCAGCGCTGCAAGGTAACCGAACGTCATAGCCGGGCCGATGGTCCCGCCCGGACCGGGATAGGTGTGTCCCATCACCGGGGCGCTGACATTGCCTGCAGCATAGAGCCCTTCGATGATCGAACCGTCGTCGCGTAGCGCACGGCCGTGCACGTCGGTGCGAATACCACCCTTGGTGCCCAGATCGCCCGGCACCATCTTGGCGGCGTAGTACGGCCCATGGCTGATCTCACCGAGGTTGGGGTTGGGCTTGTTGGTGGGGTCGCCGTAATAGCGGTCGTAGGCGCTTTCCCCGCGCTTGAAGTCCTCGTCGACGCCCGAGCGGGCGAACCCGTTGAACCGCTCGACGGTCGCCTTGAACGCGTCGGCGGGCAGGCCCGCCTTCGCGGCGAGCTCGTCTAGGGTGTCGGCCTTGACGATGACGCCCGACTCAAGCCACTTGCTCGGGATACGTTGTCCCGGCTGCAAACCGGCGAAGATGTAGCGGTCGCGGTACTGCTGGTCGAACACCAGCCAGGCCGGGATGTTCTCGCCCGGGCCGGGTCCCTGCCCGTACTGCCCGCCGTACATGTGGTGGCAGGCCTCGACATACGGCATCGATTCGTTCATGAACCGCTTACCGGCCATGTTCACGATGATCGAGCCCGGCGAATTGCGCTCCGACAACGCGAACCACGGCGCACCGACCAGCGGCACCGTCGGACCCCACCAGGCGTCTTCCATGACGTCCAGTGCGGCGCCGAGCTTTTCGGCGGCCAGGATGCCGTCGCCGGTGTTGGCCACCGCGCCCACCGTCCACTCGGTGCTGATCGGCGCGCGTTGGTACTTCACCCGCATCTGCTCGTTGTGCTCGAAGCCGCCGGATCCGAGGATCACCCCGCGACGTGCTTTGATCAGTTCGGGCTCTGCGGATTCCGGGGCGTTGGCGTCGCGAACATAGATCCCCCGCACGATGCCATCCTCGATGTAGAGGTCGGTCAGCGCGGTGTTCAGCCGCACCGGCACGCCGGCTTTGCGCAACCCGATGCGTAGCGGCGCGATCAGCGCACGGCCCATGCCGACGAGGTTTTTGCCGGTGACCTTGCCCCAGGTGGCGCGCACGCCGACCTTGAGGCTGCGGAGCAACCCGCGGGGGTGGCGCTTGAGCTGGTTGAGCCGCACGTAGTCCTGCTGCATGACGACCATGTTCATCGGAACCTTGCCGTAGGGCGGCTCAAGCCTCGGCAGGTCGGGGCCCAGTTTGTTGGCGTTGAACGGCTTGGGCTCCACGGACCGCCCGGTGGGCTTGCCGCCGGGAGTCTCCGGGTAGTAGTCGGAGTAGCCGGGCACCCAGCACAGCTTCAGCGGCGAGTTCTTGAGCACGAACGACAACATCTCCGGGCCGCGTTCGAGGTAGGTGTCGATTTTTTCGGCAGGCACGACGTCGCCGATGATGTTGTGCAGGTAGGTGCGGGCGGCCTCGGGTGTGTCCTTGACCCCGTCGCGCTTGAGTACCTCGTTGTTCGGGATCCACACGCCGCCGCCTGACCGCGCAGTGGAACCGCCGTAGTGCGGCGCCTTCTCAACGACTATCGTCGAGAGTCCCTGGTGAGCAGCGGTGAGGGCGGCGACCATGCCGGCGGCGCCGCTCCCCACCACCACGACGTCGTACACCTGTCCGGTCATGTAGAACACGTTATAGAATTGCCCGGCCGACCTACAACTGCGCCGGTCGACGAAACGAGGGGACTTCACGTAAATGCTTAGTTCCGAGGTTCGTGAGCGACTGGCCGCCGATCTGGCCGAGGCCGAGCGCACCCGGGTTCCGATCTCGCCGTTGACCGACGGCCATCCGGATATCGACGTCGTTGATGCCTATGAGATCCAGCTGATCAACATCCGGCAGCGGGTCGCCGAAGGGGCGAAGGTCATCGGCCACAAGGTCGGGCTGTCGTCGAAGGCGATGCAGCAGATGATGAACGTCGACGAACCCGACTACGGACACCTGCTCGACGAGATGGAGGTGTTCGAGGACAAGCCCGTGAAATCCGCCGACTACCTCTATCCGCGCGTCGAGGTGGAGGTCGGGTTCATCCTCGCCGAGGACCTTCCCGGCGCCGACTGCACCGAGGATGACGTGCTGGCCGCGACGGCGGCGTTCGCGCCGGCCATCGAGTTGATCGACACCCGCATCAAGGACTGGAAGATCAAGCTCTGCGACACGATCGCCGACAACGCGTCCTCGGCGGGCTGGGTGCTCGGCCAGGCCCGCGTCGCGCCCTCAGACATCGACATCCGCAACATCGAGGCGGTGCTGACCCGCAACGGCGAGGTCGTCGCCAAGGGCCGCAGCGACGCCGTGCTGGGCAACCCGGTGACCGCCGTGGCCTGGCTGGCCCGCAAGGTGGAGGGATTCGGTGTCCGTCTCAAGGCGGGTGACATCGTGTTACCGGGATCGTGCACCAAGGCGTTCGACGCGACCCCCGGCGCTGAGTACGTCGCAGATTTCGCCGGGCTCGGCTCGGTGCGCCTGAGTTTCGAATAGTTAGGGAGCAGCTATGTCTGAGAAGGCCTCGGTAGCGATCGTCGGGTCGGGCAACATCAGCACCGACCTGCTCTACAAGTTGCTGCGTTCGGAGTGGTTGGAACCGCGCTGGATGATCGGCATCGACCCGGAGAGCGAGGGTCTGGCCCGCGCCCGCAAGCTCGGGCTGGAGACGTCGCACGAAGGCGTGGACTGGCTGCTGGCCCAGAGCGAGAAGCCCGACATGGTGTTCGAGGCCACCAGCGCCTATGTGCATCGCGACGCGGCGCCGAAGTACGCCGACGCCGGTATCCGCGCGATCGACCTGACACCCGCGGCGATCGGGCCCGGCGTGATCCCGCCGGCCAACCTGCGTGAGCACCTCGACGCTCCCAACGTCAACATGGTCACCTGCGGGGGACAGGCGACGATCCCGATCGTGTACGCGGTTTCCCGCGCCGTCGACGTGCCGTACGCCGAGATCGTCGCCTCGGTGTCGTCGGCGTCGGCCGGGCCGGGCACCAGGGCCAACATCGACGAGTTCACCAAGACCACGGCCGCCGGGGTGGAGGTGATCGGCGGCGCCCAGCGGGGCAAGGCCATCATCATCCTCAACCCGGCCGAGCCACCGATGATCATGCGCGACACCATCTTCTGCGCGATCCCCGAAGATGCCGACCACGACGCGATCACGCAATCCATCCGCGACGTCGTCGCCGAGGTGCAGACGTACGTGCCCGGATACCGGCTGCTCAACGACCCGCAGTTCGACGAACCGTCGGTGGTCAACGGCGGCAACCACCTCGTCACAACATTTATCGAGGTGGAGGGTGCGGGCGACTACCTGCCGCCCTACGCTGGAAACCTGGACATCATGACCGCCGCGGCGGCCAAGGTAGGCGAGGAGATCGCGAAAGAATCCCTCGCCACGACGGCAGGAGGCCAGGCATGAGTGTTACCGACGAGATCTACTTCAACCCGATCTGGGACGTCCGGATGACGGACACCTCCCTGCGTGACGGCAGCCACCACAAACGTCACCAGTTCACCAAGGACGAGGTGCATGCGATCGTCGCCGCGCTGGACGCCGCGGGCGTGCCGGTCATCGAGGTGACCCACGGTGATGGGCTCGGCGGGTCGAGCTTCAACTACGGGTTCTCCAAGACCCCGGAGCAGGAGCTGATCAAGCTGGCCGCCCAGACGGCCAAGGAATCCAAGATCGCCTTTCTGATGCTGCCCGGTGTCGGCACCAAGGAGGACATCAAGGAAGCCCAGAACAACGGCGGGTCGATCTGCCGCATCGCCACCCACTGCACCGAGGCCGACGTGTCGATCCAGCACTTCGGCCTGGCGCGCGAGCTGGGCCTGGAGACCGTCGGCTTCCTGATGATGAGCCACACAATTCCGCCGGAGAAGCTGGCCGCCCAGGCCCGCATCATGGCCGACGCCGGCTGCCAGTGCGTCTACGTCGTCGACTCCGCAGGCGCCCTGGTGCTCGAGGGCGTCCGGGACCGGGTTCAGGCGCTCGTGGCCGAGTTGGGGTCGGATGCTCAAGTTGGATTTCACGGTCACGAGAACCTCGGGCTCGGCGTCGCCAACTCGATCGAGGCGGTGCGTGCGGGAGCCAAGCAGATCGACGGGTCCTGCCGCCGGTTCGGCGCGGGCGCGGGCAACGCTCCCGTCGAGGCGCTGATCGGGGTGTTCGACAAGATCGGCGTCAAGACCGGTATCGACTTCTTCGACATCGCCGATGCGGCCGAAGAGGTCGTCGCGCCCGCGATGCCCGCCGAGTGCCTGCTGGACCGCAACGCGCTGATCATGGGCTACTCCGGGGTGTACTCGAGCTTCCTCAAGCACGCGATCCGCCAGTCGGAGCGCTACGGCGTGCCCGCCCACCAACTGCTGCACCGCGCGGGGCAGCGCAAGCTGATCGGCGGCCAGGAGGACCAGCTCATCGACATCGCGCTGGAGATCAAGCGCGAACAGGACGCCGCGTCGACCGCCGGCTAGCGCATCCGGCCGGTACCCTCGGCGTGGGTTTTCGACTGCCCCACGACATCGGGGGGATCTGACGGACCAGCTACTGGCAGCAGGCGCAAACGCCGTCCGCGTCGGGGACCTCACCGGCCCCCCGCGCGCACGGGGCTGGATCCACCTCATCTTCGCGGTAGTGGCCGTCGTCGCCGGTGCGGCGATGGTGCCCGTTGCGTGGAGTTCGGGCACCCCGCGCGCCGGATGGTCGGCGCTGGTCTACGTGGCCGCCATCATCGCCATGTTCGCCGTCAGCGCCGTCTATCACCGGGTCCGCTGGGTTTCGGCGGTCGCGCACCGATGGATGATGCGCGTCGACCACTCGACGGTGTTCATATTCATCGCCGCCACATACACGCCACTGGCGGTGGTGGCGATGCCGCCGCAGATCGGATCGAAGATGTTGGCCATCGTCTGGACGGGGGCCGGGCTGGGCGTTGCGCTCAAGTTGGTGTGGCCGTCGACGCCCCGATGGGTCGGTGTGCCGCTGTATCTTCTGCTCGGCTACGTCGCCGTCTGGTTCGCCGAAACCCTGCTTGACGGAGCAGGTCTGGCGGTCGTCGCCCTCCTGGTCGCCGGCGCGGTGCTCTACAGCCTCGGCGCCGTCGTCTACGGCGTGCAATGGCCCAACCCATGGCCGCAGACGTTCGGGCACCATGAGTTCTTCCACGCGTTCACCGTGGCTGCAGCGGTCTGCCACTTCGTCGCGATCTGGCTTGTCGTTACCTAGTTGCACGATGGAGCGATGACAACGCGAGAGCAAGCCCAAACGATCCTCGAGCAGTTGGCCGGGCCGCAGGCGAAGTTGCGCGACGACCAGTGGGCCGCGATCGAGGCGTTGGTCGTACACCGTCGGCGCGCATTGGTGGTCCAGCGCACCGGTTGGGGCAAGTCCGCGGTCTACTTCATCGCCGCCAAACTGCTGCGCGCAGACGGGCACGGCCCGACGGTGATCGTGTCACCGCTGCTGGCGCTGATGCGCAACCAGGTGGCCGCCGCCGAACGTGCGGGCGTGCACGCCGCGACCATCAACTCGAGCAACGTCGCCGAGTGGGACGACATCCACCGCCGGGTGCGCGCCGGTGACCTCGATGTGCTGCTGGTGAGCCCAGAACGGTTGAACAACCCGGACTTTCGCGACGCGGTGTTGCCCGCGCTGGCCCATGACGCCGGGTTGGTCGTGGTCGACGAGGCGCACTGCGTCTCCGACTGGGGCCACGACTTCCGCCCCGATTACCGGCGGATCCGCACGCTGATCGCCGAACTCGGCGCCGACATCCCGGTGCTGGCTACGACGGCGACGGCCAATGACCGCGTCGTCGACGATGTCGCGGCGCAGTTGGGCGTCGGCGGCGGTGACACCCTGGTGCTGCGCGGCGGCCTGGACCGAGAGTCGCTGCGGCTGTCGGTGGTGAAGGCCGGTAATCCCGCGCAACGCGCGGCTTGGCTTGCGGCGCATCTGGATTCGTTGCCCGGCTCTGGCATCGTGTACACGCTGACGGTGGCGCAGGCCCACGACATCGCCGCACTGCTGCGCGAACACGGGCACCCGGTGGCGGCCTACACCGGTTCGACCGAGGCGGCGGAGCGCGAACAGCTCGAGGCGGATCTGTTGGCCAACCGGGTCAAGGCGCTGATCGCGACGTCGGCGCTGGGCATGGGGTTCGACAAACCCGACCTTGGCTTCGTGGTACATCTGGGCGCCCCGTCTTCGCCGATCGCCTACTACCAGCAGGTCGGCCGCGCCGGCCGGTCGACCGAGAGCGCGGAGGTGGTGCTACTGCCCGGCCGCGAGGACCAGGACGTCTGGCGGTATTTCGCGTCCGTCGCGTTCCCACCGGAAGCACTGGTACGCAAGGTGATCCGGGAGCTCGACCCGGAGCGCCCGCTGTCGACGGCCGCTTTGGAGCCGATCGTCGATCTGAACCGCACGCGGCTGGAGATGGTGCTCAAGGTGCTCGACGTCGACGGTGCGGTGCGGCGCGTCAAGGGCGGTTGGGTCGGCACGGGTCAGGAGTGGACCTACGACGAAGCGCGCTACCGCAAGCTCGACGAGGCGCGCAAGCGTGAGCAGCAGGCGATGCTCGACTACCAAGCGACCGATGGCTGCCGAATGGCGTTCCTGCGAGCACAACTCGACGATCCCGAACTGGTCGAGGGGGAGCGGTGCGGTCGTTGTGACAACTGCACGGGTGCGCGCTACGACGCCGTCGTCGACGCCGCCGCCGTGGCGGACACCCGAGCCCGGCTCATGCGGCCCGGCGTCGAGTTGTCTCCGCGGAAGCAGTGGCCGACCGGGCTGGACAAAATCGGGCTGAACCTTCGTGGCCGCATCACCGACGGCCCGGCAACCGGCCGGGTCATCGGGCGGTTGACGGACCTCGGGTGGGGCGCGCGGTTGCGCCGCCTGCTCGACGAACCCGATGCGGAGGTGCCGGGTGAGGTGGTCGAGGCCGCGGTGCAGGTGTTGGCGGCGTGGGATTGGGAGACCCGCCCGACGGCGGTGATGGCGCTGGATTCGGACACCCATCCCGCGCTGATCACGTCGCTGGCGCGCGAACTCGCCCGCCTGGGTCGGCTGAACGACCTTGGGGTGCTGCGCTATGCGCCTGGGCGCAGGCCGGTGACCGCGGCGAATTCGGCCTACCGCGTGGCTGCGCTGGACGGTGCGTGGCAGCCGCCTGACCTGGCCGGAAACGCAGGTCCGGTGCTGCTGGTGGACGACGTGACCGATACGGGGTGGACGCTGACGATGGCATCGCGGCTGGTCAGGGCATCGGGCGCGGCCGAGGTGCTGCCGTTTGCGCTGGCCAGCGTGAGCTGAGCTGGGGTTTGTTTAGCCTTCCCCGGGCACGGGTTAGCCCCTTGGGAGCGACCACCGAGTCGCAGACCGAAGGAGAGAAATTCATGAAAATGTCCGCAACGACCGTTCGACGCGGTCTGTACGGAATGTTCGCCGGGGGTCTGCTTGCTTTCGGGTCCGCAGCGATCGTCACGCCGGTCGTCAACGCACAACCGGCGCAGGAGACCGACTGCAGCGTGAGCGCGATTGCCACCACCTCGAGCACGGTGGCGGCGTCGACCGGCACCTACCTCGCCGCCAACCCGGAGGCGAACCAGGCGCTGACGCAGATCACGACGCAGTCGCCTGCCGAGCCGACCGAGGCGTTCAGCGCATACTTCGAGCAGAACCCGCAGGTCGAATCGGAGCTGAAGGCGATCAACCAGCCGGCAGCGGAAATCTCGAATCAGTGTGGCGTTGAGGTGAACCCGACGCCGATTTCCGAGGCGCTGACTGACGCCTAACCCAATAGTGCGACCTTGTGGCGCCGGTTTCGACCGGCGCCACAAGTGCGTTCGGGCGGCTACGGCATGTACAGAACCGGTCCGCCGGGGCCGACCGGCACCACTTCGTACGTGCCGTCGCCGGTGCGTTCGGGGTTCTGGCCGGGATCGGCTGTCCCCGCGGTGGGCGCTTGGACGACTTCACCGGGGCTTTGTGGTGCGGTCTGGGCTGTCGCGGGCGGCGCCTCGCACTTGCCGCGACCGAAATTGCCAGTCGAGTTCCATTCGCCGCCCGACATTTCGCAGCAGAACCTAATTTCGTCGCGATACGTCTGGGCGGTGGTCGTGCCGTTGCCGTACCGCTTGTTTGCGCCGTCGACGCACGTGTCGTACGCCCCGATGTCCCAGGAGTCCTTCCCGTGGGAGACAGCTGGTTGGATCAACCCACCCAGGAGGAGACCGACCGCGGTGACACCGAGGGTGATGAATCGAAGGCTCATTTTTCGTTCCTTTTGAGAGTCGATGGATTTGTCAGGGCATGTAGAGGACAGGCCCGCCGGGGCCGATCGGTACCGCTTCGTAGGTGCCGCTGCCGGTGCGTTCGGGGTTCTGGCCGGGATCGGCTGTTCCCGCGCTGGGCGCTTGGACGACTTCGCCGGGGCTTTGTGGTGCGGTCTGGGCCGTTGCGGGCGGCGCCTCGCACTTGCCCAGCCCGGCGTTCCACTGCCCGCCGGACATATCGCAGCAGGCTTTCAGATCGCTCGAAAACCGCTCTGAATCCAGATGGACAACCACGTAGTCGTCGACCGCTTTGTCGTAGCAAGCGTCGAACGCCCCGATGTCCCACTCGTCTTTCGCCTGAGAGACCGCCGGCGGGACGAGTCCGCCGATCGCCACGGCGATTACAGCGGGTCCGAACACCCACAACCCATAGTTCTTCATCTTGTTTCCCTTCAGTCGATCACTTGCTCACCGGCTGATTCCCCCGCAAATGCAGTGATGAGAGATATGACGGAACCACCGTCGCGAATCGTGGTTGCAGTTGCGTTGCAGCGTCGTTGCAATAACTCAGGTCAGCGCGGTGACCTGCGGACCGCCGTCGGCCAGGTAGCGCACCATGCCGACTTCGGCGCACTGGGCGGTGAGCTGTGCCAGCAGTTGTGTGGCTTGGTCGATGCGGTCCGCCGCAACGAGTGCGGCCACCAACAGACGGTTCCCCTGAAGCAGTGCGCGCGGGCGCGCCTGCCGCTCGAGCCTTTTCACCCAGGACATAGCGCGTTCACACGCCAGGCCGGGGTCGGTGTCGAGGAGCCGCAGGATCTCCGCCTCGTCGCGCAGCTGAGCGGTGATCTCGGCACCGAGCCCGTCGTCGGGCGTCGATCCGATGGGGTTGAGGGACTCGGCGGGCACGTTCAGCCGCAGCCGCTCCACCTCCACAGCCGCGCCGAGCCGCGTAAGGCCGACGGCCCTCGCTACTTGCGATCCTTCGTCCAGCAGCCTGTGCGCAGCGTCGTGCTGGCCGATCGCGACCTTGATCCGCGCCCCGGCGCAGCAGCGGGCGATCATGAACTCCACCGGCGGACCGCCACCCGTGCCGAACCGGCCGCTGTCTTCGAGCAGGCGGTCGGCATCGCTCAGTTCCCCACGCTCGTAAAGCACCTCCGCCAGCAGCGCATAGGCGACTCGCGCCGCGTGCGAGAAAGGCGCCTGCGATTGCCTGGCGATCCGTACCGCCTCGCGGAGCCGACGTTCCGCTTCCACTATGTCGAGTTGCTGCGAAGCAGCAATAGCCGCAAGACAGTGCCCGTAGATCAGCACGAACGAGTTGCCGCACCGATGGTGGTATTCGGCAGCCCAGTCCTGCCATCGGCGGGCGGCGGCATAATCGAACCGAGAGATCTCGAGGAACGACGCGACGTTCGCCGCGGTGCCGACAACGAAGGGTGACAGGGCTTCCGGCCGTGACAAGCAATCGGATAACAACTCATCCACGCCGGTGTCTCGGTCGGTCCAGACTTCGGCAAGCGCGCGGAAAACATCTGCCTCGACCCGCATTTCCCAAACTTCGGAGGGTGAAAGATTCCTCGCTTCGAGCGCGGTCTCGAACCCATCCAGCGCGGCGCGGGCCCCTTCCGGCTGTTGCAGCAGGCTGTGTGCGCGCGCTAGAAAAAGTTGCAGTCTGGGACTGGGCGTGGGGATTTTCGGCGGCAACGTGGCAACCAGCGCCCGCAGCGTCGACAGCTGCGCTTGTTGCTCCAGATCGACCTCGTGCCGCTCGATGAGGTCGATGGCACGGTCCTCGTCTCCGGCCGCGACCGCATGGCTGATGGCCTCGCGAAGCAGGTTGTGGTCAGCGAACCACTTGGATGCGGTCGCATGCAATCCCGGGATCCGTTGCGGCTGATCGTATTCCAGACGACGGCGCAGGAACTCCGCGAACAGTTGGTGATAGCAGAACCACTCTCGCTCGTCGTCGAGCCGACGCAGAAACAGGTCGCGCCTCTCTGCATCCTCCAGAAGAGCCTGGCCGTTGGTGACACCGGCCAACGCGGAAGCCAGATCACCGGAGACACGCTCGACAACCGATGTGGCCCTGAGGAAGTCGAGCATTTCCGGGTCGAGTGAATCGAGCACGTTCTCGGCCAGGTACTCGCCGATGGCATGGTGGCGTCCCGACATGCGCTCGATCAAGGCGGTGGGGTCGTCGCAGTTGCGAAGCGACAGCGATGCGAGCTGTAGTGCGGCGACCCAGCCCTCGGTGGTTCGTTCGAGCTTCGCGACCTCCGAGCCTGTCAGCGCCAGCCCGCCGAGCTCGACGAGTAAGGTATGCGACTCGGAGGTATCGAAACGCAGAGCAGCGGAGTCGATCTCGACGAGCTCGTCCCGTACCCGCATGCGGCCAAGCGGCAATCCCGAGCGGCTGCGCGTGGTCACGACGACCTGCAGGTGCGGACCGCTGTGGTCGAGCAGGTATGCCATGACCTCGGTGGTCGCGTCGTCGGTGATGCGATGCCAGTCGTCGATGACCACACACGTTGGGGCGTCGTTGGTCTCGATGTCGTTGATCAATGCCGTCAGCGCGTAGCGTGTAGCGGCGGCGCCGCGCTCCTCCAGCGCTTGGCGCAGTTCTAGTGCCAGCGATGGACGCACGGTGCGTACGGCGTCGATCAGGTGGGCAAGGAACCGCACCTCGTTGTTGTCGTCGTCATCGACGGTCAGCCACGCCACCGCGACACCCTCTTCGACCAGCGCTTCGCGCCACTGCACAGCCAGTGTCGTCTTGCCGAACCCGGCCGGCCCGTGGATGACGATCAGCCGGCGGGGGCCGTCGGCGCGCACCGCGTCGATCAGGCGCGGGCGACGAACGAGTCGGCGCGTCGGCGTCGACGGCCGGTACTTGGTCACCGCGGCAGGCGGAGCCGCATCGCTGCGCGGCGAGGCGTCGACCGTGTGCAGCAGCGACGGATCGTGGCGCAAGATCTCGGTTTCGAGGTCGCGAAGCGCAGGGCCAGGGTCGACGCCGAGTTCGTCACAGAGGCGTCTGCGCGCCGACGCTGCGACGGCGAGCGCGTCGGCTTGCCGCCCTGACCGGTACAGCGCCAACATGAGCCTGCAGTGCACCTGCTCGCGATAGGGATGCGCCGCGGCCAACCGTTGGAGTTCGCTGATCACCGCATGGTGCCGACCGAGCGCAAGATCGGCGTCGATGCGGTACTCCGTTGCGACCAACCGAAGTTCGTCGAGGCGCGCCGTCTCGGCGGCGGCGAATTGGGGTTGCCCCAAGTCCTCGAGCACGGCTCCGCGCCACAGGCGCAGCGCATCGCCGAGCAGTTCGGATGCGCGCACCGGGTCGCCGACCCGTAGCGCCTCTTGGCCGGCGCGGAGCCGCCGTTCGAACCGGGCGGTATCGAGCCGATCGGGTTGCACGAACATGCCGTAACCGGCCTGCCGGGTGACGAGCGCATCTTCTGCGCCGACCGTGGCGAGCCGTGACCGCAGCCGCGATACGTGGGCGCGCAGCGTGACGTCCGCGCTCGGCGGTGGGTCGCCGCACCAGAGCGCGTCGGCGATCTGGTCCGCGGGCAGGATCCTGTTCGGCGAGAGCAACAGCAGCCCCAGAAGTTCGCGCTGTTTGCGGCCACCCAAGGCGAGTGGCTCGTCACCGTCGACGCCCACCGCGACCGGGCCGAGGACGCCGAAAACCGGCCTCCCGCTCACCGCGCCGCTCCACCGGCTTTCACCAGGTGAGCGTATACGTTGAGGGGCTAAGGCTGCGTCGGTTTCACCCCGCCCAGCTGCGCCGTCACGGCGTCGGCCGTCGCGACCAAAGCGCGTGCTCGCTCGGTGATCTCGGCGTCGGTCAGCGCCGTTCCGATGTGCATCGAGGCGACCATGACCTGTCGTCGGTAGTGGTCGTACACCGGCGCCGAGATCACGCTGATGTCATGGCGCCTGCGGGGACCGGAGTTCTCGTCGCGCAGATACACCCGCTCGCCGATGTCGGACACCAATTCGCCCAGCAGAGCGCGTAATTCGTCGGGCAAGTCGGTCGACATACCGGCCATCAGGGAGTACAGCCGGCGCCCACCGGGCGTCAGCCGCTCGACGAGGTATCCATCCGCGCGGCACTCTCCGACCACCCGGTTCAGGCGTCCGGTGTTGGTCCGCAACGGCAGCGTAGGCTCCTTGGCCAACCATTCGCGTTCGGCCTCGTCGTCCCACAGCACGAACATCAGGCCCACCGGCGGGGCGAACGGATAGCTCTGGCCGACCTCGACCCCGGGCCGGGCGCCGGGCGGCGCCACCAGGTCTAGCACCGTGATCCGGTCGTCGACCACGCCCGAGAGCGCCGCGGTGACGCCGAACCGCGCCGAGAGCCGACGCAGTTCCTCCCGTGCGGCGGGGTTGACGCGCATCGACTCCTGGGCCCGGTGACCGAGGGTGATCAGCGACGGGCCCAGCCGGTAGGTCTTGTCGGCGCCGTCGCGCACCAGGTAGCCCGCGTCGCACAACGCGGTGACGATGCCCAGGCAGGTGGGCTTGCTCAGACCCACGCGGCGCGCCAGGTCCGACACACCGAAGCGCTCCGTGGGACGGTCCGCGAGATAGTCCAGGACGCGTACCACCCGATCGGTCGGAGGTGACGCGCGGCCGGTCGGGGTGGACACGTCAGCAGCGTACTCTTTTGTTCCATATATGTACCGCAGCGGTCGAAATATTGACTCTTGCTAGAACGGGTTCTAGTTTCAAGGCGTGTACTCGCAGCCACTGATCGACGCCATCGCCGAGGCCGAGCGACTGGTCACCGAGGCGCCCTTCATCGAATCCGAAGCCGACCTACTCGAGGGCCTGCAATACCTCGCCGGGTGCATCTCCGCATGCACCCACCTGGCATTCGACTACGAACGCGACCACCCCTTCCTGCAGTCAGGGACGGGGCCGTTCACCAAGATGGGCCTCGACAACCCCGACGCGCTGTACTTCGGCACCCGGGTGCAGGCCAACCACGAGTACGTCGTGAAAGGAAAACGCGGCACCACGACCGATCTGGCGTTTCAAATGATCGGCGGGGAGTACACCGACGACAACGTCCCGCCCAGCCAGGCCGCGTTCGACGACCGCGAACTCGACATCGCCGACGACGGCACCTTCGAATGGCGGGTGGTTCCGAACAGTCCGGCGCAGTTGGTCATTCGCGAGGTCTACAACGACTGGTCCGCGCAGCGCGGCCACCTCAGCATCGCGCGCACCGACACCGTGGGCACCGCACCGCCGCCGCTGACACCCGAGACGATCCACAAGCGCTACGCCGTCGCGGGTAAGCAGCTGGTGCAGCGGGTCAAGACGTGGCTGCAGTTTCCGCAGTGGTTCTACGACAACCTGCCGGTCAACACGCTGACCGCACCTCGGCTGACCCCGGGTGGACTGGCCACCCAGTACTCGTCGGTGGGGCACTTCGATCTGGCGCCGGAGCAGGCCATGATCATCACGCTGCCCGTCTCCGACGCACCGTATCTCGGCTTCCAGTTGGGCAGCCTGTGGTACATCTCGCTGGACTACATCAACCACCAGACATCGCTGAACGGCACTCAGGCAAAAGCCGATCCGGACGGCAAGATCCGCATCGTCGTCGCCGACGGCAATCCGGGCGTGACGAACTGGTGCGAGACGCTGGGGCACCGCAAGGGCTACCTGCAGTTCCGCTGGCAACGCTTGTCGCGCGCGCTGACCGAGGCCGACGGGCCCACCGCCGAAGTGGTCGACCTCGACAAGCTGGCGAGCGCGCTGCCGTACTACGAATCGAACAAGATCTCCGATCAGGACTGGCGGGCCCGGATTGCGCTGCGCCAGCAGCAGATCCAGAACAGGATGGTGGGCTAGTGCTCGAGAACAAAATTGTGGTCATCAGCGGCGTCGGGCCGGCGCTGGGCACCACGTTGGCGCGCCGGTGCGCCGAGGCCGGCGCCGATCTGGTACTCGCCGCGCGTACCGTCGAGCGCCTCGACGATGTGGCCAAGCAGGTCACCGACATCGGCCGTCGCGCCGTGACCGTGGGCACCGACATCACCGACGAGGCCCAGGTGAACAACCTCGTCGAGGAGACGATGAAGGCCTACGGCCGCGTCGACGTGTTGATCAACAACGCGTTTCGGGTGCCGTCGATGAAACCCCTGGCCAACACCACGTTCGAGCACATGCGCGACGCCATCGAGCTGACCGTGTTCGGTGCGCTGCGGCTGATCCAGGGCTTCACCCCGGCATTGGCCGAAGCCAACGGTTCGGTGGTGAACGTGAACTCGATGGTGGTGCGGCACTCGCAGGCCAAGTACGGCGCCTACAAGATGGCCAAATCCGCGCTGCTGGCGATGTCTCAGTCGCTGGCCACCGAACTGGGTGAGCACGGTATCCGGGTGAACTCCGTTCTGCCCGGCTACATTTGGGGCGGCACGTTGGAGAGCTACTTCAACCACCAGGCCGGCAAGTACGGCACCACCGTCGAGGAGATCTATAACGCCACCGCCGCCGCGTCGGACCTCAAACGGCTGCCCACCGAGGACGAGGTGGCCTCGGCCATCCTGTTCATGGCCAGCGATCTGTCCAGCGGCATCACCGGCCAGGCCCTCGACGTCAACTGCGGGGAGTACAAAGCCTGATGGCACGCACCGATGTCGGTACCGTCGAAGACCTGCACGCGTCAGCGACCAAGGCGTGCGGGCTAGACGACTTCGGCGCCGATGACGACAACTACCGGGAGGCGCTGGCCGTTCTGCTGGAGTCCTTTAAGCGCGACGCGGACCTGACCGAGTTCGGCAGCAAGATGCAGCGGTTCTTCGTCCGCAATGCGCTTGTGGCCCGGTTGCTTTCGGAGGCGGCGTGGAAGCAGTTCCCGCAGCACGCCGACGTCGTCATCGAACGGCCCATCTTCGTGACCGGCCTGCCGCGCACCGGCACCACCGCCATCCACCGGCTGCTCACCGCCGATCCGGCCCACCAGGGCCTTGAGCTCTGGCTCGCTGAGTTCCCGCAACCCCGCCCGCCGCGGGAAACCTGGCCGGACAACCCGGCGTTCGCCGAACTGGACGCGCGGTTCAAGAAGGCCCACGACGAGAACCCGGACTACACCGGGCTGCACTACATGACCGCCGACGAGGTCGAGGAATGCTGGCAGCTGCTGCGGCAGTCGCTGCACTCGGTGTCCTATGAGACGTTGGCGCACATGCCGACGTACTCGCAATGGCTTGCCAAGCAGGATTGGACCAAACCGTATCAACGGCACCGGCGCAACCTGCAGCTGATCGGCCTCAACGACGCCGAAAAACGTTGGGTGCTCAAGAACCCCAGCCACCTGTTCGCGCTCGACGCATTGTTCGAAACCTATCCCGACGCATTGATCGTGCAATGCCATCGGCCGGCCGAAACCATCATGGCGTCGATGTGCTCGCTGTCGCAGCACACCACCGCGGGCTGGTCGAACTCGTTCGTCGGCGCCCAGATCGGCGAAGACGCCATGGAGACGTGGTCACGAGGTCTTCGGCGGTTCAACGCCGTTCGCGCCGAGCACGATCCAGCGCAGTTCTGCGATGTCGACTACTCCGAGTTCGTCGCCGACCCGATCGCCTGTGTCGAACGGATCTACCGGCACTTCGGCATCGAGTTCACCGGCGCGGCGCGCGCGGCGGTGCAGCAGCGCTACGCCGAGAGCCAGCAGGGCCCACGCGCACCCAAACACACGTATTCGCTGGCCGATTACGGTTTGACCGCCGACGAGGTCAAGGAACGGTTCAAGGGTCTGTAGCCTTTTTCGGCGAGCAGACAGTGAATGTTGTTACCGGCTTCTGTTCGGCCACCTTCTGCGTCTGCTCACGAGGCTCGGCGCGGTGTCAGGCCGTCGTATTGGCCAGCGTCTGGATGCGTTGCAACGCATCTGCAGCCAACGCCAGCGCGTCGAGACCGCCGGCCGCCCCGCACGTGGAGATCTCGACGGCCGCGTTGTGCGCAGCCACGAACGCGTTGTCGCACGCCCAGTCGGAGGCCTCGAAGGACCACAGCACAATGTCGGGCGACTCAGAGGCCTCCTCGGGTAACAGCGCGAACTGGTATGTGCGGCCCTTCATGTCGGTGACGGTGAACGGTGTGCCGCGGCACGTCTCGATGGTGTGCCTCGCCTGCGAGACCGCCTCTTGGGCATCGAAATCGGCGCGGTAGACGGCGACCATCTCCTCGATGTACACCGCGCTGGCCTCGTAGACCGTCCAGTGCCCGCCGTCGGTGGCGGCCGGGCCGGAGTCGAACAGGAACGGCGGATCCACTTCCTTGGCAACCCCGCTGCATTTGTCGGGTTCGACGGTGGTGAACAGGTTGCCGTCGGTCTTGTCGACCTTGTCGCTGAGCAGATCGCCGACCTGGCCCGCCGTGATGGGCGCCACCGGCGGGGCGGGCTGCGGTTGCGGCGTGTCGATGACCCGGGTGCAGCCGACCAGCGCCACACTCGCCAACAGCACCGCCGTGCGCGCACCCATATGCCGCAGTGTAGGGACGACGGCACGGCGCGCCGAAATCGACGTTTGGGCGAGAGCTACTCGCACTTTCCCGCCCGTTTGTCCCTTTGGGCGAAGAAGAACAAAGCGGCTCAGCCGTCGCCGGGGGAGGGTGCCGAGGACGGTTCCTCCAAACACCCTTCGGCAACCGCGTGTTTGATGCTGTCGGTGAGCCTCGGACAGGACGGCACGCGGGCCGGATCGCCGCCGGACTGTCGGATCTCGCTGAAGTACGCACAGCGCTTCGACGCCTCGGTGTTCCACTGCACCGACGTATGCGTCGGCCCGAGCTTCTTCACATCGACAGCAACATGGCAGAACCGGCAGTCGACCGACACCAGTCCCGAGGTCAGATACCGTTCGCGGTCGCGTTGGGTGGCCTCCTGCAGCGCCGCGGCCCGATCGGCGCCGAAAACGCGTGCCTTGGACCGGGTTACACCGCTGCCGCCGTCACCGACCGGGTGGTCGTCGTCGTCATGACCGCCGTGCAGCATCAACATCGCCCGGGCCAGCCGGTCGACGTCTGGTGCCTGGCGGTCGTCGGTCACGACTTCTGCTCGGCCCTTTCCTTCTCCTCGGCCTGCCGCTTGAGGTTCTCCTCGACCTCGACGTTCCACTTCTCGTTGGCCGCCGTGGTGTCGACCTCGATCTCGAAGCGGTCGGTCATCTCGGGCGTGACGTCGGCGACGTCGACGTAGAACTGCTGATACCACCGGCGCATCTGGTAGACGGCGCCGTCCTCTTCGACCAACAGCGGGTTGTCGATGCGGGTCTTGTGCTTCCAGATCTCGACGTCCTGCAGGAAGCCCTTGCTGACACCGTCGGTAAACGTGTTCGCCAGCTTCTCGGTCATCTTCTCGTCCAGGCCCTTGGGCTTCTCAACGATGACGCCCCACTGCAACATGAACGAGTTCTGCGTGACGGGATAGTGGCAGTTGATCAGGATCGACTCGGCCTTGTATCCGCCGTAGTTGTTGTGCAGCCAGTTGATCATGAACGACGGACCGAAGTACGACGCCTCCGAATCCAGGTGCGCCTCACCGTAAGTGGTGCCCATATCGTTGATGTCGGGCCGGCCCACGTTGTGCAGGTACTGCGACGCGATGTGACCCTCGAAGACGTTCTTGAAGTACGTCGGCAGCCCGTAGTGGATGTAGAAGAAGTGCGCCATGTCCGTGACGTTGTCGATGATCTCGCGGCAGTTGGCGTTCTCGATCAAAATCGAGTTCCACTTCCAGTCGGTCCACTCAGGGTTCTCGACCTCCGGGATCTCGGGGATGCGCACCTCGGGCTGCGGCGGGTTGCCCTCATGGTCGTGCCAGACGAACAGCAGGCCGCCGCGGACGTCGGTGTGCCACGCGCGGGTGCGCGCCAGCCGGGGGGTGCGCTTGGCGTAGGGCACCAGCTTGCATTTGCCGTCGCCGCCCCAGCGCCAGTCGTGGAACGGGCAGGCGACCTCATCGCCCTTGATCGTGCCCTGCGCCAGGTTTCCGCCCATGTGCCGGCAGTACCCGTCGAGCACGTTCAGGTTGCCCTTGGAGTCGGCGAAAACGACCAGCATCGTGCCGAAGATCTCGACGCCGTGGGGCTTGCCGTCCAGAAAGTTCTGCACCGGCCCCAGGCAGTGCCAGCCGCGCGCATACCGATCGGGCAGGGTGCCGGTATCAATCTCGCGGATTCCTGCGGTTTCCGTGTTCACGGTGGGCCTCCCCGGTTCTGTGTCTCTAACTAGAACACGTTACAGTTTTTCCCGTGCCGGGCGCAATCTAAACGCCTCTACCTGCGCAAAAACTCGCTGAATATTCGTCGGTTACGTCACCGCAGGGCGGTGCGCAGGGCGATCTGCTGCATCTTGCCGATGTTGATGACGAACTCGTCGGTGGTGGCATCGCCCAGCGCGCTCTGGAACTCCAGGCGCGCCAAGGCCGGACCGTGCGTGAACAGCAGCAGCGTGGCCGCCTTGGTGCCGTCCGGCGACGTACCGACGGCAATGGTGCCGTCGGCGCCGACCGGAACCGGCTGCGGTGTCGCGCCCGCGACCGCAGTGTCGATGCTGGGTAGGGCTTCGCGCAGCGTCTTGGTTGCCGTCTCGGCGTCGGGATAGATCACGATCGTGTTCGAGATGGCGCGGGTGTCGTCCTGGTTGACGAACAGGGCACTTGCGCCGGGCAACCCGCCCGGCCCGGGGTTGGTCGACGCAACCGTGAACGTGTCCTCGTCGTCGCTGAGGTCGGATGCGGTAAGCAGCAGGTGGCTGTAGTCCTGCGCGGTATCGGTCGGGCTCGTCGTTGGAGAGCCCTGCGCCGACGTGGTCGTCGGGGCGGCGGCGGGGTCCTGCGCACCGCCGCCGTTGGGGTCGGGGCCCGTCGTTTCACAGCCGACCGCGGCAGCACAGATCAACACCGCTGCAGCGGCGGCGGACAGCGACTTCAGGCGGCGGTCGGCGATCATCCGTTTCACGGTACTGAAAAATCCGTATGCGCTGATGCCGACGGTACGGTGTCGAGATGACAATCGGCCAGATCTGTCAACTGTGGCGTTATCCGGTCAAATCGCTGGGCGGAGGGCCGGTCGAGCAGGTCGAGATCGGTGCCCGCGGCCTGCACGGCGACCGCCTGTGGGCGGTGCGTGATGTCGCCCGCGACGTCACCGCCTCGGCGCGACGGATACCGGCGCTGTTGACCGCGACGGCGCGCTACGTCGACCCGGTGCCCGCCGACGCGGGCCCGGGCAATGTGCCCGAAGTCGAAATCAGCTTCCCCGACGGCACCGTACTGTCCAGCAGCGACGGCGCCGTCCACGCCAAGCTGTCCGAGCTCGCCCGCCGCGAGGTCCGGTTGACGGCACTGCCCCCCGCCGACGACACCAGCCTGCACCGGTTGAGCCGCGCCGAACGCGCCAACACGTCGATCGCATCGGTGCGCAACGACCTGGGCATCGCCGAAACCGAAAGCTGCCTGACTTTTCGGTGCTGCGGATGGCTGATCTGGTGACGCAGGCGCGCTACTCGACACCGCCGGGCGCCTTCGTCGACTCCGCGCCGGTCCATGTGCTGTCCACCACCAGCGTCGCGACCATCGGCGCCGAGCTGGACGCCGAACTCGACGTTCGCCGGTTCCGGCCGAATATTCTTCTGGCGCTGGACAATCCCGACGATGACTTACCCGAGTCGCAGTGGCTGGGTGGGCGGCTCACGCTGGGCGGAGCGGTCCTGGACGTGACGAACCCGACGATCCGCTGCGTGGTACCCAGCCGCGCGCAGCCGGGCCTTGAGGTCGACCGCAGGATCACCCGGGCGGTGGCGCAGCGGGCCGGCCGAAACCTGGGCGTGTACTGCTGGGTCGGCACCGCCGGCGCCGTCCACGTCGGTGACCCCGTGACGCTCGGTGAGGTGGCGCTCCCGCGGCGGCTGCTGGGCAGCGCGGCGCGGCGCGCCAAGCGGTTCGCGTTCGGCCTGGCAACCGCTGCAGCCGAACGGCTTTCACGCTAGCGCTAGTTCTGCCAGCCCGAGTGGATGAAGGTGTCGGCGAAGCGTTTCATCGCGTCCTGCTTCTTGTCCAGCGGCGCGTCGAAGCCGAGGCCTTCGAAGACCCACGGCATCACGATGTTGTCGGTGACCCCCGCCTCGGCCAGCTCGCGGTGCCCGTCGACATCGAACTTGTCGATGCACACGGCCTGGAACTCGAACGGATCGTCACCGCGGCCGGATTCGGCGAGCAACGCCTTGAGCTTGCCGATCGTTTCGGCCAGCTCGGCGGCCGTCATCATCGCGCTGGTCCAGCCGTCGCCGACACGGGCGGCGCGCTTGAGCGCGACGTCGGTGTGCCCGCCGACGTAGAACGGCACCGGCGCGCTGGGCGCCGGGCTCATCTGCAGCTTGTCGAAATCGTAGAACTCACCGTGGAACTGCACCATGCCGCCGCCGAGCACGAGTTTGATCACCTCGATCATCTCGTCGACGCGTTTACCCCGTTTGGCGTAGGGCTGGCCGCACCACTCGAACTCCTCTGGGGCCCAGCCGATTCCGACTCCGAACCCGAACCGGTTACCGGTGATGTTGGCGACCGAGCCGACCTGGCGCGCCAGCAGCAGCGGGTTACGGGAGCCCAGCTTCATCACGTTGGTGTAGAACCGCAGCCTCGAGGTCACCGCCCCCATCGCGCCCGCGGCGATCAGCGGGTCGATCCAAGGGGTGTCGGCGTCCCACATGCGCGAGCCGTCCGGCGTGTACGGGTAGTCCGCCGACTGCTTCTCCATGTAGAAGATCGAGTCGGGCAGCGCTATCGAGGTAAAGCCGACTTCCTCAGCGGTTTTGGCGATTTCGATGAGCTGGTCGATCTGGCACATCGGCACCGCGCAGGTGTACTTCATCATCGGCCCGGTTTGTCCGCCCCGACGACCCACATCGAGTAGTACTGTGACCCGCCGCCGTAGGCGTGGCCCAACGCCTTACGGGCGTTCGGGACCTGGTGGTCACCGGCCTTGCCCATCACCTGAATCGCCGATTCGGCGAACCGGATCATGCCTGAGGCGCCGATCGGGTTCGACGACAGCACGCCGCCCGAGGCGTTGACCGGCAACCGCCCGCCGATCGCGGTCTCACCGGCCTCGGTGAGTTTCCAGCCTTCACCTTCGGGTGCGAAGCCGAGGTTCTCCAACCACATCGGCTCGAACCAGGAGAACGGTACGTAGATCTCGGCGGTGTCGATCTCGTCGATCGGGCTGGTGATCCCCGCCGCTTCCCACAACGCCTTGGCGGCGTCGCGGCCTGCCTGCGGGTTGACCTGGTCGCGTCCGGAGTACGCCAACGGTTCGGTGCGCAGCGCGGTGGCGTGAATCCACGCGACGGGATGGCCTTCGGCGGAGCGCTTGTCGGCGATCTCCTCGTTGCCGATCACCAAGGCGCAGGCGCCGTCGGAGGACGGACACGTCTCGTCGAACCGGATGGGATCCCACAGCATCTGGGATGACAGCACCTTCTCCAGCGTGATGTCGGGTTGGTGCAGATGCGCGAGCGGATTCTTGGCGCCGTTGAGCCGATCCTTGACCGCCACCATCGCCCCGATGTGCGTCGGCGCCCCCGAGCGGCGGATGTAGGCGCGCACGTGCGGTGCGAAGTACCCGCCGGCGCCGGCGCCGACGGGCTTGGTGAACGGCACCGGAATGCTCAACGCCCACATGGCGTTCGACTCCGACTGCTTCTCCCACGCCATCGCCAGCACGCGGCGGTACTTGCCCGACTGCACCAGGCTGGCCGCCACGATGGCCGTCGACCCGCCCACCGAGCCGGCGGTGTGCACCCGGATCAACGGTTTACCGGTGGCACCCACGGCGTCGGCCATGAACAGCTCGGGCATCATCACGCCCTCGAAGAAATCCGGCGCCTTACCGACCACCACGGCGTCGATGTCGTCCATCGTCGCGCCCGAATCGGCCAGGGCCCGGTCGATGGCCTCGCGGACCAGGCCGTTCATCGACACGTCGTGGCGTTTGGCGACGTACTTGGTCTGCCCGGTGCCGAGCACAGCAGCGAGATTCTTAGACATCAGTCGCGTCCCTCCAGAATGGCCACCAGATTCTGTTGCAGCGCAGGGCCACTGGTGGCGTGCGCGAGGACCCGCTGTGCGGACCCGGTGAAGATGTGCTGCGCGGCGAAGCCGATGCGCTCCAGCCCGGCCGAGAACATCGGGTTGGCGGCCAGCGCGCCGCCGGAGGGGTTGACCTTCGCCGACGACGGCAACCCGATCGCCTCCGTCAGGATCAGGTGCTGGTGGGTGAACGGCGCGTAGATCTCGGCCACCTCAACCGAACTGGCGTCGCCGCCGGTGGCCGCCCGGGCCGACGCGGACGTCGACGGCGAGGTGGTGAGATCGCGCGCGCCCAGCACCGGCGTCTCGATCCGGTGCTCGAAACCGGTGATCCACGCCGGGTTCTCCCGCAACTCGCGGGCCCGGTCACCGGCCGCGAGCACGATCGCCGACGCGCCGTCGGTGATGGGTGCGATGTCGTGGCGGCGCAACGGATCTGCGAAGTAGGGCCGTTCGAGCAGTTCGGCGGTGCTCTTGGCCGGCCGCTCGCTGTCGGTGCGGCCCGCGGCCGTCATCGACTCCAACGCCACCTGCGCCATCTGCTCGGCCGTCCACTTGCCCCCGTCGAGGCCCAGCCGCGCCTGCAACCCCGCGATCGACACCGAGTCCGGCCACAGCGGAGCCACGCTGTACGGGTCGGTCTGCAGGGCCAGGATGCGGCGCAGCACGCCCGCGCTGGACTTTCCGAAGCCGTACACCAGCGCGGTGTCGACCTCTCCGGTCAGGATCTTGATGTAGGCCTCATACAGCGCCCATGCCGCATCCATCTCGACGTGCGACTCGTTGATCGGCGGCACCGCGCCGATCGAGTCGATCGCCGAGATGAACGAAAACGCCCGGCCGGCAAGGTAATCCGAGGAACCCGAGCACCAGAACCCGATATCGGTCTGCTTCAGACCAAGTTCGTCGTAGAGCTGGTGAAAGCACGGCATCAGCATTTCCACGCCGTTGGTGGTGCCGTCGGTGCGGCGCACATGCGGCGCATGCGCGAAGCCGACCACTGCTACATCTCTTGAACCAGTCACGTCCAGCCCTTCACAGATGGTGCTTGTAGGTGTCGTAGTCGGCGTCGGGTTCGCCGGTGGGCCGGAAGTGGCTGATGTTGTCGATGCCCAGCCCCCATTCCTCGCGGGGCCGCCACACCGCCTCGACCCGCATGCCCATCCGGACCTCGTCGGCCTCGATCTCGGTGACCAGATGCAAGAACGCGATATCCGCGCCGTCGAGCAACACGTAGGCCGCCACGTATGGCGGTTTGATGCGCTGTCCCGCGAACGGGATGTTGATGACGGCGAAGGTCGTCACGGTGCCCTTGTCGGGCAGTTCGACGAACTCGTCGAGCGCCAGGCCGGTGGCGGGATCGGCCTCTTTGGGCGGGAAGTACACCTTGCCCGGCTTGCCGTCGCGGCCACTCTTCGTCCGCGCGCCCAGCAGCTTGCCCTCCTCGAGCGCGCGCAAGAACACGCTCTCGGGCAGCGACGCGGTGTGCTGGATCTCGATCGCCGACGGGCTCACCTGCACGGTGACCGGCTCGCGCTCGTCGGGTTGGCCCTCCGGCTCGGCCTGATCACCGAGCTTGAAGTGCGCGATGTCGGTGATCGCGCCGACGGGCTCGTCGACCCAGTGCGCGTATACCCGCGCGCCGGTACTGATCGCATCGGACGACCCGGCGTCGACCGCGTGTAGCAGCGCGGTGTCGGCGCCGTCGAGTTTGATCAGCGCCCATGCGAACGGGCGGTCCAGCGGCTGGCCCGGCAACGGGGCCGGCTGCCAGGTCCACGACTGCACGGTACCTACGGCGCTCACCGGTACGATCTCCGTCAATCGTTCGTAGGTGACGGGATCGAACTCTGCAGGCGGCACGTGCACTCGCCCGTCGGAACCGCGCACGCCGACGATGCGTCGCTCACGCAGGGCGGTGAAGAACTGGGACAGGAGTGGCCCTACTGAACGGGTGTAGTCGAATGAGAGCTTCAGCGGTGCTGAAAGCGGTGGCTCATGCGTATCGATCTGCACCGGGCTGCCATGGCTGGTGGTCACGGCATCGAGTAGAACAGGTTCTAACAATGGTTTCAAGGACAGGTCGAGAGGCGAGCTAATGAACGCAGGGTTGGGGTGGTGGGAATGAAGCTCGGACTTCAGCTGGGGTATTGGGGCGCGCAGCCGCCGGACAACCACGCCGAACTGGTCGCCGCCGCCGAGGAAGCCGGCTTTGACACGGTGTTCACCGCGGAGGCCTGGGGGTCGGACGCGTACACGCCGCTGGCGTGGTGGGGCCGCGAAACCACACGGATGCGGCTGGGTACGTCGGTGGTGCAGTTGTCGGCGCGCACACCGACGGCCTGCGCGATGGCGGCGTTGACGCTCGACCACCTCTCCGGCGGCCGCCACATCCTCGGTCTCGGGGTGTCCGGGCCGCAGGTCGTGGAGGGTTGGTACGGGCAGAAGTTCCCGAAGCCGTTGGCGCGTACCCGCGAATACGTCGACATCCTGCGTCAGGTGTGGGCGCGCGAAGCCCCCGTGCGCAGCGACGGCCCGCACTATCCGCTGCCGCTGACCGGTGAGGGCACCACGGGCCTGGGCAAGAACCTCAAGCCGATCACCCATCCGCGGCGCGCCGACATCCCGGTGATGCTGGGCGCCGAGGGGCCCAAGAACGTCGCGCTGGCCGCGGAGATCTGCGACGGATGGCTGCCGATCTTCTACTCGCCGCGCATCGCAGGCATGTACAACGAGTGGCTCGACGAAGGCTTCGCCCGCCCGGGCGCGCGCCGCAGCCGTGCGGACTTCGAGATCTGCGCGACGGCGCAGGTGGTGGTCACCGACGACCGCGCCGAGATCATGGAGCTGATGAAGCCGCACCTGGCGCTGTACATGGGCGGCATGGGTGCCGAGGACACCAACTTCCACGCCGACGTCTACCGACGGATGGGTTATGCCGAGGTGGTCGAGGACGTGACCAAGCTGTTCCGGTCCGACCGCAAAGACGAGGCAGCCAAGATCATCCCCGACGAGTTGGTCGACGACTCCGCGATCGTCGGGGACCTCGGTTACGTGCAGGAACAGATCAAGGCGTGGGAAGCCGCGGGTGTGACGATGATGGTCGTCGGCGCCCGTTCACCCGAGCAGATCCGGGACCTCGCGGCCCTGGTGTAGCGCCGACTAGACACTTCCTTGATAGTTGTCTACCCGCGTTCTAGATTGACGCAATGACCCAGCACACCATCGCGGGCACCGTGCTCACCATGCCGGTGAAGATCCGCAAGGCGCACCAGCACATGGCGATGTTCTCGGTGAACGCCGACGCCGCCCAGCGCTTGATCGACTACAGCGGCCTGACGGTCTGCCGCTACCTTCCTGGGCGCGCGATCGTCGTGCTGATGTTGATGCGGTACGAGGACGGCGACCTCGGCCAGTACTACGAGTACGGCACGAACGTGATGGTCAACCCGCCCGGGTCGACGGCGTCTGGGCCGCGCGCACTGCAGGATGCGGGTGCGTTCATCCACCACCTTCCCGTCGACCAGGCGTTCACCCTCGAGGCAGGCACCAAGATCTGGGGTTATCCGAAAGTCATGGCGGACTTCACGATCCGCGACGGCCACACATACTCGTTCGACGTCACCATCGACGGCCAGTTCGTCGTCGGCATGGACTTCGGCAAGGGGTTGCCCGTCCCGGCCCGGTTCACGTCCAAGCCGCAGGCGCATCCCACCTACTCCTACCGCGACGGGGTGGTGCGCCGCACGCTCGGCGAGATGAAGCTGCACGACGTGCGTTACCGCCCCGGCGGCGCCAAGGTGCGGCTCGGTGAACATCCCTACGCCAAAGAGCTTGCATCGCTCGGCTTCCCGAAGCGCGCGCTGTTCACGGGGTCCGCAGGAAACGTGGAGATGTCGTTCGCAGACGCGCAGGAGGTTCAGCCATGACCACGACCACACCGCAGACCAAGCCCGACGTCGACCTGACCGACGGAAACTTCTACGCCGGGGACTCGCGCTCGGTCTACAAGTGGATGCGCGAGAACGAACCGGTGTTTCGTGACCGCAACGGGTTGGCCGCCGCGGCCACCTATGCGGCGGTGATCGAGGCCGAGCGCAACCCCGAGCTGTTCTCCAACGCCGGCGGGATCCGTCCCGACCAGCCCGGCGTCGAGATGATGATCGAGATGGACGACCCGCAGCACCTGCTGCGGCGCAAGCTCGTCAACTCCGGCTTCACCCGCAAACGGGTCAAGGATCTCGAGGGATCGATTGTGTCCCTCTGTGATTCGCTGATCGACGCGATATGCGAACGCGGTGAGTGCGACTTCGTCTGGGATCTGGCCGCGCCGCTGCCGATGGCGGTCATCGGCGACATGCTCGGCGTGCGCCCCGAGGAACGCGAGATGTTCCTGCGCTGGTCCGATGATCTGGTCGGCGCGTTGAGCAGCACCGCGGATCCCGAGAAGTTCCAGCTGACCATGGACGCGTTCGCGGCCTACAGCGAGTACATGATGGGCATGATCAACGCCCGCAAGGACCAGCCCACCGACGATCTGGTGAGCGTCCTGGTGCACGCCGAGGTCGAGGGCAGCAAGCTCGAGGATCATCAGATCGTCACCGAGGTACTGCTGCTGCTGATCGGCGGCGACGAGACCACCCGGCACACACTGTCGGGCGGCACCCGCCAGCTGCTGCTGCACCCCGACCAGCATCAGCGTCTCGCCAACGATCTGAGCCTGCTGCCCAACGCCATCGAGGAGATGCTGCGCTGGACCGCCCCGGTGAAGAACATGGCGCGCACGCTGACCGCCGACGCCGAGTTCCACGGCACCGCCCTCAAGGAGGGCGAGAAGATGCTGCTGCTGTTCGAGTCGGCGAACTTCGACGAGGACGTGTTCGACGATCCGGAGACGTTCGACATCGAGCGCTATCCGAACAACCACCTGGCGTTCGGTTTCGGCACCCACTTCTGCCTCGGCAACCAGCTGGCCCGGCTCGAGCTGTCGATCATGCAGACCCGCCTGCTGCAGCGGCTGCCCGACATGCGGCTGGGCTCCGACGACCTGCCGCTGCGGCCCGCGAACTTCGTCAGCGGGCTGGAGAAGATGCCGGTCGAGTTCACGCCGACCAAGCCGCTGCATTAGGTGATTTCGGCGCGCTTACACCCCGCCAGGGGTGCATGAGCGCGCCGAAATCGCTACTTCATCTGGAAGTTCGGGGCGCGTTTCTCCTTGAACGCGCGCGGGCCCTCCTTGGCGTCCTCGGACAGGAACACCGGGATGCCGTTGGCGGTGTCGGGTTTGAACGCCTCTTCCTCGTGCATGCCCTCGGTCTCGCGGATGGTCTTGAGGATGGCCTGCACGGCCAGCGGGCCGTTGTTGTTGATCACCTCGGCGATCTCCAACGCCTTGTCCAGCGCGGTGCCGTCGGGCACGACATAGCCGATCAGCCCGTACTCCTTGGCCTCGGCGGCGGTGATGTGTCGTCCGGTCAACAGGAGATCGCAGGCGATGGTGTACGGGATCTGACGCACCAGGCGCACCGCGGAACCGCCCATCGGGTACAGGCTCCACTTGGCCTCGGAGATGCCGAACTTCGCGCTCTCACCGGCGATGCGGATGTCGGTGCCCTGCAGGATCTCGGTGCCGCCCGCGATGGCCGGGCCCTCGACCGCGGCGATCAACGGCTTCGTGAGGCGGCGGCCCTTGAGCAGGCCGTCGATGCGCGACGGGTCGTAGCTGCCGTCCTTGAACGAGTCGCCCGGCGGCTTGGCCGTCGCGGCCTTGAGGTCCATCCCCGCGCAGAAGTAGCCGCCGGCGCCGGTGAGGATGCAGGTGCGGATCTCCGGATCGTTGTCGACGCGGTCCCAGGCCTCCACCATGATCGAGAGCATCTCGGTGGACAGGGCGTTACGCGCCTCAGGGCGGTTCAGCGTCAGGATCAGGGTGTGTCCGCGCTGCTCAATGAGGGCGTCGGGGCCCTTGTCGGAATTTCCTGCTTCGCTCACAAACAGCCGTCCCTTCCAGCATCAATAGCACAGACTTGAATGAAAATGTAACACGTTCTAGTTTAGGTGCTGTGGCCCTGAACATTGCTGATCTCGCCGAGCACGCCGTCGACGCGGTGCCTGACCGCATCGCCCTGATCTGCGGCGACGATGAACTCACCTACGCCCAACTCGAGGAGAAGGCCAACCGGCTGGCCCACTACCTCATCGACAAGGGCGTCAAGAAGGACGACAAGGTCGGCCTGTACTGCCGCAACCGCAACGAGATCGTCATCGCGATGCTCGGCATCGTGAAGGCAGGTGCCATCCTCGTCAACGTCAACTACCGCTACGTCGAAGCGGAGCTGAAGTATCTGTTCGAGAACTCCGACATGGTCGCGCTGGTGCACGAACGCCAGTACGCCGACCGCGTCGCCAACGTGCTGCCCGAGACCCCTGCGGTCAAAACCGTGCTGGTGGTCGAAGACGGCAGCGATCTGGACTACGAGCGTTACGGCGGCGTGGAGTTCAACGAGGCACTGAGCCAGGCGTCACCGGAGCGCGACTTCGGCCCCCGCAGCGCCGACGACATCTACCTGCTCTACACCGGCGGCACCACCGGTTTCCCCAAGGGCGTGATGTGGCGCCACGAGGACATCTACCGGGTGTTGTTCGGCGGCACCGACTTTGCCACCGGCGAGTTCGTCAAGGATGAGTACGACCTGGCCAAGGCGGCGGCCGAGAACGCGCCGATGATCCGCTACCCGATCCCGCCGATGATCCACGGCGCCACCCAGTCGGCCACCTGGATGTCGCTGTTCTCCGGCCAAACCACCGTGCTGGCACCGGAATTCGATCCTGCCGAGGTTTGGGCCACCGTCGAGAAGCACAAGGTGAACCTGTTGTTCTTCACCGGCGACGCGATGGCGCGCCCGCTGCTCGACGCGCTGCTGGCCCGCCAGTCCGAGGGCAAGGACTACGACCTGTCCGCGTTGTTCCTACTGGCCAGCACCGCCGCACTGTTCTCGACCAGCATCAAGGACAAGTTCCTCGAACTTCTGCCCAACCGGATCATCACCGACTCGATCGGGTCCTCGGAGACCGGTTTCGGCGGCACCAGCATCGTGGCCAAGGGCCAGCCGCACGCCGGCGGGCCGCGGGTGACCATCGACCACCGCACCGTCGTTCTCGACGAGGACGGCAATGAGGTCAAACCCGGCTCGGGGATCCGCGGCGTCATCGCCAAGAAGGGCAACATTCCGGTCGGCTACTACAAGGACGAGAAGAAGACCGCGGAAACCTTCAAGACCTTCAACGGGATTCGCTACGCCATCCCCGGCGACTACGCGACGGTCGAGGAAGACGGCACCGTGACGATGCTCGGGCGCGGTTCGGTGTCGATCAACAGCGGCGGTGAGAAGATCTACCCCGAAGAGGTGGAGGCCGCGCTCAAGGGTCACCCGGATGTGTTCGACGCGCTGGTGGTCGGCGTCCCCGATCCGCGGTTCGGCCAGCACGTCGCCGCCGTAATCCAACCGCGTGAGGGGGCCCGGCCCAAGCTGGCCGACCTGGACACGTTCGTCCGCAACGAGATCGCGGGATACAAAGTGCCGCGCAGCATCTGGTTCGTCGACGAGGTGAAGCGCTCGCCAGCGGGCAAGCCGGACTACCGGTGGGCCAAGGACCAGACCGAGCAGCGGCCCGCCGACGAGGTCAACGCCAACCATGTAGGGACCGCCACTTGATACGCACCGAACTGTGTGACCGCTTCGGCATCGACTACCCGATCTTCGTTTTCACCCCATCGGAGAAGGTGGCGGCCGCGGTCAGCAAGGCCGGTGGGCTCGGCGTGCTCGGTTGCGTGCGGTTCAACGACGCCGACGACCTCGAGAGCGTCCTGCAGTGGATGGATGAGAACACCGACGGCAAGCCCTACGGCGTCGATGTGGTGATGCCCGCCAAGGTGCCGCAGGAGGGCTCCGCAGTCGACATCGACAAGCTCATCCCGCAGAGCCACCGCGACTTCGTCGCCAAAACCCTTGTCGACCTCGGTGTTCCACCACTGGACGAGGACGAATCGGGCAATGAAGGGGTGCTCGGCTGGCTGCATTCGGTGGCCCGCTCGCACGTGGAGGTCGCGCTGCGGCACCCGATCAAGCTGATCGCCAACGCGCTGGGCTCGCCGCCGCGCGACGTCATCGACCAGGCGCATGCGGCCGGCGTGCCGGTGGCGGCGCTGGCCGGCAGCGCCAAACATGCGCAGCGCCATGTCGAGAACGGGGTGGACATCGTCGTCGCCCAAGGCCACGAGGCGGGCGGACACACCGGCGAGATCGGCTCGATGGTGCTGTGGCCGGAGATCGTTGACGCCGTTTCCGGCCGAGCACCTGTGCTGGCGGCCGGCGGTATCGGCACCGGCCGGCAGGTGGCGGCCGCGCTGGCGCTCGGCGCATCGGGGGTGTGGATGGGCTCGGCGTTCTTGACCGCGGCCGAATACGACCTCGGCCACCGCAATCCCAGTGGCACATCGACGATCCAGGAGGCGCTGCTGCGCGCGGAGTCCAGCGACACCGTGCGTCGGCGCATCTACACCGGCAAGCCCGCGCGGCTGCTGAAGAGCAAGTGGACCGACGCCTGGGACGCCCCCGACGCACCGGAGCCGCTGCCGATGCCGCTGCAGAACATCCTGGTCAGTGAGGCCCATCACCGGATGAACGCCTCGGACAACCCCGACACCGTGGCGATGCCGGTCGGCCAGATCGTGGGCAGGATGAATGAGATCCGCCCGGTCGCCGACATCATCGCCGAGCTGGTCGACGGCTTCACCGAGGCTACCCGCCGCCTCGACGACATCCGCGGAAACTAGCCAGCGGCCAAGAAATGGGGGCCGGCTCAGAAGCCGATCGTGGTCTGCGCGTCGATCACATCGGTGGCGGCGCCGACGATTTCGGCCTGGGCCTCCAGCCCTTCGGCGCTGAGCTGCAACACGTAAAGCCCGTCGGTGCCGGGGATCACGACCGTCTTCTGCGCGACGACCTTGGTCTGCCCATCCGATTCCCATGTGCCGGCGAGTTGGTAGGCCGGGTAATCGCCGAGTGAGCTGACCTCTCCGGTGTTCAACGGATTCCAGGCAGGCAGGTTCTGCAGCTCACCGGGCGCGAGGTCGATGATCGCTTGGGGGTCAACGTTTCCGGTCAGCTTCGACACCAGGGCGACGATGCTCGGGGTGTACTCGCTGGCTTCGGGCCCGGTGTAGACGATTGCGCCGTACGCCCACTCCGGGGTGTTCTCACCTGCGGGCGCCCATCCCTCGGGCACCGGCATATCGAGGACGGGTGCCCCCGGGTCGCCCCGCTGCACCGGGGTCTCGCGAATGTTGTTCTCGGCGATGTAGTCAGCGATCGTCGGATGGGGACCGGGCGCGTCCTCCGCGCGCGGCGCGATCTTCGCCGTCGACAGCGGCGCCTGCGCGGTCGTCGTGGTGGTCGTCGTCGTCTCCGGGGTGGTGGCCTCGGTGGCGGTCTGGCTGTCGGAGCCGCAGCCCGCCAGCACGAGTCCCACCGCGGCGACGGCCCCCGAGATCGCCGTGGCTCTCATCAAGTGGCTCCCGTCTGCCCAGGTCAGCGTTAGCAAAGAGCAAGCCAACGGCCGATCTAGCTGAGCAGAGTATATTCACCCGTTATCACGCGTCGGCAAATGTGCACCGGCGTCAACGCGGTAGCGGGTAGACCGGGTCGGCGCAGTCGACGCCCTCGGCGGCCAGGTGTCGCTTGATCACCTTGAAGGTCTCGGTGCGCGGGAGCGCGGCGCTGATCCTGACGAACGACGGCCACTGCTTCGGGCCCAGGTCGGGTTGTTCGGACAGGAAGCGGCGAAACGCGTCGGGGTCGAAAGCGGTGCCGTCGGCCAGTGTCAGGGCGGCCATCACCTGATCGCCGACGTCGGGCGCCGGGATGCCGTACACCGCCACCTCCACCACATCGGGGTGGCGCAGCAGCACCCGCTCGATCGGTGCGGCGCCGAGGTTCTCGCCGTCCACCCGCATCCAGTCGCCGAGCCTTCCGGCGAAGTACGCGTAGCCGTCCTCGTCACGGTAGGCCAGGTCGCCGCTGTGGTAGGTGCCGTCGCGCATCCGCTCGGCGTCGGCCCGCGGATCGTTGTAGTAGCCCTCGAAGCGGCCCGCGCCCGAGACGTTCACCAACTCGCCGGTCACCCCCGGTGGGCACGGTTCGCCGGTGTCGACGTCGACGATGTCGGTGCCGGGCGGCAGCGGGCCCAGCGCGCCCGGAGGCGTATCGGGGGTCTTGGCGATCGCGATGCCGCCCTCGGTCGACCCGAACCCGTCCATCACCACGGTGGCGAACCGCTGGGCGAACCTCTCGACGTCCGCGGGCGCCCCCTCGTTGCCGTACACCGCCCGCAGCGGGTTGTCCGCGTCGTCGGGACGCTCCGGGGTGGCGAGGATGTAGGACAGCGGCTTGCCGACGTAGTTGGCGTACGTCGCCCCGTAGCGGCGCACATCGGGCAGGAACTGTGAGGCGGAGAACTTGCGCCGCAACGCAAGTGAGCTCTGCGACGCCAACGCGACCGACCAGCCCACCAGCACCGCGTTGGAGTGGAACAGCGGCATCGAGACGTAGCAGACATCGTCGGGTCCCAGGCCGAAGCGCTCCGTCATGGTCACCCCGGCGATCGCGACCTTCCCGTGGCTGCATTTGACCGCCTTGGGGTCGCCGCTGGTGCCCGATGTGTAGATCAGCATGAACAAATCGGCGGGTTCGGCGGCGTAGGGGCGCACCGGTGCATCGGCGTGCGCGGCCACCTCCTGCGCCCAACCCGGCGAGTCGACGTTGACGTGCTCGACGTCGGCCAGCATGTCGGCATAGGCGCTATCGGCCAGCACCACTTGGCAATCCGCATGGGTGATGTCGCGGCGCAGCGCCGCGCCGCGGCGCACCGGGTTGAGCCCCACCGGCACGATGCCCGTGAGCCCCGCCGCGACCAGCACTGCCGAGAAGGCCGGGGTGTTCTGCAGCAGCACGCCGACATGCGGTGGGCGGTCGGGATCCATGCGCGCCCGCAGCGCCGCCGCCACCGCCGCGCCCTCTCTGAGGTGATCTCGCCAGCAGACGAACGAGACGGCGGAATCTTCTCTTCGCGCAAGCCGCTCATCGGCGAAGTAGACCCCGCGGTCCTCGACGTCGACCAGCGGCGTCAGCAGGGCCGCGACGGTGGGCAGTGCGTTCACGGCTACGCCGGGGAGTCCGCCAACTCCCTGCCGATGCGCAGCAACTGCCCGGTCGCGCTGCCGACCGCGAACTCGATCTGCTTGGCGGCCAGGAAGTACCGGTGCACCGGGTGGTCGATGTCGATGCCGACGCCGCCGTGCACGTGCACCGTGGTGTGCGCGACGCGATGGCCGGCCTCGGCGGCCCAGAACGCCGCGGTGCCGACGTCGATGTCGGCGGGAAGACCCTCGGAGAGCCGCCACGCCGCCTGGGTCACGGTCAGCCGCAACGCCTTGACGTCGATGTAGCCGTCGGCCAACCGCGACGACACCGCCTGGAAGCTACCGATCGGCCGGTCGAACTGCTCACGCTCACGCGCGTACTCGGCGGTGAGTTCCAGCGCACGCTCGACCACGCCGAGCTGGAACGCGCTGCGGCCCAACGAGGCCCGCGTGGTCAACCAGGCCAGCACCTCGTCGCCGCCGACCGCCCGATCGGCACCCAACTCCACGCCCTGCAGCGCAAGATGCCCGACGCTGCCATGGCCGGTGGTGTCCAGCGACTCGACCGTCACCCCGGCGTCATCGGCGGCCACGACGAAAACCGTTGTTCCGGAGTCTGTTTCAGCCGGGACGAGAAACGAATCAGCGACGGGCCCGTAGAGCACCTGCGTGCGCGACCCAGTGAGCCGATATCCGCCGTCCCCGGAGGGCTGCGCCTTGACCGGACCCTCGCCCATCTCGCCGTCGAGCGCAACGGTCAGGATCTTCTCGCCCTTGACCGCGGGCACCGCCCACTGTTGTTGCTGTGCCTCGGAGCCGAACGCCGCCAGCGCGCCCGCGCCGAGCACCACCGACTCCAGGTAGGGCACCGCGGCCATCTGCCGACCCAGCGCGACGAGCACCGCGACCTGCTCCAGCACGCCGAAACCGCCGCCGCCCACCGCATCCGGCGCGGCAGCCGAGAGCACGTCGGCCTCCATCAGCTTGGCCCACAAATCACGGTCGAAACGTTCGTCGAGGCCGTCGAGGTGGCGCTGGTGCTCGGGTGTGCACACCGAGTCGGTGATGGTGCGGACCAGCCCGCCGAGATCCTCAGAAGCTTCGGTTGTCTTGAAATCCATTGGGTGCCGTCCTTACCGGTTCACTCTGGGCAGGCCCAGCGCGACCATCCCGATGATGTCGCGCTGAATCTCGTTGGTGCCGCCGCCGAAGGTCAGGATCAAACAGCTGCGGTGCATGCGTTCGATGCGGCCGCGCAGCAGCGCGCCGGGGGAGCCCGGTCGCAGCGTGGCCGCGGTGCCGAGCACCTCCATCAGCAGCCGGTAGGCCTCGGTGGCCAGTTCCGTGCCGTAGACCTTGGCCGCCGATGCGTCGGCGGGGGACGGCGCGGCGTCCTCTGTGGACGCCAGCTCCCAGTTGATCAGCTTGAGCACCTCGGCCTTGGCGTGCACCCGGGCGAGGTTGAGCTGGACCCATTCGGAGTCGATCAGCCGGTTGCCATGCATGTCCTTGGTGTTCTGCGCCCATTCGCGAACCCCGTCCAGCGCCAGGAAGATCGGCTGGGCCGACACCAGCGCGACCCGCTCGTGGTTGAGCTGGTTGGTGACCAGCTTCCAGCCGGCGTTTTCCTCGCCGACCCGGTTGGCGACGGGCACCCGCACATCGGAGTAGTAGGTGGCGCTGGTGTCCACGCCGGCCATGGTGTGCACCGGGGTCCAAGAGAAGCCCTCGGCGGTGGTCGGCACGATCAGCATCGAGATGCCGCGGTGCTTCTTGGCATCCGGGTTGGTGCGCACGGCCAGCCACACGTAGTCGGCGTAGGCGATCAGGCTGGTCCACATCTTCTGGCCGTTGATCACGTAGTCGTCGCCGTCACGCACGGCGGTGGTGCGCAGCGCGGCGAGGTCGGTGCCTGCGCCCGGCTCCGAGTAGCCGATCGAGAAATGCAGATCGCCCGAGGCGATCTGGGGCAGATAGAACTTCTTTTGCTCGTCGGTGCCGAACGCCATGATCGTCGGCGCGACGCTGTTGATGGTCAGGAACGGCACCGGAACGTTGGCGATGGCGGCCTCGTCGTTGAAGATCAGCCCGTCCATCGGCGGGCGGCCCTGACCGCCGAACTCCTTGGGCCAGCTCAGCGTCAGCCACCCGTCCTTGCCCATCTGGGCCACGGTCTCGCGGTAGACGTTGCCGCGGCCCATCTCGCCGTCGTTGGACGCCAGCGCCTCGGCGCGCTCGGGGGTCATGAGCTTGGTGAAGTACGCACGCAGCTCGCGGCGTAGCTCCTCCTGTTCGGGGGTGTAGCCGATCCGCATTCCGTCGTCCTCACTAATCTGCGCGCCGTAGTCTGGGTGCCTGTGCACCCTGAGCCCAATTCCGGTTGTAACACGTTCTAGTCTGGTGGTCCAGGGTGGAGACGCCTGAGGGGTAGGAGGTTGTCATGCGAGTGGAAGTGGACCGGGACCGGTGCGAGGGTAACGCGATCTGCGTGGGAATCGACCCGGAACTGTTCGAGCTAGATGATGATGATTACGCCGTGGTGAGAATGGACCCGGTGCCCGACGATCATGTGGAGAGGGCCGAGCGCGCGATCGAGGAATGCCCTCGCGCAGCCCTGAAACGCCAAGACTAGAGGTATTCATTAAGTGACGACCGAGCAAACCGCAACCGATCTGTCCGGACGCGTCGCGGTGGTGACCGGCGCGGCCGCCGGGCTGGGCCGCGCCGAGGCCATCGGCCTGGCCCAAGCCGGGGCGACCGTCGTGGTCAACG
Organism: Mycolicibacterium sp. XJ662; assembly: GCF_053484035.1. NCBI lineage: Bacteria > Bacillati > Actinomycetota > Actinomycetes > Mycobacteriales > Mycobacteriaceae > Mycobacterium > Mycolicibacterium sp. XJ662. Next base: position 425,217 of record NZ_JBEFTL010000003.1, on the reverse strand, counting down.
ACATCGCCGCCGCGCTGGACAAATCCGACGTCATCGACGAGATCGTCGCCGCGGGCGCCAAGGCCGTCGCGGTGGCCGGCGACATCTCCGAGCGGTCGACGGCCGATGAGCTGGTCGAAACCGCCGACGGGCTCGGCGGGTTGAGCATCGTCGTCAACAACGCCGGCATCACCCGCGACCGGATGCTGTTCAACATGACCGACGAGGACTGGGACGCGGTGCTCGCCGTGCACCTGCGCGGCCATTTCCTGCTGACGCGCAACGCGGCCACCTATTGGCGCGCTAAAGCCAAGCAGAACGACGGGTCCGTCTATGGCCGGGTCATCAACACCTCGTCGGAGGCGGGGCTGGTCGGTCCGGTCGGGCAGGCCAATTACGGGGCGGCCAAAGCCGGTATCACCGCGCTCACGTTGTCGATGGCGCGGGCGCTGGAGCGCTACGGGGTGCGCGCCAACGCGATCGCGCCGCGGGCCCGCACGGCGATGACGGCCGACGTGTTCGGTGAGGCGCCCGAGCTCGCCGAAGATCAGGTCGATCCGTTGTCGCCCGAGCACGTGGTAAAGCTTGTTCGATTTCTCGCTTCGCCGGCGTCGGAAAGGGTCAACGGGCAGCTGTTCATCGTCTACGGTCCCACGGTGACGCTGGTGGCCGCGCCTACCGTCGAAGCTCGGTTCAATGCGGAGTCCGATGCATGGGAGGCCACCGAATTGTCGTCGGTGCTGCAAAACTACTTTGCTGACCGCGACCCCGGACGCTGTTTCTCGGCCACGGAGCTGATGGAACAGCCAGACTGAGGCTGGGCCGACGAAAGGGCCGCACGCACTAGAACACGTTCTACAATGACGCAGGTCACAGTGCTTCTGACCAGCGGGTTTATAACAGTTTGGTCTGTTTTTGCTGTTCTTTGACACTGCGAACTTGTTCTAGTTAGGATGAGCCGGCTCACTAAGAGCATCGCTTAGACCAGGGGTGGGCGGACCTCTGCGGCAAGGACGTCGGGATCCTTCGCCAAAAGAGTCCGCAGTCACCTATCCGAAAAGGAGCCTAGGTTGATCGAACAGCTCGCGGCACCGGCTCGGGCCGTGGGCGGGTTCGTCGAAATGTCGTTCGACACTTTCGCCAAGACCTTCCGGCGACCTTTTCAGTTCCGCGAGTTTCTCGAGCAGACGTGGATGATCGCGCGGGTCTCGCTGGTGCCCACCCTGTTGGTCGCCATACCGTTCACCGTGCTGGTGGCGTTCACGCTCAACATCCTGCTTCGCGAAATCGGCGCCGCTGACCTGTCGGGCGCCGGTACGGCGTTCGGCACCATCACCCAGCTGGGCCCGGTCGTGACGGTGTTGGTGGTGGCCGGTGCGGGTGCCACCGCGATCTGCGCCGACCTCGGCGCGCGCACGATCCGCGAGGAGATCGACGCGATGCGGGTGCTGGGCATCGACCCGATTCAGCGTCTGGTGGTGCCGCGCGTGTTGGCGTCGACGTTCGTCGCGCTGATGCTCAACGGCCTGGTCTGCCTGATCGGGTTGTCCGGCGGTTACGTCTTCTCCGTCTTCCTGCAGGGCGTGAACCCCGGTGCGTTCATCAACGGCCTGACCGTGCTGACCGGGCTCGGCGAGCTCGTCATGGCCGAGATCAAGGCGTTGTTGTTCGGGGTGGTCGCCGGGCTGGTCGGCTGCTACCGCGGCCTGACGGTCAAGGGCGGCCCCAAGGGGGTGGGCACCGCGGTCAACGAAACGGTCGTCTATGCGTTCATCTGTCTGTTCGTGATCAACGTGATCATGACGGCTGTCGGGGTTCGGGTGCTGGAACGGTGACGGGCGCTCGCGGGAAGAACAGACAATCATGAGCTACGACGCAACGCTTCGCTTCCGCCGGATCTTCCGCGGCGTGCCACGGGTCGTCGATGCCTTCGGTGAACAGGCGCTGTTCTACGGTCAGACGCTGCGCTACATCCCCAACGCGATCACCCGGTACCGCAAGGAGACTGTGCGGCTGATCGCCGAGATGACGATGGGCACCGGCGCGCTGGTGATGATCGGCGGCACGGTCGGCGTCGCGGCCTTTCTGACCCTGGCCTCCGGCGGCGTGATCGCCGTGCAGGGCTACTCGTCGCTGGGCAACATCGGCATCGAAGCACTGACCGGGTTCCTGTCGGCCTTCCTCAACGTGCGCATCGTGGCCCCGGTGATCGCGGGCATCGCGCTGGCGGCCACCATCGGCGCGGGCACCACCGCGCAGCTGGGCGCCATGCGGGTGGCCGAAGAGATCGACGCCGTGGAGGCGATGGCCGTGCACTCGGTGTCGTATCTGGTCTCCACCCGGCTGATGGCGGGCTTGATCGCGATCATCCCGCTGTACTCGCTGTCGGTGCTGGCGGCGTTCTTCGCGGCCCGGTTCACGACGGTGTTCATCAATGACCAGTCGGCGGGGCTCTACGACCACTACTTCAACACGTTCCTGATACCGACGGACCTGTTGTGGTCCTTCCTACAAGCCATCGTGATGGCGGTTGCGGTGATGCTGGTGCACACCTACTACGGCTACACCGCATCCGGTGGCCCGGTCGGCGTCGGCATCGCGGTGGGTCAGGCCGTGCGCACGTCGCTGATCGTCGTCGTCACGATCACGTTGTTCATCTCACTCGCCGTGTACGGCGCGTCCGGCAACTTCAACCTCTCGGGTTAGGCGGGATTCGATGTCAGACGGTGACGCCAATCGCAGCCACGTACGGATCGCTGCGGCGATCCTGGCTGCGATCTTGTTGGCGGCCACGGTCTTCACCTATCTGGCCTACACGGCCGCGTTCACACCGACTGACACCGTGAGCGTCACATCGCCGCGGGCCGGCCTGGTCATGGAACTCGACGCCAAGGTGAAATACCGGGGTGTGCAGATCGGCAAGGTCGAAAAGATCGAGTACACAGGGGACGAAGCGAAGCTGACCCTGTCGATCGACAGCAGCGAGATGCGCTACATCCCGTCCAACGCTCCGGTCCGCATCGGTAGCACAACGGTTTTCGGCGCCAAGGCCGTCGAGTTCCTGCCACCCGAGGAACCGGTCGGACACCTCAAGCCCGGGGCGACGGTGGCCGCGAAGGACGTGCAACTCGAGGTCAACACGCTGTTCCAGACCTTGAACGCCGTGCTGCAGAAGATCGACCCGATCCACCTCAACGCGACGCTGAGCGCGTTGGCGGAAGGGCTGCGCGGTAACGGCGATGACCTCGGGGCTACCCTGGCCGGCTTGAATTACTATCTCGAGCAACTGAACCCGAAGCTGCCGACGCTGCAGGAGGATCTGCAGAAGACGGCGGTGGTGGCCAATATCTACGGCGACGCCGGCCCCGACGTGGCACGCATCCTCGACAACGCCCCGGCGATCAGCAACACGATCGTCGACGAACAGGACAACCTCAACGCGACACTGCTCGCCGCGACGGGTCTGGCCAACAACGGCACCGCCACCCTCGAGCCGGGCGCAGAGGACTACATCGCCGCGATGCAGCGGCTGCGTGCGCCGCTGAGCGTGGCCGGCGAGTACTCGCCGGAGTTCGGCTGCATCCTCGAGGGCACGGCCCTGGCGGTGGACCGGTTCGCACCCGTCATCGGTGGTATCCGTCCGGGCCTGTTCGTCGCATCGAACTTCCTTCCCGGTTCGCCCGCCTACACCTACCCCGAGAGCCTGCCGATCGTGAACGCCTCCGGCGGGCCCAACTGCCGTGGCCTGCCCAACGTTCCGAGCAAGCAGTTCGGCGGCTCGTGGTACCGCTCCAAGTTCCTGGTCACCGACAACGCCTATGTGCCGTACCAACCGAACACCGAGGTGCAGTTCGACGCGCCCTCGACGCTGCAGTGGTTGTTCAACGGCGCGTTCGCGGAGAGGGACGACTTCTAATGACGAGCGTTTGCGCGAGGAGTCGACGCTTATGAGGCGCGACCGCACGCTGCTCAACGTCAGCATCTTCACCGTGGTGATGCTGTTGGTCGCGGGGGCGCTCGTGGTGGTGTTCGGTGAATTCCGGTTCGCGCCGGAGACCGGCTACCACGCGACGTTCGCCGACGCGTCACGGCTGAAGCCCGGTCAGGATGTGCGCATCGCGGGTGTGCCCGTCGGCAACGTCAACGAGGTGAAGCTCAACCCCGACAACACCGTCGACGTCGCGTTCGACGTCGATGAGCGCTACCAGCTCTACACCTCGACCCGCGCCGTGGTGCGCTACGAGAACCTCGTCGGCGACCGCTATCTCGAGATCACCTCCGGACCCGGCGAGCTGAAGAAACTTCCTGCGGGCGCGACGATTCCGAAGACCAACACCCAACCGGCGCTGGACCTCGACGCACTGCTCGGCGGTCTGCGCCCGGTGCTCAAGGGCCTCGACGGCCAGAAGGTCAACGAGGTGAGCAGCGCGGTCATCGAACTGCTGCAGGGTCAGGGCGGCGCATTGTCGAACCTGTTGTCGAGCACCAGCGCGTTCACCCAGGACATCGCCGCCAGGGATCAGCTCATCGGCGACGTGATCACCAACCTGAACACCGTGCTCGCCACCGTCGACGAGAAGGGGGCCGAGTTCAACGCCAGCGTCGACCAACTGCAAAAGCTCATCACCGGTCTGGCCGAAGGCCGTGACCCGATCGCCGGCGCGATCCAACCGCTTGCCACCGCCGAGAACGACCTCACCGACATGCTGGTGCAGTCACGGCGACCGGTACAGGGCGTGATCGAGAACGTCCGCCCGTTCGCCCAGCGGTTCGACGAGCGCAAGGCCGACGTCAACAAAGTCATCGAGCCGCTCGCCGAGAACTACCTGAGGCTCAACGCGCTCGGCGCCTACGGCTCGTTCTTCAACATCTTCTACTGCTCGACCCGGCTGAAGATCAACGGCCCGGCGGGTAGCGACATCCTGATCCCGGTGGGTGGACCGCCGGATCCGTCCAAGGGGAGGTGTGCACCGATCGATGAGTAGACCCGACGAGTCGAACCCCTTGCGGACGGGGATTTTCGGCATCTTCCTGGTGACGTGTTTGGTGCTGGTGTCGTTCGGCTACACCAGCCTGCCGTTCTGGCCGCAGGGCAAACCCTATGAGGCGTACTTCAGCGATGCCGGCGGGATTTCGCCCGGCAACGACGTCAACGTGTCGGGCATCAAGGTCGGTCAGGTGACCGGCGTCGAGCTGGCGGGCGATGCGGCCAAGGTGACCTTCACCGTCGACCGCGATGTCCGGGTCGGCGACCAGTCGCTGGTCTCGATCAAGACCGACACCGTGCTCGGCGAGAAGTCGTTGGCGGTGACGCCCCAGGGCAGCGGTGACTCGACGGTGATCCCGTTGGGCCGCACCACGACTCCCTATACGCTCAACACGGCGCTGCAGGATCTCGGACAGAACGTCGGTGACCTGGACAAGCCGCGCTTCGAGCAGGCGCTGCAGACGTTGACCGACTCGCTGCAGGAAGCCACCCCGCAGTTGCGCGGCGCCCTCGACGGCGTCGCCAACCTGTCGCGCACCATCAACAAACGCGACGAGGCCCTCGATCAACTGCTGGGCCACGCCAAACGGGTCTCCGACACGCTCGCGGAGCGGGCCGGGCAGGTGAACCAGCTCATCGTCGACGGTAACCTGCTGTTCGCCGCGCTCGATGAGAAGCGCCAGGCGCTGAGCAACCTGATCGCCGGTATCGACGATGTGTCCGAACAACTTTCGGGGTTCGTCGCCGACAACCGCCGCGAGTTCAAGCCCGCGCTGGAGAAGCTGAACCTGGTGATGGACAACCTGCTCGAGCGTCGCGAACACATCAGCCAGGCCCTTCAGCGGCTTCCTCCGTATGCCACGGCGCTGGGCGAGGTGGTCGGTTCCGGGCCCGGTTTCCAGATCAACCTGTACGGTCTGCCGCCCGCGCCGATTGCCGAGGTGCTCTTGGACGTCTACTTCCAGCCCGGCAAGCTGCCCGACAGCCTGTCCGACATGCTGCGCGGCTACATTTCCGAACGACTGATCATCAGGCCGAAGTCACCATGACGTACGAGAACCCGATTCTGGAACGCAGCCGCTGGCTGCGGGTGACGTTGGCCGTGCTGCTGGCGGCGACGCTGGTCGCCGGTGTGTACCTGGTGTGGCCGTCGCGCACCGGCGACAAGGTGACCGCCTACTTCACCTCGGCGATCGGCCTCTATCCCGGCGACGACGTGCGCATCGTCGGGGTGCCGGTGGGCACGGTCGACTCGATCGAACCGCGCGCCAACGATGTGAAGGTCTCGATGACCCTGCGCAACGGCATCAAGGTGCCCGCCGACGCGAAGGCGCTCATCATCTCGCCGAACCTGGTGGCGGCCAGGTTCATCCAGCTCACCCCCGCATACACCGACGGTCCCGAACTCGGCGACGGCGCCCAGATCGGCCTGGAGCGCACCGCGGTGCCGGTCGAATGGGACGACGTCAAAGAACAGCTCACCGCGCTCAGCGCGCAACTGGGTCCGCAGCCGGGATCGGTGCAGGGCCCGCTGACCGAGTTCGTCAACCAGGCCGCCGACACGTTCGACGGCAACGGCGACACGTTCCGCCAAGCGCTGCGGGAACTCTCGCAGACCGCGGGCCGGCTCGGTGACTCGCGCACCGACCTCTTCGGCACCATCCGCAACCTGCAGGTGCTCGTCGACGCGTTGTCCAACAGCAACGAGCAGATCGTGCAGTTCTCCAACCACGTCGCCTCTGTGTCGCAGGTGCTCGCCGACAGCTCCGCCGACCTGGACAACACGCTGGGCACGCTCAATCAGGCGCTCGGTGACGTGCGCGGGTTCCTCGACGACTCCAACCAGGCGCTGATCGATCAGGTGACCAAGCTGACCGACTTCACCAGCCTGCTTACCGAGCGCAGTGAGGACATCGAGCAGATTCTGCACATCACACCCAACGGCCTTTCGAACTTCTACAACATCTACAACCCCGCCCAGGGCACGGTCGGCGGCCTGCTGACCCTGCCGAACTTCGCCAACCCGGTGCAGTTCATCTGCGGCGGCACGTTCGAGGCCGGGGCGTCGACGGACAACTACAAACGCACCGAGATCTGCCGTCAGCGCATGGGTCCGGTGTTCAAGCGCATCTCGATGAACTACCCGCCGGTGATGTTCCACCCGATCAACAGCATCACCGCCTACAAGGGCCAGATCATCTACGACACACCGGAAACCGAGGCCAAGGCCAAGACCCCGGTGCCGTATCTGCAGTGGCAGCCGGCGCCGGGCGTCACACCACCGCCGGTGTCGGCCGACATGGACCTCAGCTCGCTGTTCGTGCCGCCCGCGCCCGACGCTGCGACCGGTGCCTCGTCGTCGCACGCCGGGGGACCCGAAGCTGCGCCCGCCGCACCGGAAGCCCATGGGCCGCAAGCATCGCTACCCGCCGAGGCAGGGGGCCGATGATGCGCAGAGCGTTGGCGATCTCGTCGCTGGCCGTGCTGTTGGTCGGCTGTCAGTACGGCGGTCTGAACTCGCTGAACATGCCCGGCACCGCGGGCCACGGCGCCGGTTCCTACGAGGTCACCGTGGAGTTGCCCGACGTGGCGACGCTGCCGCAGAACTCACCGGTGAAGGTCGACGACGTCACCGTGGGCAGCGTGTCGGGCATCGACGCCGTGCAGCGCTCTGACGGCACGTTCTACGCCGCGGTCCAACTTTCGCTGGACAGCAACGTCGAACTACCCGCCAACGCGGTCGTGCGGGTGGCCCAGACCTCGCTGCTGGGGTCACAGCACATCGAGTTGGCCGAACCCGTCGGCGAGCCCGGCGTCGGGAAGCTGGCGAACGGCGACAACATTCCGATCGACCGCGCCGGGCGTTATCCCACCACCGAGGAAGTACTGTCCGCGTTGGGCGTCGTGGTCAACAAGGGCAATCTCGGTGCGCTGCAAGACATCACCGAGGAGACCTACAACGCGGTAGCCAGCAGGCAGGGCAGCTTCGAAAATCTGGTCCCGCGGCTGGCCGAGCTGACCAGCTCCCTGGAAGAACAGACCGGCGACATCATCGCGGCCGCCGAGGGGCTGAACCGCTTCGCGGGCATCCTGGCGCGCAGTAAGGACAGCCTCGGCCGCACGCTCGACACCCTTCCCGAAGCGCTGACCGTCCTGAACAACAACCGCGCCAACATCGTCGACGCGTTCGGCGCGCTGCGCAGCTTCGCCACCGTCGCCTCGCACGTCCTGCAGGAGACCAAGGACGACTTCGCCGCCAACTTCGTCGACCTCTACCCGGTGGTCAAGTCGTTCAACGACAACGTCGACTTTCTCATCAAGGACCTGGAGTTGTTGCCGACCTTCCCGTTCCACTACAAGTACCTGCGTAATGCGGTGCGCGGTGACTATCTGAACGTCTACACGACCTTCGACCTGACACTGCGGCGCACCGGCGAGTCGGTGTTCACCACCTCGTGGGGGCTCGACCCGAACATGAAGCGCATGCACGAGATCATCACCCCGCCAGAGTTCCTCACCGGGGCGTTGGCGAACCTGTCCGGCCAGGCCGCCAACCCGTTCGAGATCCCGCCGGGGACGGCGACCCAGCACGAGGCGGGGTCCTAGATGGTCGACCGGCTCACCCGAATCCAGCTCGGGATCTTCGCTATCGTCACGGTGCTGACCGTCGGCGCGATATCGATCTTCTATCTGCGAGTGCCTGCCGCACTCGGCGTCGGCGTCTACAACGTGACGGCGAACTTCGCTGTGGCAGGCGGTCTTTACGAGAACGCCAACGTCACCTACCGCGGCGTGACCATCGGCCGGGTGGAGTCGGTGGGGCTGAGCGACGACAGCGTGGTCGCCCATCTGCGCCTGGACAGCGGGACGCCGGTGCCGGAGAACGTCACCGCGACAGTCAAGAGCGTCTCGGCGGTCGGTGAGCAGTACGTCGACCTGGTGCCTCCGGAGAACGCGTCGCAGGACAAGCTGCGCAACGGGGCCAACATCGACGTGTCGCGCACTGCGGTCGGCCAGGACATCGCCGGCCTGCTGGCTGAAGCCCAGGCCCTGGTCTCCAGCGTCGACGACAGCAGGGTGCAGGACCTGTTGGACGAAACGTTCAAGGCGTTCAACGGGTCCGGGCCCGAACTGGCCAGGCTGATCACCTCCGCGCGCCTTCTCATCGACGAGGCCAACGCCAACTACGGCCAGATCAACCAACTCATCGACCAGGCGGGACCCTTCCTGGATGCGCAGATCCGCAGCGGCGATGACATCAGGTCGCTCGCTGACGGGTTGGCCCGGTTCACCACCGAGGTCGCCAACGCCGACCCGCAGTTGCGCAGCACGCTGCAGACGGTGCCCGGCGCCACGGCTGAGGCCAACGAACTGTTCAGCGGCATCCGGCCGTCGTTTCCGATCCTGGCCGCCAACCTGGCCAACTTCGGCCGCATCGGGGTGATCTACCGCGATTCGATCGAGCACGCCCTGGTGGTGTTCCCGGCGTTGATGGCGGCGTTGCTGACCGTCGGCGGCGGGGTGCCCGCCGACGAGGGCGGCAAGCTCGACTTCAAGATCCACCTGCAGGATCCGCCGCCGTGCCTGACCGGGTTCATCCCGCCCTCGCAGATGCGCTCACCGGCCGACGAGACGCTTCGTGAGCTGCCGAAGGATCTGTACTGCAAGACCCCGCACAACGACCCGACCGTGGTGCGCGGTGCGCGTAACTACCCGTGCCAGGAGTACCCGGGTAAGCGGGCACCGACCGTCCAACTCTGCCGCGACCCGAAGGGTTTCGTGCCGCTGGGTAACAACCCGTGGCGCGGGCCGCCGGTCCCGGTCGGCACGCCGATGGACACCCGCGAGGACGACACCACCGAGATCGGCCGCAACATCCTGCCGCCCAACAAGTTCCCGTACATCCCACCGCAGGTCGATCCGGATCCGGGGCCGCCGGTGGTGCAGCTGCCGCCGGGTGTTCCGCCCGGGCCCGGCCCGGCACCGCACGCGCCGTTCCCGCTGCCGACCCCACCGAACGAGGTCCAGCCCACCCTGCCGCCGGCGTGGCCGTTCTTCGCGCCACCCGATCACGTGGTGCCGCCGTACGGCAGAACCCCGCCCCCGCCGGGTGCCCCGCCGCCGCCCGGTGCGCCGCCCCCTGCGCCGCCGGCGCCGAACGCCCTGCCGCCGGCCCCGAACGCCCCGCCGCTGCCCGCGGAGGTGCCGATGGCCTCAGGTGCGCAGTTCACCACCTATGACGACGACGGCAAGTTCGTCGATCCGGCCGGCGGAACTGGCGTGCTCGCGGACGCAACTGACACACTGGCGCCAGCAGAGAACTGGGTTGATCTGATGTTGGCTCCAAGGCAGGCGTAGATGACGGAACAGACGGCTTCGACGGAAGATTCGCCGAGGCCCGCCAGGCGTCGGCGCGCGTCTCGCGCCGCCGGACCGGCCAGCGGTAGTGCCACGGCGACGGCTGTCCGCGTCGAAGCGCCACCCACGATGAAGGTTCGGCTGCCCCGGCCGCCCGGTCCGCCGCCCCGGCGTCAACCGAACCGTGGGGCGGTGGCCGCGATCTTCGCCGCCACGGCGTTGGTAGCGGTCACGGTCCTGGTCGGGTTGACCGTTCTGATGTACGTCCAGCAGCGCGACACCGAGGCGGTCTTCGCGCGAGAGCAGCGGTTCGTCGACACCGCCGCCCAACTGGTTGTCAACATGTTCAGCTACGACCAGGAGACCATCGACCAGAGCGTCGAACGGTTCGTCAACAGCACCAGCGGCCCACTGCGCGCGATGATGACCGAGGGCAACAACACCGAGAACCTGAAGATGATTTTCCGGGAGACCAACGCCAGCGCGGAAACGGTGATCAACGGTGCGGCGCTGGAGAAGATCGACGAGATCGCGGACAATGCCGCGGTGCTGGTGTCGGCCCGGGTGACCGTGACCGACATCGACGGCAACAACCAACCGTCGCAGCCGTACCGGTTGCGGGTGATTGTGCACGAGGACGGCAACGGCCACATGACGGCCTATGACCTCAAGTACCCCGACGGGGGCAACTGATGCCCAGGCTGGTCGGTGTGCTGTGTGGGTTGTTGGCGGTCGCGTTCGTCGCGCTGGCCGGCGTGGGTGGCGCGATGTACTGGAACCGGGTGGAGTTGCGCGGTGAACAAGCGGCCCGTGCCGAGCTTGCCCCGTTGGCGGAGAAGCAGATTCCGCAGGTCTTCGGCTACGACTATCAGACCGTCGAGCGCAGCCTCAACGAGGTGTACCCGATGCTGACCCCGGCCTACCGCCAGGAGTTTCAGGATCGCGCCGCCAAGGACATCATCCCGCAGGCCCGGGAGCGGCAGCTGGTCAGCCAGGCCAACGTGGTCGGCGTGGGGGTGATGAACGCACAACGTGACTCGGCGTCGGTGATGGTGTACATGAACCGGACGATCACCGACAAAGCCGAGGAGCCGATCTACGACGGCAGCCGGTTACGCGTCGACTATCAAAAGATCGACGGCAAGTGGCTGATCGAGTACATCACCCCGATCTGAGCGGCCTGCCCCTCGTTACGCCTTGGTGTTCGTGGCGGCGAGCGCGTCGAGGAACGACCGCGCCCAGCGGTCCACGTCGTGGGCGAGCACCTGGCGGCGCAGGGCCCGCATCCGCCGTCGTCCTTCCTCGGGCGTCTGCGTCAGCGCCTCCTCGATAGCGTCCTTGACGCCCTCGAGGTGGTGCGGGTTGACGAGGTAGGCCTGGCGCAGTTCGGCTGCGGCGCCGGTGAACTCGCTGAGCACCAGCGCTCCGCCCAGATCGCTGCGGCAGGCGACGTACTCCTTGGCGACCAGGTTCATGCCGTCGCGCAGCGGGGTCACCAGCATGACGTCGGCGGCCACGAAGAACGCGATCAGCTCATCGCGGGGGACCGGCCGGTGCACATAGTGCACGATCGGTTGACCGACCTCGGCGTACTCACCGTTGATGTGGCCGACCTGGCGTTCGATGTCTTCGCGCATCTCGATGTAGCTCTCGACGCGTTCGCGGCTGGGGGTCGCCAGCTGCACCAGCACGGTGTCCTCACGGCTGGCCCGGTTCTCGGCGAGCAGTTCGGCGAGAGCGCGCAGTCGAACGTCGATGCCCTTGGTGTAGTCCAGCCGGTCGACACCCAGCAGGATTTTGCGCGGGTTGCCCAGCTCGGCGCGGATTTCGCGGGCGCGTTTGCGGATCGCCTTGCTGCGCGCCTGCTGGTCCAGCGAGGCCGAGTCGATCGAGATCGGGAAGGCGCCGACCCGCACCACGCGGTCCTCGAGTTCGGCTTCACCGAAGCGTGCCCGCACACCGATCGAGCCGCGCGACGTGCTGGCGCCCGCCAGGCGTCGGGCCAGGATCAGGAAGTTCTGTGCACCGCCGGCCAGGTGGAAGCCGACCAGGTCGGCGCCGAGCAGGCCGTCGACGATCTGGCTTCGCCACGGCAGCTGCATGAACAGCTCGATCGGCGGGAAGGGAATGTGCAGGAAGAAGCCGATGATCAGATCGGGGCGCAGGGTGCGCAGCATCTTCGGTACCAGCTGCAGCTGGTAGTCCTGAACCCACACGGTGGCGCCGTGGGCCGCGGCCTTCGCGGTGGCCTCGGCGAAGCGCCGGTTCACCTCGACGTAGGAGTCCCACCATTTGCGGTGGTAGATCGGCTTGACGATGACGTCGTGGTACAGCGGCCACAGGGTGGCGTTGGAGAAGCCCTCGTAGTATTCGGCGACCTCGTAGGCCGACAGCGTGACCGGGTACAGGACCATATCGTCCTGCTCGATCGGATCTTCGTCGGCGTCGGGCACGCCGGGCCAGCCGATCCACGCGCCCCGACGGCTTCGTAGCAACGGCTCCAAGGCCGTGACCAGCCCGCCCGGGCTCCGCTTCCACGTGGTGCTGCCGTCGGGCAGCCGTTCCATGTCGATCGGCAACCGGTTGGCCACCACGACGAAGTCAGAGTTCCCCGCGCCGGCCTGCGGACTCACTTACGCCTCGAGCTTCGAGGGTCCAATACCGAGCATGGACAAAAAGACCCGGCACTCGTCGGCGTCGGTTGCGTACGCGGCGACAACACGGCGCGCTTGGCGGGCGGTGCTGTCGGCGAGCGGCTCGACGTCGCCGAGCTCAGAGTGATCAGATTTAGCAGCCATATGACAACTCTAGCTGCGGGACCGTCGCCCCTGCTCAGGGACTATTGCCGGTCACCGTCGGGCTGTGGCCGACCACCGGGTCCGGCGGCGCGGTCACCGTCATCGCCTCTTGCTCTTCGGCCAGGCCGATGCACTGCCCGGAGTTGTGGCCGATGCACGGGATCCCCATCACCTCGGGCACGTCGGGGTTGGCCGCCGTGGTGGTGAACGGCGATCCGGCGTTGGGCACCGTGTGGGGGACGCACACGCCGGTGAACTGGTCGGCCTCTTCGCCTGAGGGGCAGTCCTGGGCGGTCGGGGTGGCGGTGGGAGAAGGCGCTGCAACGACGGCCATCACCGGCGCGGCGGCAACAGCGACGGCAAAGCCACCGGCAAGGAGCAGTCGTGGAGCTAAGAGCTGAAAGGTTGCCATCGTCACGCTTTCTGTGGTGATCAACCGTGTCGTCGGCAAAATTCTATGGAAGCTACGAGGTTTCTGCAGAACTTCGGCGGCTAGGGGCTCGAGCTGATGGTCACCCGCGGCTGTGCGGGCGGGCCCTCCATCGCCTTGTCCTCGGCCAATCCGATGCACCCTCCCCCGTTATGCCCGATGCAGGGGATGCCGTCGATCTCAGGAACATCCGGATTGGCCGCGGTGGTCGTGAACAGCGGTGGCGAGGTGGGCACCATGAACGGAACGCACGTGGTGGTGAAGGTGTCGGATTCTTCCCCCGACGAGCACTCGGCCAGCGGAATGTCCGGCTGCGGCGCGGAATGGGCTGCAACCACCGGCGCGGCGGCCGCCGCCACGATGAACGCGCCGATCACGAGCTGCCGCCGGACGGCCAACGATGAAGTCATGTGGCGATTCTAGTGAGCTGCGCTTGCTCGCGTGGTTCTTCGCCAGGTCCCGCCCGGATCACCTCCGCCACAGCAGATTTCGTAGTGGACAGCGCTGAGGAAGCGGGTAGCGGGCCTGGGGAGCCCGGCTGTGGGACCGCCGACGGAATCCCTGAGCAGGCACCGTAATGTGCACGGTGTCGAACGAAATCGAGTGAGGTGTCTGTGGTGGCGAGCCCTGATCTGACAAGTGCGCAATCCGCTGGCGACGATGCGTCCCAGCAGGTCACATACGAAACCGTGGACGACGGCCAGATCGCCCGCATCTGGCTGAACCGGCCCGATGCGCAGAACGCCCAGTCACGCACGCTGTTGGTCCAACTCGACGAGGCGTTCGGCCGGGCAGAGGCCGATGATCAGGTGCGGGTGGTGATCCTGGCCGCGCGTGGCAAGAACTTTTCCGCCGGCCATGACCTGGGTTCCGAAGAGGCGATGCTCGAGCGCACGCCGGGGCCGGATCAGCATCCGACGTTTCAGGCGCTCGGTGCCACCAGGGCCGCAGTCGCTGAGCGGACGTACCTGCAGGAGTGGCACTTCTTCTTCGAAAACACCCGCCGCTGGCGCGATTTGCGCAAGATCACGATCGCGCAGGTGCAGGGCAACGCGATCTCGGCCGGGCTGATGTTGGTGTGGGCCTGCGACCTGATCGTCGCCGCCGACGACGCGAAGTTCAGCGACGTGGTGGCGGTGCGGATGGGTATGCCCGGCGTCGAATACTATGCCCACCCATGGGAGTTCGGTGCGCGTAAGGCCAAAGAGCTTCTGCTGACCGGTGATTCGATCGATGCCGAGGAAGCGTACCGGCTGGGCATGGTGTCGAAGGTGTTCCCGCGCGACGAGTTGGAGGACAAGACCCTGGCGTTCGCCAGGCGCATCGCCGAGCGTCCCACCATGGCCGCGCTGTTGGTCAAGGACTCGGTCAACGCCGCGGCCGACGCGATGGGTTTCACCGAGGCTCTGCGGCATGCCTTTCACATCCACGAACTCGGCCATGCCCACTGGGCGGCGCACAACGAGAACCGCTATCCGGTCGGGCTGCCGCCCAATGTTCCGGACTGGCGCACGCTGGGTGCGCCGAAGCCCGCCCGCCGCGACGAGCCGTGACGTATAACTAGAACTCGTTCTAGTTAGATCTGCGAAGGAGTCTGCGGTGTCATTGGCGGGTCAAACGGTACTGGTCACCGGTGGGGGTAGCGGAATCGGCAAGGGAGTGGCCGCCGGGGTGCTGGCCGCCGGGGGCAACGCCATGCTGGTCGGGCGCAGCCCAGATCGGCTGGCCGCGGCGGCCGAGGAACTGTCGGCCGGCGGTGCCGCCGAAGTGCGCTACGAGCCCGCCGACGTCACCAATGAGGACGAAGTGGCCCGCGTCGTAGCGGCCACGGCGGCATGGACGGGCCGGCTCAACGGTGTCGTGCACTGCGCAGGCGGCAGCGAAACCATCGGTCCCATCACCCAGATCGACTCCGATGCGTGGCGGCGCACCGTGGACCTCAACGTCAACGGCAGCATGTACATGCTCAAACACGCGGCGCGTGAGATGGTGCGCGGCGGCGGCGGGTCGTTCATCGGCATCTCGTCGATCGCGGCCAGCAACACCCACCGGTGGTTCGGCGCGTACGGCGTGAGCAAGTCCGCCGTCGACCACCTGATGATGCTGGCGGCCGACGAACTCGGCCCGTCATGGGTGCGGGTGAACTGCATCCGGCCCGGGCTGATCCGCACCGAATTGGTGGAGCCGATCATGAGTTCACCGGAGATCAGCGCCGACTATGCCTCATGTACGCCGCTGCCTCGGGTCGGTGAGGTCGAGGACATCGCCAACGCGGCGGTGTTCTTGCTCAGCGACGCGGCCGGATGGATCACCGGGCAGGTGATCAACGTCGACGGCGGCCACGGCCTGCGCCGCGGGCCGGACATGTCGGCGATGCTCGAGCCGGTCTTCGGCGCCGATGGCCTGCGCGGCGTCGTCTCCTAGCTCATCTCCGCGGCGCGGTGTACGGCGTTGACGATGCCCTGGTAGCCGGTGCAGCGACAGAAGTTACCCGACAGGCCTTCGCGGATCTCCTCGTCGGTGGGCTTGGGATTCTCGCGCAGCAGCGCCGTGATGCTCGTGACGAATCCCGGTGTGCAGAAACCGCATTGCAGCCCGTGGCAATCCCGCAGGGCGGCCTGCACCGGCGACAGTTCACCGTCGGGACCCGCGATACCCTCGACCGTCGTCACCTCGGTGCCCTCGGCCTGCACGGCGAAGACCAGGCACGCGCGCACCGCGTCACCGTCAAGCAGCACCGTGCACGCACCACACGCTCCGTGCTCACAGCCCAGATGCGTCCCGGTCAGGCCGCACTTTTCGCGCAGGAAGTCCGCGAGCGTCAGGCGCGGTTCCACCACGGCGCGGTACGTGCGTCCGTTGACCGTCATTTCGACGGGCAGCTCATGCATTGATTGCCTCCGTAGTGGCTTTGGACCAGGCGCGCGCCACCATCGCCGCGCCGATTCTGGCTCGGTAGGCCGCCGACCCCTGCAGGTCGGACGGAATCTCGTCGATCCCCGACAGGGCGAGTTCGCCGATCTCGTCGGCGCTGATATCGCTGACCGGTCGGCCGGTGATCGCCTCTTCGGCCGGGGTGCCGCGCAGCGGTGTGGAGCCGAGGCCTAAAAGGCCTATGCCGCAGCGGATCACCCGGTTGTCGTCGTCGAGTTCGACCGCGACGGCCGCACCCGCGATCGCGAAGTCGCCGTGGCGGCGCACGAACTCCTCCATCGCGAAACCCGAGCGAGCGCCCCACACCGGGAAGTGCACGGCGGTCAGAATCTCCGCGGGTTGCAGCGAGGTCTCCCACAGCCCGGTGAAGAAATCCTGTGCGGCGATCTCGCGGGATCCGTGTGTGGACACCGCGTCCATCCGGGCGTCGAGCGCCAGCGCCACCGCCGCGTACTCGGCCGCGGGATCCGCGTGCGCGATCGCACCGCCAAGCGTGCCCCTCGTGCGGATCTGAAAGTGGCCGATATGCGGTGTGGCCAACGTCAACAGCGGAACCGATTCGGCCACTTCGTCATCCATGCCGACATAGGAGTGCGGGGTCCCGGCGGCGATACGTACCGCGCCGTCCACCAGATCAATGCCGCGCAACTCCTCGATACGGGAGATGTCGACGAGGTTCTCGAAGTGGGTGAGTCGCATCGCCAGCATCGGCACCAGGCTCTGCCCGCCGGCGAGCACCTTGGCGTCGTCGCCGTACTCGGCGAGCATCTCCACCGCATCCTTCACCGATTCGGCCCGGTGGTAGGCGAACGGGGCGGGCTTCATGAGACCAGCCGGGCCAACAGGGCCTGCAGATCATCGGTGGCGCTGGCGCGTTTGCGCCTGCGGCCGACGAGGAACCCGATCAGCACACCCGCCGCGAGCGCGCCGGCCGCCGGGGCGTAACGCTTGGCCATCGCCGGTGCCACGGCCTTCACCAGCGCCAGGGAGTCGATGACGTCGCCCTGCTCGGCACCTGATGCGGTATCCGTTGTGGGAGCCGATGATTCGGCGGCGGCCACGGGGGCGGCGCCGCCGAGCAGCTCGGTCTCCAGGCTGTTGGCGAACTGTGCGATCAGGTGGCCCGCCACATCGGCGAGTACGCCCCGCCCGAACTGCGCGGCCTTACCGGAGATGGTCAGGTCGGTGTTGATGAGCACGGTGGTCGCAGGTTGGGTGCCGGAGCCCTCGTTTTTGAGCTGCGCGGTGACGACGGCCGCGACGTTGCCATTGCCCCTGGTCTCCTTACCGTTGGCCTTCAGCACCATCCGCTGCGCTGCGGCGTCCTTCTCCACGAACGCCGCTTCGCCCTGATACGACACGGTGATCGGGCCGACCTTCACCTTGACCTTGCCGGTGAACTCGTCGCCGTCGATGGACAGCAGGGTGGCACCGGGCAGACACGGTGCGACCCGCTCGACGTCGGTGAGGAACTCCCACGTCTTAGCGGCGGGCACCGCGACGCGGAACTCGTTGTTCAGTTCCATTCTCTCCCTTACTTTGTGGCTTGTTCGATGAGGTCGACGATCGCTGCGGGGCTGGCGGGCAGTTTGGTCAGCGTCACACCCAGCGGTGCCAGCGCGTCGTTGATCGCGTTGATCACCGCGGGCGTCGACCCGATCGCGCCGCCCTCACCGCAGCCCTTGTATCCGCCGACGCCAGGGCCGGGAATCTCGACGTGGCCGTACTCGATGACCGGCACCTCGGTGGCCGTCGGCAGCAGGTAGTCGACGAACGTCGACGACAACGGGTTTCCGTCGTCGTCGTAGACCATGTCCTCCAGCAGCGCACCGCCGATGCCCTGCACCGTGCCGCCGGCGATCTGGCCCTCGACGACGTTGGGGTTGATCATCGGGCCGACGTCCTCGCTGACGATGTAGCGCGTCAACGTGACCCGTCCCGTCTGCACGTCGACCTCGCAGTTGCAGACGTGGGTGGCGTTGGCCCAGTGGATGGGCGCCTCCGAGGTGAACCGCGCGGTCGCCTCCAGCGAGGCGGACACCCCCGGCGGCAACTGCTGGGGCTCGTAGTAGGCGCGGTACGCCAGATCGGCGAAACTGACGCACTTGTCGGGGTCGTCGCGTACGACCGCACGCGAGCCGACGAGTTCGATGTCGGCTTCGTCGACCTCGAGACGCGGCGCGGCCATGGCGAGGATCTGGCCGCGCAACATCGCGCCCGCCTCGTTGACGGCGCCTGCCGTCATCGGCGCGCTGCGGCTGCCCTGGGTGCCGGCGCCGTACGGGGTGATCGCGGTATCGCCCTGGATCGTGGACACGTCGTTGATGTCGGCACCGAGCGCGTCGGCCGTCAGCTGAACGACGGTCGTCTCCAGGCTGTTACCCGTCGAGCCGCCGTTGACGTAGACGTTGATCTTTCCGGTCGGCTCCATCCGGATGGTGGCGCCCTCGGTGGCCAGGTGACCGGTCGCCGCACCCGTCGGCTCGATGTAGGCCGAGAAGCCAAGGCCGATGTAGCGGCCTTCGGCCAACGCGTCGGCCTGCTCCTTGCGGAAGCCTTCGTGGTCAAGGATTTTCACGGCCTGCTCGAACGTATCGGCCGGCGCGACGTGGTCGTAGGGCATGCCGTTGGGGTTGACGTAGGGCATCTCGTCGCCGCGAAGGATGTTGCGCCGCCGCAGCTCGACCGGGTCCATGTCCATCTGGCGTGCGGCGATGTCGAAAAGGATTTCCCGCGCCAGGGTTTCGTACTGCCACGGGCCGCGGTAGGCGTGCAGGCCCGCGGTGTTGGAGAACACCGTCTTGTAGTTGAAGCTGGCCTTGGGCACGCGGTACGGGCCGGGGAAGAACATCCCGACGGCGGCAGTGGTCAGCACCGGATACGGGGTGGGGTAGGCGCCGACGTCGTAGGTGAAGTCGATGTCGGCGGCCAGGATCGTGCCGTCCTCGTCGAACGCCATGCGCGCCTTGCCGTCGACGTGGCGGGCCTGCCCGGCCGACATCAGGTTCTCGCGCCGGTCCTCGATCCATTTCAGCGCGGTGGAGAATTTGCGTGCGGCCAACATGATGCACATGTCTTCGCGCATCGGGACGACCTTTTGCCCGAAGGCGCCGCCGGTGTCGCGCATGATGACCCGGACGTCCTGCGCGGGAATGCCGAGCAACCGGGCGCAGAAGGCCCGCAGTTCGTGCGGCGTCTGCGTGGAGGCCCACATCGTCAACTCGCCGGTGGACGGCGCCCATTCCACGACCAGGCCGCGCGTCTCGATCGGCACCGGCGCGTGGATCTGCTGATAGATGTCGGCCTCGGCAACGTACGCGGCGTTGGCGAAGACCTCCTCGTCCGGCGGCGCACCGCCCATCCCGCCGGCGACGTTGTCGGGGTAGGCCTCGTGCACGATCACGTCGGAGCCGACAGCTTTGCGGAAGTCCGCGACCGCGGGCAGCGGTTCGTAGTCGACGTCGACCAGTTCGACGGCGTCCTCGGCGAGGTACCGGCTGTCGGCGACGACGAGCGCGACGGGGTCACCGACGAACTTCGCTTCCCCCTCGGCGAGCGGCGGGCGCGGGGTGTCGGGCATGTCCTTGCCCGCCACCGCGTGCCAGGCCTCTTTGACGTCGGGGTTGAGGTCGGCGGCGGTGAACACCGCATGCACACCGGGCATGGCCAGCGCCGCGGACGCGTCGATGCCCTTGATGCGCGCCCGGGCGAACGGACTGCGCACGAAGCACGCGTGCAGCATGCCCGGTCGGATCACATCGTCGACAAATGTGCCGTGACCAGTGAGAAGTCGATTGTCCTCGACACGGGCGAGGCGGGTGCCCGCATAGCGGGTTGCGACGGTTCCTCCTGCGGGGGAAGCCACGGCTATCGCTCCAATCCGACGGCTTGAAGAGTCTCGTTATCCTACTGCGGTAAATAAAATGCCGAAAGACGAGAACGACATTATCGGATGATCTGTCTCATCCGTCGTGGTGGATGCGACCCGTCGTCTCCGTCAGCGGGCGCCCGCCGCCGCCCCACCGCTGGGCGATGATCTCCGCGGCGATCGACACCGCGGTCTCCTCGGGCGTGCGTGCGCCCAGGTCGAGCCCGATCGGACTGGCCAACCGGTCCAGTTCGGCGTCGGTCACCCCGACTTCGCGCAACCTTTCCGTCCGGTCGTCGTGGGTGCGCCGTGAACCCATCACGCCGATGTAGCCGACCTCGGGTAGCCGCAGCGCGACCTGCAGCACCGGGACGTCGAACTTCGGGTCGTGGGTGAGCACACAGATCGCCGTGCGCGCGTCGATCGCGCCCTGTTCGGCCTGCTCGGCCAGGTACTTGTCGGGCCATTTGACGATCACCTCGTCGGCGGCGGGGAATCGGGCAGGCGTCGCGAACACCGGACGCGCGTCGCACACGGTCACGCGGTAGCCGAGCAGCGCGGCCTGCGCGGCGAGCGCGCTGGCGAAGTCGATCGCCCCGAAGATCAGCATCCGTGGCCGCGGGGCGTGGCTGGCGACGAACACCTCCATCCCGGACTCCTGGCGTTGTCCGTCGGGGCCGTAGGACAGCACCGCGGTCCGTCCTGCGGCGAGCAGTCCGCGCGCGTCGTCGGTGACGGCGGCGTCGGCGCGCGCCGAGCCCAGCGAACCGTCGGCCGAGTCCGACGAGATGACCAGCCTGCGCCCGAGGACGTGCGGGTCGGGGTGAGCGATGACCGTCGCGATGGCGGTCGGGCGGTGCGCGGCGATGTCGTCGGCGATCGCCTGTAACTGTGGGAAATTGTCGCGCGACATCGGTTCGGCGAAGATGTCGATGATGCCGCCGCAGGTGAGGCCCACGGCGAACGCGTCGTCGTCGCTGAAGCCGTAGCGCTGCAGTTCCGGACGTCCCGAGGCCACGACCTCGTTGGCCAGTTCGTACACCGCGGACTCGACGCAGCCGCCGGACACCGAACCCGCGACCGTGCCGTCGGGGGAGACGACCATCGTGGCGCCGGGCGGACGCGGTGCCGACCGGATGGTGCGCACGACGGTGGCGACCCCGGCGGTGCCGCCGGCCTTCCAGACCGAGAGCAGTTGGTCGAGTACGTCACGCACGCTATGAGTATGCCCCGGATACGCGCGTCCGCTGTGCAAATGCACAGCGCGCTAAGGTGGTTGCCGCGACAAGACGGGATCGAGGGCACAGATGCGACAGTTCGTGGCGGCTCTGATCGCGGCGGGTTCGATGTGCGCGGCGCCTGCGGTGGCCGCCGCGTCACCCCAGCAGCCGGTGCCGCCGGTGTCCGACGCGGCCCAGGCGGCCGGTCTGGTCGATGTGCGCACGGGCGTGCCGGACGCCGTGATCGACCTGCGCTACGCGACGCCGAACAACTTCGTCGGCCAACAGCTCTATCCGTCCGACGCGCGATGCCTGGTGCATCGGTCGATCGCCGCGGGCCTTGCCGCGGCGGCCGAGGCGCTGCGGCCCGACGTGCTGGTGTTCTGGGACTGCTACCGCCCGCGCGAGGTACAGAAGCGGATGTATGACGTGGTCGCGGATCCGGGCTGGGTGGCGCGGCCGGGACCCTACGCTCGCAGCCACGAGGCCGGTTTGTCGGTCGACGTCACGTTGGCGCGCGACGGCGCGTTCCTGGACATGGGTACCGGCTTCGACGAGTTCGTACCGCGCGCCAACGCGTATGCGACCGAGGGCGTCAGCGCCGCCGCGCAACAGAACCGGGCGCGGCTACGTGAGGCGATGAAGATCGGTGGGCTCTCGGTGTATTCGGGTGAGTGGTGGCACTTCGACGCCCCCGACGCCCATGCCAACCATCCGGTCCTCGACGTGCCGGTGAACTAGTCCGTTTTCTCCCACAGGCATTCACCGCTGAGCGCGGCCTCGAACATCCTCGGCGGCACCGTGATCGAAAGTGGTTGGCCGGGCAGGCCTTCGGCCTCCTGGGCGGGTCCGACCACACCCGCGCTGACCACATCCGACAGCACTGCGCGGCACCGGCTGTCCGGATGCTGCGGCGTCCCCGTCCAACTTCCCGAAGCGACTTGGGGGTTGCGCTTACCCTGTCCGCGCAGCGTTATCGGCGGCCCGTAGCTCAACCATCTGTCGTTGGGCGGTTGCGGGGTGGTGACGGTCTGCCATTGCCCGCCATGGCAGGTCAACGGCATACGGGCATCCTGAGGCACGGTGGCGACGTTGGCCAACTCGCCAGGACACGGCGTATTCGGGTGTGGCTCAGAGGGATCCGCGGATGCAACGGCGGGTGCGGCCAATAAGGTCGCCGCCGCGACCAGTGCGATAACGCTGCCACGCATCGGATTACACCTTGTCGAGGTCGGTGCTCATCAACATCACGTTGTACTCCGACCACAGCGACAGGTTCCAGTACAGCTCCGAACCGGTACCCTGCGTCGACGGCGACCAGGGGTGCATCATCGGCGCGTAGATGCCGCCGTTCTGCTGGCCCATCAGGACTTTCGCACTCGACCACGTCCCCTCCGGGCGGTCGGCCGTGCGCATCACGATGTTGTTGAACTGGTCGCCGTGCAGCACAACGTACCTGCCGAGATGCTCGTTGTACTGGACCGACATCTCGCTGACCTGGTTGCCGACCTTGGCGACTCCGCAGGCGCCCTTGTCGACCCCGAACACCGCGGTGGCCTTGCCGGGGTCGTTCTTGTACCAGCCGGCCGGCGTGCTCCAGAACCAACCCTTCTGGCCCTTGTTGTAGTACTCGTACTCGTTGAGGTTGAGGATGTCCTTTTCTTGGACGCGCGCGAGGTGCGCGGCACCCTGGCGACCGTTCGGCGTGCCGTACACGTAGACGTAGCCGTCGTCGCCCCGCACGAACGCCGACTGCTGAAAGTTCTTGTGACCGCTCCAGGGGTCGTTGTAGCGCACCGAAGTCGGTGCGACGGTCCAGTTCTCACCGTTGTCGGTCGAGTACGCGATCGCCGAGTAGTTCGTGGTCCACTGGCCCGGCGAACCCCACTGGGACACCGACATGAAGCTGACGTACTGGGTGACGCCGAACTGGGTGCCTTCCGACGGAAGTGCGATACCCGCGGTCGGGATGAGCGTCACCCCGGTGGGCAACCCCGGTGCGGGATGGATGATCTGCCTGGCGAACGTCGGGTTCGACAGCGGCGCACCGCCGAACATGTTGCCGTTAAACCATTCCCCGTCGGGAATCGTCATGCCGTCCGAAAGGTCGTAGTCCGAACTGCGGAAAAGCGTGTTGAGCCGCCATATCCCGGACATGTTGGGCCCGCTGAACGTGTCGCCGACCGCGATGAGGACCTGGTGTTCGTTGTATGGGGTCGACGGGTCGTCGACCATGCCGTTGTCCCACATCACGCCGACATCGGTGCCCCACACGCCGAACCGGTCGGCGGTGTTGTTGGTCGGGTAGTTACCCGTGACCCAGTCGATGAACTTGGTGGACCCGCTGAGCTGTTGACCCGGCCGCGGAAAGCCCGGCCGCGGGTTGGCTGCCGCGGCGGCCAGGGCAAGGCTGGTGGTGGGCAGGGCGGCGATGGCCGATTCGGCCGAAGACTGACCGCTCAACCCGGTGAGGAAGCTCTCGAACTCGCGGCGCGCGAACGCGAGCAGGCCCCACATGAACATCGGCTGGGTCGGCGCCGTCGGCGCGGTGCCCGCGAGCGGGTTCAGCGCCCAGTTGAGCACGTTGGAGACCACGTTCGTCACCGTTGCGAGCAGATCCTCCGCCGGTGCCGGCGCGTCCACCTCGGTGACGTCGGTCGACTGCGCGGCCACCTTCGGCGACATCATCATCGGCGAGGCCGCGGCCAGCACCCGCGCGTCGACGAACTGGGCGACCGCTTCGGTGTACCGGACCGCTGACGCCGGGTCGTCGAGCGACGTAACGGTGCGGGCAGAGGTTGCCGTGGTGGGCGTGGCCGGCGGTGTTTTGGCCGACGTGCTCGGCGCCGCGCTGGCGGACTTCGACTTCGACGACTTCGACGAGTCCGATGAGTCCGATGAGTCCGGCGAGTTCGACGAAGACGTCGGCGCGGGATCCTCGGAGGCGGTCGGCTCGGGGTCTGGCGTCTCGGAGGTGGCGGGCGGCTCTTCGTCCCCGTCGACCTCACCTGCGTCGTCGGCCTCCTCGACCTCGTCAGCCTCGTCGGTCTCGTCGGCCTCCTCGTCCTCGGCGGCGGGTGACGTGCCGGTGTTGGTCTGGGCCTGTACGACGCCCGTCGTCGTGTCGGACGTCTCGTCTGAGGTCTCATCGTCTGTCGAGTCGGTCCGCGACGGCGCCTCGGTGCTCTGCGACGTCTCGCTGGCCTCGGAGGGGCTCGACGCGCTCTCAGCCGACGACGTTGCTGCGGTCGCGCCGGCGCCGTCGTCGGCCAACGCCACTCCGTGTCCGGTGGCGATTGCCGTACCGACTCCCAATGCGACAGCCAGTCCCCCGACCCGGCCGATATGAGCTGCGGCTCCCATGGTGCATGTCCTCCAGTTACTTCTCCCCCGAGCGTTTGCGCTAAGGGCATTAAAGCGAACCTCGGAGATGAGCACAGCAAAAGAGGCGAATGTCTCAGAAACCACATGAGACTCTCTGGCACTGATCTTGATGGGCTTTTACTCACAGCCGAGAACACCGAGCAATGATGTCGAGCTTTTGCAGCTAAGTTGCTGGACGCTAGGGGGTGATGCCCGCCTCGCGCAGGGCCTGCTCGTAGAGGTCGGTGGCTTCGGTGAGCCCGTCGTTGACCCAGGCGTCCACGATCCCCACCCGGTCGGCGACAAGTTGGGCCTGGTTCAGCCACACCTGGAAGTCGTCGTCGCGACGCAGCGCGTCGATTTGCGCCTCCGAGCCCTGGATCAGGATGAAACCGCCCAACTCGATGCTCTGCGGTTTGAGGATCGCGATGTCGAAACGTTCGATCTTGCCGTCCTGTCTCAGCCGGTCGAGGTAGCCCGTGGTGTCCCGCAGCAGCGCGAGCGCCTGCGGTTCGCGTCCGGGCGTGGGGATCCCCCAAGCAATCCAGAATGCTGCGTCAGCCATTGCTTCCTTCTACACCACGTGTGGCCGTGGGCCAATCATGCGACGCTCGCTGGATGCTGCAACGTCACCAGCCGCGCCGTGCATGGGCGGCGGTCGCCCTGCTCGCGATCGTCGGCACGCTGAACTACGCGGACCGCTTCCTGCCTGCGGTGCTGGCCGAGCCGATCAAGCGGGACCTGGCGTTGTCGGACACGATGATCGGGATCATCAACGGCTTCGGGTTTCTGGTCGTGTACGCCGTTGTCGGCATCGCCATCGCACGGATCGCCGACCGGGGCGCCTTCGGTCTGGTGGTCTCGGTGTGTCTGACGCTGTGGGGCGGGATGACGGTATTGGGCGGGGCCGTGCAGTCGGGTTTCCAGCTCGTGCTCACCCGCGTCGGCGTCGCGATCGGCGAGGCCGGCAGCACCCCGGCCGCGCACGCCTACGTGGCACGCAATTTCGTGCCCGAACGCCGCGCCGCGCCGTTGGCCGTCATCACGCTGGCCATCCCGTTCGCCAGCGCCGCCAGCCTGATCGGCGGCGGCCTGCTGGCCCAGTCGTTGGGCTGGCGAACGACTTTCGTGGTGATGGGTGTCATCAGCGTGCTTTTCGCCCCGTTGGTGCTGCTGGTGTTGGGGCGCCGCCAGGAAATGCCCGACCGGCCTGCGCACGACGAGGCGGCGTCGGGCAGCCCGTGGGACCTGCTGAGAAAACCCGCGTTTCTGATGGTCGTCGCGGGCGGCGCGTGCGTTTCGTTCGCAGGGTATTCGCTGACGGCATTCGCTCCGGCATACCTGGTCCGCACCAGGGACATGTCGCTCGGTGAGGTCGGTGTGCAATACGGGATTGCAAGCGGTCTGACGGGGATCGTCGGCCTCCTGGTTGTCGGCCGGATAGCAGATCGCTTGTCGGCCAAGGATCCCCGCTGGTTGCTGTGGCTGGTGGGGGTGATGACCGCTGCGCTGCTGCCCTTTTCGGCGCTAGCGTTCCTGGTGCAGGACCGAGCGCTGTGCATCTTGTTCATCGCGATGAGCTATGTCGTCGGCACCGCCTATATGGCGCCGTCGATCGCGGCGATTCAGCGGCTGGTTCGCGTCGAACAGCGCGCGACAGCCTCGGCGGTATTCCTCTTCTTCGGCGCCATCATCGGGTCCGCAGGCCCGTTCCTGACCGGTGTCATCAGCGATGTGCTGACCGCGGACATGGGTGTGATGGCCTTGGGGCGGGCGCTTTTGATTGTTCCGGTGGCGCAGATCGTCGCGATCGGCTTCTACGCGGCGGCGAGCAGGTGGTTTCTGGGCGACGTTGTCGATATACCGGAACTGGCAACCAGTACCTGACCGCAGTGGGTTGCCCCCTGGAGACATGTGGCGCGACTCAGCCCGCGCACCTGGCGCTGACGACCATTTGCTGTGGTCGATCCGGGGCGCTGCACCGATGCGCAGACAACCGATGACCGCAGCATTTTGCATACAAATGGCAATTTTCACTCGCCGCAGTAATTGGATGCTTCTGTACGTTCAGCGAACGAGGAATTCATCGAAATTCACAGTTCGAACAAGCCGGAACGCCGCTTCTAAGCCTCGGCTCTGGGAATTTGCTCCGACTCCGAGCATACCCGCCAATGGTGCGTCGGGTGAGGATTCGCAGACCGCTTCGATACGATTACAGCAAATATCTAAGTGGATATTCAGGCCTGCTTCACTGGGAACTTAGGCCAGGGAGTAAATCTACAGCCAACTTACAGGACGGTGTAGAACGCGTTACAGTATCAGCGATGAGTGGAAGCTGACGCGTTGGCGCATTGTGATCCGGGAGGGGGTTCTGCCGCCTTGTCGGAACGGCCGGTTCAGACAGCTTGACCGGCTTTGCCCAGTGCTTGGAATTACGTGGATCGGGGGATCGATGACAATTGCTGGAATTGCCGTCCAAGGTTCCGACGACGAGCGATCGGCGTCCGTGCCATTGCCCGCTGCCGACGGCGCCAGCACCGAACCGCCGACCGGGTATCTGCCGGGACTCGAGGGGATCGAGTACAGGGCCTGGCAGGACTTCAGCGAAACCGCTACCGCCCTCTGTGCGGCGCTGAACCGTCAACTCGTCGCGGCGCACGGGCTCACCCTTTGGGATGTCATGTTGTTGCGGTACCTCGCCAACTCGACCGACGGTTCCGCGCGGATGGGCGAGATCGCCGACGTGCTTGCCGTGATACCCAGCCGGGTCAGTCAGCAGATACGTCGACTGGAGGCTCAAGAACTCGTACGTCGGTGCAAGAGCCAGCATGATCGGCGCGTCGTCCTCGCCAGCATCACCCGCGCGGGACGCGTGAGGCTGCAACCGGCCCTCGCGACGTACGCCGACTGCGTTCGCGCCCTGTACCTGAAACCGCTGACCCGCCAACAGATGACGAGCTTCGGAGACAGTTGCCGTCGAATCGGCACCCCGTTGCGCGACCACGGCACGCGCGCTAAGGCCGCCCGCAATTAGCCTGTTGGTATTGCGGTTATCTTTGCCCGAGGGCAAAGTCATGGCCATTGAGGTGGCGCGGCGCTGTAACCGCCGCATTTCAGGAGCTTCCTGGCAGTAGTTTCGGCTTGAAACTGTCTGACGCTGCCGTTATTTTGCGGGCCACCGGGTGCAATCGACTGCCCAGCAGTTTCACACAACCGGTGAATTGCCCGAGTCGCTGCATCGCTGACGAATCCGTCAACCGCACCCTTAAAAGGGGCGATGGCCTGCGGTTTTTCGGTACCTTCTGCCGTAGTCACGACCAGGGGAGTTGCTTTGGCGGATAGCACCGGACGACAAGCATCGGCAGCTGCCGACCGGGCAACATCTCACGGCGTTGCTGTTTTCGTTTTCGGGCTAGAACGGAGCCATTCCTGATGCACTCGGATGAATTCAGCGTGCCGCCCCCCATCGACGCGACCGGTGTCGGCCCATGGGAGAACCGCGACGGTCACATCGCACGGCATTTCCTCGGCACACGCCGGGGCGAACAGGTACCCGTCCAGATCGTCGGTCTGCAGGACGGAAGCGGCGCCGTCATCGCCCGACAGATCCGGATCGGCCACGAGCAGGTGGAGCTCGATCTCGCTGATGTGCACAAGCTCATCTGGACGCTTGCCGATGCGTGCAACGAAGCCGATCGGCTGAACCATCTGTCGAGTGAGTTCGAGCGCGACCGGTGCCCGGACCTCCTTTGGGATGTCGACTCGGCGTGAACGTCGGCGCGATCCCTCCCACCAACCGCCACAAGCTCCGCGGCACGAACGTTACCTGCGCGGAGTTGCAGGATCTTCTGCGCCGCGACGCGGCCATCGCCACCGAATGGCTCGTGCGTCGCCGATTCCGCGGCAGCGCCGAGGATTTGGCCGCGTATCGCAAACGGGCGCTCGGCTACATCGAGTGGTGTGGGGCCGCCTCAGATGCCCTGCAGGAGAGTGAGCTGCTCGACTACACCGACTTCATTCGGGAGTGGCGAACTCAGGCGGTGCGCAGCGACATTCGCGGTATGCCCCATCGGTTTGCATGGGTCTTCGCTTCCCAGGTGCTTTTCGCCATCTCGATGATGCTGTTCATCGCCGGTCTCGCGGCGGTGGCCATACCGCCTCTTGCAGGAGCCGTCTTCGCCGGACTGCATGTGTACCTCGCCGTGCCGCCGGTAGTCGTCGGTCCCGACAACGCGAGGCTTTCGCGGACCGACAGCGATCTCGGTGTGCGACGGGCGTAACGGGTCCTTTTCGGCTCGGCCGCGGGCCGGTTCCCACCAATTCCGATGGAAGCCGGTAGTTTCGCGGGCGTGGCCGAGTTGATGAATCGCCAGATCGTGTTGCGACGCCGGCCCAGCGGCCTGGTGCAACCCGATGACACTGAATTGATCAGCACGCCTGCGCCGCAACCTGCCGAGGGTGAAGCGCTGGTGCGCACCACCTATATCGGCATCGACGCCGCGGCGCGCACGTGGCTCAACGATCAGCCGGGCTATCTGCCGCCGGTGCAGCTCGGGGAGGTCATCCGGGCGGCCGGGATCGGCGAGGTGGTGGCCTCGCGCTGCGACGCCTACGCCGTCGGCGATGTCGTCACCACGCTGACGGGGTTCCAGGAGTATGTGATCAGCCGCGACGACGTGTTCACGACGCCGGTGCCTGGGCCGGCGGTCGACCAGCTCGCCGTCATGAGCGTGTACGGGCCGACCGGCGCCACAGCGTATTTCGGCATGAACGACATCGGCAAGCCGCAGCCGGGGGAGACGGTGGTGGTGTCTGCCGCCGCCGGGGCGACCGGGTCTGTCGCGGGGCAGATCGCCAAGATCGCCGGTGCGCGCGTGGTCGGCATCGCGGGTGGGCCGGAGAAGTGCCGTGCGGTGGTGGCGGATTTCGGCTTCGACGCGTGCATCGACTACCGCGAAGACAATCTCAAAGCAGCGCTCAAGCAGCACTGCCCGAAGGGGGTCGACGTCTACTTCGACAACGTCGGCGGCCCGATTCTGGATGCGGTGCTTGGCCGCTTGGCGCCCAAGGCCCGCGTCGTGCTGTGCGGCGTCATCTCGAGCTACCTGACCGGTGAGCACCCTGGGCCGGCCAACTACGTGAACCTGCTGTCGAAAACGGCGACCATGCAGGGATTCAATGCGCTCGACGAATGGGGCCGCTTCGAGGAGGCGTTCGGCCCGCTTCGCAGGTGGGCGCAGGAGGGTCGCCTGGTGCACCGTCAGACGATCTTCGAGGGCATCGAGTCCTGTGTCGACGCGTTGAACGGCCTGTTCACCGGCGCGAACATCGGCAAGATGCTGGTGAAGGTCAGTGAACCTGCCCCGCCGGATGAAGCCGGGTAAATTACGCCCATCGCCGCGGTTAGACCAGCAAACGCAGGGGTATTGGGTCACCGGGCGACGGCCGTCGCACTTCGATTTGACGCATTGACGTGTAGGAGTTGAATATGAACGCTCGGCGAATCGCTCGACTGCTGGCCGTTGCGGCGGTGACGTCCGCTGCCCTGCTCGCAGGACCCGTCCCGTTCGCCGCAGGACAACCGGCCCCGCCCCCGGTTCCAGCGCCTGCTCCGCCCCCGTGCCCGGATGTGGAGTTGGTCTTCGCGCGGGGCACCGGTGAGCCGCCCGGTGTCGGCGGTATCGGGCAGGCGTTCGTCGACAGCCTGCGCACCCAACTGGGCCCCAGGACCATGAACGTGTACCCGGTCAACTATCTGGCGAGCGGTGCGTTCGGTGATCGAATTCAATTTGCCCGCACGGTGATCGACGGCATTCGCGATGCGGCGCTGAAGGTTCAGGAGACTGCCGCCAACTGTCCGGATACCAAGGTGGTTCTCGGCGGCTTCTCGCAGGGCGCGGTCGTTGCCGGTTACGTCACCGCCGCTGAGATACCCGAGCAGATTCCGGCCGAGTACCGCGAGTTCGTTCCGGAGCCCATGCCCGAGGAGATCGCCGAGCACGTCGCCGCAGTGGTGCTGATCGGCATGCCGTCGGATCGGTTTATGCAGGACATCGGCGCCCCGCCGGTCGTGATCGGCCCGTCTTACGTGGACAAAACCCTTGAGCTGTGCGCACCGGACGACACCATCTGTAATGGCGCGCCCGTCGGCGGACCGTCTTTCGCACACAACGTCTACGGCGTCAACGGAATGGTCGGGGATGGTGCAGCTTTCGTGGTGAGCCGACTCGGGCCTGAAGCCGACGACGCCAGCTAGTCCTGCTGCACTTTTCTACCGTGGGCAGCCTCGTAGGCCTTGAGGACGTCGCGCGGTATTCGACCGTGGACTGCAACGCCATGACCGTACATCCAGGCCCACTGTCGAACTGCCGCGCGACGCATCGCTGCCGCCTCGGCGGAATCCAGCTTTGTGCTGAAGAGGTGGGTGCGCTGACGGATTGCTGTTTGGCGGGCCGAACCTATCCATGAAGCGAAAGTGTCGCGGAGCTTCTTTGCATTCTCTCGCGAGAGATAGATCTCGTACCGTACGCCGTCCAATTCGAACACGACGATCTCCTCAGCGGCGCTGGTGCGATCGTATTCGTCCACGAATGCGACCTCGGCCGACATTTCGTGCCCCCCTTGCAGCGTTTCCGCAGCGCAGCCATAACAGGAAAGAGCGGACCGACACGCCAGCGCTACACCCCTCGTTGTCAATCGAAGCGCTGGCTGCGTTTGCAATTTCCCTTATGGCGGGTGCGATTGCAGTCAATGGGCAAAATACCCCTATGGCGCCCACCAAGGAGGGGTTTGTCGCAAATAATTGACGCGCGCGTCGATCGCAGCGAAGATTTGCGTAGTCATGTCGCCCGGCGACGGCAGATCAATGTCCGCACCGCCGTTTGCCAGCAAACGAACAACCCCTAACAGTTGGTTGAAAACGCAAATTGACTCTGGTCGAACTACAGCGTGCACTGGGTTATCGCAAAAGTGATGTCCGGTGTGAACGGACGACCACCTGTCTACTAGGTGCTGTAGTAGCGACGCGGTAAGGTTCGGCGCATGAGCACCCCGAAGGTACGTGCGCGCTGGTTGCGCGGCGGTCTGGTCGGCGGGTGCTCGGCGTTGCTCACCGTGGGCGCGCACACCGCCGTCGACGACCGGCTTCCGCACGGGGCTGCGCTGATGATCGTCCTGTTGCTCTGTGCCACCGCGGGTGCTGCGGTCGGCATCCCGGCGACTGGCGGCGCCTACGGCCGTCTTCTCGGTGTCATCGCCGCATTGGGCGGCACCCAGCTCCTGGGCCACTGGGCCCTGGCGTTGTTCGGCGGCCACAGCCATGGTCTCGGCGGGTTTGGGATGTCCCCGTCGATGGCGGTCGCCCATGCGGTCGCGGCGGTCGTGCTCGGTGCGGCCATCGCGGCCGTGGAGTACCTCTACGGCGTATGCGAATCGGTGCTGTGCTGGCTGCGGCTGTTCATCCTCGGCGCGGTCCGTGCGACGTCGCGTCTTCGGCATTGGACCCCCAACGACGTTGTCGCGCAGGCTGTCCTGCTGCATGCGGGGTTGGGCATGCGTGCCCCGCCTGCGCCGGCCGGCTAGTTTCGCACCTTTCGTTCCTGTCGCCATCGCGCTGATGGCCGTTCAGCACGCCGCATGAGCGGCGAAATTCTGCGCTGCACCGTCCGTGGTGTCGGGGCGCGCACCCTACTTCCGAAAGCCCTTCCCGTCTATGACAACAACCCCCGAGACATCCCGCGGGCTGCGAGCCCTGCTCATGCGCCTGCACTTCTATGCGGGCGTGTTCGTCGGTCCGTTTCTTCTGATCGCCGCCGTCACGGGCCTGCTCTACGCGGTCATCCCGCAGATCGACAACGCGGTGTATCGCCACGAGCTGACCGTTGACCGTGTCGGCGAGCAGCGCCTCCCGTTGGCCGACCAGATCGCTGCCGTGCGCACATCGCGTCCCGCCGGAACCGTCGAAAGCATTCGGCCGCCAACCGGCGCCGACGAGACCACGCAGGTCAGGCTGTTGGTCGACGACGTGCCTGCCGACTATGCGCGCACCGTGTTCGTCGACCCCTACACCGGGGACATGCGCGGCGCGCTGACTACCTACGGGCAGTGGATGCCGCTGCGGGCGTGGTTCGACGAGCTGCACCGCACACTGCACCTTGACGCGATCGGACGAAACTACAGCGAGCTCGCCGCGAGCTGGCTGTGGGTGATTTCGCTTGCCGGGCTGATGCTTTGGTATCTGCACCGCCGGGACACCCGTAAGCTGCACCGGCTGGCACTGCCCGACCGTCACACGAAGGGTCGGCGTCGAACGCTGTCGTGGCACGGTGCGGTCGGCGTGTGGATCGTCGTTGCGCTGCTGGGGCTGTCGGTCACCGGCATCACCTGGTCGCGTCACGGCGGACAATCCGTCGACCTCATCCAGCAGAAGCTGAACACCACGGCGCCCACCGTGGACACCACGCTCGGTCAGCGCATCGGCCCGGGTGCACCCCACCACGGGGGCCACTCGGGTGGCGGCGACCCATTGCTCTCCGGGGCCGACACCGCGTTGCGCGCCGCCGAGCACGCGGGGCTGGAAGGGCCGATGTGGTTGTATCCACCGGCCGAACCCGGGCAGGGGTGGCGCGTCGAGGAGAACAAGCGTGACTGGCCGACCCGGCATGACGTCATCTCCGTCGATCCGGGCAGCGGTGCCGTCACCGACCGGGTGAACTTCGCGGACTGGCCGATCTTGGCCAAGCTCACCCGCTGGGCCATCGACACGCACATGGGCATCTTGTTCGGGTTGCCTAACCAGATCCTGTTGGCGCTCACCGCGATCGGGCTCATCACGATCATCGTCCGCGGCTACCAGATGTGGTGGCAACGCCGTCCGACCCGCGGGTCGTCGTGGGCAGTCGGGCGTCCGCCGCTGCGCGGAGTCCTCCGCAGCTTGCCGCCGACGGCGATCGTCGCGGTGATCGTCGCGGCAGGTGTAGTCGGATGGTTCCTGCCGCTGTTCGGCTTGAGCCTGGCGGCTTTCGTGGTCGTCGATCTGGTCATCGGCGTGGTCAAACAGCGGCGAATCGCCGCAGACAAAGAAACAGAGAAGGAGTACTCGGATGCGTAGTCCAGGTATCGCGGCGCTGGGCGCCGTCGCATTGTTGGTCTCGAGTTGCACGTCGCAGACACATGACGAGCCGCCGATAGCGGAGGTGGTGACCATCGCCGACCAGTGGGCGAGCGCGGCCGACGCGGGGATGGCGGCGGTCTTCGGCACGTTCACCAATACCGGCCACCACGACGCGCACATCGTCGCCGGCGATTCGCCCGCCGCCGCCCGTGTCGAACTTCACGAGGTGACGGCCGACGCCACCGGTGCGAAAACGATGCGCGAGAAGGACGGCGGGTTCGTCGTTCCCGCGGGCGGCACCCGCGACTTGGTGCCCGGTGGCGATCACCTGATGCTGATGGATCTGCGCGAGCCGTTGCATCCCGGCGCCGACGTCGAGGTGACCGTGGTGTTCGAGGACGGTTCGACGTTACCCATAACCGCGCAAATCCGCGATTTCGCTGGCGCTGACGAGGACTACGCGCCCGCGCACGACCATGGTTGAGCAGGTCCCGCGCGGTCGGTTCACGGTCAACAGGCGGCGCCTCCTCACCGGAAGTGCCGCCGCGTTAGCCGCCAGCGCCGCGCTCACCCAGTGTGCAAGAGGCCAACCAGCCGCGGTCCCAAGCGGTTTCGGCGCCGAGGTCGAACCGTTCCACGGTGTACATCAAGGAGGTATCGCCACACCACCGCAGGCGCATGCGCTGTTCATCGCGCTCGATCTGACACCCCAGACTGGGCGCACACCGCGTGACACCCTGGCGGCGATCCTGCGGCTGTGGACTGCGGACGCCTCCCGGCTGACCCAGGGCCAGCCGGCACTCGCCGACACCGAACCCGAACTCGCCCACCGGCCAGCACGGCTCACCGTCACCGTCGGCGTCGGCCCTGCGCTGTTCGACCGCATCGGATTGGCCCATCGGCGACCAGAGTCGGCGGCTGAGCTACCGGGGTTTCGCACCGATCGACTCGACACCCGCTGGTGCGGTGGCGATCTGCTGCTGCAGATCTGCGCCGACGACCCCGTCGTCGTCGCTCATGCCAGCCGCGTCCTGCTGAAGAACGTGCGCACCATGACGACACAGCGTTGGCAACAGCGCGGGTTCCGGGACGCACGCGGATCGGATGCGTCGGGCGCGACGATGCGCAACCTGATGGGACAGATCGACGGAACGGTGAACCTCACCGACGCCGCGGCATTCGACCGGCACGTGTGGGACCGCGGCGCTGAGCAACCGTGGTTCGCCGGCGGCACGATCGCGGTGGTGCGAAGAATCCGCGCGGAGATGGACACCTGGGACCAAATCGACCGGGAGGCCAAGGAACTCGCGGTTGGGCGGCGGCTCGACAGCGGCGCGCCGCTGACCGGACAGCACGAGTTCGACGAACCCGACTTCAGCGCTGCGGTTCACGGCATCCCGGTGATACCGCCCAACTCCCACATCGCGTTGGCCAGGCACCACACCGAGGATGAGCAGTTCCTGCGTCGGCCCTACAACTACGACGACCCGCCGCCCAGCGGGCAGACCACCGACAGCGGCCTGATCTTCGCCACCTACCAACGCGATCCGGTCACCCAGTTCGTGCCGGTACAGCAGCGCCTGGCCGACGCCGATGCGCTCAACGAATGGATCACCACGATCGGGTCCGCGGTGTTCGCGATCCTGCCGGGGGTAGCGGACGGCGAATACCTGGGACAGCGGCTCCTCGATACTCGCTGACTCTCACAGGTTCAGTACGACTGGCCGTCGGCGTATCGCTGTCGGCGGTAGTGACGGCCCTTGCCGCGGTTGCGGTTTTTGTAGGTCGGGAGCTGCGAGTCACAGTTGGGACAGACTAGGCGCAGGTTTTCGCGCCGATTGTTGGTCGGGTTCCCGTCGATGTGATCCAGCACAAATGCGAGCGGCAGATCGTGCCACTGGTTGGGTCCGCCACAGATCGCGCAGCAGTCCGACTGCGCTTCGGCGATATAGTCCCGGATGTAGTGGCCCGGTAGGCTGCTGAGCCGCGCTTCCCCGGATTCCAGCCACCGCTTCGTACTGGTGTCCCGGCGCGCCGATTGCTGGCACGCGTTGCTGCAATAGACCTTCTGGCTGCGCTTCGAAAGGGTTGAACCGCAGCCGCGACACTGTCTCATGCTAGGAAGCTACGACCACCCACCGACAAGCAGTCTGCTCCAGCATTGGAGCCTCCTATCGGAATCGAACCGATGACATTCCGCTTACAAGGCGAACGCTCTACCAACTGAGCTAAGGAGGCCTGCGGGGTGCGAGTTTATCTGGTCACTCCTCGGCCTCGATGATGCGCTGTGACGTCACGGTCCGCGACGTCGTACGGGCCCGCGGCCGGCGCCCGGGTATCGGGATCCGGTCGGCGATGTTGCTCAGCGGGTTGACCACCTGCGACAGCGTGACGACGGCGTCGTGCAGCGCGTCGATCGTCGGCGCCAGCGCCTCCAGCCCGGGTGCCAGCCGATTCAGCGTGTCGGCGACGTCGGCGAGCTTCAGCAGCGGCCCGTCGGGATCGGTCAACGTGTCGAGCAGCCCGTCCTCGGCGAGTAGCCGGTCGGCCACCCCGTCCTCGCGCAGCACCCGCTCGATCAGGCCGTCGTTGGCCAGCAGCTGATCGGCCAGCCCGCCCGGCGCGATGACGCGAGAAAATGCGCCGTCGTCGGCGGTCATCCGGTCGATCAGGCCGTCTTCGGAGGCGATCTGGTCCACCAGTCCGCCGGGAGCCAAGGCCCGGTACATCGGACCGTTCTCCGCGGTCAGCCGGTCCAGCAGGCCGTCCTCCTCGGTCAGCTGATCGACCAGCCCGCCCGGCCGCAGCAGCCGGTCGATGGGGCCGTTGGGCCGCAACGCACGACCCAGCGGCGCATCGTCGTCCATCAGCCTGGCCAGTCGGTTCGCCCGCTCCACCGCATCATCGAGACCCAGCATGTGCGCCACCGAGGCGTTGCGCCCCGCCGTGTTCGCTTCACCGAGTGATCGCTGCGCCATGCCGAGCGCACCGCTGGCCATGGAAATGCCTGCGTCGGCCATGGCCAGGCCGACCCGTACCGGGGCGGTCGCCAGGTCCGTCACGGCTTTGCCGAGGTTCATCGCACCAGTCTATGGACTCGGCAACACCAAACTCACAGGAAGTTCACAGCGTATGTGCAGGTTGATTCCAAGCTAGGCGCCGACAGTGGCGGTATGGGTAGGTCTGCAGCATCAGAGAGCACCCCGGACGCCAAGGTTCTCGTCGTCGACGACGAGGCCAATATCGTCGAACTTCTCTCCGTGAGCCTGAAGTTTCAGGGCTTCGAGGTCCACACCGCGTGCAACGGCCCCGCCGCGATGGACACCGCCCGCGAGGTGCGGCCCGACGCTGTCATCCTCGACGTGATGATGCCCGGCATGGACGGGTTCGGGCTGCTGCGACGGCTGCGCGCCGACGGCATCGACGCGCCCGCGCTGTTCCTGACGGCCCGCGACTCGCTACAGGACAAGATCGCCGGCCTCACCCTCGGCGGCGACGACTACGTCACCAAACCGTTCAGCCTCGAGGAAGTGGTCGCGCGGCTGCGGGTGATCCTGCGCCGAACCGGTCGCGGCGTCGAGGAGACCCGCAACTCGCGGCTGTCGTTCGCCGATATCGAACTCGACGAGGACACCCACGAGGTGTGGAAGGCCGGTGAGCCGGTCTCGCTGTCGCCGACGGAGTTCACGCTGCTGCGCTACTTCATGATCAACGCCGGCACGGTGCTGTCCAAGCCGAAGATCCTCGACCACGTCTGGCGCTACGACTTCGGCGGTGACGTCAACGTCGTCGAGTCCTATGTTTCCTATCTGCGCCGCAAGATCGACACCGGCGACAAGCGTCTGCTGCACACCCTGCGCGGTGTCGGCTACGTGCTTCGAGAACCCCGGTAGTGCGCACAGGCGTGCCGCTGCGGATCGGGTTGGTGGCCGCCACCCTCGTATTGGTGGCGTTCGGGCTGCTCGCCTCCGGCATCGCGGTGACCTCGATCCTGCGGCACAGCCTGAGCAGCCGGGTGGACCAGGAACTGCTCGACGCCTCCGGCAGCTGGGCCCAGGTTCCTCGCGAGGCGCCGGCGGAGCCGACGGAGGATCCCAACCCGGCCCGTCCGCCGTCGAACTTCTATGTGCGCGGCGTCGACCCCGACGGCCATGTCTGGCGGGCGGTCAACGACCGGGAGGCCGAACCGGCCCTGCCCGACGACAACGACGTCGGGCCCGTTCCGGTCACCATCGGCTCGGTCGACAACGCCGACGTGCGGTGGCGGGCGACGACGGTGCGCGGCCCCGGCGGGGAGCTGATCACGGTCGCGATCGACCTGTCCGAGGTACAGGCGACTGTGCGCGCCCTGGTGTACGCACAGGTCGGCATCGGTGTCGCGGTGCTGCTGGTATTGGGCGTCGTGGGCTACGCCGTCGTGCACCGCAGCCTGCGCCCGCTGGTCGAGGTGGAGCAGACCGCCGCGGCGATCGCGGCCGGGCAGTTCGACCGCCGCATCCCCGAACGCGACCCGCGCACCGAGGTCGGCCGGCTTTCGTTGGCGCTCAACGGGATGCTCACTCAGATCCAACGCGCGATGGCGGCTTCGGAAGCGTCGGCCGAACACGCGCGAAGCTCCGAGGAACGGATGCGGCGCTTCATCACCGATGCCAGCCATGAGCTGCGCACCCCGCTGACCACCATCCGCGGTTTCGCCGAGTTGTACCGTCAGGGCGCCGCCCGTGACGTCGAGATGCTGATGGGCCGCATCGAAAGCGAGTCGAGCCGGATGGGCCTGCTCGTCGAGGATCTGTTGTTGCTCGCCCGGCTCGACGCGCAACGCCCGTTGGACCGGCACCGCGTCGACCTGCTGGCGCTGGCCACCGACGCCGTGCACGACGCTCGGTCCATCGCCGCGCAGCGCGATATCGCGATCGAGGTGTTCGACGGCCCCGGCACTCCCGAAGTGCTCGGCGACGAGGCTCGGCTGCGCCAGGTGATCAGCAACCTGGTGGCCAATGCGCTGCAACACACGCCTGCCACCGCGGGCGTCACGGTGCGGGTGGGAACCGAGGGGAACAGCGCGGTGCTCGAGGTCTGCGACGAGGGCCCGGGGATGAGCGCCGAGGACGCGCATCGCGTTTTCGAGCGGTTCTATCGCGCCGATTCGTCACGGGCAAGGGCCAGCGGCGGCACGGGGCTTGGCTTGTCGATCGTGGACTCGCTGGTACGTGCACATGGCGGCACGGTCACCGTCACGACCGCGACCGGAGAAGGCTCCCGGTTCCGGGTCGCGCTGCCGCGTATCGCGGACGGCGCATCCGAATAAAGTTGGCCTTCAGGATAATTCGGCCAGCGCTGCCTTGATCTTGGCCTGTGCCTCGTCGAGTGACTCCGGTGACGGGTTGCGGTCGACGTGCGCGAAGCCGAAATCGGTCAGGTTGTAGGCCGGAAACACGTGCACGTGCAGATGCGGCACTTCGAGCCCGGCGATGATCACCCCGGCCCGCTCGGCACCGAACGCCTTGCACACCGCCTTGCCGATCAGCTGCGAGACCTCCATGACCCGCCCGAAAACCGCCGGTTCGATCTCCTGCCAGTGGTCGATCTCGGCCCGAGGCACCACCAACGTGTGGCCCTGCGTCATCGGTTCGATCGTCAGAAACGCGACGATCTCGTCGTCTTCGTACACGAACCTGCCGGGCAGTTCCCCGTTGATGATCTTGCTGAAGACTGTTGCCATGCCTTCGAGCATAGTGAGCACGGCGCCGTAAGACAGGCCTCAGCGCGCGTGGACGGCTTCGTGGATCTCGTCGACCGTCCACGGCGGTGAGCCCTTATGGTCGCGGAAGGCCAGAAGGGTCGGCGCCGGCCGGTCGAAGCGGCCGACGAAACCGCCTGCGGCGATGAAGATCTCGCCGGTCACGTCCTTGGCCAGGTCGCCGGCTAAATAGGCATAGGTGGGGGCGACGTACTCCGGTGGCGGGGCGTCGAGCGCGGCCTGCGTGCTGACGTCGTCCAGCATGCCGCGCCGGTTCAGCGCCTCGATGTGGGCCTCGTACTCCCGGCCGGTCGACAACCTGGTCTTGGCGCCGGGGCAGACCACGTTCGCGCGCACCCCGTGCTCCTTCAGTTCGGCCGCCAGCGCCATCGTCAACGCGTTGACGCCGCCCTTGCCCGCTGGATAGCCGGTGCCGCCGTAGTCCCCGAGGAAGGCGAACGAACTGGTGTTGACGATCGACCCGCCGCCCTGGGCCACCATCTGCGGCGCTGCGGCGCGGCACGTCTCGAACACCGTGCCGAGATGCGCGTCGAGCAGATCGCGAAACTGTGCGCTGGTGACGTTGAGAATCGACTCGGCGGCCAAGCCCGCGGTGCCCGCACAGTTGACGAGGATGTCGATGCGGCCGAACTCGCCGACGCACTTGTCGATCAACGCGTCGGCAAGCTCTGGTTCGGCGGGAGATCCTGCGTGCCCCACTCCATTCGGGATACGTTGGGTCGCTTCGGATACCGCGTCGGCATCGCGACCGTTGACCACCACACCTGCGCCCTGTCGGGCGAGCAGTTCAGCCACCGCGAGCCCGACGCCGCGCGAGCCGCCGACGACCACAGCACCGCGGCCGGTCAACGGGGCGCTAATTGCCTTCGCCCGCCTGACCGAACTGCATCGCGTCCATGTTCCAGTAACCGCGCAGGTTGGTCAGCAGACCGGCATCGTTGACCTGGTAGGTGAACACGCCGCGCACCGTGCTGGTCATACCGTTCTCGAACTTGCTGCGCAGCACCAGGATATGGGCGATCTCGGTTGGTGAGCTCGACGGGAACGTTTCCTCGCAGGTGATGCGAAGATCGTTGGTGGCGATGTTGGCGTCGAAGAACGCCGCGACTGCCTCCTTACCGCGCACGCCGTTGCCGTCGGGGTTGGTGATGGCCTGACCGATCGGGTCCTCGATGACGACGTCGTCGGCCATCAGGGCCAGCCAGCCCTCTTTGTCATGGGCATGCACGCAGCGCCACGAACCCTGCGATGCGGCCAAAGCCGGTGTCTGCGCGACGGTTTCGGTCATGCCGGTCACCTGTCGTCGTCGGTGTAGCGGATGACGCCGCGGATGTTGCGGCCCTCCAACATGTCCTGGTAACCCTCGTTGATCTGCTCCAGCTTGTACTGGCGCGTGATCATATCGTCGAGGTTGAGCTTGCCTGCCTTGTACATCGACAGCAGCTGCGGAATGTCGTAGTGCGGGTTGCCGCCGCCGAAGATCGTGCCCTGCAGGTTCTTCTGCATCAGCGTGAGCATCGCCAGGTTCAGCGTGACCTCGGTGTCCAGCAGGCTGCCGATCGCGGTGGCCACACAGGTGCCGCCCTTGGCGGTGATGTTCATGTAGTTGTCGATGTCGGCTCCGTGCAGTTCACCGACCGTCACGATCACCTTGTGTGCCATCAGGCCCATGGTGACCTCGGCCATGCCCATCATCGCGGCCTCGATATCCGGATAGACGTGCGTCGCACCGAATTTCAGCGCTTGATCGCGCTTCCACTCGACCGGCTCGATCACGAAGATGTAGCGGGCGCCCGCGGCGACCGCGCCCTGCAGTGCCGACATACCCACCCCGCCGACGCCGACGACCGCGACGTCCTGGCCGGGCCGGATGTCGGCGGTGCGGGTGGCCGAACCGTACCCGGTGGTGACGCCGCAACCGACCAGGCAGGCCACCTCGAACGGGATCGACGGGTCGATCTTCACGACCGAGGACTTGTGCACGACCATGTACGGCGAGAAGGTGCCCAGCAGGGTCATCGGGAAGACGTTCTGGCCCTTGGCCGTGATCCGGAACGTGTTGTCGGACACCGCCGCGCCGTTGAGCAGGCCCGCACCGAGGTCGCACAGGTTGCGCATCCCGGCCTGACACGACGGACAGCTGCCACAGGAGGGAATGAACGACAACACCACGTGATCGCCGGGGGCGAGGTCGTCGACGCCCGGGCCGACCTCGGTGACGATGCCGGCACCCTCGTGGCCGCCGAGCACGGGAAACCCGCCCATCGGGATGCCCCCGGTGACCAGGTGGTGGTCGGAGTGGCACATCCCGGACGCTTCCATCTGGATCTTGACTTCATCCTTGACGGGGTCGCCGATCTCGATCTCCTCGATCGACCACGGCTGGTTGAACTCCCAGATGAGCGCGCCTTTTGTCTTCATTCCTACATGCCTTCCATTTCAGCGTGTGACCACAGACTAGAGCTAATAGTTAGATGCGTCACAGGCACCCCCAATCAACTGCTTGGCCGGGTTCACCAGAGCGGCACGGGCGCCTGTCCTACCGGGTAGTAGCCCGGCAGTTTCTCCCCGGCCAGCGCCCGCTCGATGCGCTTCTGCATACCCGCGGACAGGTCGCCGGACTCGATCAGCTTCGCGTACCCCTTGGCCACGTGGCCGAAGTCGAAGAAGTCGCGCTGCCATTCGATCTTCAGGTCGGCATTCAGCCGGAACCAGCTGCCGCCGATGCCATAGATCTCGCTCTGGGTGCCGTCGGACTTGTGCGCGATCTGCTTCCAGAAGCCGACGACCTCACCGAGCTTGTCGTCGATCAGGACCCGCTGGTACTCGTAGACCCAGTTCTCCAGGCCTTCCATCTCCAGGCCCAGTGCGACGTCACGGATTTCGTCGCGGCCGACGCACATCACGTCCTCTTTGGGTCCGATGTTCCAGCCATAGGTGGCGTCCTCGGTGAAGAAGTCGGCCAACCCCTTCCAGTCACCTTTGCGTTCG
The DNA here is from genome assembly GCF_053484035.1 of Mycolicibacterium sp. XJ662. NCBI lineage: Bacteria > Bacillati > Actinomycetota > Actinomycetes > Mycobacteriales > Mycobacteriaceae > Mycobacterium > Mycolicibacterium sp. XJ662. The sequence continues at coordinate 382,416 of NZ_JBEFTL010000003.1, read as the reverse complement.
GCCTCGCGGTTGGCTTCCAGCCACCGCTCGACCCATTCTTCGAGCTGCTCACGCGGCAATGACGGCATTGTCAGTCTCCTGTTTCTTTGATGGACAGAGCTTGGGTGGGACACGCCATGACGGCTTCTTCGACCCGGGCTCGGGCCTCGTCGGGCGGCTCGGGGTCGAGGATTTCAACCTTGCCGCGTTTGGGCACTTTGAAGACGTCGGGTGCCTCCAGTTCGCACATGGCGTGGCCCTGGCACAGGTCCAGGTCGACCTCCACTCGATAACCCATTGCGCCGCCTATGCCCGACGCTTGCGGTAGCGGGCCTTGGCGGGGCGCTGCAGCTGCACGACCATCTTGGAGTGGTCGTTGCGGTACGTGTCGGCAGGCTGGGCCATCTCGAACTCATACTCGCGCAACAGAACCGAGAAGATCGCCTTGATCTGCATCTGCGCGAACGCCGCGCCGACGCAGCGGTGCCTGCCCGCACCGAACGGAATCCACGTCCAGCGGTTGACGATGTCGGCCTGCTCGGGCTTGTTGTAACGCTCCGGCTTGAACGCGTCCGGTTCGGGGAAGTCCTCGGGGATCCGGTTGCTGATGGCAGGCGACGCGGCCACGAAGTCACCCTTGTGGATCGGGAAGCCGGCCACCTCGAACTCGCCCTGGGCCACCCGCATCAAAATGATCAGCGGCGGGTGCAGCCGCAGCGTCTCCTTGACGACGTTGTCCAGCAGCGGGATCTGGCGCAGCGCATGGAAACTCACCTCTTGACCGTCGGCGTAGAGTTCGTCGAGCTCCTGGGTGACTTCCCGGTATACTTCGGGGTGGCGGATCATCTCGATCAGCGTCCAGGCCGACGTGCCCGAACTGGTGTGGTGCCCGGCGAACATCAGCGAGATGAACATCCCGGTCACCTCGTCGGCCGAGAAGCGGGCGTTGCCGTCCTCGTCCTTGATCGACACCAGCACGTCGAGCATGTCGCGGTCGGCCTTGTCCTTGGGGGGATTGGCCAGCCGCTGATCCATGATCTCCTGAACCAGCCCAACGAGTTTCACCCTCGCCTCATCACGGCGCTGGAAGCTTTCGATCGGCAGGTAGGGATCGACGTAGCACAGCGGGTCGGTGCCGCGCTCCAGATCGTGGTAGTACTCGGCGAAGCGGTGGTCGAGCTCGTTGCGGAACTTCAACCCGATCAGGCATGCCGTCGAGGTGTAGATGGTCAGCTCGGCGAAGAAGTCCAGCAACTCGATCTCGCCTTCATCGCCCCAGCCGGCGATCATCTTGCGCACTTCGCCCTCGATGGTGACCGCATGGCCCTTCATCTGCTCACCCCGCAGGGCCGAGTTGTGCAGCATCTCCTTGCGCCGCTCGGGGCTGGCGTCGAACACCACGCCCTTGCCGAAGATCGGCGTCATGAACGGATACGCCTCGGCCTGATCGAGATCCTCATCGGCAGAACGGAAGAAGAACTCGTTGGCCTCCGCCCCCGACAGCAGGATGACGTGCTTGTCGACGAGCTGGAACCAGCCGACATCGCCGCATTCGTCACGCACCCGCTGCATCAACCCGATCGGGTCGGTGCGGAACTCCTCGAGGTGTCCGTGTTCCTCTTCGCCGCCGGATACCCGGGGCACGATCGCGGTCGTCATGATGGCATCCCCTCTTCGCCCAGTGCGAGCTTCTGACGGTCGGTGTTGTCGGCCAACGGCGCTTCGGGCTGAAGCTCCATGTTCGCGATGAACCCGCCCCGCGGCGTCTCGGCCACAAACGTGATGGCACGGGCCAGATCCGAGGCCCGCAGGAAGTAGTCGTGGCGGGCCTGTCCCCACTTCGCCCAATCCTCAAGCGCGGGACCGATCTTCTCGGCGGGCAGGCTCCAGCCCATGCTGGTCTTGGTGGGGCCGGGATGCACCAGCGACGCGCGCACGCCGGTGCCCTCCAGTTCCATCTGCAGGTTGTTGACCATCGCCACCAGACCGGCCTTCGCCGCGCCGTAGGCGCCCATGTGGGGGCGCTGACGCAGCGCGACGTCGGAGCCGACGAAGATCAGGTCGCCGCGCTGACGTTCGATCATCCCCGGCAGGACCGCGGTGGCCAGCCGGTTGGCGCCGACCAGATGGATCTGCAGCTGTGACTCGAAGTCGTCGGTGCTGATCTCGTACAGCTTGCCGAAGTAGGTGTCACCCGCGCCGGCGACCAGGACCTCGATCTCGCCGAGCGCCTCAACTGACTGGGAAACAAAGGATTTGACCGAGTCGGGGTCGGTGACGTCGAGATGGAACCCGACCGCCTCACCGCCGTCAGCGCGGATCTTGGCGACCAACTCGTCGAGCTTCTCGACGCGGCGTGCCCCGACGGCCACGGGGAACCCGTGCGCCGCCAGTTGCAGTGCGGTGGCCTCCCCGATTCCCGACGACGCGCCCGCCACAATGGCGGGACGACGATCCGGAAGTGGTTCAAAGCGCGGCATTTACGCGACCTCCACAGTGATGGGTAGGTGGGCGAACCCGCGGACGTTGCTCGAGTGGACGCGGACCGCGTTGGCCTCGTCGACCTCGTAGCCACGGATTCGTTTGAACAGTTCGGTCAGCGCGACCCGCGCTTCCATCCGGGCCAGGTGCGCACCGAGGCAGAAGTGCGCACCGCTGCCGAAACTGAGGAGCTTCGCCCCGATGTCGCGGCCGATCACGTACTTGTCGGGTTCGTCGAACACCCGCTCGTCGCGATGCCCCGAACCCGGCAACAGCAACACGACGTCGCCGTCGGGAATCTTGGTGTCGTACAGGGTGAGGTCGCCGACCACCGTCCGCGCCAGAATCTGGCTGGAGGTGTCGTAGCGCAACGTCTCCTCCACCCACAGCGGCACGCGGTCCAGGTCGGCATAAACGGGAACGAGCTGGTCGGGGTTCTTGTGGCCCCAATACGCGGCGTTGGCAAGCAGTTTCGTGGTGGTCTCGTTGCCGGCGATGACCATCAGGAACATGAAGCCGAGCACTTCGTCGTCGGTGAGCCGGTCACCGTCGATCTCGGCCTCCAGAAGCGCGGTGGTCAGGTCGTCGGTGGGTTTCTTGCGGCGCTCGGCCACCATCTCCTGGTAGTAGACGATGAGGTTGATCGAGGCCTCGACGGCGGCCGGCGGCACGTCGGTGACGCCTTCGTCGCGGTGCATGACGCCGTCGGCCCACGCCCGCACCCGATCTCGGTCGGGTTCCGGCACGCCCATCAACTCGGAGATGACGTCCATCGGCAGCTTGCCCGCGAACTCGTCGACGTAGTCGACCGTTCCGGCACCGGACTTCTCCAGCATGACGTCGAGATGGCGGACCGCGATCTCGGTGACCCGAGGCTCCAGCTCGCGGATTCGACGCGGGGTGAAGCCTTTGGAGACCAGGGTGCGCAGCCGCAGGTGCGCGGGGTCGTCCATGGCCAGAAACGACATCGTCTTCGACGCATGCGGCCCGCGCGACGCCGGATCCAGTGACACGCCGTACTTGTTCGACAGGGTCGTGCTGTTGCGGAAGCCCTGCAGCACATCGCTGTGCCGCGACAGCGCCCAGAACCCCAGCTCGTCGTTGCGGTACAGCGGCGCCTCGTCCCGCAGCCGCTTGTAGTAGGGGTAGGGGTCTTCGTGGAAGTCGTAGTTGTACGGGTCCAGCACCAGGTCGCTGGTCGGCACGGTCACTGTTCCTCTCCGAGGATCAGGCCGACCACGTAGCTGAGGCGGTCGGCGATCTGGCGATAGGTGAAGGCGCCGCTGCCCGCGTTGACCAGCGCGCCGAAGAACGTCATCTCCAACGCCGACAACATGCGCGGATCGGCGTCGGGGCCCATGGCCGCGCGGATGCGGCGGTGAATCTCCGCGCCGATGCGCTCACGCACGCTGCGCACCGCGGCGTCGTTGCCGCTCAGCAGCGCCGTCGTGCAAGCTGCTGCGAACTCGGGTTCGTCGGCGATCATCAGCGCCATGCTGCGCAGCGTCTTCTCGACCCGGGCCGGCCGGCTCTCGTTTACGTCGGTGAAGTACGGCACCTGACGCATCAGGTCCAGGTAGACCTCCGCGATCAGGTGGTTCTTGGACGAGAAGTAGGTGTAGGCCGTCGCGGGCGCGACCTTGGCGCGCGCCGCGACCGCGCGCACGGTCAGATCGGCGTACGAGGATTCGCGCAGCATCTCCATCCCGGCGGCGAGCACCTTGCGGAAGGTCTCCTCCTGGCGCCGGTTGCGCGGCGTTTCACCGGACGCCTCGGTGGGCGGGCTGGTGATCGCAACCGCAGGATCGCTGGACACGTGTCCAAGCTATCGGATGAACACGATCTCGGGCAAGCACGCAGGTAAGACAAGTCGCCCTTGCCAGGCTCGATGATCTGCGACTATGGTTCCACTGACATATTCCGGACACTTGTCCAGTACCGTTCGATCGGAGGCCGATGGCACTGCTAGCCAATCGCGAGAGTCGACTGTTCATCGACGGCAAGCTCGTCGCGGGTGCTGCGGGCACGTTCTCGACGGTCAACCCGGCCACCGAGGAAGTGCTCGGCGTCGCGGCCGACGCGAGCGCCGACGATATGGGGCGCGCGATCGAAGCGGCGCGTCGCGCCTTCGACGACACCGACTGGTCGACGAACACCGCGTTGCGGGTGCGCTGCGTGCGCCAGTTGCAGGAGGCGATGACCAAGCACGTCGAAGAACTGCGCGAGATCACGATCGCCGAGGTCGGTGCGCCGCGGATGCTGACCTCCGCCGCGCAACTCGAAGGCCCCGTCGCCGATCTGAGCTTCTGCGCCGACACCGCCGAAAACTACGAGTGGACAACCGATCTCGGTATCGCCTCCCCGATGGGCATCAAGACCGAGCGCAGGATCGCCCGTGAGCCGGTCGGCGTCGTCGGCGCCATCACGCCGTGGAACTTCCCGCATCAGATCAACCTCGCCAAGATCGGGCCGGCGCTGGCGGCCGGAAACACCGTCGTGCTCAAACCGGCGCCCGACACCCCGTGGTGCGCCGCGGTGCTCGGCGAGCTGATCGCCGAGCACACCGACATCCCGGCCGGCGTCGTCAACATCGTTACCGCCAGCGATCACGGTGTCGGGGCGCTGCTGTCCAAAGACCCACGGGTGGACATGGTTTCGTTCACCGGGTCGACGCTGACCGGACGCGCCGTGATGGCCGACGGCTCGGCCACCCTGAAGAAGGTGTTCCTGGAACTCGGCGGTAAGTCAGCGTTCGTGGTACTCGACGACGCCGATCTGGCCGGCGCCTGCTCGATGTCGGCGTTCACCGCGGCGATGCACGCCGGCCAGGGCTGCGCGATCACCACCAGGCTGCTCGTGCCCCGCGCCCGCTACGACGAGGCCGTCGACGCCGCCGCGGCGACCATGGCCGGGCTGAAGCCGGGTGATCCCGACGACGCCGGAACCATCTGCGGCCCGCTGATCTCGGCGCGCCAGCGCGATCGCGTGCAGGGCTATCTGGATTCGGCCGTCGAGGAGGGTGGCCGCTTCGCCGCCGGCGGTGGTCGACCCGCCGACCGCGACAAGGGGTTCTTCATCGAGCCCACCGTGATCGCAGGGTTGGACAACAACGCGAAGGTGGCGCGCGAGGAGATCTTCGGCCCGGTGCTCACCGTGATCGCCCACGACGGCGACGACGACGCCGTCCGCATCGCCAACGACTCGCCCTACGGTCTGTCCGGCACCGTGTTCTCCCCGGATATCGAGCGCGCCAACCGCGTTGCGGCACGGATGCGCGTCGGCACGGTCAACGTCAACGGCGGCGTCTGGTACTCGGCCGATATGCCGTTCGGCGGATACAAGCAGTCCGGCATCGGCCGGGAGATGGGTCTGGCCGGCTTCGAGGAGTACCTGGAAATCAAGGCGATCGCCACAGCGGTTTAGCGTTCAGGCCGAACGTGGGTTACCCGCACGCAAAAACGTCGCAAGCGTGACACAACCCCACATTCGGCAACGAGGAAGGAACACGATGGGGCAGTTCGACAACAAGGTCGCGATCGTCACCGGGTCCGGTGGCGGGATCGGCCAGGCCTACGCCGAGGCGCTGGCCCGTGAGGGTGCCGCGGTGGTGGTGGCCGACATCAACGCCGAGGCGGCCGAAGCGGTGGCCAAGCAGATCAGCGCCGACGGGGGCACCGCGATCAGCGTGCCCGTTGACGTGTCGGACATCGACTCGGCCAAAGCCATGGCCGACCGCACGCTCGCGGAGTTCGGCGGGATCGACTACCTGGTCAACAACGCGGCGATCTTCGGTGGGATGAAGCTGGACCTGCTGCTCACCGTCGACTGGGAGTACTACAAGAAGTTCATGAGCGTGAACCTCGACGGCGCGCTGGTGTGTACCCGCGCGGTGTACAAGAAGATGGCCAAACGCGGTGGGGGAGCGATCGTCAACCAGTCCTCGACCGCGGCATGGATGTATGCGAACTTCTACGGGCTGGCCAAGGTCGGCGTCAACGGGCTCACCCAACAGCTGTCGCGCGAACTGGGCGGTATGAACATCCGCATCAACGCGATCGCCCCGGGCCCCATCGACACCGAGGCTAACCGCACCACCACGCCGCAGGAGATGGTCGCCGACATCGTGAAGGGAATCCCGTTGTCGCGTATGGGTCAGCCCGACGACCTGGTCGGCATGTGCCTGTTCCTGCTCTCCGATCAGGCCAAGTGGATCACCGGCCAGATCTTCAACGTCGACGGCGGACAGATCATCCGGTCATGAGCGAGCAGGCGAAGCTGGGCTACATCGGGCTCGGAAACATGGGCGCACCGATGGCCAAGCGGATGGTCCAATGGCCCGGCGGCGTGACGGTGTACGACGTGCGCACCGAGGCGATGACGCCGCTGGCTGAAGTCGGTGCGACGCTTGCCGACAGCGTCGCGGACGTGGCCGGTGCGGACATCATCAGCGTGACGGTGCTCAACGACGAGCAGGTACGCACCGTCGTCGGCGAGTTGGCAGCGCACGCGAAGCCCGGCACCGTCATCGCCATCCACTCCACGATCAGCCCGCAAACCGCTGAGCAGCTCGCAGAGGAGCTGCAGCCCAAAGGCATTCACATCGCCGACGCGCCGGTCAGCGGTGGTGCGGGCGCTGCGGAGAAGGGTCAGCTGGCGACCATGGTGGGTGCCAGCGACGAGGCGTTCGCGTTGGTGGGCGAACCGTTCAAGCAGTGGGCATCGTTGGTGATCCACGCCGGCGCACCCGGTGCGGGCACCCGGATGAAGATCGCCCGCAACATGCTGACCTTCGTCGGCTATGCCGCGGTGTGCGAGGCGCAGCGACTGGCCGAAGCCGCCGGGGTGAACCTGCAGGATCTGGGCAACGTGGTGCGCCACACCGATAAGCTGACCGGTGGACCGGGTGCGATCATGTTCCGCGACGACACGAAACCGCTTGAACCCGACCATTTCCTCTACGAACCGTTCCTGCACACCCGCGGGCTGGGGGAGAAGGACCTGAGCCTGGCCGTCGCGCTCGGCGAGGACACCGGTGTCGACCTACCGCTGGCCCAGATCGCGTTGAAGAACCTCGCGGCAGGGTTGGGCGTACCGCACACAAAGGAGTAGCACCGTGGACGAACAGCGCCGCAAAGGCCTCGAGAAGATGAACGAGGTCTACGGCTGGGAGATGCCCAACATCGAAGGCGACCCGTATTTCGATCTCACCGTGGACCATCTCTTCGGCACCATCTGGACGCGTCCCGGCCTGTCGATGCGCGACAAGCGGATCATGACGCTGACAGCGGTCACCGCCGTCGGCAGCGCCGAACTCGCCGAGATCCAGGCCAACGCCGCGCTGGCCAACGGTGAGATGACCGAGGACGAACTCAAGGAGATGGCCGTCTTCTTGACCCACTACCTCGGGTTCCCGCTGGGCTCGAAGTTGGACGGGGCGGTCAGCAAGGTCATCAAGAACCGCAAGAAGGGCGGAGGGCGGGATACGGCCGCAGAAAGACGAGCCAACGTGAACGCGGCAGTCAAGATGCACTCTGGGAAGACGCTCGATGACCAGTAGGTATGCCGAGTTGTCCCGGGAGCAGCTGGCCACCCTGCTCCCGGAGCTGTTGCTGATGGGCCAGATGATCGACCGGTCCGGGATGGCCTGGTGTATCAGCAATTTCGGTCGTGAGGAGATGCTGCAGATCGCGATCGAGGAGTGGATGGGCGCCAGCCCGATCTACACCAGGCGGATGCAGAAGGCACTGCGCTACGAGGGTGACGACGTCATCACGATCTTCAAGGGCCTGCAGCTCGACATCGGGGCCCCGCCGCAGTTCATGGATTTCCGCTACACGGTCCACGACCGCTGGCACGGGGAGTTCCAGCTGGACCACTGCGGGGCGCTGCTCGACGTCGAACCGATGGGTGAGGACTACGTGCGCGGCATGTGCCACGACATCGAGGACCCCACCTTCGACGCCACCGCGGTCGCCACCAACCGCAAGGCCCAGATCCGTCCGATCCACCGTCCGCCGCGCGAACCCGCCGACCGGCAACCGCATTGCGCGTGGAGCGTGATCATCGACGAGTCCTACCCGCCCGTCGACGACCACCCCGTGCTCGACGTGGTGCGCCGAACCCGCGCGGCCCAAACCGAACTCGATCCGATCGATCCCGACGACGACGGTCAGTCGGACTACTCGGGCCCGCTGGTGACGGATCTGGACTTCTCCACGTTCTCCCACTCGGCGCTGGTGCGGATGGCCGACGAGGTCTGTCTGCAGATGCACCTGCTGAACCTGTCGTTCGTCATCGCCGTCGGCAAGCGCGCCGGCACCGATCAAGCGCTGGCCACCGAGATCTGCACCAAGCAGCTCATCGGCGTCGCCGGGCTCGGCGCCGAACGTATCCACCAGGCACTGCAACTGCCCGGCGGCATCGAGGGGGCCATCCGGGTGCTGCAGTTACATCCGCTGCTGAACCCCGCCGCCTATGTCGATGCCGAGTTCGGGCCCGACGTCGTATCGGTGCGGCGCTCGCCTGCCCACGAGGACGGCGCCTGGGTGTCGCTGGTGACGCCGGGCGAAAAGCGCCCGGTACAGGCCATCGTCGCCGCCGTGGACCCCCACCTCGACGTGGAAGTCGTTGGCGATCAGCAGAGCTGGACAGCACGCGTCGTCGAAACCGACACGGCCGCCAAGGAATTCTCCGAGGTGTCGGTGGCCAAGGTCAGCGGCGGCGCGACGTTCGCGTTCCAGCCGCGCAAGTCGCTGCCGCTCACCGTGCTCTGAATTTCGTGCGGTGTAGGTGCCGGCGCGGCGCTTAGGCTGACGTCATGCATTGGCACCGAGGCGCCGTGGCACTCCTGGTGTGGTCGTGCGCCGTAGTGGGCGGTTGTGCGCCCTCGTCCGAGCCGTCCGGGCCGTCAGAGACGGCGCGGACGGCGGAGACGTCGGTGCAAGAACCCGCCGCCGACATCGACCTTTCGCGCCTCAACGAGATCCGCGGCGACTTTCCGCCGGGCTTCGAACCCGAAGGGCTCTCGGTGCCGGAGCGGCAGACCGCCCAACAGGCAGCGCTCGTTGGCGACACCATGGGCTACGGCCGACCGTTCACGGTCGAGCCGCCACACTGCCGCGCACTGCTCGAGCCGGTCCGAGGTCAGGTGGGCGCGAACAAAATCGGCGTCGGCGCCGAAGGGCCGGACCGGCAAGTCATCACCGTCAGCGTGACGGACCCGGTCACGGTCCCCGCAGGCCTACCCTCCACGGGCTGTGAGCGGGTGGCGTTCGAAGTCGAAAGCGGCGTCCACACGGTCGGTACCGCCACACCGCTGACCGCGCCCGGTATCGACGGCGCCGCGACCAGCGCCATCAAGGTCGCTACCGACGGGTTCCAGTACACCGAGTACTTCTATGTCGCGATCCTGGACAGCCGCGTCTTTGCCCAGGTCCGGGCGCGGGTCAACCCTGAGTTCCCCACAGAGCCAGTGCTTCCCGATCTTCTGGTCAAGGCCGTCGCCGCGGTACGGGGCCGGTGACCCGCTACCAAGAAGGGTTGTAGTTCGGATCGGGCACCCACACGCCCGAGCCCGGGACGAGTTCGACCTCCCACGGCTGCCCGAGGCTGCCGGGACCGCGATCGACTATGTCGTTGAGGTCCACCGGGGCCTCGGGCGGGCCCTTGAGGGAGATGGGGCTGCTCGGGTCGGGCACCCAGGTTCCGGACCCGGGCACCAGTTCCATGTATCCGGGTGGCCCGTATGTTTCTTCGTTACCCGGCTCGTATGGTGCCAGCTGCACGATTTTGTTGAGGTCAAGTGGCGCCTCGGGCGGGCTCGGCCGATACAGCCGGCTGTCCGGATCGGGTATCCAGGTTCCCGATCCGGGCACCAGTTCCTTGTACCCGGGTGGCCCGTAGGTGCTTTCGTCGTCCGGGTCGAACGGTGCCAGCTGCACGATGTCGGCGAGATCGAGCGCGGTCTCGGGAACCTTCGTGCCACCGTTGTCGTCACCGTCGCCCAGAAGGCTCACGTCGCCGTACTCTTTGGGCCGGCCCAGCTCTCCGTACTCACCTCCGAGCGCACGAATCCGTTCGGCGATCGCGGACAGGTCACCGTGCGAGCGTTCGACGATTTCCGCGACCTCGCCGGCGCCTTTGCTGACCACCGGCCAGACCATCTGCTCGCTGGGCGCGACAGCTGCGGCGTCGAGCACCCACTGTCTGACCGCGTCCAGTTCGCGGCGGCCGGCCGCGACGACGGCTGCGGAGCGGTCGACCTCGGCGGCCAGCCGCTGATCCAGCTCGGCGATCGCGCCGAGAGTGTGCGCGTGGCGGAGGTTTTCGTCCGCGTAGGTGTCGGCGGACGCACCGGTCCACTCGGAGGTGGGCGCGGCCGATTCCACGTCGCCCTGCAGCGTCCGCAGCCGCGCGCTTTCGTCGAACCCGGCGCCGGCCTGCGGACTTCCCTCGCCGAACGTGGCGCGGGCGTGCGACCACGTCGTCAGAAAGCCATCCAGGGCACCCATGGCGACAAGTCTATGGCCGGCCGGCCCGTGCACCGCGCGGCAATTCAGCGCGTCGGTAGGGCAGCCCCGACCCAGCGGCGCAGGTAGTCGCGCAGTTCGAGGCCCTGTCGCGGCGGGCGGCCCGGGTCGATGACGAACGACTGGATGATCCTCAGCAGGTGCTCGGCCAACTCCTCGAGGTCGTTCTCGGCGAAGCCGAGCCCGGACCAGTCGACGTCGAAACGGTGCAGCAGCGAGTCGGCGAACTGCAACGCCACGTCGGATGTCACCGTCTGGCTGAAGGTGTTGGCCTTGCCCGGCATCAGCAGCAGGCCGATGTGCTTGTCCTTGGGGATCCACTCCAGCGCGGTGGCGATACCCTCGGTGACCGCCTCTCGCGGGTCGGTCAGCCCCTGCAGGTGGTCGGCCAGCCGGTCGAGAAAATCGGTGGCCGCGCGCTGCGCCGAGGCCTGCAGCAGGGCGTCGGTGCTGGGGAAATACCGGTACACCGTCTGCCGGGTCACCCCGAGCGTGCGGGCCACGTCGGCGATGGAGAACTCGGCGCCGCGCGCGTCGATGGCCTTGCCTGCGGCATCGAGGATGCGCTCGATGGCCTCGTCATCGGTCGCTGGCGTCGAACCGGACCAACCGTGGGTGCGCACAGCGAAAATCCTACTCAGCCAGCCGGATCAACCTGAGTAGGACACCTGCAGATCCTTGACCCCGTTGATCCACCCGGACCGAAGACGTTGTGGTTCAGACAGTTTGGCGATGTCAGGAATCTGCTCGGCGATTTCGTTGAAGATCAGGTTGATCTCCATGCGGGCCAGGTTCGCCCCGATGCAGTAATGCGCGCCGTTGCCGCCGAAGCCCAGGTGCGGGTTGGGGTCACGGCTGATGTTGAACTGGAAGGGCGACTCGAACACCGCCTCGTCGTAGTTGGCCGAGCTGTAGAACAGCCCCGCGCGCTGGCCTTCGCGGATCGTGACGCCACCGAGTTCGGTGTCCACCAACGCCGTTCGCTGAAAGCAGTGCACGGGCGTGGCCCAACGCACGATCTCGTCCGCGGCGGTCGCGGGGCGCTCACGCTTGTAGAGCTCCCACTGGTCGGGGTTCTCGAAGAACGCGTTCATGCCGTGGGTCATCGCGTTGCGTGTCGTCTCGTTACCCGCAACCGCCAGCAGGATGACGAAGAACGCGAACTCGACGTCCTGGAGGCCCTCACCGGCTTCCCCATTCATGTCCGCCTCCACCAGCCGGGTGACGATGTCGTCGGCCGGGCAGCGACGACGCTCCTCGGCCATGGCGTAGGCGTAACCCATCAGCTCGGCGTTGGCCGCCGCGTAATCGCTTGCGTAGTCCGGATCGTCGGTGTTCATGATCGAGTTGGTCCACTCGAACAGCTTCTGCCGGTCGACCTCGGGGACACCGATCAGATCAGCGATGGCCTGCAGCGGCAGCCTCATCGCGATGTCGTCGACGAAGTTGCCGCTTTCCTTACCCTTTGCCGCGGCCACGATTTCGCGTGCCGCGTTGGCGAGCTTCTCTTCCAGCCCGGCCACCGCCCGCGGGGTGAACAGCCGCGACACGATCTTGCGCAGCCGGGTGTGCTCGGGGGCGTCGTGGTTGATCAGCAGCGCCTTGGTCAGCTCGAGCTGCTCGGCGTCGGTGCCCTCGGGCAGCCGCATCACGACACCCTTGCGGTTGGTCGACCACCGATCGCCGTCGCGGGAGATCGCCTTGATGTCCTCGTGGCGGCTGATCACCCAGTAGCCGCCGTCGTCGAAGATCGATTCCGCCTGCTCGTTCCACCACACCGGGGCGGTTTTGCGCAGCTCGGCGAACTCGGCGACGGGTATGCCCTTGAGCAGCAGGTCGGGGTCGGTGAAGTCCCATCCCGGCGAGAACGGGCAGGTGCTCTGCGTCATATTTCGACCATACACCCCGGTGTCAAGTGTATGGCCAGGTGAAATTGTTTAGAGTTGGCGCTGTGCGTGTCCTGGTAATCGGCTCCGGAGCCCGTGAACATGCGTTGCTGCTCGCCCTGCGCCGCGACCCGGAGGTCGAGGCCATGGCCATCGCCCCCGGAAACGCCGGCACCGCAGCCCTCGCCGAACAACACGACGTCGACATCACCTCCGGCGAGGCCGTCGCCACGTTGGCCAAGCAGTTCGGCGCCGATCTGGTGATCATCGGCCCGGAGGTGCCGTTGGTGCTCGGCGTCGCCGACGCCGTGCGCGAGGCGGGTATCGCCTGTTTCGGACCCAGCAAGGCGGCCGCGCGCATCGAGGGCTCCAAGTCGTTCGCCAAAGACGTGATGGCCGCCGCCGGGGTGCGCACCTCGCGCAGCGAGATCGTCGACAACCCGGCGCGGTTGGACGCGGCGCTGGACCGCTTCGGGCCGTCGAGCGGCGAGTCGGCGTGGGTGGTCAAGGACGACGGGCTTGCCGCGGGCAAGGGCGTGGTGGTGACCACCGACCGCGACGTGGCCCGCGCGCACGCCGCCAGCCTGCTCGACGCCGGGCATCCGGTGCTGCTCGAGTCGTTTCTGGACGGCCCGGAGGTGTCGCTGTTCTGCATCGTGGACGGGGAGACGGTGGTGCCGCTGCTGGCGGCCCAGGACTTTAAGCGCGTCGGCAACAACGACACCGGGCCCAACACGGGCGGGATGGGCGCATACGCGCCGCTGCCGTGGCTGCCGGCCGAAGCGGTCGACCGCATCGTCGACGAGGTCGTCAAACCCGTTGCGGCCGAACTCGTTCGCCGCGACAGCCCTTTCTCCGGGCTGCTCTACGCCGGGCTGGCCATCACCTCGAACGGGCCGGCCGTCATCGAATTCAACTGCCGCTTCGGCGATCCCGAGACGCAGTCCATACTGGCGCTGCTCGACAGCCCGGTCGGTCAGCTGTGCTACGCCGCGGCGACCGGCACGCTGGCCGAGGTGCCTCCGCTGCGCTGGAGCGACGGCGCCGCGGTGACCGTCGTGCTGGCCGCTGAGAACTATCCGAGCCGCCCCCGGCTCGGTGACGTCATCGCAGGGTGCGAGGTCGAGGGTGTGCTGCACGCAGGCACCGTCCGCCGCGAGGACGGCGCGATCGTGTCGTGCGGCGGCCGGGTGCTGTCGGTGGTGGGCACCGGTTCCGACCTCGCCGAGGCCCGCGCGGCCGCGTACGCGTTGATCGAGTCGATTCGGTTGCCCGGCAGCCATTTTCGTCGTGATATCGGGTTGGCCGCGGTCGACGGTCGCATCGTCCTTTGACGGTGAGCTGGGCTCGCCGTCGAAAGGCGGTCAGGCGGTCAGCAGCGGTGCGATCCAGGTCAGCTCGGCGGGCAACTGCGAACTCCAAAACCCGCCGTCGTGTCCGCCGGGCGAGAAGCCGCCGGCGGGCGGGTTGGGTAGTTGGGCGATGAACTGTTTGGTCGCGGCATAGAAGGGATCGCCGGTGCCGCAGTCGATCCGGATCGGAATGCGGCCGAGCTCAGGTAGTCCCCACACGCTGTTGGCCGCGTAGTCGTCGGCGCCGTCGAAGGCGCCGGGAGCCGTCGCGGCCGAGGAGGTCCACAGCGCCGGGCTCACCGCGCAGATGGCCGCCGTGCGGGCCGATCCCAGCCGCGCCCCGAGCAGAAGCGCACCGTAGCCGCCCATCGACCAGCCGAGGAACGCCACCCGCGAGGTGTCGAGGTCGTGCTCGCCCAGCATCGGGATGAGCTCGTCGAGCACCATGGCGCCGGAGTCCTCACCGGATGCGCGCTTGTGCCAGTAGCTCCCGCCGCCGTCGACAGCGACGACCGCGAACGGCGGCAGGCCCGCCGCCACCGCCTGGGCCAGACCTTGTTCGACACCGCCGGCCATGACGGTGGCGGCGTCGCTGCCTTTGCCGTGCAGCGCGATGACCGGACGCAGCGGGCCGGTCTGCCCCGGCGGGCGGGCGATCGCCCAATTGGTCGTCACGCCGCCGCGCGCTGCCGAGACGAACGACCCCTCGACGTAGGTCGGTGCCGCGGTGGCGGTGGGCGCCGTGCGAAACACTGCCATCCCGGCGGCCACACCCGTCACACTGACGCCCAGACGCAGCAGCGCGCGCCGGCTCAGTTCGGACATGGCGGCCATCATGCCATCGCCGCGAGTTTCTGAGTAAAGCCTGTTGATTGGCCGAAAGCGCAATGGGAGACCCGCCCGGCTGGCAGCATGCTAGAGGTGACGGCAGCAGTCACTCCTAAGGGAGAACGGCGGCGGTGCGCGCTGGTCAGCGCGGCTGCCGATCTGCTGTGCGAAGGCGGCTTCGACGCGGTCCGGCACCGCGCGGTGGCCCGTCGCGCCGGGCTGCCGTTGGCGTCGACGACGTACTACTTCTCCTCGCTGGACGACCTCATCGCCAAGGCCGTCGAACACGTCGGTGAACGCGAAACCGAACAACTGCGGGCGCGGGTGGCGATGCTGCCGCGGCGGCGGCGCGGCGCCGAGTCGACGGCCGCCATCCTGGTCGACCTGTTGGTCGACGACGCCGTCGGGCAGGGCGGCAGCGAACAGTTGATCTCGCGGTACGAGCGCTACATCGCATGTGCGCGCCAACCGATGCTGCGCGACATCCAGCGGCAGATCCTGCGCCAACGCACCGACGCCGTCGTCGAGGTGATCGAGCGCTCCGGGCGGTCGGTGCGGTCCGAGTACCTGACGGCGTTGGTCAACGCCGTCGACGGTGCGGTGGTGGCCGCGCTTGTCGGCGACGGCGACGGTCCACGCGCATCGGCACGCGCCACGCTCATCGACGTCATCGATGTGCTGGCGCCGGTCGACGAGCGAATCGCGTAGCGGCGGGCCCAGGAAAGGCGATGGGCACTCCCGCCACCGCGAAGCAGGAGCCAGAACTACGACGGGTGCTGGGCCCCGGCCTGTTGCTGCTCTTCATCGTCGGCGACATCCTCGGCACCGGCGTCTACGCGCTGACGGGCGACGTCGCGGCCGAAGTCGGTGGGGCGGCGTGGCTTCCGTTCCTGATCGCGTTTCTGATCGCGACCGTCACCGCATTCAGCTACCTGGAACTGGTGACGAAGTATCCGCAAGCCGCGGGTGCTGCGCTCTACGTGCACAAGGCGTTCGGTATCCAGTTCGTCACGTTCCTGGTGGCCTTTGTGGTGATGTGCTCCGGCATCACGTCGGCGTCCACCGCATCGCGCTTTTTCGCCGCCAACTTCGACACCGGGTTCGGGCTGGGTTGGAGCAAGTTCGGAATCGCCGTCCTCGCACTGCTGTTCATGGCGCTGCTGGCGATGGTCAACCTGCGCGGTGTCGGCGAGAGCGTGAAACTCAATGTCGTGCTGACGATCATCGAGGCGACCGGCCTGATGCTGGTGCTCTTCGTCGGGTTGTGGGCCTTCACCCGCGGGATCGACGTCGACTTCGGCCGGGTGGTGGCGTTCGAGACCGCGTCGGAAAAGAACACGTTCATGGCCGTGACCGCCGCGACGTCACTGGCCTTCTTTGCGATGGTCGGATTCGAGGACTCGGTGAACATGGCCGAGGAAACCAAGGATCCGGTGAACACCTTTCCCAAGGTGCTGCTTTCGGGTCTGGCGATCGCCGGGGTCGTCTACATCCTGGTGTCGATCGTCGCGGTGGCGCTGGTGCCGATCGGCACGCTGGCCGCCAGCGACACCCCGCTGGTGGAGGTGGTCAAGACCGGCGCGCCCAGCCTGCCGATCGAAGAGATCTTCCCGTTCATCTCGATGTTCGCAGTCTCCAACACCGCGTTGATCAATATGCTGATGGCCAGCAGGTTGATCTACGGCATGGCGCGCCAACACGTTTTGCCACCGGTGCTGGGCACTGTCCATCCGCGCACCCGCACGCCATGGGTGGCGATCGTGTTCACCACGTTGATCGCGTTCGGGCTCATCCTCTACGTGTCGGTGTTCGCCAGCTCGAACGCCATCGCGGTGCTCGGCGGCACCACGTCGCTGTTGCTGCTCGCGGTGTTCGCGATGGTCAACGTCGCCGTGCTGGTGCTGCGGCGCGATGTGCGCGCGGGCGGCCGACATTTCCGTACGCCGACGGTGCTGCCGGTGATCGGGTTCATCGTGTCGCTGTATCTCGTGACCCCGCTGTCGGGTCGGCCCGTCCAGCAGTACATTGTCGCGTTGGCGCTGGTCGCGGTCGGGATCGTGTTGTTCTTCGTCACGATGGTGATCAACCGTCGGATCGGTGTCCGCGACGCGGCCCTGTTCGACGAGACGCCTCTGGCCGACGCGCCGGACTAGGTCTGGGCCCGCGCGGTGGCCCGTAAGCTGTGTGGCTGTGACGATCCCCAATGTGTTGGCGAACCGCTACGCCAGCGAGGAGATGGCGGCCATCTGGTCACCCGAGGCCAAGATCGTCGCGGAGCGTCGGCTGTGGCTGGCGGTGCTGCGCGCGCAGATAGAGCTGGGCGTAAACGTGCCCTCCTCGGTGCTCGCCGACTACGAGCGGGTGCTCGACGACGTCGACCTGTCCTCGATCGCGGCGCGCGAACGGGTGCTGCGCCACGACGTCAAGGCGCGCATCGAGGAGTTCAACGCGCTGGCCGGCCACGAGCACGTGCACAAGGGCATGACGAGCCGCGACCTCACCGAGAACGTCGAGCAGCTGCAGATCCGCCGGTCGATGGAACTCGTGCACTCCCATGGCGTCGCCGTGGTGGCCCGGCTGGCCGAGCGGGCGATCAGCTACCGCGACCTGGTGATGGCCGGCCGCAGCCACAACGTCGCAGCGCAGGCCACCACGCTCGGCAAGCGGTTCGCCTCGGCCGCCGAAGAGATGCTGATCGCGCTGCAACGGCTGCGTTCGCTGATCGACCGCTACCCGCTGCGCGGAATCAAAGGCCCGATGGGCACCGCACAAGACATGCTCGACCTGTTCGGCGGAGACACTGCCCGGCTGGCCGACCTGGAACGCCGGGTTGCCGAATTCCTGGGCTTCACCGAGATTTTCAGCAGCGTCGGGCAGGTGTATCCGCGGTCGCTGGACCACGACGTGGTCTCGGCGCTGGTTCAGGTGGGTGCCGGCCCGTCCTCGTTGGCGCACACCATCCGGTTGATGGCCGGCCACGAGTTGGTGACCGAAGGGTTCGCCCCGGGGCAGGTCGGCTCGTCGGCCATGCCGCACAAGATGAACACCCGCTCGTGTGAGCGCGTCAACGGGCTGCAGGTGGTGTTGCGTGGCTACGCGTCGATGGCCGCGGAACTCGCAGGCGCGCAATGGAATGAGGGCGACGTGTTCTGCTCGGTGGTGCGGCGGGTGGCGCTGCCCGACGCGTTCTTCGCGATCGACGGACAGACCGAGACGTTCCTGACCGTGCTCGATGAGTTCGGCGCGTATCCGGCCGTGATCCAGCGTGAACTCGACCGCTACCTACCGTTTTTGGCCACCACCCGGATCCTGATCGCCGCGGTGCGCGCGGGTATGGGCCGCGAAGCCGCTCACGAGGTGATCAAGGAGCACGCGGTGGCCGTCGCGCTCGCCATGCGGGAGAAGGGTTTTGAGCCCGACCTGCTCGACCGGCTCGCCGCCGATACGCGGCTGCCGCTGGACCGGCCCGCGCTCGACGCGGCGCTGGCCGACAAGCAGGCCTTCACCGGTGCGGCCGGTGACCAGGTGGACCGGGTCGTCGAGGCCGTCGACGAGTTGGTCAGCCGCTATCCCGAAGCGGCCAAGTACACCTCGGGTGCCATCCTGTGACCTCGTTAGCGGAGCTGGCCCGGATCGACTTCACCGATCTGGACAACTTCGCCGACGGTTTTCCGCACGAGCTGTTCGTGCTGCATCGGCGTGAGGCGCCGGTGTACTGGCATGAACCCACCGAGCACACCCCCGACGGCGAGGGCTTCTGGTCGGTGGCCACCCACGCCGAAACCCTTGCCGTGCTGCGTGATCCGGCGACCTATTCGTCGGTGACCGGTGGGCAGCGACCGTACGGCGGCACGCTGCTGCAGGACCTGTCGGTCGCCGGGCAGGTGCTCAACATGATGGACGACCCGCGCCACTCCGAGATCCGGCGGCTGGTCAGCTCGGGTCTGACCCCGCGGATGATCCGCCGCGTCGAGGACGACCTACGCGCCAGGGCCCGGCGGCTGCTGGACGCCGTGGTGCCGGGGGAGCCGTTCGACTTCCTTGTCGACATCGCCGCCGAACTGCCGATGCAGATGATCTGCATCCTGTTGGGAGTTCCTGAGTCCGAACGGCATTGGTTGTTCCACGCCATCGAGCCGCAGTTCGACTTCGGCGACGCTCGCAGAGCGCAGCTGGGCCAGGTCGGGCCGATGTCGGTGGAGGAAGCCGGGGCCAGGATGTATGCCTACGGCCAGGAGTTGATCGCGGCCAAGCGCGCCGAGCCGACCGACGACATGTTGTCCGTCGTGGCCAACGCCACCCTCGAGGACGGCTTGTCGGAGCTGGAGCTGTACCTGTTCTTCAGCCTGCTGTTCAGCGCCGGAGCCGAGACCACCCGCAACGCCGTGGCAGGTGGGTTGCTCGCGTTGATCGAGCATCCCGACCAACTGGCGGCGCTGCGCACCGATCTGGATCAGCTGCCCACCGCCGTCGAGGAAATGGTGCGCTGGACGTCGCCGTCGCCGTCGAAGCGGCGTACCGCCACCCGCGACGTCGAACTGGCGCGCTGCCACGTCCGCGCCGGGCAGAAGGTGCAGGTCTGGGAAGGTTCGGCCAACCGCGACGCGACGGTGTTCGCCGAACCGGACACCTTCGACATCACCCGCAAACCCAACCCGCACTTGGGGTTCGGGCACGGCGTGCACTACTGCCTCGGGGCGAACCTGGCCCGTTTGGAGCTTCGGGTGCTGTTCGAGGAGCTGCTGACCCGATTCTCGTCGGCGCGGCTGGTCAAACCCGTGGAGTGGACACGCAGCAACCGGCACACCGGCATCCGGCATCTGGTGGTCGAGCTGCAGGTGTGAAGCCCGATGCGTTCGCCGCCGTCATGGCGACCGGCATCGTGTCGATCGCTGCGGACGACCACGGCTACCCCAGGATCAGCGGCGGGCTGGGCGTGCTGGCCGCCGTCGGGCTGGTGATCTTGGTCGGGGTGGCGGCGATGCGGTGGCCCAGCGATCCGCCGGACGTCACCGACCCCGATGTGACGATCCGGCTGTTCACGTTCGTGGCGGCGTGCGCGGTGCTCGACACCAGGTTCACGTCGCTACCCGGTGTGCTGTGGACGCTCGGCGTGCTGGCGACGACGGCGTGGCTGGTGCTGGCCGTGCTGCTGGTGCGCAACTTCGTGAGGCCGCGGTGGCATGAGCTCCGTGAAAGTGCGCGTGGGGCATGGGAGTTGCCCAGCGTCGGCACATCCGGGCTGGTGTTGGTGATCATCGCGCTGGCGCGCTACACCGGTTGGCCTGCGTTGCTGCACGTCGCCGCGGCGATGTGGGTGCTCGCGCTGCTGGTGTATTTCGTGATGACGGCGCTGATCCTGGCCCGCGCGTTCGCCGCCCGGCTCGATCCCGGTGGGTTCGAGCCCGACGCGTGGATCCTGATGGGTGGGCTGGCCATCGCGACCCTGGCGGGCGACCGCATCCATCACGACGTCACCGGGTGGCTGGCCGAGGCCGCGCGCCTGGTTACCGTCGGGACCTGGGTGGCGGCAACCACATGGATCCCGCCGTTGCTGTACTTCGGCCTGCGCCACATCCGGCGCCCGGGCGTCCTGCGCTTCGCCGGGGTGTGGTGGGCGATGGTGTTCCCGCTCGGCATGTATTCGGTGGCCACCGACACCACCTCTGAAGAAACCGGTTGGCTTGTGCTGTCGCCGATTTCACACGTGGTCTTCTGGATCGGGCTGGGCAGCTGGGCGATCCTGGCGGTCGCAGGGTTGTCGCTGTTGGGGCACCATCTGCGCCAGCGCCTACCCTCGAGGCATGGACTCCGGTGACGCGAACCTGCGTGTGTCCGACGCCGACCGTGCCCACGCGCGCCAACTGCTCGAGCATGCTGTCGGCCAGGGCCTGCTCACGCTCGACGAGTTCAGCGAGCGGCTCGACACGGTGCTGACCGCCCGCACCCGCGGTGAGTTGGGTGCGGTGCTGGCCGACCTGCCGCAGTCGCCGTCGGCGCCGCCCGGCAGCGGTGAGGTGGTGCGGGGCCGGATGTCGACGATCACCCGCCGCGGACAGTGGACGGTGCCCTCGCATCTGCGCCTGCACACCCGGATGTGCGACACCACGCTGGATTTCACCAGCGCCACGTTGCCGAGCCCGTCCGTCGTGCTGGACATCGACGACTATTTCAGCTCGACCGAGCTGATCCTGCCCGACGGCGCCACGGCCGATCTCAACGGCGTCGACACTTTCGGCGGAAGCGCCACCTTGAAGGTGCCCTACGGTCCGCGCTCGGCGCAGCTGCACCTCGTCGTGCGCGGCCGGGTGCGGTTCGGTTCGGTCACCGCCCGGTACTCCTACGGGCGGGTGTGGCGGCGCATGCTCGGTTAACCGGTGATCACCACCCGGTCGCGAACTTGATCTCGGCGATGACGCGGTTGGGGTACTGCGTGAGGTCCAGCCACGTGAAGCGCAGCACTTTCCACCCGAGCAGGGAGATCGTGTTCTGGCGTTGGCGATCCTTGACGAACGTCTCCGAATCGCTGTGGAACGCCCAGCCGTCGACTTCGATGGCGACCTTCGGGTCCAGGAACGCTATGTCGACTTTGTATCCGCCGACCGGATAGTTCGTCTGCCATCCGGTGATTCCCGCCTCCCGCAGCAGTTTCACCAGGAGTCGCTCGGCTTCCGACCGTGCGCCATCCGATGCGGCCTGCAGTAGGCGTCTGGCGGCCGGGGAGCCATGGCGGCCCTTGTTGCGCAGGTGTGCTCGCCACAGCTGCGCCAGTTCGACATGTTGCTGCAGCGCCGCATCCATCAGCTTCGCACCGCCACGGCGCCGGATCGCTGCTTCGACCACCGTCAGCGGAAGCGCGGTGACCCGCAAGCCTTTCCGTTCGACGATGTCCTGCGGCGTCAAGTCGCGTCGCCGACTGCGGATGTCCGGCCGCCGTCGATGGTTGCTGACCCGCGGCACTGTCACGTCGACGACGTCCGGTGCGAACTTGGTCAGTCCGTGCCACCACGCGGCGCTCAACCCGCTGGCCACTGCCAGCGGTCCATGGGACCAAACCGCTGCACGTATACGTGCCGCGTCGGTAAAAGCGCGGTCGTCGACGAAGAAGACACCCGGCGAGCACCGAAGCCATCGCCCAGAGCGGACTCGCCTGTGTACGGCGTCGTCGCTCAGGCCTGCGGCGCGTGCCTGAGCGAGCGTGATGACCCCGTCGTGGTCCCGAAGATAGTCCTCCAGCACACTTAAGTCAGACGCGCCGCAACCGACAACGGTTCCATCCCCGGCGATTTGTGCACGAAAACCCGCGGTCACCGCGGGAAATCGTGCACAAATCGCTAACGGCGGATGCCGGCCGCGCGTAACTCCAGCGCGGCCAACCCCTGGATCGCCACCGCGTCATGGTTGCGCCAGGCGCCGACGGGATCGGCATGGATCTGCGCCAGCTGCGCCAGCGGCCGGTTGGCCAGTGCCCGCAGCGCCAACAACTGTTCGCCCGCGGGCGTGCGGGCCAGCGTGATCGCCGTCCACTTGCGACGGGCGAACCGCACCCGCAGCATCAGCCACGGCATCGCGACGAACAGGATCGGCGGGGCGGCCACGGCGAGCGCCAGCACCCAGGCCAGCCACGACGCGGTGGTGTCGAGGCTGTGCCCGGCACCGGCGATGTCGAGCGCGGCATCGGCGGCCGCCCGCAGCGGTTTGGCCAGCGCATCGCCGACGAACGGCACGTCGTCGGTGCGGCTGCCCGCCGTGTCGAGGTTGTCGGCGACGCCGTTGGCGCCGATCTCGACCTGGCGGCCGACGGCGGCGATGGTGGCCACCGCGGATTGCACGGCCGCGCCGACCGACAGCCACACGATGGTCCAGCCGAGCACGACGACGTCGCTGATGAACTGGCCGACGAAGCGCGAAGGCGTCGTGGCGTAGGGGAGAAACCGCGAACTCATGAGGTTGATGCTGCCCGATAGGCTGGCCGGATGCGCCCCGCTCTGTCCGACTACCAACATCTGGCCAGCGGTAAGGTCCGTGAGCTGTACCGCGTCGACGACGCGACGCTGCTGTTCGTCGCCAGCGACCGGATCTCGGCCTACGACTACATCCTGGACTCGCAGATCCCGGACAAGGGCCGCATCTTGACCGCGATGAGTGTGTTCTTCTTCGATTTCTTGGCCCGGTCCGCTGATGCGCCCAACCACCTGGCCGGCCCGCCCGACGACGAGCGCATCCCCGAAGAAGTGCTCGGCCGCGCGCTGGTGGTGGCCGAACTCGAGATGCTTCCGGTGGAGGCGGTGGCCCGCGGTTACCTCACCGGCTCGGGCCTGATCGACTACCAGAACACCGGCACGCTGTGCGGGATCACGCTGCCGTCCGGGCTGGTCGAAGCCAGCAAGTTCGATGAGCCACTGTTCACCCCGGCCACCAAAGCCGAACTGGGACAGCATGATGAGAACATCTCGTTCGACAAGGTGGTGGAACTGATCGGCGCCGAGCGCGCCGAGCAGGTCCGCGAAGTCACGCTGCAGACCTACCGTCAGGGCGCCGATTACGCGCTGAGCAAGGGCATCATCGTGGCCGACACGAAGTTCGAGTTCGGCGTGGACGACAACGGCACGCTCCGATTGGCCGACGAGGTGTTCACCCCGGATTCGAGCAGGTATTGGCGCGCCGACGACTGGCAAGAGGGTGTTGTGCAGCAGAGTTTCGACAAACAGTTCGTCCGCAACTGGCTCACCAGCCCGGAGTCCGGTTGGGACCGCTACGGGGACACCCCGCCCCCACCGCTACCCGCGCACATCGTCGATGCGACGCGGGCGCGCTACATCGAGGCCTACGAACGCATTTCGGGCCGCAACTTCGCTGACTGGATCGGATCTGCCGCGTGAACCCTCCTGAAGCCAAGCGCATCGAGCACCGCCGCGAACATCACGGCGACGTCTTCGTTGACCCCTACGAGTGGCTGCGCGACAAGTCCAACCCCGAGGTCATCGAGCACCTCAACGCGGAGAACGCCTACACCGAGCACGTCACCGCGCACCTGGCGCCGTTGCGCGAGAAGATTTTCGACGAGATCAAGGCGAGGACCAAAGAGACCGACCTCTCCGTGCCGACCCGGCGCCAGGACTGGTGGTATTACGGGCGCAGCTTCGAAGGCAAGCAGTACAGCGTGCACTGTCGCTGCCCGGTCGAGAACCCCGACGACTGGACACCGCCGGTGCTCGACGAGAACACCGAGATACCCGGCGAGCAGGTGCTGCTCGACGAGAACGTAGAGGCCGACGGGCACGAGTTCTTCGCGCTGGGCGCCGCGTCGGTGAGCCTGGACGGCACCGTGCTGGCGTATTCCGTCGACGTCAAGGGCGACGAACGGTACACGTTGCGGTTCAAGGACTTACGCACAAATCAGCTGTTCGACGACGAGATCGTCGGGATCGCGCCCGGGGTGACGTGGGCGGCCGACAACCGCACCGTCTACTACACCACCGTCGACGAGGCGTGGCGTCCCGATACCGTCTGGCGCCACCGCATCGGGTCCGGGTTACCCGCGCAACGCGCGTACCACGAACCCGACGAACGGTTCTGGCTCGCGGTGGGCCGCACCCGAAGCGACAAGTACATCCTGATCGCGGCGGGTAGCGCCGTCACATCGGAGATGCGCTACGCCGACGCGAGTGACGCGCAGGCCGAGTTCGCCACGGTGTGGCCGCGCCGCGAACTCGTCGAGTACGCGGTCGAACACGCCGTTGTCGGCGGGCAGGACCGCTTTTTGATTCTGCACAACGACGGTGCGGAGAACTTCACGCTCGTCGAGGCGCCGGTGTCCGATCCGACCGCGACGCGCACCCTGATCGAGCACCGCGACGACGTGCGCCTGGATTCGGTGGACGCGTTCGAATCACATCTGGTGGTCGGCTACCGCAGCGAGGCGCTGCCCAAGATCCAGCTGTGGCCGCTCTATGAGGACGGCCGATACGGGCAGCCCCAAGAGATCACGTTCGACACCGAGTTGACGTCGGCGGGTCTGGCGGGCAACCCGAACTGGAGCTCACCGAAGCTGCGGATCGGGGCCACCTCGTTCGTCACCCCCGTGCGGATCTACGACTTCGATCTGGCGACCGGTGAACGCACGCTGCTGCGCGAGCAGCCTGTACTCGGCGACTATCGGCCCGAGGACTACGTGGAGCGCCGGGACTGGGCCGTCGCGCCCGACGGCGCCCGCATTCCGATCTCGATCGTGCACCGCATCGGCCTGCAGTTCCCGGCGCCGACGCTGTTGTACGGCTACGGGGCCTACGAGATGTGTGAAGACCCGCGGTTCTCGATCGCGCGGCTGTCGCTGCTGGACCGCGGAATGGTCTTCGCGGTCGCACACGTGCGCGGCGGCGGCGAACTCGGCAGGCCATGGTACGAGCACGGCAAGATGCTGGAGAAGAAGAACACCTTCACCGATTTCGTCGCGGTGGCAGAGCATCTGGTGGCCACCGACATCACGCGCCCGCAGAACCTGGTGGCGCACGGCGGAAGCGCAG
Organism: Mycolicibacterium sp. XJ662; assembly: GCF_053484035.1. Taxonomy (NCBI): domain Bacteria; kingdom Bacillati; phylum Actinomycetota; class Actinomycetes; order Mycobacteriales; family Mycobacteriaceae; genus Mycobacterium; species Mycolicibacterium sp. XJ662. The sequence goes on along the minus strand of NZ_JBEFTL010000003.1, from coordinate 356,836 downwards.
GCGGGCTGCTGGTGGGTGCGGTGGCCAACATGGCGCCCGAACTGTTCGCCGGAGTCCTGGCCGTGGTGCCGTTCGTCGACCCGCTCACCACGATCCTGGACCCGTCGCTGCCGTTGACCGTCACCGAATGGGACGAATGGGGAAACCCGTTGGAGGACAAGGACGTCTACGAGTACATGAAGTCGTACTCGCCGTACGAGAACGTGACCGCCAAACGGTATCCGAAGATCCTGGCGATGACGTCGCTCAACGACACCAGGGTCTACTACGTGGAGCCGGCGAAATGGGTTGCGGCCCTTCGCTACACCAAGGCCGACAGCGAGCCGGTGTTGCTGAAGACCGAGATGAACGCCGGCCACGGCGGCATCAGCGGACGCTATGAACGTTGGAAAGAAGCCGCATTCCAGTACGCCTGGCTGCTAGATGCCGCCAAGGCCGACCACGACGGCGGCGGCGCCTAGAAACAGCACCTGTTCGGCGGTGCGCAGATCCAGCCGCGTGGTCATCGACTTCGGGGGGTTGGGCATCCGGGTCGCGTAGACGTTGGCGGGAAACATCACCAGCATCAGCGCGAACAGGCACACCGCTGCCGCCACCCGGGTCGGCGGATACAGCAGCCCGACCGCGCCGAGAAGTTCCAGCACGCCGGTGACGCTCACCAGCAGGGCTGGTGCGGGCAGCCGTGGCGGGACGATCGCGATCATGTCGCGGCGCAGCGGGTTGACGAAATGCGCGACGCCGGTGAGCGAGAACATCGCGGCCAGTCCGACGGCAATCGCCGCGGGCCAGCTGTCGACGTAGTCGACCCCCAACCAGCCGACGACCCGGGCCGCGAGCGTGCCGAACACCAGGGCGAGAACAACAGCCATGACAAACTCCAAACTTGACAGTGACAAGTTCACGGTAGAACCAAAATCTAGGCATTGTCAAGATTAAGTCGGTATGCTGGCCCCGTGAGCAAGGCGTCCTATCACCACGGCGACCTCAAGGCCGCCATCCTGGCCCAGGCCGCCGACCTGGTGGCCGAGCGCGGCGCCGACGGCATCTCGCTGCGCGAACTGGCCCGGGCCGCCGGCGTCTCGCACGCCGCGCCCGCACACCACTTCACCGACCGCCGCGGGTTGTTCACCGCGCTGGCGGCCGAGGGTTGGCGGCTGCTGGCTGCCGAACTCGCCGACGCCCGACCGGAGTTCATCGACGCCGCGCTGGCCTATGTGCGGTTCGCGCTGGGCCACCCCGGTCACTATGCGGTGATGTTCGACCGCGCCCTGGTCAACCCCGAGGACCCCGAGTTGATGGCCGCGGTGGGCGCGGCCGGCGCCGAGCTCGCGCAGGGCGTCGGCACCCTCGGCGACTCCCGCGCCGTCGGCGACCCGCAAGCCGCGGCGCTTGCGGCATGGTCTCTGGTGCACGGCTTTTCGCTGCTGTGGCTGAACAAGGCGATCGACACCAGCGAGGATCCGATCGCGCTGGTGCACCGAGTCGCGGGGATGCTCTTCAAGAACGAGTAGCGTGCCAGTCATGACCGACATACCGCTGACCGATATCCCGCTGACCACACTCGACGGCAAGGACACCACGCTCGGCCAGTTGGCCGACGGCGCCGCGCTGGTGGTCAACGTCGCCTCCAAGTGCGGCCTCACCCCGCAGTACACGGCGCTGGAACAGTTGGCGAAGGATTACCGCGACCGTGGGCTCACGGTCATCGGCGTGCCGTGCAACCAGTTCATGGGACAGGAGCCCGGCACGGCCGAGGAGATTCAGGAGTTCTGCTCGACCACCTACGGTGTGACGTTTCCGCTGTTGGCCAAGACCGACGTCAACGGCGCAGAGCGGCATCCGCTCTACGAACAGCTGACCAAAACGCCCGACGCCGAAGGTCAGGCCGGCGACATCCAGTGGAACTTCGAGAAATTCCTGCTGGCCCCTGACGGCAAGGTGGCCAAGCGGTTCCGGCCGCGCACCGAACCCGACGCGCCCGAGGTGATCGCGGCCATCGAAGAGGTCTTGCCGAAGTAAACCAGCGGCCACCTGGCGTCGACGTGTCAGACACCGTCGCGACACCTGGCGTTGCCACACTGGGCGCGTGGCTGGACAACTGATCGTCTCGATCTCCGGAATCAGCGACCGCACCCTGGCCGACGTCGACGCGTTCTGCGCACAGCTGGACACGCGCGGTGTGCCCGCGTCGTTTCTGGTGGCGCCCAGGCTCAAGGGTGGCTACCGGCTCGAGGCCGACGCGTCCACCGTGGACTGGCTGAGGACCCGCCGCGCCGGCGGTGACGCCGTCGTGCTGCACGGCTTCGACGAAGCCGCCACCAAGAAGCGCCGCGGCGAGTTCGCGACGCTGCCCGCGCACGAGGCGAACCTGCGGCTGATGGGTGCCGACCGGGTGATGGAACACGCCGGGTTGCGCACCAGGATTTTCGCCGCACCCGGGTGGATCGTGTCGTCGGGGACGACGACTGCTTTGCCGCGCAATGGGTTTCGCCTCGTCGCCGGGCTGAGTGGGATCACCGACCTGGTCCGTGCGACGACGGTGCGTGGCCGGGTGCTCGGTATCGGCGAGGGTTTCCTTTCCGAACCCTGGTGGTGCCGGACACTGGTGCTGTCCGCGCAACGCACGGCGCGCCGCGGTGGCGTCGTGCGGATCGCGGTCGCCGCGCGGCACCTACGCAAACCGGGCCCACGGCAGGCGATGCTCGACGCCGTCGACCTCGCGCTACTGCACCACTGCACCGGCAGCGTGTATCAGTGGCCGACGTACCGGGCAATGCCGGCCGCGGCGTAGCACCTGGCCGCTAACGTGGCGGCCATGGCAGATGCTGACGTCATCGTCGTGGGAGCGGGACTGGCCGGGCTGGTGGCGGCGTGTGAAGTCGCCGAACGCGGCAAGCGGGTGCTGATCGTTGACCAGGAGAACGCCAACAACCTCGGCGGTCAGGCGTACTGGTCGTTCGGGGGGCTGTTCTTCGTCGACAGCCCCGAACAACGCAGGCTCGGTATCCGTGACAGCCATGAGCTCGCGCTGCAGGACTGGCTGGGTACCGCCGGATTCGACCGGCCAGAAGACCACTGGCCCAAGCAGTGGGCGCACGCCTACGTCGACTTCGCCGCCGGCGAGAAGCGCAGCTGGTTGCGCGAGCGCGGATTGCAGACCTTCCCGCTCGTCGGCTGGGCCGAACGCGGTGGCTACGACGCACGCGGGCACGGCAACTCGGTGCCCCGGTTCCACATCACCTGGGGCACAGGGCCCGCGATCGTCGACGTCTTCGCGCGCCGGCTGCTCGACTCGCCCGCCGTCACGTTCAGATACCGCCACCGTGTCGACGAGCTGATCGTCGAAGGTGGCGCCGTGGTCGGGGTCCGCGGCACCGTGCTCGAGCCGTCCGATGACGCACGCGGTGTCGCGTCGTCGCGAAATCCCGTCGGCGACTTCGAGTTCCGCGCCCAAGCGGTCGTCGTCGCCAGTGGCGGTATCGGCGGTAACCACGACCTGGTGCGACAGAACTGGCCCAAGCGGATGGGCCGGGTGCCCGACCAGTTGCTCTCCGGTGTGCCCGCGCACGTCGACGGCCGGATGATCGGCATCAGCGAGACGGCGGGCGGGCGTGTCATCAACAGCGACCGGATGTGGCATTACACCGAGGGCATCACCAACTACGACCCGGTCTGGCCGATGCACGGCATCCGCATCCTGCCGGGCCCGTCGTCGCTGTGGCTGGACGCGCACGGCAACCGCCTGCCCGCCCCGCTGTATCCGGGTTTCGACACCCTCGGCACGCTGGAACACATTGCGCGCACGGGCCAGGATTACACCTGGTTTGTGCTCAACGCCCGCATCATCGCCAAGGAGTTCGCGCTATCGGGCCAGGAGCAGAACCCCGATCTGACCGGCCGTAGCATCGCCGAGGTGCTGCGCCGGGTGCGTCCGGGTGCGCCGCCGCCGGTGCAGGCGTTCGTCGACCGTGGTGTGGACTTCGTCAGCGCGAACACGTTGCGCGACTTGGTGTCTGCCATGAACGACGTGCCCGACGTGCTGCCGCTGGACTACGCGACGGTGGAAGCCGAAGTCACCGCCCGCGACCGCGAGGTGGTCAACAAGTTCACCAAGGACACCCAGATCGCCGCCATCCGGGTGGCGCGCAATTATCTGGGCGACCGGGTCAGCCGCGTCGTCGCCCCGCACCGGCTCACCGACCCCAAAGCCGGCCCGCTGATCGCCGTCAAGCTGCACATCTTAACGCGAAAGTCGTTGGGCGGGTTGGAAACCGACCTGGACTCGCGGGTGCTCAAAGCCGACGGAAGCGTGTTCGACGGGCTGTTCGCCGCGGGGGAGGCCGCCGGGTTCGGCGGCGGCGGCGTGCACGGCTACCGGTCGCTGGAAGGCACGTTTCTCGGCGGCTGTGTGTTCTCCGGCCGGGCGGCGGGCCGCGCGGCGTCGGCGTAGCGGCGAGCAGACGCAGAAGCGCGCGAAACCGGGCGTGGAAGCGGCCTTCTGTGTCTGCTCGCGGTCAAAAGGCGACGCCGTTTTCCTCGGGGAGCACCTGGAAATCGGTGTCGGTCATCTCCGAGAGCCGGCCGTAGAAGATGCCGCGGGCGCTGGGATCGATGATGCCCTGGTGGATCGGCACCGCATGCCTCGGCGCCACGGCCCTCAGGTAGTCCACCGCTTCGGAGATCTTCATCCACGGCGCGGCCGCAGGCGTCGCGAGCACGTCGACCGGCTCGCCTGGTGTGTACAGCGCGTCGCCCGGATGCATCAGCCGGGCGGCGTGGTCGCCGTCGCCGACGAGGTAGGAGATGTTGTCGATCACCGGGATTTCGGGATGGATCACCGCATGTTGGCCGCCGACGCCGCGCACGGTCAGGTGGCCGATCTGCAGCTCGTCGCCGACCTGCACGGCCTGCCACGGTGCGCCGAGCTGCGCGGCGGTCTGCGGGTCGGCGTACAACGCGGCCTGCGGGTTCGCGTCGAGCAGGGCGGGTAGCCGCTCGGTGTCGGCGTGATCGGGGTGCTGATGGGTGATCAGGATCGCCGATAGCCCCGTGATGCCCTCGAAACCGTGCGAGAAGACGCCCGGATCGAAAAGAACGGTGGTGTCGGTGCCGGAATCCTTCGTGAACGTCGCGAGTAAGCATGAATGGCCGAAATGCGTCAATTCCATACCTAATATTGTGGCGGCCTAAGGCTGTCAGGGGGTGGTTCAAGCGTGCGGATGATGCTCGCGGTGCTCCTGGCGACCTGTGGAATGGCCGTCGTGCCTGCTCCGCCGGTGCACGCAGCCCCAGATATCTGCCCGCCGGCCTGCAACACCATCCCCGATTCGGCGTGGATGGTGTCCACCGCGATCCCGCTGTACCCGGTCTATCGTTGGCCGGGGCTCGCCGAGCTGGCCGTCACCGCCACCGCGCCGCGCTTCGCGTTCGAACAGGCCTGCGCCAGCCCGCCCGTCATCGCCGACCCCCGCGACCACGCCGTCGCCGCGCAGGCGGCGGTCCCTAACCCGCCCGGCGAATGGCAGCTGCAAGCGCAGGTGGTGCACTGGCGCGGACCGGTGTCCCAGGGCGGGCCGACGGCGACGCAGACGTTCGAGCAGGCCAAAACCCGGCTGCGCACCTGTCAGCTGACCGCGCCGTTCGTCTCGCCGTCGATCACCACCGACCAGTCCGATCGGCTGGCGGCGGTGATCAGCGTGGCCGGCAAGCAGATCATGAGGCAGTACCTGCTGGCCCACCCCGACAGCAGCACCATCGTCGAGCTGGCGATGTGGTCGACGCTGCCGGCGCGGGTGCCCTGGTCGCCGGTTCCCGACGCGCAGGTCTTCGACGCCATGGCGGCCCCGCTGTGCCAGGCCTACCTCGGATCGTGCCGGTGAGACCAGCGCGCTGAACTCGCCGGTACAGTTGTCGCCGTGGCAAAGGTGGTGGTGCACGTGATGCCCAAGGCGGAAATCCTCGATCCGCAGGGCCAGGCGATCGTCGGTGCGTTGGGCCGTCTCGGGTACAACGGCGTCTCAGATGTGCGGCAGGGCAAGCGATTTGAACTTGAGGTCGACGACAGCATCGATGACGATACGCTGGCGCAGATTGCCGAATCGCTGCTGGCGAACACCGTCATCGAGGACTGGTCGGTGAGCAGGGAGCAGTCATGAGTACACGTGTGGGCGTCATCACATTTCCCGGCACGCTCGACGACGTCGACGCCGCGCGGGCCGTGCGGTTGGCCGGCGGCACCGCGGTGAACCTCTGGCACGCCGACGCCGACCTCAAGAACGTCGACGCCGTGATCGTGCCCGGCGGCTTCTCCTACGGCGATTATCTGCGCGCGGGCGCCATCGCGAAGTTCGCGCCGGTGATGGGCGAAGTGGTGGCCGCCGCGACACGAGGCATGCCAGTGTTGGGCATCTGTAACGGTTTTCAGGTGCTCTGCGAGGCGGGTCTGCTGCCCGGCGCGCTGACCCGCAATGCCGGTCTGCATTTCGTGTGCCGAGACCTGTGGCTGCAGGTGGCCTCCAACTCCACGGCGTGGACGTCGCGTTACGACCTCGGCGCCGACATCCTGGTGCCGCTGAAATCGGGTGAGGGCCGCTTCGTCGCCAGCGAGAAGGTGCTCGACGAACTCGAGGGCGAGGACCGTGTGGTGTTCCGCTACCGCGACAATCCCAACGGCTCCCAACGCGATATCGCGGGGATCTGCTCGCAGAACCGCCGGGTCGTCGGGCTGATGCCCCACCCCGAACACGCCACCGAGGCGCTGACCGGCCCGTCCGACGACGGGTTGGGCATCTTCTACTCCGCGCTGGACTCGGTGCTCGCGGCCTGAGTCCGCGGTTTTGACTCGGGCGAGCGTGCGCAAACTCGCGGCTTTTGACGGCGTGTCGCCCGTGGACACGCACGCTCGGCGAAGAAGAGGTCAGCCGGCGGTCAGGGCGACCGAGGCCTCCGAGGTGTAGCACAAAAACGTCAGCGTCTCTTCGAGGTAGAGCTGCACGGTGTTCGCATCGTGGGACAGGTAGCCGATCGCCACGTCGGTGCCGATCTGCAGATCGAAATCGCCGCCGCGGGTGGACAGCACGAACGCGCCGTCGATGGCGGGCGCCCAGATGATGTCGCCGCCGCCGATCAGCCGGTTGAGGTGCTCGCGAATCGGATAGCCGTGCTCGGTGGTCTCGCTGACCTTGGTGTAGGCCTCCGCCGACAGCAGCACCGAATACGGGCCACCCACACCGGACAGCCGCAGTTCCGACAACGCCTGGGCCATGACGTCGGCGAAGTCGCGTGGATCGTCGGGCAGTGCGAGCGCCGGGTTGGAGCTGCACCTGCGGATGCCCTCGATGGCGGCGGCCTCGTAACCCTCGAAGATCGCCCGGTCTTCGACGAACGCCAGCGTCTGGGCGGCCTCCTTGACCGGATCCCAGTCGGAGTCCTGCGCGCCGCGCTCGACGTCGTCGATCGCGGTGCGCGTCACCGTGAACGGCACCCGCAGCCGCACCAGCGGCTTGCTCTCGCGCAGGTGGGCCACCACGCCCTCCCCGGGCGGCGCCACGTCGCGCAGATGCCCGGTGGTCACCGCGGCCATCACCGGCCCGCCGGGTTCGCTGACGTCGACGACGCGACGCCCGGCGATGTGCCGCCGAAACGTCCGCGTCGCTTCCTGTTCGATCTCGGCCCAGGCCACCTCCGTGATCGGAGCGAGGTCGCGATACAGGTTGTTCATGGCGTTCCTTTCAGGCTGCCGATCCGCAGCGATCCGTCGTAGGTGACCGAGGATTCCACGGGGCTGGGCGCAGATTCTTCGGCTGCCGCCGAATCAGGCAGCGGCGGTGGGTTGTTGAGGAAATCGACGATCGGGGTGAAAAACATCGAGCCGGTCACCGCGGTGGAGAAGTCCAGCAGCCGGTCGGTGTTGCCGGGCGGATCGCCGAGAAACATGTTCTCCAGCATCTGCTCGGTGACCTCGGGCGTGCGTGAGTAACCGATGAAGTAGGTGCCGAACTCACCCTTGCCGATCTCACCGAAAGGCATGTTGTGCCGCACGATTTTGAGCTCTTCGCCGTCTTCGTCCTCGATGACGTTCAGCGCCACATGGGAGTTCGCGGGTTTGACCGCGTCGTCCAACTCGATGTCATCCTGCTTGGTGCGACCGATGATCCGTTCCTGTTCGGAGGTGGGCAGCGCGGTCCACGCCGCCATATCGTGGGTGTACTTCTGCACGTGCACATAGCAGCCGCCCGCGAAATCGGGGTCCTCGTCCCCGATTTGCGTCGCGCTGCGCGCCAGCGGGCCATCGGGGTTCTCGGTGCCGTCGACGAAGCCCAGCAGGTCGCGGTTGTCGAAAAACCGGAAACCGTGCACCTCGTCGACGACGGTCAACGCGCCCTCGGCCGCGTCGACGAGCCGGGTCGCCAGGTCGAAACACACGTCCATCGACTCGGCCCGGATGTGAAACAGCAAGTCCCCCGGGGTCGACGGGGCGTGGTGGCGGGGCCCGTCGAGCGCGATGAACGGATGCAGCTCGGCGGGACGCGGACCGGAGAACAACCGGTCCCAGGCGTCGGAGCCGATCGAGGTCACCACCGACAGGTTCTTGGTCGGATCGCGAAATCCGATCGCGCGCACCAGCGCCGAGATATCGGGCAGCGACTCGTGCACGGCCTGCTCGCCACCCTCGTCGATGGTCGCCACCAGAAATATGGTCGCCGGGGTCAACGGCGCCAGCACAGGCTGCGGTAAGGGATCGGGCACGGTTCGACCCTAGGTCAAGATCGTCGGCAATGATGGTTAACCATGTCTGCAAGTCCACAGGGCCTGTGTGAGTTCATCGATGCATCGCCGTCACCGTTCCATGTCTGCGCGACGGTGGCCGAGCGGCTGCGGTCGGCGGGTTTCCGGGAGCTGGGGGAGGGCGACGGGTGGCCGCCCGCCGCGAGCGGCGAATCCAGCTCCGCCGCGAGCGGCGAATCCAGCTCCGCCGCGAGCGGCGAATCCAGCTCCGCGGGCCGTTTCTTCAGCGTCCGCGCCGGCTCACTGATCGCATGGCAGACCGGTGCGCCGGATGCGCCGTTCCGCATCGTCGGCGCCCACACCGACAGCCCCAACCTGCGCGTCAAAGAGCACCCCGACCGGTTCGTCGCCGGGTGGCAGGTGGTGGCGCTGCAGCCCTACGGCGGGGCGTGGCTGAACTCGTGGCTGGACCGCGATCTCGGCATCAGCGGGCGACTGTCGGTGCGCGACGGTAACCGGCTGGTGCATCCGCTGGTGCGCATCGATGAGGCGATCCTGCGGGTACCGCAGCTGGCCATCCACCTGGCCGAGGACCGCAAGGCGGTGGAGCTGAACCCGCAGCGCCACGTCAACGCGGTGTGGGGCGTCGGCAGCGGGGCGCGGTCGTTTCTGGGCTATGTCGCCGAACAGGCCGGCGTCGACGCCGACGACGTGCTGGGGGCCGATCTGATGACCCACGATCTGAGCCCGTCGCGGCTGATCGGGGCGGGCAGCGAGCTGGTCAGCGCACCGCGGCTGGACAACCAGGCCACCTGCTACGCGGGGCTGGAGGCGTTTCTGGCCGCCGAACCGGGCGAGTACGCGCCGGTGTTGGTGCTGTTCGACCACGAGGAGGTCGGCTCGCAGTCCGACCACGGTGCGCAGTCGGAGTTGCTGCTGACCGTGCTGGAGCGCATCACGTTGAGCCAGGGCGGCGGCCGCGAGGAGTTCCTGCGCCGGCTGCCGGGTTCGATGGTGGCCTCCGGCGACATGGCCCACGCCACGCACCCCAACTACCCCGAACGCCACGAACCCGGGCACCTTATCGAGGTCAATGCCGGCCCGGTGCTCAAGGTGCATCCCAATTTGCGCTACGCCACCGACGGGCGCACCGCGGCGGCGTTCGCGCTGGCCTGCGCGCAGGCCGGGGTGCCGTTGCAGCGCTACGAACACCGCGCCGACCTGCCGTGCGGGTCGACGGTCGGGCCGATGACATCGGCGCGCACCGGCATCCCCACCGTCGACGTGGGTGCGCCGCAGCTGGCCATGCATTCGGCGCGCGAGCTGATGGGCGCCGCCGACGTCGCGGCCTACGCTGCGGCGCTTCAGGCGTTCCTGGCGCCGGCCTGACCCCGCCTCAGACGGCGTCGACCTGGTCGTAGCGGATGACGTTCTCGACCACGACGCCGTCGCGGGTGCGGACCCGGTCCAGACCGCGGATCAGGACCGGGCCGTCGGGGCCGGTGCCGTGGCCGGTGTAGTGCAAGAACACCAGCTCTTCGCCGGACGCGCTGCCCGGCGCGGTCGCGCAGTCGATAAGCCGCAGCCGCAGATCGGGCATGGCGGACACGAGTTCGGCGATCTTGGCGACGTAGGCCTCGCGGCCCCTGACCGGTGTCGGGTCGCCCTGCCAGTAGCCGACGATGTCCTCGGCGAGGATGTCCTCGATCGGCGTTGCGGTCGGCGCGGCCCAGAAGGCCGCCCACATGTCGGCGCTGAACTTCGGTGGGGTGTGCATAGTTGTCATGCGTTCAGCCTGCGCGCGCACCAGCGGCCGTTCAATTACGCGCGAGGTAATTGTCTAGGGTCATCGGCATGGCACTCAACGTGGAAATGATCACGCTGGACTGCGATGATCCCGAAGCGCTGGCCCGGTGGTGGGCGCAGGCGGTGGACGGTGAAGTAACCGCCTTTGCGCCAGGGGAATTCGTGACCGTCACCCGCGCAGGCGCGCCGACGCTGGGTTTTCAGCGGGTGCCCGATCCGACGCCGGGCAAGAACAAGATGCACATTGACTTCACCGCCGCCGACGTGGAGGCCGAAGTCGAGCGGCTGGTGGGCTTGGGTGCCCGCGAAACCGGCAGGCACAGCTTCGGTGAGGACTTTCGCTGGGTGGTGCTCGCCGATCCCGCGGGCAACGCGTTCTGTATCGGTGCGGGCTGACCGCGAAACCCGTGTCGAGACGGCGCCGGTGGCGCCCCAAACTAGACTGGTGGCGTGACGTCCGGGCTTTCTGCTGAGGTCGACACTGTCGACCACGCCGCCGCCACCCCAGAACACCCGCAGCCGTTCCGCGAACTCGGTCTCAAGGACGACGAGTACGAGCGGATCCGCGAGATTCTGGGGCGACGGCCTACCGACGCCGAACTGGCGATGTACTCGGTGATGTGGAGCGAACACTGCTCCTACAAGTCCTCGAAGGTGCATCTGCGCTACTTCGGCGAGACCACCACCGAGGAGATGCGTCAGTCGATGCTGGCCGGCATCGGCGAGAACGCCGGCGTGGTGGACATCGGTGACGGCTGGGCAGCCACGTTCAAGGTGGAATCACACAACCACCCGTCCTACATCGAGCCGTACCAGGGCGCCGCGACCGGCGTCGGCGGCATCGTGCGCGACATCATGGCGATGGGTGCACGACCCGTCGCGGTGATGGACCAGCTTCGGTTCGGCGCCGCCGACGCACCCGACACCCGCCGTGTGCTCGACGGGGTGGTGCGCGGTATCGGCGGCTACGGAAACTCCCTGGGCCTGCCCAACATCGGCGGCGAAACCGTGTTCGACGCCTCCTACGCAGGCAACCCGTTGGTGAACGCGCTGTGCGTCGGGGTGCTGCGCAAGGAAGACCTGCACCTGGCGTTCGCCTCCGGAACCGGCAACAAGATCATCCTGTTCGGCGCGCGCACCGGTCTCGACGGCATCGGCGGCGTGTCGGTGCTGGCCTCCGAGACGTTCGGCGGTGACGAGACCGGGCCCGGCCGCAAAAAACTCCCCAGTGTTCAGGTGGGCGACCCGTTCATGGAGAAGGTGCTCATCGAGTGCTGCCTCGAGCTGTACGCCAACGACCTGGTGGTCGGTATCCAGGACCTGGGCGGGGCCGGGCTGTCCTGTGCCACTTCGGAACTCGCATCAGCAGGCGACGGCGGGATGGCGATCGAGCTGGACAAGGTGCCGCTGCGCGCGGCGAACATGACGCCCGCCGAGATCCTGTCCAGCGAATCGCAGGAGCGGATGTGCGCCGTCGTCGCACCGGAAAACGTCGAGAAGTTCCTCGAGGTCTGCCGCAAGTGGGAGGTGCTGGCCACCGTCATCGGTGAGGTGACCGACGGGGACCGGCTCCGCATCACCTGGCACGGTCAGACCGTCGTCGACGTGCCGCCGCGCACAGTCGCACACCAGGGCCCGGTCTACGAACGCCCGGTGCAGCGGCCCGACACCCAGGACGCGTTGAACGCCGACACGTCGGCGAAGCTGCCGCGGCCGGCCACCGGCGAGGAACTGAAGGCGACTTTGCTTGCGCTGCTGGGAAGTCCGCACCTGTGCAGCCGCGCGTTCATCACCGAGCAGTACGACCGCTACGTGCGAGGCAACACCGTGCTCGCCGAGAACGCCGACGGCGGCATGCTGCGCGTCGACGAGACGACCGGCCGCGGCATCGCGATCTCGACCGACGCGTCGGGCCGCTACACCGCGCTGGACCCGTACACCGGCGCGCAACTGGCGCTGGCCGAGGCGTACCGCAACGTCGCGGTCACCGGCGCCACGCCGATCGCGGTCACCAACTGCCTCAACTTCGGCTCACCGGAGGACCCCGCGGTCATGTGGCAGTTCAGCGAGGCGGTCCGCGGTCTGGCCGACGGATGTGTCGCGCTTGGTATTCCGGTCACCGGCGGCAACGTCAGCTTCTACAACCAGACCGGCGCCACGGCGATCCTGCCGACCCCGGTCGTGGGCGTGCTCGGCGTCATCGACGACGTGAAGCGGCGCATCCCCACCGGTTTCGGCGCCGAACCCGGCGAAACGCTGATCCTGCTCGGCGACACCCGCGACGAGTTCGACGGCTCGATCTGGGCGCAGGTCACCGCCGACCACCTCGGCGGTCTGCCGCCGAAGGTCGACCTGCAACGGGAGAAACTGCTCGCCGACGTGCTCACCGCCGCCTCACGCGACGGGCTGGTCTCCGCAGCCCACGACCTGTCCGAAGGCGGGCTCATCCAGGCGGTCGTCGAATCCGCGCTGGCCGGTGAAACCGGTTGTCGCATCGTACTTCCCGAGGGCGCCGACCCGTTCGTCACGCTGTTCTCGGAGTCCGCGGGCCGGGTGCTCGTCGCGGTGCCGCGCACCGAGGAAAGCCGCTTCCGCGCCATGTGCGAGGCACGCGGGTTGCCCGCCACCCGCATCGGGGTCGTCGACCAGGGCAGCCAGGCCGTGGAGGTACAAGACCACTTCACGGTCAGTCTGGAGGATCTGCGCAGCACGTCGGAGGGCGTGCTCCCCAGGTTGTTCGGGTGAACCAGCGCACCGACGACGAACGACATCCGGTATACGTCTGGGCCTGGCGCCTGGTCCGCCTCGACTTCGTCGGTATCGCCTTCGGTGCGCTGTTCTTCTGCCTGTCGCTGACCCCGTCGTTGCTGCCGCGCGACTGGCTGTTCCAGGGTGGGATCGGCGGCCTGAACGCCGCGATCGGCTACGGCATCGGGGTGTTCGCCGGAACCCTTCTGCATCGCTTCGTATTACGACGCGCGCGGTGGTGGCCGCCGCCGAAACGGGTGCTGCGGCTGCTCAAGACGGTGGTCGTGGTCGGCGCGATCGCGGCCTGTCTGCTGATGCTGGTGCCCGCGGCGGCGTGGCAGCGGCACATCTCCGCGGAAATGGGCATCGAAGGTCCGGAGACCCCGGCCTATCTGCGCACCCTGACGATCGCGATCCTCGTCGCCGCGGTATGCGTGGCGGTGTCGCGCGTGCTGCTCGACGTGATCAAGACCATGGCGCGGTTCTTCATCAGGCGCTGGCGCCTCAACGACGAAGTGGCGCTGTTCATCGGCACGGCCATCGTCGTGGTGCTGGTCATCCTGTTGGTCAACGGCGTGCTCATCCGCGGTTTCCTGGCCGGCGCCAACCGCGTATTCCAGCCCCAGAACACCACGACCAGAGCGGGCGTCACCCAACCGCTGGAACCCGAAAGGTCCGGCAGCCCAGAATCTTTCGCCGGGTGGGACACCCTGGGATATCAGGGCAGGAACTTCGTGGGCACCGGACCCGACGTCGAGGAGCTGACTCGGCTCAACGGCGCCCCGGCCAAGGTGCCCATCCGCGTCTATGTCGGCCTGCAGACCGCCGACACCGACGAGGAGCGGATGGCCGTGCTGCTCAGCGAACTCGAGCGCACCGGCGCGTTCGACCGCAAGGTGCTGGTGATCATCCCGACCACCGGCACCGGCTGGGTGAACCCCATCGCCGCACGCGCGGTAGAGATGATGTACAACGGCGACACCGCGCTGGTCGCGTCGCAGTATTCCTTTCTGCCGAGCTGGATTTCGTTTGTCGGCGATCGGCAGAAGTCGATGGAGTCCGGGCGCATGATGATCGACGCCGTCCAGGAGCGGTGGGCGCAGCAGCCCCCGGACCGGCGGCCCGAACTCATGCTGTACGGCGAAAGCCTCGGCTCGATGGCGGGTCAGGCCGCGTTCAGCTGGCTGCCCGACATCTCGCAGATGGGCTTCTCGTCGGTGCTGTGGGTGGGCCCGCCCAACGCCAGCCCGTTGTGGCGGGCGCTCATCGAGCGGCGCGACCCCGGCACACCGGTGGTCGAACCCCGCTACGACGACGGCCGCACGGTGCGCTTCTCCCAGGCCACCGACGCTGAGCAGATCGCGCAGGTCACCGAGAAACCGTGGCACGGCACCCGGGTGCTGTTCCTGCAGCACCCGTCCGATCCGATCGTATGGTGGTCGGAGGATCTGCTGTTCACCCGACCGGACTGGCTCAAGGAGCCCGCGGGCATCGACCGGTCCGCGACGATGCGGTGGTACCCGATCGTGACGTTCTGGCAGGTCGCCGCCGATATGACCAACGCGAGCGCGGTCCCCGACGGGCACGGGCACAACTACGGCGAGTACATCCTCGACGGCTGGGCCGCTGTCGCCCCGCCCGACGGCTGGACACCCGAAGACACCGAACGTATGCGCGGCGCGTTGCACGAGGCCATGGCCGCAGCCGAAGACACCCAGAAGTGAGCCGCGGCAAGCGTGCAACAGCGCTGGGCCTGGCCGCCGGGCTCGTCGGTTGGAGCCTGGTGGTACCCCGGTTGCCGTCGCGTTGGCATCCCGGCCCGCAGGCCGCGGTCGCCACCGCGCTGGCGGCGCTCACCCGGGCCGAGCTGGGGCTGCGGCCTCCGCAAGTGTGGCCGGGGCTGCGGCTGGGCGGGGCCGCGGCCGCGTCGGTCACGGCAGCCGTCGCCGCGACGACCGCGGTCCCGAGGGCGCGACGCGAACTCAGCGGCCGCGAGGTACCCGCCGGGGTGGCGCGCTGGCTGCTGCTGGGCATACCGCTGGGCACCGTGTGGTCGGAGGAGGTGGCCTACCGGGGCGTGCTCGGCGCCGTCGCGGCCGACGCGTTCGGGCCGACCCGCGGCAGGCTGCTGCAGTCGGCGGCGTTCGGCCTGTCGCACGTCGCCGACGCGCGCGGTACGGGGACGCCGGTGGTGCCCACGGTGCTGGTGACCGGCGTGGCGGGTTGGCTGTTCGGGTGGCTGCACGAGCGCTCGGGCAGCCTGCTGGCGCCGATGCTCGCGCACCTGGCGATCAACGAATCCGGTGCGGTGGCTGCGCTCGGCGTGCAGCGGGCGCATTCCGGGCGCCACGCGGGGCGCGAGCAGACATAGAAGGCCCCGAAAACCCGTGAAATAAGGGCCTTCTATGTCTGCTCGGCGGAGAGAGGTGCTCAGGGGTTGATGGTGAGCTCGCCGACTTGGCGGCCCCACACATACTCGATGTACATCGGCTGGCCCAACTCGAGATGGTTATACGGCGCGATGCTGGCGCCGGTGTCCATCACGAGATACGGCGCCGGCCACAGTTCACGTGTGATCTTCTGCCAGCAGCCGGGCCGACCCTCCGGACCGCCGCGCGCGTTCACCCGCGGCAGGTTGTCGGGATAGATGTAGGGGTTGGCGCCGCCTGCGATGGTGCCCGACGACGTCGCCAACGAATACCCGTTGCCGCCAAGGGTTTCCGACACCACCTTCTCCATCTCGTTGAACGTGCGGATGCTGCATAACAACATGCCGCGGTAGTCGTCGAGGAGCTTGGACGTCGGGATCAAATCGGCGGCCCCGCGCACGAGATACGGTCCGCTGCGTTCAAAGGTGTCCGCGCCGACGTCACCGAAGCCCAGCGTCGCCATCAGCGCCGCGTCCAGCTCGCCGCGGTGGGCGTTGAACGTCGCCGCCGACGTCACCGCGTCATCCAGCCCGTCGAACAGGTCGGGCGCCGCGTCGGCGTACACCTCGCCGAGGTCGGCCAACAGGCGGGTGTCGTCGTGGATCTGCGGCATCTGCTGGTTGAGGTCGGCCAGGATGCGGTTGCCGTCGATCAGGGATGCGCCGAACCGGTCCCCGAGCCCGGTCAACGCCTCGGCGGTCGCGGACAGGGTCTGGTTCAGCTTGACCGGGTCGACCTGCTGGGCGATCTCCACCACGGTTTCGAACAGCGTGTTGAACTCGGTCGTCACCGCCGACGCCGGGATCACGTCGTGGCTGGCGATCCGTTCGGGCGAGGGGTTCTCGGGCACGGTCAGCGACACGTACTTGTTGCCGAACACCGTCGTCGCCCGGATGTCGGCGTGCACGTTGGCCGGAATCAACGACAGGTAGCGCGGATCCACGTCGAGTCGGAGCGCGGCTGTCGGTTCGCCGTCGCCGTCGGCGAGGCCGATGTGGCCGACCCGGCCGATCTCGACACCGTTGTACGTCACCTTCGCGCCCCGCTCGACGACCAGGCCCGCCCGCGCCGACACCACCGTCAGCTCCGCCTTCGGGGTCAGGTCGCCGCGGAACTGGAGGTAGATGAAGCCGGCCACGACCACGGCGACGATGCTCAACACCGCGCCGGCCGCCTTGTACGGCGGATTGTGGCGGTCGAAGACCATTTTGAGAATCTAGGGTATGGCCAGCCGTCGTAGTGCCGATCCTGCGAAGACGCGCGCCGCCGTCGCGGCGCTCGGGGGATGGCTGCGCGACGAGTCCCGGCCCGCGCCGACGCGCACCGAGTTGGCGCAGGCGGTGCGGTTGACCGCGCGCACCCTGGCGGCGACGGCGCCCGGGTCAAGCGTCGAACTGCGGGTGCCGCCGTTCGTTGCGGTCCAGTGCATTGCCGGCCCCGCGCACCGGCGCGGTACCCCACCCAACGTGGCGGAGACCGACCCCCGCACCTGGCTGCTGGTGGCCACCGGGCTGCTCGCGGTGACCGACGCCGTGGCCAGCGGTGCGCTGCAGCTCTCGGGCGCCCAGGCCGGCGAGATCGCGCAGTGGCTGCCGCTGGTGTCCGCCGACGGCGAATGTGTCCGGTGACACTCGGCCGCGATGCCGACTTTGGTCGGGGTAGACCGTAAGCTGGGGGAGTCACCCCCGCCCCGATGGAGCAGCCCTATCGTGACCGCCCCCGAACCCGAACCAAGAGAAGAGTGCGGCGTATTCGGTGTATGGGCGCCAGGTGAGGAAGTCGCCAAGCTCACCTACTACGGCTTGTACGCCCTTCAGCACCGCGGGCAGGAAGCCGCGGGCATCGCCGTCGCCGACGGTTCGCAGGTGCTGGTGTTCAAGGACCTCGGGCTGGTCAGCCAGGTTTTCGACGAGCAGACCCTGGCCGCGATGGAAGGCCACGTCGCGATCGGACACTGCCGGTACTCCACCACCGGCTCCACGACCTGGGAAAATGCCCAGCCGGTGTTCCGCAACACCTCGGCGGGCACCGGCGTCGCGCTCGGGCACAACGGCAACCTGGTCAACGCCACCGAACTGGCCGGCCGGGCGCGTGAGGCCGGGCTGTTGGACATCCGCGGCGCACCCGCAGCGACCACCGACTCCGACATCCTCGGTGCGCTGCTGGCGCACGGCGCCGCCGACGCGACGCTGGAGCAGGCCGCTCTCGAACTGCTGCCCACCGTGCGCGGCGCGTTCTGCCTGACCTTCCTCGACGAGAACACCTTGTACGCCGCGCGCGACCCGTACGGGGTGCGCCCGCTGGTGCTGGGCCGGCTCGACCGCGGTTGGGTGGTCGCCTCCGAGACGGCGGCCCTCGACATCGTCGGCGCCTCGTTCGTGCGCGACATCGAACCCGGTGAGCTGCTGGCCATCGACGCCGACGGGGTGCGCTCCACCCGGTTCGCCAACCCCGAACCCAAGGGGTGTGTTTTCGAATACGTCTACCTGGCCCGGCCGGACAGCACGCTGGTCGGCCGCTCGGTGCACAAGACCAGGGTCGACATCGGCCGCGCGTTGGCCCGCGAACACCCCGTCGAGGCCGACCTGGTCATCGGCGTGCCGGAGTCGGGCACCCCGGCGGCGGTCGGCTACGCGCAGGAATCCGGCATCCCGTTCGGGCAGGGCCTGACCAAGAACGCCTACGTCGGGCGCACGTTCATCCAGCCGTCGCAAACCATCCGTCAGCTGGGTATCCGGCTCAAACTGAACCCGCTGAAGGAAGTGATCCGCGGTAAGCGGCTCGTCGTCGTCGACGACTCGATCGTGCGCGGCAACACCCAGCGGGCGTTGATCCGGATGCTGCGCGAGGCCGGCGCGGTCGAAGTGCACGTGCGCATCGCGTCGCCGCCGGTGAAGTGGCCGTGTTTCTACGGCATCGACTTCGCCACGCCGGCCGAGTTGATCGCCAACGCGGTCGAGTCGCAGGGCGAGATGCTCGAAGCCGTGCGCCACGCCATCGGCGCCGACACGCTCGGTTACGTCAGCCAGCAGGGCATGATCGCGGCCACCGAACAGCCCGCGTCGCGGTTGTGCAGCGCCTGCTTCGACGGCAACTACCCGATCGAGCTACCGGGTGAGAGTGCGCTGGGCAAGAACGTCATCGAGCACATGCTGGCGACGGCCGCGCGCACCGGCGTCCCGGTCACCGAAAACGACAACGCGTCGGCGCTTCGTCGTCCGTAACTGCCGGCCCTAGCCGCGCCCCACGTGCGCCCAACGCGGATCGGTCGGTAATGGCCCGCGCTGCAACGCTTTTGCCACCGCATCCCGGTAACCGGTCAGCCCGCCCGGCGGCGGTCCGATGACGCGGTCGACGTCGTGGTCGCCCATCACCGCGTCGCATTCCAGTGATTCGACCAGCGGGCGCGCCAGACCCGACGGCATCGGTGTGACGAGCCCGACCCACAGGCTGGCGATCGCCGGGGTGAGAAACGGAAGCGCGACGATGAACCGCCGCCGCAGACCCGCCACCTCGGCGTAGCCCTGGATCGCATCGCCGTACTCGAGCACATCGGGTCCGCCGATGTCCCAGGTGCGAGATTCCGGTACGTCGGCGGTTGCCGCCTCGGCCAGATAGTGCAGCACGTCGTCGATGGCGATCGGCTGGATCTTGTTGTGCACCCACTTCGGCGTCGTCATCGCCGGAAGCCGCTGGGTGAGGTGCCGCAGCATCTCGAACGACGCCGACCCCGCCCCGACCACGATTCCGGCCTGCAGCACCACGGTCTCGATACCCGAATCGATCAGGATCTCTCCGACCGCGGTCCGGGACCGCAGATGCGGCGACAGCTCGGCGCCGGACGGGTGCAGCCCGCCCAGGTACACCAACCGGCGCACCCCGCTGTCGGCGGCCGCGGCCACCACGTTGCGGGCTGCGGCGGCTTCGGCGGCGACGAAGTCCGACGTGGTACCCATCGAGTGCACCAGGTAGTAGACGACGTCGGCGCCGTCGAAGGCGGTCCGCAGCGACGCGGTGTCCTCGAGGTCGCCGCGCGCCACGTCGACCCGGTCGCGCCACGGCACGTCGGCGAGCTTGTCGG
This sequence comes from Mycolicibacterium sp. XJ662, assembly GCF_053484035.1. Classification (NCBI taxonomy): domain Bacteria; kingdom Bacillati; phylum Actinomycetota; class Actinomycetes; order Mycobacteriales; family Mycobacteriaceae; genus Mycobacterium; species Mycolicibacterium sp. XJ662. Next base: position 337,045 of record NZ_JBEFTL010000003.1, on the reverse strand, counting down.
GGTTACGCGCCAACGCCCGCACGGAATGTCCGCGCTCGAGCAACGAGGGGACCAACCGGCCGCCGATGTAGCCGGTCGCCCCGGTCACCAGGCAGCGGATCTCGTCAGGTCGCACCCCGGCTCTATGGCCGTTTTATGCCTCAGGCAAACCCGCAACCCGGATCCGGCGCGTCCTCAGATAGCGGCAGGCCGGTCGGCTGGATGTAGACCACGGTTATGACCAGCGGGGTCGGGCCGAGATTGCGCCCGATGTGGACGTGGTCGGGTCCGCTCTCCTCGTTGATCGAGGCGTCCGGCGGATAGACCCCGTCGACGGTGCAGTTCGCCGCATCGTGGGTGAGGGTGCCTTCCTCGATCACCCCGAACACCTGCCCGTGGTGGTAGTGCCATCCGGTGCTGCCGCCCGGGGCGATGGTGATCTCGCGGATGACGTAGTCGACGCCGTCCTCGGTCGACTGCGAAAGGGTCACCGCCTCGACACCGACCGACGGGGTGGCCACGGCCGCGGGGGCGCCGCCGAACCCGGTCACGGTGAGCGCCAGTGCGGGCACCACGGCCCAACGAACAGCTGTCATGGGCGTCAATCTGTCACGTCGGACGGGATTTCGCGGAGCGGACGCGCGAATAGGTATCGGTGAAGGCGGTTACCGCGGCGCGCGCCGCGACGGTAGCCTTGCTGTCGATGACCGAACGCGCCGAACCTGTCGGCATCTCCTACGCGTCTGCCGGGGTCGACATCGAGGCCGGGGACCGCGCTGTCGAACTCCTCAAACCGCTGGCCAAGAAGGCCACCAGACCCGAGGTGCGCGGCGGGATCGGCGGGTTCGCCGGCCTGTTCGCGCTGCGCGGCGGCTACCGCGAACCCGTGCTGGCCTGTTCGACCGACGGGGTCGGCACCAAGCTCGCCGTCGCCCAGGCGATGGACAAGCACGACACCGTGGGCATCGACCTGGTCGCGATGGTGGTCGACGACCTCGTGGTCTGCGGGGCCGAACCGCTGTTCTTGCAGGACTACATCGCGGTCGGGCGCACGGTGCCCGAACGGATCAGCGAACTGGTTTCCGGCATCGCCAACGGCTGCGTGATGGCCGGTTGCGCGTTGCTCGGCGGTGAGACCGCCGAGCATCCCGGCTTGATGGCACCGGATCACTATGACGTGTCGGCCACCGGTGTCGGCGTCGTGGAGGCCGACGACGTGCTGGGCCCGGATCGGGTCAAGCCGGGCGACGTGATCATCGCGATGGCCTCGACCGGGCTGCATTCGAACGGCTACTCGCTGGCGCGCAAGGTGCTGCTGGAGATCGACCGGATGAATCTGGCCGGCCACGTCGAGGAGTTCGGCCGCACCCTGGGCGAAGAGTTGCTCGAGCCGACCCGCATCTACGCCAAGGACTGCCTGGCGCTCGCCGCCGAAACCCAGGTCCGCACCTTCTGCCACGTCACTGGCGGCGGGCTGGCCGGAAACCTGGAACGCGTCATCCCCCATGGCCTGGTGGCCGAAATCGACCGTGGCACTTGGACGCCCGCGCCGGTGTTCGGCATGATCGCCCAGCGCGGCCGCATCGAGCGGGCCGAGATGGAGAAGACGTTCAACATGGGTGTCGGCATGGCCGCCATCGTCGCGCCGGAGGACACCGACCGCGCGTTGGCGATCCTGACCGCGCGCCACCTGACCTGCTGGACGCTAGGAACCATCAAGAAGGGTGGGAAGGACGCTCCGAGAGCCAAGCTCGTCGGGCGTCACCCGCGCTTTTAGCGGACTAGGGGCGCCATTCGTCTTCGTCGGCCCACTCGTCGCCGTTGAGCCTGTCGTCGTCGGAAGCACCCGACAGCTCTCGCTGTAGCCGTTCGAAATCGGTTTGTGGAGAGCTGTACTTGAGCTCACGAGCAACCTTGGTCTGCTTTGCCTTAGCCCGGCCGCGGCCCATGGGGGAACCCCCTTGCGCAATAACGGAGCGGCCCAATTTGTAGGCGGCTCCGGTCTGAATGTCGTTTATTTTCCTGCCCCCACCTTACCGTGCCTGGCCGCGGAGTGCTGGCAGGGTGTCATGCGGTCAGCGCTTGCCGCTGCGTAACTGTTCGACCGCGCGCCGTCCGGCGCCGACGGCGTCGGCGGGCGGCATCGAATCCGGGTCGATGACGGCGCCGACGGCCGACTCCCCGCCGGTGACCAACTCGGTGTCGGCGGGCAGGCCGCGCTTCACCAGCGCCAGCGCGATCGGGCCCTCGTCGACGTGGTCGACCACGGTGCCGATCCGGCCGACCGCCCGCCCGCCGGCCAGCACCGGATCACCCGTCGCGGGCCGGTCCGAGGAGCCGTCGAGCTGCACCAACACCAGCATGCGGGGCGGTTTACCCAGGTTGTGGACCCGCGCGACGGTTTCCTGCCCGCGGTAGCAGCCCTTGTCCAGGTGCACCGCCGGGCCGATCCAGCCCACCTCGTGCGGGATCGTGCGCTCGTCGGTGTCCACCCCGAGCCGGGGCCGGCGTGCGGCCACCCGGTGCGCCTCGTACGTCCACACCCCCGCCTGGCGCGCCCCCGCGTCCACCAGGCGCTGGCGCCACGCGGCGGCGCGCTCACGCGGCACCACGACGTCGAGTTCGAGCGCGGGCCCGCGCACCCTGCGCACGAAGCCGCCGTCGGAAAGGGCCACTGCCGTGCCTTCGGCCGGCAGCGAACTCACACCGAGCGCATCGAGCATCGCCGGCTCGGCCAGCCGCGGGCCGAGCAGCGACAACACCGCCAGGTCGGCGGGTTCGACGGTGACATCGGACCAGAACACCATCTTGCGCAGATAGGCCAGCAGCGGTTCGCCGCGGCCGGGTTCGGTGTCCAGATACGTGACGTCGCCGAGTTCGGTCTGGACCCAGTGATCTTCCACACGTCCCTGCCCGTCCAGGCTCAGGTTGTCGGTGACCGCGCCGTCCGGCAACTCGCTGACGTGCTGCGTGGAAAGGCTGTGCAGCCAGGTTTTGCGGTCCGCACCGGTGAGCGTGATCACGGCGCGGTGCGAGCGGTCCACGACGACGGCCTCGGTGGCCGCGGCGCGTTGCTCGCCGAGCGGATCGCCGTAGTGCCAGACGGCGCCGGCGTCGGGTCCGGTCTCGGGTGCGGAAACGGCTGACATACCTCCAACCTTACGGCGCTACGCTTCTTGGCCATGGCGAGCCAGAACGCCGTCGTCGTGACCATCGACGGGCAACTGCACGACCCGGCCCAACCGTTGCTCTACGCCGACGATCTCGCCGCGGTCCGCGGTGACGGCGTCTTCGAGACGCTGCTGGTCCGCGACGGCCGGCCCTGTCTGCTGGAAGCCCACCTGGCGCGGCTGGCCCACTCCGCGCAGCAGTGCGATCTACCCGCACCCGACCTGCCGCAATGGCGCCAGGCCGTCGGTGTGGCGGTGAAACGCTGGGTCGACGGCGGCGCAGAGGAGGGCGTGCTGCGGCTGGTCTACAGCCGGGGCCGGGAAGGCGGTTCGGCGCCCACCGGGTACGCGACCATCGGTGCACTGCCCGCCAGGGTCGCGTCCGCGCGGGCCCGCGGCGTGGCCGCGATCACGCTCGCGCGTGGGCTGTCCGCCAAGGGCACCGATGAGATGCCGTGGCTGTTGGCGGGCGCGAAGACGCTGTCGTATGCAGTGAACATGGCCGCGTTGCGCCACGCCGAACGACACGGTGCCGACGACGTGATCTTCGTCGGCTCCGACGGCTACCTACTGGAGGGGCCGCGCTCGACCGTGGTGATCGTCACCGAAACCGACGACGGTCCGACCTTCTTCACGCCGCCGCCGTGGTTTCCGATCCTGCGCGGCACCACCCAGCAGGCCCTGTTCGAGGTGGCCCGCAACAAGGGCTACGCCTGCGACTACCGCGCCCTGAGGCCAGCGGATTTGCTTACCGCACAGGGCATTTGGTTGGTATCGAGCATCACGTTGGCTGCGCGTGTGCACACGTTGGACGGTAAGCCGGTGGCGGCTTCACCGCTGGCCGCCGAGTTCACCGAACTGGTCGACGCCGCCATCGTCAGCGATCGCTGAACGCGTAACCGTTCTTAATCGCTTGTCGGCGCGGTGGCGCACGGGTAACTTCGCTCGTACACAGGGAAGGAGGTGGTCCAAGATTTTGAGTGACTTATGGACTTGTGAGGTGGCTGCGAGCTAGCAGCGCCAGGGGAATGAGCGCACGGCTCTTCGCGTCCTGTGCGCGCTGGCGAATTCCCCGCAGTCACCCGGCCCCCGAGCCCCTCGGTCTTGTCCAACCAAGAACACACGGCTCGGGGGCCGCCCCATCTTCGGGCCCGGATCGGTAGGAAACCGTTGTCGCATCGAGCTTGGTTTGCGTCGCGGGCTGAGCGATGATGCGGCCATGCGCATCGCCTGGAAGCTCGGCGCGTTGCTGGTTGCGCTGGTGCTCACCTCGTGCGCCCCGATCGCCCGTGACGCGGCGCCCCGCGCAGAGGACTGCCGCGCGGACCAGCTGACCACGCTGTACAAGGGCGTCTTCACGTTCGGCACCGACCAGCCCGTCTATCCGCCGTGGTACATCGGCGACGACCCCACCAACGGCGAAGGGTTCGAATCGGCGGTGGCGTATGCGGTCGCGGCCAGGATGGGCTACACCGGCGAGGACGTCCGCTGGGTGCGGGTGCCGTTCAGTGAGGCGCTGTCCACCGGCCCGAAGTCCTTTGACGCCAGCATTTCTCAGTTCTCCATCACCGATCAACGCAAGGCCGTCGTCGACTTCTCGTCGCCGTATTTCGACGTCACCCAGGCCGTCGTCACGGTCAAGTCCTCACCCGCGGCGCACGCCGGCACCATCGACGAGCTGAAACCGCTGCGGCTGGGTGCGCAGGTCGGCACCACCAGCTACACCGCGGCCCTGTCGATGGGCAACGCGAAATCGGTCGAGGTCTACAACACCAACGGCGACGCGAAACTGGCGCTGCGGGAAGGGGAGATCGACGCGCTGGTCGCCGACCTTCCGACCGCGTTCGCGGTAGCCGACGAAATCCGCGACGGCGTCATGGTCGGCCAGTTGCCCGCCACCACCGAGGATGTCGAACAGTTCGGCATCGTTCTCGACAAGGACAGCTCGCTGACCTCCTGTGTGTCGGCGGTCGTCGAGGAGCTGCGCGCCGACGGCACCCTGGCCGAGCTGAAGACCAAGTGGTTGACCGACGCGGGTAAGGCGCCGGTGCTCACCTGAGGAGCCGGCGCACGCGTTATCCGGCGAAGCGTGACAGCCGGGCCGAAAGATGCGGCACCAGACCGCCGTCGGCGTCGACGCGTTCCTCGACGTAGCCGAGGTCGCCGCCCTCGACGATGCCGTAGAGCCGTTTGGCCCCGCCGACGAGCACCCCTGACTTGCTGCGGGCCAGCGCGTCGGTGGCCAGTTCCCACGACGACGCGGACAGCGGCCGCCCGTAGAACAACTCGATGTAGCCGGAGGAGTGCGCCAGCAGAAGTTCGATGGCTTGGGACTCCGACGGGTCGGCCGGATCGCTGATGAAGCGCCAGAAGCCCGATTCGCGAAGCCACGGCCGGTCGTATTCGCCGTCCTCGGTCAGCCGCCACGACCGCGACTCCCAGATCAAGTAGTCGGCGCCGCAGTGGGAGACGACGATCTGCTGGCCGAACCGGTAGTCGCCGGCGGCATCGCGGCCTTCCCCCTCCCCGCGCCACACCCCGACCAACGGCAGCAGTGCCAGCAGCGCGTCGTCGAGGTCGGGGCCTTCACGCAGGTTGGCGGTGTCGCACGGGCCGGGCAGATCGGCGAAGACCGGGATGTTGCGCGAGGCGGTCGCTTTGGCCCGCTCGGCGGCCGCCGCTACCGCGTCGTCGCCGGAGGTCACGACTCGTCGGTGACCAGCCGGTACAGCGCGTAAAGAGCGAACCAGGTGATCACCACCACCGCTGCGACCAGCAGAATCTCGAAGAACAGCACCACGGCGTCGAGTTTAGTTGGCGGCCGTCGGTCTACCGAATCAGGGCAATTCGGACTCGTACTCCGGGCACAGGGTGCTGGTGGCGGCGTCGACGAAGACCCGCGCGAGGCTCTGGCTGCCACCGATGTTGGCGGCGACATCGGCGACCCGGTCGGAGTAACTGTCGCCGGCCGACCAACCCTGGCACACGCTGTGCCCGCCGCCGATGACGTTGTCGACCGCCGCGGGCGGGAACGACAAGCCGTTGTCGGCCAACGCGTCGAGGAATTCATCGTCGGCGTCCGCACCGGCCAGCGGCGCAGCGGCCAGGGCGAACAACGCCACCGCGGCGCCCACACCTGCCGCACGTGCAAACTTCATGAACGGTCCCTCCCCAAGGTCGGATCCCCCCGGCCTGCAGTGACGCAGGACTGACCCCATGGTGGACCGGGAGGGACGCCCTTCGCAGCGTTTCGCTGCGAAGAACGTGCCCGTGGTCAGGCGACCTTGACGTCGACCTCGTGGATGCCCGCGCCGGACGGCGCGATGCTGGCGTCGCCGTTACCGGCCGGCGACAGCGCCCGCACCGTCCAGGTGCCGGGTGCGGCGAAGAACCGGAAGTCACCGGTGGCCGAGGCGACGACCTCCGCGGTGAACTCGTCGGAGGCGTCCAGCAGGCGCACGAACGCGCCGCCGACGACCTGACCTGCGCCGTCCACGACGCGCCCGGTGATCACCGTTTCTTTCTCGAGATCAACGCTGGCGGGCAACGTCAGACCTTGCTTCGGTGCAGAGCACATATCAACTTCCCAACTCGATCGGGGCCCCCACCAGGGAGCCGTATTCCGTCCAACTGCCGTCGTAGTTCTTGACGTTCTTGTGTCCCAACAGTTCCTGCAGCACGAACCAGGTGTGCGACGAACGCTCACCGATCCGGCAGTAGGCGATGGTCTCCTTCTCCCCGTCGAGGCCCGCTTCGGCGTACAGCTTGGCCAGGTCCTCGTCGGACTTGAACGTGCCGTCGTCGTTGGCGGCCTTGCTCCACGGCACGTTGATGGCACCGGGGATGTGGCCCGGCCGCTGGCTCTGCTCCTGCGGCAGGTGCGCCGGGGCCAGGATCTTGCCCGAGAACTCGTCGGGGGAGCGCACGTCGACGAGGTTCTTGGTGCCGATGGCATCGATGACCTCATCGCGGAAGGCGCGGATGCTGTTGTCGGGGGCCTTTACGGTGTAGCTGGTCGACGGCCGGTTCGCGACGTCCTTGACGAGCGCACGGCCGTCGAGCTCCCACTTCTTGCGGCCGCCGTCAAGCAGCTTGACGTCCGCGTGGCCGTACAGCTTGAAGTACCAGTACGCGTAGGCGGCGAACCAGTTGTTGTTGCCGCCGTAGAGGACCACGGTGTCGTCGTTGGAGATGCCGCGTTCGCTCAGCAGCTTGGAGAACTGCTCGGCGTCGACGAAGTCGCGGCGCACCGGATCCTGCAGATCGGTCTTCCAGTCCAGCCGGACCGCGCCCTCGATGTGGCCGTCGTCGTAGGCGCTGGTGTCTTCGTCGACCTCCACCAACACGATGTTGGGGGTGTTGAGATTGCTCTGCACCCAGTCTGCGGTGACCAGGACGTCGGAGCGTGCCATGTATGAAATCCTTTCGGTTGCTTGGGCTTTGGACCCTATGCGGGTGATGTAACGCGCGGGTTCCTACGGAACCGTGCGACGAGCGGATAGAGCTGGCAGCCCAGGCAGATGCCGAAGGCTGCGTTGAGCAGCGCCGCCACCAGGGCGAGGCCGGTGGCGAGCAGGCCGAGCGCCGTGAGCCCGGTGGCGAACCCGACCGCGCCTGCCGTCGCGAACACCAGCCCGACCAGCTGCGCGAACTTCAGCGGCGGTACCGGTTCGCGTTCGGTGGCCGGGCCCAGCCGGGGGGCGATCAGGTGCGCGAACACACGGCCGTACGGGTGACGGCGCGGGCCGAGCGCGGCGCCGACGGCGAACACCGCGGCCTGTCCACCCAGTAGGAGCGCGGCGCCGAGTTCGCTGACCGCCGACAACAACAGGGCCATCACCAGCACGGCCGTGGTCACCCATGCGGTGAACCGGGGTCCGCGCACGTCCACGTCGGCGGTGGTGGGGCGGGGATCGGTCGACATCGAGTCACACTCCTGAGCGGTTGGGCTGGGCTGATTGCGAGCAAGCCGAAACGGCTGGCCCCGAGCGAGCGCGCGCTTAGAGTGCGCAGCTGCGCTCAGCAGCTACAACAACAACAGGAAGAACCCGCGACGCGGCACAGATCGACTGCGCGGCGCTTGGTGAGCATCGGCTCACGATGCGTGGCGAGCTGACGCTCGGTGCGGGCGGACACGCGGAAAAGCTTACCCAATGACATGGTGCTCAGGCCAACAGCGGTGCCAGCGCCGAGCGCAGGTCCGCCGCGGTGGGGACCCCCGTTGTGCGGTAGCGGGGCCGCCCGTCGGCATCGAAGATGATCGTCGTCGGCAGCGAGAGCACCGAAAGACGCTTGGCCGCTTCGGGATCGGCGTCCATGTCGATCTCGACGTGCGCAACCTGCGGCAACTCGGCGCACACCTGCTCGACCACTCGACGCACCCCCACGCACGGTCCGCACCATGGCGCGCTGAAGTGCAGCACCGTCGGCCCGGTGCTCGACAGACCGAGGCCGCTGGTGTCGATGTTGGCGGCTTCCTCACCGGCTTTGCGCAGTTGCTCGCGCAATGCCAGCAAACGGCTGATCACATAGGCTAGGCCGAACGCGGCCACCAGCACGGTGACCACCAACACCAACGAAGTGCTCATGACAACCTGAACTCGTCGAGCGCGATCGTTACTCCCTCGGCGATGCCCTCGATGATGATGTCTGAACCCCGCGCCCCCTGGGCCGTGGGCGTCAGCCCGAACGGCAGCGTCTGCCCCGGCACGCTGGCGGAGAACGCCTCCAGCACCGCGGCCTTCTTGTCGTCGGGCACCTCCTGGTCCGCGGTGCCCGGCCCGGTCAGCACGTCGGTGGCCGTCATCACCAATGTGGTCTGGTCCGGCCCGGCGACCTCGAGGTCCACCGCGATGCTCACCTTCTCGTGGTACCCAGCTGTGGCGGGGGTTCCGGTGAACACCACCCCCAGGTTGCTCGAGATGCCCGATTCGGTGGTTCCGCCGGTGGAGTCGTTGCTCTCTCGGGTCGGAGCCTCCACCAGCAGGTCGGTGATGCCCATGAACCGGCCGAGGTGGGTGGAGTCGATGATGATGCGGCTCTCGGCCTTGTCGACCGGCAGGCGCGCGTCGGGACCGATCAGCCACGACGCCTCGGCGACGTCGATGTCGTGCAGCGTGGCCTCCAGCGACGCCTTGCCGACGACGGCGTTGTCGACGCTGGCCGCGCGGATCTCGATCTCGTCGTAATGACGGTCGGCCGCCTGGGTGAGGAACGGGAACCCCAGGATCGCCGCCGACGGGTCGTGTTGCAGGTCCGCCGCCGTGCGCACGCTTCTGGCCAGGCGGTATTCGGCGTAGATGGCCGCGCCGAAATCCACCCCGACCGCGCCGACGACCACGACCGTCACGGTTGCCAGCACTCCGATCAGTAGCTTGCGCACCCGCACATTCTGGCCCACAGCGTCGGATCGACCGGTTCGGCGCGGCTAACCAGCAGGTGGCACGCTATCGTTAGATGACTAACGGCCGGGTAACGGCCACATGTCAGGTATGAATCTGGGAAGTCACCAGCGACACCGTTGTCATCGGCGAGGTCCCCAATGGCTGCTGGAGGGCCAGTTGGACTTACTGCTATTGACCGTCGACCCACGACCTGAGTCGGTGCTGCCGGCATTGGCGCTGCTGCCGCACACCGTGCGCACGGCCCCGACCGAGGTCTCATCGCTGCTCGAGGCCGGCAGCGCGGACGTGGCCATCGTCGACGCGCGCACCGACCTGGCCGCCGCCCGCGGGCTGTGTCGCCTCCTGGGCACCACCGGCACCTCGGTTCCCGTGGTGGCCGTCGTCAACGAGGGCGGGCTGGTGGCCGTCAACGTGGAATGGGGGCTCGACGAGATCCTGCTGCCGAGCACCGGACCCGCCGAGATCGACGCCCGGCTGCGGTTGCTCGTGGGCCGCCGCGGCGGAGTGTCCAACCAGGAGAACGTCGGCAAAATCACCCTCGGTGAACTGGCGATCGACGAGGGCACCTACACCGCGCGGTTGCGCGGCAAGCCGCTGGACCTGACCTACAAGGAGTTCGAGCTGTTGAAGTACCTGGCCCAGCATGCGGGCCGGGTGTTCACCCGCGCGCAACTGCTCCAGGAGGTGTGGGGCTATGACTTCTTCGGCGGCACCCGCACCGTCGACGTGCACGTGCGGCGGCTGCGGGCCAAGCTCGGCCCCGAATACGAGTCGCTGATCGGCACGGTGCGCAACGTCGGCTACAAGGCCGTGCGTCCCGCCCGCGCCCGCCAGTCGGCCCCGGCGTCCGAGCTGGCCGACGACGTCGACGACGAGCCGCCGCACGAAGCCATGCCCGACGCCGTGCCCGACTCGCTCGCCGACCCGATGCGCAGCCAGTGACGGCGTTCGAGTGGCGCACCAGCTTGTCCGCTGACGACCAGCGGACGATTCGCGAGCTGATCGATGTCGCCACCGCTGTAGACGGCGTCGCCCCGGTGGGCGATCAGGTGCTGCGGGAGCTGCCGCGCGAGCGCACCAGACATCTCGTCGCCGTCGAGGACGACGCCATCGTGGGCTACCTCAACCTGGCGCCCGAACCGCCCATGGCCGAGCTCGTCGTGCACCCGCAGGCCCGGCGCCGCGGCATCGGGTCGGCGCTGGCGCGTGCCGGCCTCGCCGAAGGCGGCCCGGACACCCGGATCTGGGCGCACGGCAACCTCGAGCCGGCCCGCGCCACCGCCGCCGCGCTGAACCTGGTGGTGGTGCGCGAACTGCTGCAGATGCGCCGCCCGCTCACCGATCTGCCGCCCGTCGCGGTTCCCGACGGGGTGCGCATCGCCACCTACTCCGAGCCCGATGACGACGCCGAGTTGCTGCGCGTGAACAACGCCGCGTTCGTTTGGCACCCCGAACAAGGCGGGTGGTCCGAAGCCGACCTCGCCGAGCGGCGCGCCGAACCGTGGTTCGACCCGGCTGGGCTGTTTCTGGCCTTCGACGAACAGACCGGTGCGTTGCTCGGCTTCCACTGGACGAAAGTCCATGCCGCGCCCGGCGGCGATATGCACGACGCCGATCTTGGCGAGGTGTACGTCGTCGGTGTCGACCCGGCCGCGCAGGGCCGCCGGCTCGGCGGGGTGCTCACCTTGGTCGGCCTGCATCACCTTGCCGACCGCTTGTCGAAGAGCGCACAACCGACGGTGATGCTGTACGTCGAAGGGGATAACTCCGCGGCCGTGCGGACGTACGAGAAGCTGGGGTTCGAGGTGTTCTCGGTCGACGCGGCATACTCCGCGGACTGACGTACGGCCCGATCCCGCGCCGAGGAAGGGACGAGGGTGAAACCCGAGGATGCCTTGGAGATCCGGAGGCTGCTCGCCGATTACGGCCACGTCGTCGACGATCATGACTGGGACCGAACCCATGAAGTATTTGCCGAGGACTTCGTTTTCGAGATGGGTGACGTCGGCCGACCGGACTTGCACGGCATCGCCGACATCGTCGAGAACTTCAAGGGCCGCAACATGTATGCACATGTCACCACGAACACCACGATGCGTGAGCACGAGGACGGCACGGTCAGCGCACACTCCAAGTTCATCGGGTTTCCAAACGATGGTCCACCGGTCACCGGCGACTATCACGACCTGATCGCGCGTACGCCGGCCGGTTGGCGCCTGAAACGCCGCCGCGCCGCGATTCGGCAACGAAAGTTCTTCGACTAAGCGGGAACTCGGAAGCGAATTCGCGCAACGCTGCTCGCCGCCCGTCAACTGTCTGTGACCTCTCTCTCAAAGGGCGGCTGCGGTGACGACCACCTCGGTGATTTCGCCCGACTATGTGGCCGACCAGTGACGAGCCGAACCTGTTCACCGTCCGTTTACCTTGCATCCGCGCGGCGTCCACCGGGGCCGCATACGTTGCCGGAGGACCAACCTCGTCGACCGAAAGTGGGATACGTGAAGCTTTTCAGCTTGGGCACTGGCGCGCCGCTCGGCAAGCTCTTGTCGGCGTCGGCGATCGCCGCGCTGACGCTGTCTGCGTGCGGCAGCGACAACAACCCCGGGACGACGCAGACCGGTGCCACGGGCACCGACGCCGCGTCGGAGCAGTGCGACGGCAAGGACCAGATCACGGGCGAGGGTTCGACGGCACAGCAGAACGCCGTAGCGGTGTTCAACCAGGCTTGGGGCCAGATGTGTGCGGGCAAGAACATGTCGTACAACCCGACCGGCTCAGGTGCCGGGCGCCAGCAGTTCATCGCGGGCCAGGTCGACTTCGCGGGTTCGGACTCCCCACTGTCCGACGAGCAGGTGCAGCCCGCCGCCCAGCGTTGCAACGGTAACCCGGCCTGGCACCTGCCGTTGGTGTTCGGGCCGGTCGCGATGGCCTACAACCTCGAGGGCGTCGACAGCTTGGTGCTCAACGCGGATCTGGTGGCCAAGATCTTCCAGGGCCAGATCACCAACTGGAACGACCCGGGGATCGCCGCGCTCAACGACGGCACCACGCTGCCCGACGCGCCGGTCACGCCGATCTACCGGTCGGACTCCTCGGGCACCACCGACAACTTCCAGAAGTACCTGGCCGCCGCGGCGCCGGAGAGCTGGACCAGGGGCGCCGGCAGCGAATTTCAGGGCGGCGCAGGTGAGGGCGCGCAGAAGTCGGCGGGCGTCGTGCAGGCCGTCCAGGCCACGCCCGGCTCGATCGGTTATGTCGAAAAGGGCTTCGCCGAACAGGGCGGCGTGCCGTTCGCGGCCATCGACAGCGGTGCCGGCGCGGTCGAACTGACCGACGAGTCCGCGGGTAAGGCGATCGACGCCGCCCAGTTCGCCTCGGCGGGTAACGATCTGGTGCTGGATCTGAACTCGCTGTACGGCACCACGGCACCCGGCGCCTACCCGCTGGTGCTGGCCACCTACGAGATCGTCTGCTCGGCGGGCTACGACGACGCCACCTCCGCAGCGGTCAAGTCCTTCATCACCGCTGCGGCGTCCGAGCAGGGTCAGTCCGACCTGCCCGCCGCGGGCTACGTTCCGCTGCCCGACCGGTTCAAGGAGCGGTTGCTGACGGCGGTGGACGCAATACAGTAGTTCGGCTGCAACCGATACTGGAGCGGCGAGTATGAGGACCAAATCGATGAGTGATGGGGTCGATGTGACAACGCCGAATCCGTCGGACGCAGGTTCCGGCGAGGCGATCGCCCAACCGTACGGCGAGCCACCCCCCATCTCCCTCGATCCGTCGCGTAACGCGAGGGTTCGACCGGGAGACCGGGTCTTCCGCGCGCTTGCGGAGGGCTCGGGGATCTTCATCGTCGTTCTCATCGCGGCGATCGGGTTCTTCCTGCTGTGGCGCGCGATCCCGGCACTGGCCCGCAACGAGGAGAACTTCTTCCTCTACGGCGGAAACTGGATCACCACCGACACGTCGGCGATGCACTTCGGCGTGCTGGACCTCTTGCAGGTGACGGTGTTCGTGTCGGTGTTCGCGCTGGTGCTCGCGATGCCCGTGGCGCTGGGGATCGCGATCTTTCTCACCCAGTACTCGCCGCGGCGGGTGGCCGGCCCGCTGGCCTACATGGTCGACCTGCTGGCCGCGGTGCCGTCGATCATCTACGGCGTGTGGGGCCTGTATGTGCTGGCCCCGGTGATCGCGCCGGTCGCACAGTGGCTCAACGAGAACCTCGGCTGGTTGTTCTTGTTCAAGACGGGCACCGCCTCGGTGGTCGGTGGCGGAACGATCTTCACCGCGGGCATCGTGCTCGCGGTGATGATCCTGCCGATCATCACCGCGGTCACCCGCGAGGTGTTCGTCCAGACCCCGCGCGGCCAGATCGAGGCCGCGCTGGCGCTGGGCGCCACCCGCTGGGAGGTGGTGCGCACCACGGTGCTGCCGTTCGGGATGTCGGGCTACATCAGCGGGGGCATGCTCGGCCTGGGTCGTGCATTGGGTGAGACGATCGCGCTGCTGATCATCCTGCGCGGCACCCAGGAAGCGTTCGGCTGGTCGCTGTTCGACGGCGGCTTCACGTTCGCCAGCCTGATCGCTTCTGCCGCTTCGGAATTCAACGACCAATTCAAGGCGGGCGCCTACATCTCGGCCGGTCTGGTCTTGTTCGTGCTGACGTTCGTAGTCAACTCGCTGGCCCGGGCCGCGGTCGCAGGAAAAGGTGCCAAGTGACAGCACAGACGACCACGACACTGGACCGCCCGGTCAAGGCGGTCACGTTTCAGGGTGTGAGCCTGCGCCGCAAAATCACCAACAACCTGGCGACGGTACTGGTGACGCTGTCGGTGCTGATTGCGTTGGTTCCGCTGCTGTGGGTGCTCTACTCGGTGGTGGTCAAGGGCTTCGGGGTCATCACCGATCTGGACTGGTGGTGGTACTCGCAGGCGGGTATGACGGCCTTTGCAGCCGGCGGCGGCGTGTACCACGCGATCGTGGGCACCCTGCTGCAGGGCCTGGTGTGCGCCGCGATCTCGATTCCGATCGGCATCTTCGTCGCCATCTATCTGGTCGAGTACGGCGGCGGCACGCGGATGGGCAAGCTCACCACGTTCATGGTGGACATCCTCACCGGCGTCCCCTCGATCGTGGCGGCGCTGTTCATCTACGCGCTATGGGTCGCCACGCTGGGGTTCGAGCGGTCCGGCCTTGCGGTGTCGCTTTCGCTTGTGCTGCTGATGATTCCGGTCATCGTGCGCGCCACCGAGGAGATGCTGCGCATCGTGCCGATGGACCTTCGGGAGGCCAGCTACGCGCTGGGTGTGCCGAAGTGGAAAACCATTGTGCGCATCGTCATCCCGACGGCGTTGTCGGGCATCGTCACCGGCATCATGTTGGCGCTGGCGCGGGTGATGGGGGAGACCGCGCCGCTGCTGATCCTCGTCGGCTACAGCCAGGCCATCAACTTCGACATGTTCAACGGGTTCATGGGTTCGCTGCCCGGCATGATGTACGACCAGACATCGGCGGGCGCCGGCGCCAACCCGGTGCCCACCGACCGGCTGTGGGGCGCCGCCCTGACGCTGATCCTGTTGATCGCCGTCCTCAACGTGGGAGCGCGGCTGCTGGCAAAGCTGTTCGCGCCCAAGAAAGTTTAGGAGCCCTGATGGCAAAACGGTTGGACCTCAAAGACGTCAACATCTACTACGGTGCCTTCCACGCTGTCGCCGACGTGTCGCTGGCCGTTCCGCCGCGTAACGTGACGGCGTTCATCGGCCCGTCGGGCTGCGGCAAGTCCACGGTGCTGCGCACCCTCAACCGGATGCACGAGGTGATCCCCGGCGCCCGCGTCGACGGTTCGGTGCTGCTCGACGGCGAGGACATCTACGGCGCCGGTGTCGACCCGGTCGGGGTGCGTAAAACCATCGGCATGGTGTTCCAGCGACCAAACCCGTTTCCCACCATGTCGATTCGTGACAACGTGGTGGCAGGCTTGAAGCTGCAGGGCGTGCGCAACAGGAAGGCCCTCGACGAGGTCGCCGAACGCTCGCTGCGGGGTGCGAACCTGTGGACCGAGGTCAAGGACCGGCTCGACAAGCCCGGCGGCGGGCTCTCCGGCGGTCAGCAGCAGCGGCTGTGCATTGCGCGCGCCATCGCCGTGCAACCCGACGTGCTGCTGATGGACGAACCGTGCTCGGCACTGGATCCGATCTCCACGCTGGCGATCGAGGAGCTGATCAACACGCTCAAACAAGAATTCACCATCGTGATCGTCACGCACAACATGCAGCAGGCCGCGCGGGTGAGCGATCAGACCGCGTTCTTCAACCTGGAGGCCACCGGTAAACCGGGCCGGCTGATCGAGGTCGACGACACCGAGAAGATCTTCTCCAACCCGAGCAAGAAGGCCACCGAGGACTACATCTCCGGCCGTTTCGGGTAGCGCCTTCGCGACCGTGCGGTTTCATCCGCCGCACCCGGTGTGTCGCGTATGAAACCGCACCGTCGAAGCCAGAACGCGCGGCCCGTGCTGGGTCAGCGGGACGCCGGCAGGCCTTCCTCGTCGGGGTGTTTACCGGTGACCTGGAAGATGACCCGGCGGGCCACCTCGACCGCGTGGTCGGCGAAGCGCTCGTAGAACCGGCCCAGCAGCGTCACGTCGACCGCGGCGGCCACACCGTGCTTCCATTCCTTGTCCATCAGCACGGTGAACAGGTGCCGGTGCAGGTCGTCCATCGCGTCGTCTTCTTCCTCGATCCGGGCGGCCTTCTCCGGATCACGGGTGATCAGCACCTCCTGGGCGCTGTTACCGAGTTCGACTGCGACCCTACCCATTTCGGCGAAATACCCATTGACCTCTTCGGGCAGCGCATGCTGGGGATGGCGACGCCGGGCGATCTTGGCGACGTGCAGGGCCAGCGCGCCCATCCGGTCCACGTCGGCGACGATCTGGATGGCGCCGACGATGGCGCGCAGATCACCGGCGACGGGCGCCTGCAGGGCCAGCAGCACGAACGCCGCTTCCTCGGCACGCCCACTCATCGCGGCGATCTGCTCGTGGTCGGTGATCACCTGCTCGGCCAGCACCAGATCGGCCTGCAGCAGGGCCTGGGTCGCGCGTTCCATCGCAGCGCCTGCCAGCCCGCACATCTCGCCGAGCTGCGCCGTCAAGGCATCGAGTTGCTCGTGGTACGCGGTTCGCATAGCAGTCAGCCTACGGGCTTTCCGTATCCGACGTCACGACGTGCGGGTGAACCAGAGGTGAACGCCACCTGGCAAAACGCTGGCCGCGGGGGCTATTCGCAGGTGGTGTCGGCGGCGTTGGTGACGGCCAGGTCCTCCGGCAGCGCGGTCGGCGTGCTGTCGGTCCCGCGGACCACATGGACCTGCACCACCGAACCGCTTGGCGACGGCGGGTTCACCGAGCCGAAGTCGGTGCCCAGCACCACCTGCACGGTGTCGCCCTTACCCATCACCCGCTCGATGGTCGGGTTGACGAACGCCGAAGCCACCGTCGCCGCGGCCTCCTCGTTACCGGGTGAGAAGAACACGGTCGTCTCGTCCAGCGGGCCCGGATAGTCGTTGGGCGTTGTGACGTTGAAGCCGTGGGTCTGCAGTGCTTCGGCCGCGCTGGCCGCCAGGCCGTTCTGACCGGTGGAGTTCGACACCTGCACGGTGATGTCCTGCGGGTTCGTGGTCACCGCGTCGATCAACTCGCTGGACTCGGTGGCGCCCTGACTCGGCGTCTGGCTCATCAGCGCGTTGTCGGAGGACGACTCCGGGGTGCCGGGGACCGGCGTGTTGTCGGCGTTGCGTTCCTCGGGCAGCGGCTCGTCGTTGATGATCGCGTCGAAGATCGCCCGGGTGTCCTCCTCGCGCAGGTGTTCGTTGCCCCACTCGTCCATGTAGCCGGTCGTGGGCACGGTCAGGAACGTGATCCGGCCCGCGGCGATGCCCTGGATCGACTGCCCAAGGGTGACGAGGTCCTTGGTGTCCATGTTGTCGACGTAGCTGTCGTTGATGAACATGTTGACCACGTTGTTGAGCTTGGACAGCGAGAAGAACACTTCCTTGGAGATCAGGGAACGCAGCAGCGACGACAAAAACCGTTGTTGGCGTTTGATGCGCCCGTAGTCACCGTTGTTCTCGGTGGTGATCTGGCGAGCGCGCACGTACTGCAGCGCGGTCTGGCCGTCGATGATCTGGCGGCCGGCGCGCGGCAGCACCGTGCCGACCTCGTAGTCCTCCAGTGGGGTGGTGCTGCACACCTCGACGCCGCCGAGCGCGTCGACCATCTTGGAGAAGCCGGTGAAATCCACTGCCATGAACCGGTTTATCGATAGACCAGAGATCTTCTGGATGACCTTCACCAGACACTTGGGCCCGCCGACGGCGTAGGCGGAGTTCAGCTTGTATTCGGTGTAGACCTTCTCGGCGCCGTACATCGGCGAGTCCGGATCGGTGATCGGGCCGTATTCGCGGGTGCGCGGATCCCACGGCTCGCATTGCATCGGTTCGATCTCGAGGTCGCGGGGAAACGACACTCCGACAACGCGTTCGCGGTTGGCCGGAATGTTCACCAGCATGATGGTGTCCGAACGTGCTCCGGCTGCATCTTCGGTGGTGCCCGCGCCTATCTCGCTGTTTTCGCCGATGCGGCTGTCGACACCGACGATCAGGAAGTTCTCGTCGCCGAACTGTGCGTTCGGGTCGAGGATGTCGCGGGAGTCCGGATCCAGCGCCGAAATCCGGTTGAGCATGTTGTTCTTCGAGGTCTGCCACTGCCACGCGCCGCCGGTGAGGACCAGCGCAAGCACCGCCATCAGCGCCGTAACCACGCGGCCCGCCACCACCGTGGAGCGCAGGCCCCTACGGCGGCTGCGGCGGTGCGGTTCGTCGTTGCCCCGTCGCCCGATGACGTGCGTCGGCGCCACCCGCCGGGTCGCGCGCAGCGCGGTCAGGTCCGGCACCTCCGAGGACGGCAGCGGCACCGCCGGAATGATCTCGGTGTCGTGCTCGTCGTCCCTCGGCTCGCCGGCCTCGACCGCGTCGATGATCTCGGTGGGCGGGGCCGCTTCCTCGGGTTCTTCCTCGGGTTCGGCACGGTGGCGGCGCAATCCCTCCGGTACGGCGGTGTCACCCTTCACCCGGGCGATCAGGTCGGCGACGGTGAGGCGGTCGGGGTGGCTGCCGGCGTCCTCCGAATCCGTCAGATCGCGGCGATCAGCGCGGCGTTTGCGCTCCCACGGCGCGGCGCCTGGCGATGGGCGGGCACTTCGGGTAAGCCATTGGTTGTCGTCGGTGGAGCGGTCCGGCCCCGACGGACCGGAGGGGCCAGGAGTGGCACCAGCACCTGGGCTGTCGCCGTCACTCATGTTCCCACCGGCCTCCGACTCTTAGTCGTCGCGCACACCAATGCGCATGGAACGTCCGCAGGGCCGCATGCCGTGTCACAGCACCTGCGTGGCTCCTCCTACGGGAGCCCATTACCGAACAAGATCCATATCGTACTGAGACATCCTGATAGTTGTGATGTCGGAGTCGTCTCAGTATCGAGACGACTCCGAGACAGCGTCAGCCGCCCGAGTGCATGACCTCGGCGCCCGCGGGGACCGTGCAGTCGTCCGGATCGGCCAGCCAGCCCTCGGGCAACGCCACCGATGCGGCCGAGCCCTGGCGGCCGCGGGGGCCCTGCGCCGCATCGGGGAACGGCACTGTCGCGTCGAGCTGACCGAGCAGTTCCTCGAGCTCCGCAACCGTCTTGACCAGCGCTAATGCGCGTCGCAGCTCGGCGCCGGCGGGGAACCCGTGCAGATACCAGGCGACGTGCTTGCGGATGTCGCGCATGCCTTTGTCCTCGCCGAAGTGGGCGGCCAGCAGCTGGCCGTGGCGCACCGCGATCTCGGCGACCTCACCGAGCGTCGGCGCGACGGGCAGCGGGTTTCCAGTGAACGCGGCCGACAGTTCGGCGAACAGCCAGGGCCGACCCAGACAACCACGGCCGATGACCACCCCGTCGCACCCCGTCGCCGCCATCATCGCCAGGGCATCGTCGGCTTCGAAGATGTCGCCGTTGCCCAGCACGGGAACGTCGTTGACGTGGGCTTTCAGTGCTGCGATGTGCTCCCAGTTCGCTTTTCCGGAGTACCGCTGGGCGGCTGTTCGGGCGTGCAGCGCGACGGCGGCTGCACCTTCCTCCGCGGCGATCCGCCCGGCATCGAGGTAGGTGTGATGTTCATCATCGATTCCGACGCGGAACTTCACCGTGACCGGGATGTCGGTGTTCTCCGTGGCCGCTACCGCAGCCGCGACGATCTGGCCGAACAGGCGGCGTTTGAACGGCAGCGCCGCACCGCCGCCGCGGCGCGTGACCTTGGGCACCGGACAACCGAAGTTCATGTCGATGTGGTCGGCCAGCCCCTCGTCGGCGATCATCT
This sequence comes from Mycolicibacterium sp. XJ662, assembly GCF_053484035.1. Classification (NCBI taxonomy): domain Bacteria; kingdom Bacillati; phylum Actinomycetota; class Actinomycetes; order Mycobacteriales; family Mycobacteriaceae; genus Mycobacterium; species Mycolicibacterium sp. XJ662. The sequence goes on along the minus strand of NZ_JBEFTL010000003.1, from coordinate 317,068 downwards.
TGGCTGCGGCGAACGTGTACTGCGGGTCCACGGAGTACAGCTGCAGCGACCGCGGCGACTCATCGGCGCCGAACGTCACCATGTGCATGGTCGCCGGATGACGCTCGACGAGCGCGCGCGCGGTGACCATCTCGCATACGTACAGCCCGCTGACCGTGCCGACCCGGGCCAGTTCCAGCTCGCGGCACAACGTCCGGAAGGCGACGTTGGTCACCCCGGCCATCGGGGCCAGCACCACGGGGCTGCGTAGCGCGATCGGGCCGATCCGCAGCTGTGGGCGGGTTTGCGCTACAGCCGTCATGAAGAGCTGGAGGCGAGCACCTTCTTGGCGGTGAGCTTCTCGGCCTTGCGCGCCTCGCGCTCGAGCCGACGCTGCTTGGATTCCTCGAACTTCTGGGAGGCTTCCTCGAGCTCTTCAACGAGCACACCGAGGTCGTCGCGCATCCGCGCGGCCTCGCCGGTGAAGTCCTCGCGCTCGAAGATGCGCCACTTCTTGAGCACCGGCATCACCACATCATCGAGGTGGATGCGCGGGTCGTAGACACCGCCGACGGCGATGATGACGGCCTTGCGGCGGAATTCCGGCACCGTGTAGCCGGGCATTTTGAAGTTGCGCAGCACCCGGTGCAGGGAGTGCATCGCCTGGTCGGGCGCGATGTCGAAGCCGGCCTCCGAGACGTCGCGGTAGAAGATCATGTGCAGGTTCTCATCGGCGGAGACCCGCGCCAACAGCTGGTCAGCGACGGTCTCGTTGCACGCCTTACCGGTATTGCGGTGCGAGACGCGGGTCGCCAGCTCCTGGAACGTGACGTAGATGACCGAGTCGAACAGGCTCTCGGCGAACAGGTCGCCCTGTTGGTTCTGGCCGGGCGAGAAGCCGCGGGTGACCTGCTCCAGGCGCAGCTGTTCGAGCTGCACCGGATCGACCGAGCGGGTGACGACCAGGTAGTCGCGCAGCGCGATGCCGTGGCGGTTCTCCTCGGCCGTCCAGCGGTTCACCCACTGGCCCCAGGCGCCATCCATGCCGAAGTTCATCGCGATCTCACGGTGATACGAGGGCAGGTTGTCCTCGGTCAGGAGGTTCTGCACCATCGCCACCTGGGCGACCTCGGAGAGCTTCGACTCCTCGGGGTGCCAGTCCTTGCCGCCCAGCGCGTAGTAGTTCTTGCCGTCGGACCACGGGATGTAGTCGTGCGGGTTCCAGTCCTTCCGCATCGACAGATGCCGGTTGAGATTCTTCTCCACCACGGGCTCAAGTTCATGCAGCAGGTGGAGGTCAGTCAGGTTCTCGTGCATGGCGCCTCCAGTTATCTGTACCTGTTAGTAGCACTCAGAGTATCTGTGTACCCCGGTGACATTCAAGTAACGCCACGCGCTTGTCACATCTGCATCACAAGGCTCTTTTGTAGGCGGTACCATGCCTTGTTAATGCGTGGCGAGCAAACAGTTTGCGCTCGATTCAGCACACGCGACGACGCGGAGGTTCCCGGAGTAGTGAAGATCGTCAGGATTGTCGCGAGCGTGGTCGCCGCAACGTCGGTGGCCGCCAGCGCCCTACTCGCCGGGGCTCCAGCGGCGGAGGCCGCTCCCGATGTCACCAACCGCACCTATCAGGACGCCAAACGGATAATCCAGCGCTCAGGTGGCAAAGCCGTGGTGGCGACGCGGACCGGTACCGGGTTGTCCGAGTCCAGGTGCTTGGTGACCAATGCGTGGGATGCGGCGGTTCGCCGCCCCAACCGCCGCGGCATCCCGAGGGCGAACCGGGAAGTGCATGTGGCGCTGAACTGCAACGGCGAGCTGGCGGGGCCGGGCTCGCCAGGAAACTCGGCGGCCAGCCCCGCCGGGCGTGCAGCAAAGAAAGAGCAGGAAGCCAAGGCTGCCAAGGCCGCGCGAGACAGGGCGGCGAGGCAAGCCGCCGCGGCCCGCCAGCAGCAAGGGCAATAACAGCGTCTAACCGACGTATTGGCTGATAGACGGCCCGCTGGGGTGGCGGCCGAGGCCTGCTCGCCATAGGATTTCCGATATATGACTTCGGCGATTTTCGCCTGGAAGTTGGAGGTCGGAAGACATGAACAAGCTCATGGTTTTCGGGACCGGATCCGTGTTCGCGGCGGCCATCTTGGCGGGCGCGGGCATCGCAAGCGCCGACGACGACCCCGATGTGGTGGGCAAGAAATACTCGGATGCGACCAAGGAGATCAAGAGCAGCGGGGGCACCGCCGTGGTCGCCTCCAGGGTGGGTGACCGCCTGTCGCAGAGCGGCTGCATCGTCACCAACGCCTGGGATGCGTCCTTCGTGCGCAACGGGCGCTCGGACCGCGGCGAGGTCATGGTGTCGTTGAACTGCAACGGCGACTATGCAACGGCGACTAACCCGGGCACCTCGATACAGCATCCGCTGGGCCGGGAGGCCAAGGCCGCGGCCGACGCCAAAGCCCAGAAGGCCGCCGCCGCCAGATCGGCCGCGCAGAACGAGTAACCGCTGAGCGTTACGTAAACGCAACGGAATTCACACTCGCTTTATCCGAGCGTTCTACCGCGTTCATGTCGCCGGGCGAATGTGGCGGTATGAGGACCAAACGTATGGTGGGTGTGGGTGCTGCGGCCTGCGCGGTGGGAACGCTTGCGCTGCTCGGAACACCCACTGCGGCAGCAGATTACGTCGGGCAGAGCTACGCCGACGCATCCGATGCGATGGATGAGGCCGGTCTGGATCCGATCATCGCCACGCGTGTCGGCGACCAGTTGGAGCAGGACGACTGCATCGTCACCGCCGCATGGGCACCGTCGTTCCTCCGTGGTGTCGGAGACGACTTCGAGCACTCCGATGGCGAGATGATGGTGGCGTTGAACTGCGCCGGCGCGTACGCATCGGAGACGAATCCCGGTGCATCGGTGCAACATCCGTTGGGCCGGGCAGCCAAGTCCGATGCCGAGAAAGAAGCCGCCGACACCGAAGAGCAGGAACTCGCGGCGGTCGTCACGCCCGACGAGTAGCGGTCAGTAGCTCGGTACCCGGCCGACCAGCATGCCGACGCAGTAGTCGATGAACTGTTCGCGGGTCGCGGTCAGCCGACCGTCGAGGTACGCGGTGAAAAGCGCGGTGAGCGCACCGATCAGCCCGGTGGCGACCATGGCCGCCAGCGCGGGTTCGGTGATACGGGTGAGCTTTTGCTGCAGCAGCTCGATGAAGTTCGGCATCCATTCGGCGCCGGAGCGGACCAGCACCGGCTCCACCTCCGGTGCCAGCAGCAGCACGCGCCCGCCCGCCGGATCGTCGACCATCAACTCGACGAAGCGCTCGACGGCCTCGCGAGGTGTCTCGGCCGTCGTCAGCGTGGACATCGCCCGTGCGCACACGTCGTCGTAGACCGCACGGACGAACTCGTCACGATCGGCGAAGCTCTCGTAGAAGTAGCGTTCGGTCAGCCCAGCGGCCCGGCAGACCGCGCGCACGGTGAGCGCCGGGCCGTCCTCGCTGCCCAGCAGAGCCGCCCCGGCGGAGATGAGTTCGTCGCGGCGCAGCGCTTGACGGTCCCGCAGCGGAACGCCGGACCATCGACCGCGTCGTTGACCCGAGGCCACATCCCTCCTAAGCTCGTCGATGACAACGTCTGTAGTCAGAATTTACCCTCTGGCTGGATGGGAAGCTCTTCAGTGACTCAAGATACGTCCGATGCACGCCCGGTGACCAGCGAGTCATCAGAGCTGGCGGCTGGCTGCCCGGTGACCAGCGGGGGATATGACTCCCTGCCGGAGCCGCTGGGGCCCGATTCGCTGACGTGGAAGTACTTCGGTCAGTGGACCGGCATGCTGCAGGGCCCCTGGGCGGGTTCGATGCAGAACATGCATCCGCAGCTGGGCGCGGCCGTCGAACAGCACTCGATCTTCTTCCGGGAGCGGATGCCGCGGCTGTTTCGGTCGGTCTACCCGATCGGCGGTGTCGTCTTCGACGGCGACCGCGCCCCGCGCACCGGGGCGCAGGTGCGCGACTACCACATCGGCATCAAGGGCGTCGACGACCAGGGGCGCCGCTACAACGCGCTCAACCCCGACGTCTTCTACTGGGCGCACGCCACGTTCTTCAAGTCGGTGCTGTTATCCGCCGAATGGGTCGGTGGCGGACTCACCGAAGACCAGAGGCGGCAACTGTTCGACGAGCACGTCGAGTGGTACCGGATGTACGGGATGAGCATGCGGCCGGTCCCCAAGACCTGGGAGGAATTCCAGGAGTACTGGGACCACATGTGCCACAACGTGCTGGAAAACAACTGGGCCGCAAGAGAAGTCATGGACCTCTCCACGATGCCCAAACATCCTTCGCTGGAGTGGGTGCCGGACTGGGCGTGGCGGCTCAACCTGAAGGTCATGCAGCGGGTCCTGACGTTCTTCGCCGTTGGACTGTATGACCCGCCGGTGCGCGAGTTGATGGGCTACAGCTGGTCGCCGCGTCAAGCGTGGCTGCACCGGCAGTTCGGCAACATGGTCTACCGGATCACCAGGCTGCTGCCCAAGCGCGTGATGATGCATCCGCGTAAACGCTCGGCGTGGGACCGCGCACACGGCCGGTTGCCCGCCGATTCGCCGCTGGTGGAGACGCCGGCGCGTAACCTGCCGCCGGTCGAGTACCGAGACAACCCGCACTACTACAGCCCCAAGGTCTGACCTCCCGAAGGTTTGCGTCACGCGCCGGATGGCTAGCTTTACCGGTATGCAGGCGCCAGAAGTCCTTGGCGGCCGGTACGAACTGCGCAGCGTCCTGGGTCGGGGCGGCATGTCCGAAGTGCACGACGGTTGGGACACCCGCCTCGACCGGCCGGTGGCCATCAAGCTGCTGCACCCGGTGTTCCTGGCCGACCCGGTCAACCGCGGACGCTTCGAGTACGAGGCGCGGGCAGCCGCGGCGCTGAGCCATCCGCACATCGTCGCCGTGCACGACAGCGGTGAGCAGGACGGCACCCCCTACATCGTGATGGAGCGGCTATCGGGGCACACCCTGGCCGACATGATCGCCCGCGGACCGCTTCCCCAGCCGCAGGTGCAGTCGATCCTCGACGACGTGTTGTCGGCCCTGACCGCGGCGCATGCCGCGGGGATCGTGCACCGCGACATCAAACCGGCCAACATCCTGTTCACCGATTCCGGCCACACCAAGGTCGCCGACTTCGGCATCGCGAAGAGCGCCGCCACCCCCGACACGGTGACCGGTCAAATCGTGGGCACGATGGCCTACCTGAGCCCGCAGCGGATCAACGGTGCGCCCGCGACGGCGTCCGACGACCTCTACGCGCTCGGCGTCGTCGGCTACGAGGCGTTGACCGGCCGCAGGGCCTTCCCGCAGGAAAACCTCGCGGAGTTGGCGCGCGCCATCGCCGACAGCGAGCCGGTACCGCTGGCGGCGCTGCGCCCGGACGTGCAACCCGTGTTGGCGGCGGTCGTGGAGCGGGCGATGGCGCCTGACCCGAGCTGGCGATTCACCAGCGCACCGTCGATGCGGGCGGGCCTGGCCGGCCGGTTCGAGCCGCCCGCGGGACAGCGTCCGCCCACCAAGGTCCTGGCCGCGCCGTTGCCCCCGCCGACCACGATGGCGGTGCGCCCGCCCGCTGCGCGAAACCGCACCGGCCTACTTCTCGGGGTGGCCGCGGCGCTGGTCGCCGTGGTGGTCACGTTGGCGGCGGTGATCGCCGAGTCGGCGTCGCGCCCGCCGGCGCCGACCCCGGCCAGCACCAGCACGACGGTGCCCACGCCGACGCCGACGTCGTCGCTGGTGCCGCCACCGCCTGCGCCTACGCCGGCGCAGGTCGAGCAGGGGCCGCCACCGTGGAGCAACGGCGGCGAGAAGGGTAAAGGCCCGAAGGGGCCGAAGGGACCGAAAGGCCCGAGGGGCGGCGACTGAGCACTTCGGTGTAAATCGGTAGACTGGTATGAACATCAGCGGTGAAGCCAAAATCTGGCTCGTCGAGCACATTTCGGGTTCGATTCCGGCCGCAGTGACGCGCTTCGCCAAGGTCTGGCGCGAAGTCGCCGGAGGCGACGATCACATCCGCGACATCGACCGCATGGCGCTACGCCGAACAAGCAGTAGCACCAGGAGGATTTCATGACAGCGATGGTTACCGACCGGCTCGTCAGCTTCGCCAGCGAAGTGGATGACCAGACCATCGAGCAGGCCAAGCAGACGGCCTCGATGCCGTTCGTCTACCCGCACGTCGCGCTGATGCCCGATGCGCACTTCGGCAAGGGCAGCAGCGTCGGCACGGTCATCCCGACCGACGGCGCGGTGATCCCCGCCGCCGTCGGCGTCGACATCGGCTGCGGGATGATCGCTGCGCGCACCACGTTTGACGCCAAGCGTATCGCCGGGCTGAGCCTGGCCATGTTGCGAAGCTCGCTTGAGTCGGCGATTCCGATGAGCGCCGGCAATTACAACCGCCGCCTCGGCCGGTACAAGTTCACGCAGCAGCGCATCAGCGAGCTCGAGGAGAAGGCTCGGCGCGAGGACGTCGACCTGTCGCACTCGCCGAAGTGGCGTGAGCAGCTCGGCAGCCTCGGCGGCGGCAACCACTTCATCGAACTGTGCCTCGACGATTCTGATCAGGTGTGGCTCTTCCTGCACAGCGGCTCGCGTGGCGTCGGAAACCGGATCGCCCAGAAGCACATTCGCAAGGCGCAGGAGATCTGCGCGAAACACTCTGTCGCGCTGCCGCATCGTGACTTGGCGTATCTGACCGAGGGCACCGCAGCGTTCGACGAGTACATCCGCGAGTTGCGCTGGGCGCAGCACTTCGCGCTGTTGAACCGCGGCGAGATGATGGACCGGTTCGCTCAGGCCTTCGCCCGCTGGACCCGCAACGACATCGCCGGCGCCGCTGACCCGATGGCGCGGTGGTACGCCGACTTCGAGGTCGAGCGCATCAACACCCACCACAACTACACCCAGCGCGAGGTCCACGGGGGCCGCGAGGTCTGGCTGACCCGCAAGGGCGCCATCGACGCCCACGAGGGTGTGCGCGGCCTGATCCCGGGCTCGATGGGCACCCGGTCGTACGTCGTGACCGGCAAGGGCAACCCCGACGCGCTGTGCAGCGCACCCCACGGCGCTGGCCGGCGCTACTCGCGTACCAAGGCGCGCAAGCTGTTCACCGCCGCCGACCTCGACAAGCGGATGAAGGGCATCGAGTACCGGCCCGGCGCCGACTGGGTCGACGAGATCCCCGACGCCTACAAGCCGATCGACGTGGTGATGCGAGACGCCGAGTCGATGGTGACCATCGACGCCGAACTTCGCCAGATCCTCAACGTCAAGGGCAAATAGTCAGGCGGTCAGGAAATCCAAAGAAAACCAGCGGATTTCGGACGTTTAGCCCCTTAGGACAGAACAGCAGACACGGCCACGATCTGCCGACGACGCCGCGGGGGAGCGGATACAGTTGGACGCGGCGCGGGCTCGGGGCGGCGCCATCGCTTCGTGTGGGGTAGGAGGAAATGTATTGAGCACCAAAGTGATTGACCGCGTTCGCGCTGTCAACTGGAACGATATCCAGGATGAGGGTGACCTTCACGTCTGGAACCGGGTCACCACCAACTTCTGGCTGCCCGAGAAGATTCCGCTGTCCAACGATGTTCCGGCGTGGAACACGCTGACGCCGAACGAGCAGCAGGTGGTCATCCGCGTGTTCACCGGGCTGACGCTGCTCGACACCATTCAGGGCACCGTCGGCGATGTCGAGATGATCGAGGACGCGGTCACCCCGCACGAAGAGGCGGTGCTGGGCAACTTCATCTTCATGGAGGCCGTGCACGCCAAGAGCTACAGCTCGATCTTTTCAACCCTGTGCTCCACCAAGGAGATCGACGAGGCGTTTCGCTGGTCGGAAGAGAACCCGCACCTACAGCGCAAGGCCCAGCTCCTCGTCGAGTACTACCGGGGCGACGACCCGCTCAAGAAGAAGATCGTCTCGGTCATGCTGGAGAGCTTTCTCTTCTATTCCGGGTTCTACCTGCCGCTGTACTGGGCGGCGCGGGCGAAGCTGACCAACACCGCCGACATCATCCGGCTCATCATCCGCGACGAGGCGGTGCACGGCTATTACATCGGCTACAAGTTCAAGCGCGCCCTCGAACACGAATCGCCCGAGCGTCGCGCGGAACTGCACGAGTACGCCTATTCGCTGCTGATGGATCTCTACGACAACGAGGTCGACTACGCCCAGGATCTCTACGACGAGATGGGCGTCACCGAGGCCGTAAAGGCGTTCATGCGCTACAACGCGAACAAGGCACTGCGCAACCTCGGCTACGATCCGCTGTTCCCGGCCGACGAGTGCGAGGTCGCGCCCGAGATCATGGCCCAACTCGACCCCGGCAGCCTCGAAACGCATGACTTCTTCTCGGGCAGCGGCAGCGCGTACGTCATCGGCCGCATCGAGGAAACCGGGGACGACGACTGGAGCTGGTGACTGACCGTCGACGGGGTACGACGAGGGCCGAGTGCCGCCCGTCATCTGCGACAAGTGCCCTGACTAAGTGCCCCCACTAGGACTCGAACCTAGGACCTGCGGATTAAAAGTCCGTAGCTCTACCAACTGAGCTATAGGGGCGCGAGCAACAGGATACTGGGTACCTGATGCCCCGCTCGTTTGAGGATTCGGGTGCAGGTAACCTAAGCTATCGAGGCTCCCAACGACATGGCGTTGTGAGTACCCCGGAGAGATTCGGCTGGCCCCCTTCGTCTAGCGGCCTAGGACGCCGCCCTTTCAAGGCGGTAGCGCGGGTTCGAATCCCGTAGGGGGTACACGCGACGTACGTACGATGGGAGTCGCACAGTTTGGCCCTGTGGCGCAGTTGGTTAGCGCGCCGCCCTGTCACGGCGGAGGTCGCGGGTTCGAGTCCCGTCAGGGTCGCCAGAACGGCGGGCATATCGGTTTTTCGCCGACCGGTGCCATCCGGCCAGGTAGCTCAGTTGGTACGAGCGTCCGCCTGAAAAGCGGAAGGTCGCCGGTTCGATCCCGGCCCTGGCCACTCAAAGTTTGTGCAGTTCAGACGACTTCATTCTCAACCTTGCCGCCAGTCCAGCCGATCCGCGCCGTACTAATCGCCTCGGTGCTTCTGAACGAGCTTGCGGACCTCGGCGTCGTTGGGCGTGATACCGATGCCCTTCATCTGCTTCTTGACCTCGTCGATGGCGTCCGACTCGGTGCCGCCCAAGGGGATCTGGATCCCCGCCGAGAATTGCTTCTCAAGGTCACGTTGCAGCTTGGCCATGCCGGCCTTGCTGGGGACGAACTTCCCGGAACTACTCACCTGATGTCTCCTTGCTTCAGCCCCGCGGGCCAGTCCGCAGTCGGTATCCGAAGTAAGTCCAACATGCTCCACCGACAAGCTCCTCGGCCGTCCTGACCTGTTCCCTGTGTCCGGTAAACCGGGAGCAGCTCACCGTCGTAACCGAACATTCCTGAGGCAGAGAAAAGATCTGACGCGTCTCGCTTCTTTAGTAATGGGAATGGTTGTCAAGCGATGGAGAGCTCATCGATGAGTGCCGCGCGGGGCGTGCAGCATCAATCGATGATTCAATCACTGATTGATTCTGGTGCCAATCGGTGCTTTGATGGCCCAGTGGCACACGTTGATTCAACTACCAGGGATCGGCTGCTGGCAGTGGCGGAGCGGTTACTGCTGGAGTTGGGATATGACGAGGTTTCGGTCCGCGCGGTCTGCACCGCCGCGAACGTCAATCCGGCCGCGGTGCACTACCATTTCGGCTCGAAGGTGGGGCTGGTTTCGGCGTTACTGGAGGCTCGGCTAGGACCGCTGTGGCAAGTGAGCTTGGCCGACCGCGCAGACGCCGACCAGTTGACCGTCACCGAAGCGGTTCGGATCGTTGTCGACCCTCTGGCAGAACTGGCCGCCGACCCGGCAGGACGGCTCTACTTGAACCTGTTGGCGCGGCTGCTGTTGGCGCGCCGAGAGCTAAGTTGGACACAACGGTGGTTCTCCATCTCACCGTGGGCACAACTGTTGCAACGCAATGTGGCCGACCTGACCATTGATGAGGCGAAGCACCGCTGGATGCTCGCCTTCGACCTCATCTTTCTGCAGTTGGGCGACCCCCTCGCCGGTGATCGCAGATTATCGAGCCGACAGGTGGACACGCTGTGCGCCGTGGTCTCGGCGGGGTTGTCGGCGCCGGCGGTTACCCGATGACCGGCCAGGTAGTTGATGCGCTGGCGCCCGCGACACTCGGGCCGGTCAGGCTGCGGAACCGGGTGATCAAGGCGGCGACGTTCGAGGCGCGCAGCCCCCGCGGGGCGGTCACCGATGACTTGATCGCCTACCACCAGGCACCGGCAGCTGGTGGCGTGGGCATGACCACCTTGGCGTACTGCGCGATCTCCCCCGAGGGCCGAACCGAGCGCGACCAGATCCTGATGCGACCGGACGTCATTCCGGAGTTGACCCGGCTGACCGAGGTCGTGCACGCCGAGGGTGCCAAGGTGTGTGCGCAGTTGGGCCACGCGGGACCCGTCGCCAACGCGGCCTCCAACGGTGCTGCCGCGGTATCGCCAAGCCGGATGTTCAGCCCGCTGGCAATGCGGGCCACCCAGCGTCCCGATACCGCAGAGCTTTCACGGATAATCACCGACCATGCCCGAGCAGCGGCGGTGGCCGTCGAGGCCGGCTTCGACGCGGTTGAGTTACATTTCGCCCATAACTACCTGGTCAGCGCGTTCCTCAGCCCATTGCTCAACCGACGCAGGGACGACTACGGCGGAAATCTGACCAACCGCGCCCGGCTGGCCCGACAGATCGCGATCGCGGTGCGAGAGGCGGTGGGAGACCGAGTTGCGGTGATAGCCAAGCTCAGCATGGACGATGGCGTCGCCGGTGGACTGCGCGTCGAGGACAGTTTGCAAGTCGCCCGGTGGCTCCAGGACGACGGTGCGCTCGACGCCCTGGAGCTGACCGTGGGCAGCTCACTACTCAATCCGATGTTCTACTTCCGCGGCGATGCACCACGCGACGAGTTCGCTCGTGCCTTCCGACCGCCCTTGAGCTGGGCGTTGCGTACCGCGGGACGGCCCTTCCTGCGGCGATACCCATATCACGAAGCCTATCTGCTCGACCACGCCCGCCAATTCCGCCGGGAGCTGTCGATACCGTTGATCCTGCTCGGCGGCATCACCACCAAAGCGACCATGGACTTGGCAATGCGCGAAGGCTTCGAATTCGTCGCCATGGCGCGTGCTCTGCTGCGAGACCCCCAGCTAATCAACCGAATTCGACAGAATTCCGACGTCGCCTCGCTATGCACTCATTGCAACAAGTGCATGGTGACCATCTTCAAGCGGACCAACTGCGTGCTCACCACGGAGCCGGCCGTAGGGGCAGGTGCCGTTGCGCGGTCCGCTGGCGTTATTCGGGACCGGGAGGGCGTCGGCGGGAGTAGCAAGGCTCTACCTCCGGTGAGTTGAGACAGACGACATCGCACTGCACCTGAGGCAAGATGCGAGCCGTCCACTTCTTTAGAAGCGAGACGAGATTCGCGTCGCCATGCGTTAGTGAAGCATCGTTGCACTAAGGGGTGCCCCGCCCGGTTGACTATGCGAAACGCCAGGACCTCCGCGCATCCTGACCAGCACAGAGACAGGTCTCTCGGCTTTAAAACCGCCTGAAAAGCGGAAGGTCGCCGGTTCGATCCCGGCCCTGGCCACCAGAATGAGTAGCGTGACGACGGCCGATTTCCGGCAGCGATTGCTCGACGCCCTCGAAGAGTGCATCGCCGACGTGGGATATCCCAAGACCACCGTGGCCGACATCGTGCGCCGCGCTAGGACATCGCGGCGCACGTTCTATGAGCATTTCGAGAGCCGCGACGCCTGCTTCGTCGCGCTGTTGACGGAGGCCAACGCCGACCAGGTGGCCCAGATCGCGGCCGCGGTAGACCCCGGCGCCCCGTGGCGCACCCAGGTGCGCCAGGCCGTAGAGGCCTGGATCGCCTCCGGGGAGTCCCGGGCCGCGCTGACGCTGAGCTGGATACGCGACGTGCCCTCGCTCGGCACCGCTGCCCGCGCCCTGCAGCGCGAAGCGATGGAGAACTTCATCGCGATGGTTCACACTCTGGGCGACACCGGTGAGTTCCGCGCCGCGGGCATCGGACCCGTGTCGCGGCAGCGGATCATCATGCTGCTGGGTGGGCTGCGCGAGCTGGTCGCCATCACCGTGGAGGAGGGCGGTCGGATGACCGACATCGCCGACGAGGCCGTCCAGGCGTCGATCGCGCTTCTCGCCCCGGCTGCGCAGACCGACTGAGCCGAATGCCTTGTCAACGTCGGTACTAACACGTACCTTTGCGCTACCTGGGAGACTGCACGCAGGGGGAGATATGGGCAAACGTCGCATCACGATCAACGGTCGTACCGCGGTCATTACCGGCGCGGCCTCGGGCATCGGCCGCGCGTTGGCGCAGCGGTTGTCCGCGCACGGCTGTCCGGTGGCGATCGCTGACGTCGACGAACAAGGCCTGAAGGAGACCGAGGCCTCGTTGAGCGGGACCGCGCTGCTGCGGGTGCTCGACGTGCGTGATGCGGCGGCCCAACGTGACTTCGCCGACCAGGTTCGGCAATGGGCGCCGCAACCGATCGGCGCGGTGTTCAACAACGCCGGTGTGTCGGTGAACTCGACCGTGCTCGATGCGGTGCCCGAGGACGACCAGTGGCTCTGGGACATCAACTTCGGTGGTGTAGTCAACGGCACGCGAGCGTTCCTGCCGATCCTCGTCGAGCAGGACCAAGGCGTGATCGTCAACACGTCCAGCGTGTTCGGTCTCGTCGGTATGCCCGGCCAAAGCGCATACTGCTCAGCGAAATTCGCCGTGCGCGGGTTCACCGAAGCGCTGCGCCAGGAGTTACGCGACACCGGGGTCAGCGCGGTCACCGTGCATCCCGGCGGCGTCGACACCAACATCGTGCGCAACGCCCGCTACCGCAAGGATCCCGAGGGCCGCGGTCGTACCCAGGAGCAGATGGCAGAGGACTTCGCGGCCATCACGATGACCAAGCCCGACGGCGCCGCCGAAGTCATCCACCGCGGGGTCGAGGCGGGTAAGGCGCGCATCCTCGTCGGACCCGACGCGCAGATGTTCGACCTGCTCGGGCGGCTGGCACCGACGCGTTACTACGACGCGCTGAAGTGGATACAGCGTCGACGCAAAGCCTCTTAAGGCATCACGTCGCGCTGGCCCGCGCGTGTTCGAACATCTCCGTGTCGTGTGCGCAAACCAGCACCAGGTCAGGATCGCCGCGCCGGTAGAGTTCGGCCAGCCGAGCGTGGTTGTCGCGCAAGCGCTTACGTTCGTATGCGACCGCCTTCTCGAAGGTGAGCAGCGCGCGCGGGCCGCGACTACTGCCGTCGACGGTGCCGCGGTGAAAGAATGCGTCACCGCAGTGCAACAGCCAGCGGTTGCCGGCATCGACCGCGACACAGGCGTGACCGCGAGTGTGCCCCGGCATCGAGACCAACACGATGCCCGCCGAGATGTCGGTCAGCGGTTTGGCCGCAGCGAAACCACGCCAGGCCTCACCGTCGGGTTCGTGCTCCACGATCGTGGCGCCGTGGCTGCGTTGCACCGGCCGGAAGCGCATCCGCTCACCCAGCGAAGGCCGGTGTATCGCTCCGAGGGCTTCTGCTGCGGTGCAATGGATCAGGGCCTGCGGAAAATCGGCGATCCCGCCGATGTGGTCGATGTCGAGGTGCGTCAATACGATGTGGCGCACGTCCTCGCGCGCAAAGCCCAGCCGCTGAATCTGGCGGATGGCGCTTTGCCCGGGATCGAACACCGGTCTGATGAGATGGCGGATCGGGCCGATGCGGCGGCGCGGATCGTCGCAGTCGGCCAACCCGTATCCGCTGTCGACGAGCACGAGACCGTTGTCGGTCTCCACCAGCAGCACATGGCAGACCAATTCGGGGCAGCCGGGCGGATGCATCGTTCCGCAGTTGAGATGGTGAACCTTCACAGTTGGTCCGTCCCGACCAGCGACAGCAGTTCGGCCCGCCCGATCTGTGAGACCAAGCTCGCCGAGTCGAAGTAGATCCGCTCGTTGACGATGCGGTCACCGTCGAAGAAGAAGATTGCTGCGATCGGCACCCGAAACGCCTTACCGGTCGGCGGCAAACCGTAGAACTCGCCGAGATTGGTTCCCAGCAAGTCAAACTCGACGACCACGGTGTCATCGGCGATGTGGTAGCGCACGTTGTCGTGGCGCTGGTCGGGAAACGCGGTGCGGGTTGTCCGGTAGTAGCCCATCACCTCGTCGTCACCGTCGAAAACCTGCCCGGTGGCCATGATCTCGTAGTGCGGATGTCCGTTGAACGTCGCCAGCGTCCGGTCGAATTCCTTGGTCACCTCGGTGTCCATGTGTTCGCGGATCACCTCGAGGCGGCGCTGCCGCAGGTCCTCGGTCATAGGTCGCACCCTACGGCCGTCGCAGCGCTCAGGCGGGCGAACTGAGCTCCGCAGCGGCCAACTGGTGACGGCGCTGACGTTCCATCGTGGCGAAGTAGAACGCGTAAGCGAAGACGCAACTGGTGAACAGGCTCGAGACGAAGAACAACCACGGATGGCGAATACCACGGCGCCGCCCGTCGATGATCGTGAACAGCGGCAGCAGGATCACGTTGATGATCGTGTAGTCGGCGCTGGCCGAACTGGCCGCCGGGTTCGTGTAGCCGAGCGCGATGAACTCCTGCCAGCTGCCAGGGCCCCAGATCGGGTTCGACCCTGCGGTGGCGTACTCGTTGACGAACTGAATGTTGTGGTACCACAACAGCGGAATCGACGCGAGACCGACTGCCCAGAAGACGATTTCGACGGCGGAGAACCGCGGCCCGTCAGGCGGGCGACCGAAGATCTTGGGGTTGGAGGCGATGGTGAACCACACGACCGCCACACCCAGCACCGCGTGCACAAGGAGCGAAACCATGACGGGGAGTCTCCCACCAAACCGCGGAGTTTTGTCAATATTGACAAAAGTTCATCTGCGGTAGCTTACCCAAATGGTTCGGCCCGCCCAGACCGCGCGCAGTGAGCGCACCCGTGAAGCGCTGCGCAAGGCCGCCCTCGTCCGGTTTCTCGCCCAGGGCGTCGAAGGCACCTCCGCAGAACAGATCGCAGCTGACGCCGGGGTGTCGCTGCGCACCTTCTACCGCCACTTCGCCTCCAAGCACGATCTGCTGTTCGCAGACTATGACGCAGGGCTGCAGTGGTTTCGGGCCGCGCTGGCGGCACGCGCACCCGACGAGCCGCTTATCGAATCCGTGCTCGCGGCGATCATGGCGTCGCCGTACGACGACTGGGCGGTGGTGCGCACCGCGGCCCTGCGGGCCCAAGAACTCGACTCCGACCGCATCGTCCGGCACATGCGTCAGGTCGAGACCGAGTTCGCCGACGCCATCGAGGACCACCTCACCCGGGACGACGCGCCAGCGCCCGGCACCGACCAGCGCCTGCGCATCACCGTCACCGCCCGGTGCATCGCGGCCGCGGTGTTCGGTGCGATGGAGGTCTGGATGCTCGGCTACAGCGGCCGCGAAAACTCGCTGCCCGAACTGGCGCGGTTGTGCCGGGAGGCGCTGGAAACGCTGCGGTCCGGTATCGGCGACGCCATCTGACGAATAAGTTTTGTCAATATTGACAAAACTTTGGGTGCGTGCCAACCTCAGCCCATGACGGACTTCGACGCGATTGTCATCGGCGCCGGTCACAACGGATTGACCGCGGCAACCCTGCTGCAGAAGGCCGGCCGGCGCACGCTATGCCTGGACGCCAAGCTCTACGCCGGGGGGATGGCGTCCACTGTCGAGTTGTTCGACGGGTTCCAGTTCGAGATCGCCGGCTCGGTGCAGATCCCGACGTCGGCGACGGTGAGCCGGGAACTGGGCCTGGACGAACTGTCGACCGTCGACCTGGACGTGATGTCGGTGTCGCTGCGCGGCGTTGGCGACGAGCCGTTCGTCTACTACACCGACCCGATACAGCTGATGACCCACGTCAACGAGGTGCACGGCGCGGAAGCCGTCAACGGGATGGCCGGCTTGATGGCGTGGTGCCAGGCGCCGACGCGGGCGTTGGGCCGCTTCGACGCCGGCCAGCCACCCAAGACGCTGGACGAGATGTATGCCTGCGCCACAAACGAGTTCGAGCGGTCGGCTATCACCGACATGCTGTTCGGCTCGGTCACCGACGTCATCGACCGGTACCTGCCCGACCGCGAGAAGTACGGCGCGTTGCGCGGCATGCTCGCGCTGTTGGCATGCAACACCACCTACCGCGGGCCAGCCACCCCCGGCACCGCCGCGGCGCTCGCGTACGGGTTCGCCGTGCCGGACGAGAACGCGCTGCTGGTCAAGAAAGTGCGCGGCGGCATCGGCGCGCTCACCCAACATCTGTGCGAGGTTTTCACCGCCAACGGCGGCGAGTTGCGGCTGCGCAGCAAGGTCGAGGAGATCACCGTCGTCGACGGGCGGGTGAGCGGCGTGCGCCTCCAGGATGGCTCGACCCTCACCGCACCCGTCGTCGTCTCCGGGATCGCACCGGATTTCACGCTCACCGAACTGATCACCCCCGCTGCGGTGCCCGACGATGTGCGCCAACGGTTCTCCCGCATCGACCACCGCGGCAGCTACCTGCAGATGCACTTCGCGCTCGACGGCATCCCGCAGTTCGCGGCGCCCTACCAACTGCTCAACGACGCGGCGATGCAGTCGAACATCGGCCTCTTCAGCACGCCCGAGGAGTTGCAGCAGCAGTGGGAGGACTGCCGCCGCGGCATCGTGCCGGCCGATCCCGCCATCGCGCTGCAGATCCCGTCGGTCAACGACCCGGGGTTGGCGCCGCCCGGTAAACACGCGGCCTCGGCGTTCTCGCTGTGGTTTCCCATCGAAGAAGCCCAGGGCAGCTACGGCGACATGAAGGTCGAGATGGGCCGGCGCGTCATCGAGAAGATCACCCGGTTGGCGCCGAACTTCGAAAGCCTCATCGCCCGGCACACCACGTTCACACCCAGGCACATGGGCACCATGTTCGGCGCGCCCGGCGGGGACTACTGCCACGGGCTGATCCACCCGGACCAGATCGGCCCCAACCGGCCCGGCCCGAAAGGCTATGTGGACCAACCTATTCCGATCGACGGGCTGTACCTCGGCAGCGCCGGATGCCACGGCGGGCCCGGTATCACGTTCATTCCCGGCTACAACGCGGCGCAGGCGGCGCTGACCGACGCGCTCTGACGCCTAGCTGCCGCGTCGGCCGTTTCGGATGCGTCGCGACGGGGAACGCCTTCCCGCATGGGACTAACCGTGGCCGTCACCGGACCGACCGGGGAGATCGGGCTCTCGGCGGTCGAGGCGCTGGAAGCCCACCCCGACGTCGAGCGGATCATCGGGATGGCGCGGCGCCCGTTCGATCCGGCGGCACACGGCTGGACCAAGGCCCGCTATCAGCAGGGCGACATCCTGGACCGCGACGCCGTCGACGCCCTGGTCGCCGGCGCCGACGTGGTTGTGCACCTGGCGTTCATCATCATGGGCTCGCGCGAGGAAAGCGCCCGCGTCAACCTGCAAGGCACCCGCAACGTTTTCGAGGCGACCGTGGCAGCGCAGCGGCCGCGGCGGTTGGTGTACACCTCGTCGGTCGCCGCCTACGGCTATCACTCCGACAACCCGGTGCCCATCACCGAGGACGTGCCGCCGCGAGGGTCGCCCGAGCACTACTACTCCGAGCAGAAGGCGGCATGTGAAGCCACGTTGGCCGAGACCACCGGGGGTTCGGATCTCGAGGTCTACGTGCTGCGGCCCTGCATCGTCGCGGGCCCGAAGGCCCCAGCACTGGCCGACGCGATGCCGTGGAACCAGTTACCCGGGCCGGTCAGGCGGATCCCGAAGGCCCTGCCGCTGTTGAAGCCCCCGTTTCCGGATCCCGGAACGCCGCTGCAGCTGGTCCACCACGACGACGTCGCGAGCGCAATCGCGCTGGCCGCCACCACGTCTGCGCCACCGGGCGCATACAACATCGCCGGTGACGGCCTGTTGTCCGTGTCGCAGATGGCGTCGGCGTTGGGCGCCCGGCCGGTGCGGGTGCCCCATGTCACGGTGACGGCCGCGTCGGAGGTGGTTGCCCGGCTGCCGTTCGTGCCGTCGGCGTTGGAGTGGCTGCACATCGGCCGGACGTCGGTGGTAATGGACACCGCCAAGGCGAAGTCACAGCTCGGGTGGACGCCGAAACACACTGCCGCCGAGACACTGTCGGCCTTGGCGGACACGCTTTAGCCGTCGTCGGTGTCCTCGGCGGGTCCGCTCGGGGTCGCACCACCTTCGTCGGACCAGTCGGCGCGCTCCTCGGAGCCCAGGCCGGGGTCGCTCAGCACGTCGTCGTCGGCGTCTGGCGGGCCGGCATTGGTTTCGACGGTGTCGGGGTTGTCCTTCTTCATGACACGTGGAGTACCCCTACTCAGCGTCCACGACTCCTTGCGCATCAGCGCGCCATCGTCGAGTTCGGCGCGCTCCAATCGGTGGAGACAAAGCGGTGACGAATCAACCAGTCACCGTCGACGGGTACGAACACGTCCCGGTAGCGGCCGAAATGGTCCAGACCGATCTCGGTGAAGACGGTGAAATAGCAAGCAACCCGCGCCTGTTGCGGTGTGACGTCGGTGAAGCGGATGTTCGCCACGTTGTGCCGCACGATGCGTTTCACGCTCGACGCCTCCGCTGCTGCGTTCGGGACTGCGACGGCACCGCCGAGAAAGTCGACGATCGCGCGACGGCCGCTCACCGGATCTGTGCCCCGCACCTCCAGTTCGCCGTCCTCGCAGAACGCGCCCGCGAGGTCGTCGAGTCGCATCGCATCGCCCGACCAGTTGTACCGCGCCAGCGTGTCTCTGATGCGTTCGCGGGCTGCCAATTCCCAAAGCTCCATGCCGCCAACCGTAACCGGGATAAGGTCTGGACATGGCCACCAAGGATGCCCGCGAGGTCGTGATCGAGGCGAGCCCTGGCGAAATTCTCGACGTCATCGCCGACGTGGAGTCCGCGCCGGATTGGTCGTCGCAACACCAGGGCGCGGAGGTGCTCGACCGCGACGCCGACGGTCGGCCGGGCCGGGTGCGCCTGAAGTTGAAGACCATGGGCATCTCCGACGAACAGGTCGTGCAGTACTCCTGGACCGACAACAGCGCGAGTTGGACGCTGCTCGAATCCAGCCAGCTCAAGACGCAGAGCGCGTCGTACACGCTCACCGCCGACGGCGACAAGACCAAGGTGCGGTTCGAGATCACCGTCGACCCGGCGGTGCCTATCCCTGGTTTCGTGCTCAAGCGCGCGATGAAGGGCGGTCTCGAGGCGGCCACCGACGGTCTGCGCAAGCAGGTGCTCAAAGTCAAGAAGGGCGGCTGAGAACCGCCGATGCCCGAAGTCGAGGAATGCGGCGCGAACCGGTTCGGGCGCTTCTAAGCTCGCGAAGTGGGGTTGTCGTGGCCGCTGACCGGCCGCACCGAGCAGATGAAGGTCATCGAGGCCGCGATCGCGGCCTCGGACGTCTCCGGTGTGCTCATCTGCGGTGCGGAAGGGGTGGGCAAGAGCCGAATCGCTCGTGAGACGCTCCCGGCGCTTGCGTCACGCGGCTACGAGACGCGCTGGACCGCGGGCGCCGCGGCGGCACGGGCAATACCGCTCGGCGCCTTCACGTCGTGGGCGCCGGCCGGGGTCAGCGACACCTTCACGCTCCTGCGCGGGGTCATCGATTCGTTGACCGCCACATCGGACGACGCCACGGTGGTCCTCGGTGTCGACGACGTGCACCTGCTCGACGACCTGTCGACCTTCGTCCTCCACCAGATCGTGGCACGCGACGCAGCCAAGGTGGTGCTCACCGTCCGAGACGGGGAGCCGATTCCCCCTGCGATACAGCAGATATGGGTCAAGGGCAGGTTCGACCGCATCGACCTCGAACCACTGTCCCTGGACGAAACGACGGCCTTGCTATCGGCGACGCTGAGGGGGCGGGTGGATGCCGAGGCCGCGCGGCGGTTGTGGCGGCTGACCCGCGGCAACGTGTTGTATCTGCAGAACATCGTCGAGCAGGAGGTCGCGGGTGGACGCCTGGTCCAGGACGACGCGCGTTGGCGTTGGGTCGGTGATCCCGTCATGCCGCCGGGGTTGGTCGAGTTGGTCGAGTCCCGCATCGGAGACCTGCCGGCGGTGGTCGGCGATGTGGTCGACGTCGTAGCCGTCGGGGAACCGATCGACCTCGCTGCCCTGGCCCGGATCACCGACGCGGCCGCCGTTGAGGAGGCCGAAACCCGCGGCCTTATCACCCTCGAGGCAGCGGGGGACGGCATCGAAGCGCGGGTGGCGCATCCGTTGTACGGCGAGGTGCGTCGCAGGCGCGCACCGCAAAGTCGGCTGCGACGACTTCGTGGCCTGATCGCAACGGAACTCGCGGCCTCGGCCCACCCCGACGACGTCCGAGGGGTCGTCCGCCGAGCGACGCTGAGCATGGAATCCGACCTCGACCCGGACGTAGCCCTGCTCGTCAAGGCGGCCTACGGCGCCGTGTGGCTGGGAGAACTGGCCCTAGCCGACCGGATCGCGCGGGCGGCGGTTACAGCCGGTGCTGGTGCCGAACCCAATTTCGTTCGCGCGCATGCGTTGTCGTGGCTAGGCCGCGGTGAAGAAGCGGAGCACGTGCTCGCAGGCATCGGCGGCGATGAGTTGACCGACCGGGACCGGGCCAAGCTGGCGTTCCTGCGGTGCAGCAACACCTGTGGGTGCTTGGTGAGCCCAAGAGGGCCAAAGCGATCATCGACGAGGCCGCGCGGATCACCACTCCCGATGCCCACGCTTACATCGATGCCTTCCGAACCGTCTACTGGTTCGCGATGGACCACCCCGACAAAGCCCTTGAAGCATCCGAGCAGCTTGCGCTGGAGGATATCCCCGTCGTCGGCACGGAAGTGGCGTGGGTCCTGACGCAGATATCGGCAGATGCCGGCAACGCCGCCGCGGCCGTCGCGCGCGCCGAGGCCGGCTACACCGTCGCCGCCCGATCTCTCGACGCCCCGCACATGAGGTTCAACATCGCCGACGCCGAGGTGAGCGCGTTGCTGCTCGCCGGTCACGTCAACGAGGCGCTCGACGTGGCCGAGCGCGCCCGTCAGCAGGCCGCGGATCTGCCCGGGGCCGCTCAACTGCTCGGTGCCGCCATCGCCGGTCGGGCCGCGCTCGGCGCGGGGGATCTGCAGACCGCCTGTTCGTTACTCGAGTACGCAGCGGAAGGACTGTCGGCGTCGCATCCTCTCGGCTGGGGCTACCGCTACCGCCTACCGTGCGCCACTGCGCTCGCGGTAAACGGGTCGACAACCGAGGCGGCCAATGCGCTGGCCCTGGCCGAGAAAGTGCAACGCCGGTTTCGGTCGTTGGATTTCGAGCGGAGCCTCGCGCGGGCGTGGGTGGCCGCCGGTCAGGGTGCGGTCAGCCAAGCGGTCGCCGACGTGTTGACGGCAGCCGAAAGGTCCTCCGAGAAAGGACAGTTCGCAGCCGAGGTGCTCTGCCTTCAGACAGCCGTACAGTTCGGCGACCGCACCTGCGCGCCGCGGCTCCAACAGCTCAAGGCGATGGTCGATGGCCCGAGAGTGGGCCTGGCGGCACGGTTCGCCGCTGCGTTACGGAACGCCGAAGCGGCTCAACTAGTCGCGCTGTCAGAGGAATTCGAAAGCATGGGGGACCGCGTCGCCGCGGTCGACGCGGCTGCTCACGCCACCTTGGTGTACCGCCGACAGGACAAACGCGGGTCGGCGCTGGGATCTTCGGCGCGAGCGGAAGCCATTGCGGCCCGATGCGGTATCAGCACTCCCGCGCTTCGTCAGGCCGTCGAAGTCTTGCCGCTCACCGACAGAGAAGCCGAGATCGTCATGCTGCTCGGTGAAGGTCTGAGCAACCGGGTGATCGCCGAACGGTTGACGCTGTCCATCCGCACCGTCGAGAGCCACATCTACCGGGCCATGATGAAGACCGGGACGACGAGCCGCGACGAACTGGCCCACATTATGCCCAGGTACGGAACAAGTTAGCGCTTTAGACAATCCGCAGCACTGCGATGCGGGTGGTGTTGGCTCCGGTGAAGCTTTTGGTTGCCAACGTGCTGACCAGGACACGGGTGCCGTCGACGGCGAAGAGCGGAGCGCCCGATGGTTGGCCGGAGACGGTCACTGCACCGCCAACCTGCTTACCGGTGGCGGTATTGATCACCACCATCCGGGTTGAACCGGTGTTGGTCAGTGGGTTCCATTGTTGTGTGGTGATCAGGACGTGGGTCCTGTCGGCGCTCAGGAACTGTGAGCTGACTGGCGCCCCCGCCAAGCGCGTGCCCTCGGAAGCGGGGAAGTGACCACGTTGGCGGGTCCGAGTTACGTTGCTTCGGTGACGAACAGCGGACCCCTGGCCGGGGTGAAGGTCATCGAACTCGGCGGCATCGGGCCAGGCCCGCACGCCGCGATGGTGCTGGCGGATTTGGGCGCCGACGTCGTGCGGGTGCGTCGACCCGGCGGCCTGCAGATGCCGGCGGAGAACGTCGACCTGCTGCACCGCGGCAAGCGCGTCGTCGACCTGGACGTGAAAAAGGACCCGCAGACGCTGCTGGACCTCGCCGCCAAGGCCGACGTGCTCATCGATGCGTTCCGCCCGGGGACCTGCGAGCGCCTGGGCATCGGGCCCGACGACTGTGCCGCCGTCAACCCGCGGCTCATCTTCGCCCGCATCACCGGATGGGGCCAGCACGGACCGCTGGCGCACACCGCAGGCCACGACATCAACTACCTGTCGCAGACCGGGGCGCTGTCGGCCATCGGGTTCCGCGACCGGCCACCCGTCGCGCCGCTGAACCTGGTGGCCGACTTCGGCGGCGGATCGATGCTGGTGCTGCTGGGCATCGTGTCCGCGCTGTATGAACGGGAGCGCTCCGGTAAGGGTCAGGTGATCGACGCCGCCATGGTCGACGGTGTCTCGATCCTGGCGCAGATGGCGTGGACGATGAAGTCGACCGGCACGCTGCGCGACGAGCGCGAGTCCTTCCTGCTCGACGGCGGCGCACCGTTCTACCGCACGTACGAAACCGCCGACGGCAAGTACATGGCCGTCGGGGCGATCGAGCCGCAGTTCTTCGCCCAACTTCTGGACGGCCTGGGCCTCGCGTCCGACGAGGTGCCCAACCAACTGGATCGCGCGGCGTTTCCCGGCATGCACAAGCTCTTCGCCGAGCGGTTTGCGAGCAAGACCCGCGACGAGTGGACCGAGATCTTCGCAGGCACCGATGCGTGCGTCACCCCGGTGCTCACCTGGACCGAAGCCGCGCAGAACGAACATCTGCGTGCTCGGTCAACAATGGTGGCCGCCAACGGCGTCGACCAAGCGGCCCCCGCGCCGCGGTTCTCCCGCACACCGGCGCCGCCGATCGGCACTCCGCCGCAGGCGACCACCTCCATCGACGACATTCGCTGGTGACGTCAATTAGCTGCCAAACCAGGTACACGGGGCTCGTAAGTTAGCTACGCTGTGCCCCATGGCGGTCCGCGCGTCGCGAGAAGTCGTCTTTGAAGCACCCAAAGACGCGATTCTTGATGCGCTCGCCGACATCGAAGCGGTGCCATCGTGGTCGTCGGTGCACAAGCGCACGGAGGTGCTCGACCGGCACCCCGACGGGCGGCCGCACCACGTCAAGGCGACGTTCAAGATCATGGGAATCACCGATAAGGAGTTGCTCGAGTATCACTGGGGCGACGACTGGGTGGTCTGGGATGCCAAGGCCACGTTGCAGCAGCGCGGCCAGCACGGCGAGTACAACCTCACGCCGGTCGGGGAGGATCGGACGCGGGTGCGTTTCGACATGATCATCGATTTGGCCGCGCCTGTTCCGGATTTTCTCCTGCGCCGGGCGAAGAAGATGGTGCTCGATGTCGCCACCGAACACCTGCGCCAGCGAGTCAGCGCCCAAACGGCCAAAAGTGCCCAAAGGGATAAACGGGCGGGAAAGTACGAGTAGATCGCGCCAAACCGTCGATCTCGGCACCACGGCCTATTGCGGTCGCAGCACTTCCAGCCGGCGGATCGCTTCCTCGAGCGTATCGTCGCGTTTGCAGAACGCGAAGCGCACCAAGTGGTTCCACGCGCCGACGTGCTCCGCGCCCGGGTCGCAGAACGCCGACATCGGGATGGCCGCGACGCCGGCTTTATGCGGCAGCTGGGTGCAGAACTCGGTGCTGTCGTGGTAGCCGAGCGGACGCGGATCGGCGCACAGGAAGTAGGTGCCGAAGCTGTCGTGCACCGCGAAGCCGATGTCGGTCAACGCAGCACCCAACCGGTTTCGTTTGGCCTGCAAGGAATCCCGCAGCGCGGCGACCCAGGCCTCCTCGGTGTTGAGCGCGTGCGCCACTGCGGGTTGAAACGGTGCGCCACCGACATAGGACAGGTACTGCTTGGCCGCTCGCACACCAGCGATGAGTTCTGCTGGACCGCAAGCCCATCCGATCTTCCAGCCGGTGACGTTGAACATCTTGGCGGCGCTGGAGATCGTCACGGTGCGGCTGGCCATTCCCGGATAGTTGGCCAGTGGCAGGTGCTCTCGGCCGTCGAACACCAGATGCTCGTAGACCTCGTCGGTGATCACCAACAGGTCGGCGTCGACGGCGAGCTGTGCCAGCGCCCGCAGTTCGTCGTCGCCGGCGACCATGCCCGTCGGGTTGTGCGGCGAATTGACAATCAGCGCCTTGGTTTTCGGGGTGATGGCGCGACGCAGGCCGTCGACGTCGACGCGGAAGGCGCCCCCGTCTTGCACCATCGGCACCGCGCGCCGCTGGCAACCGGCCATCGCGATGACCGGGGAGTAGGAGTCATAGAAAGGTTCGATCAACAACACTTCGGAGCCGGGCTCCACCAGCCCGAGCACCGCGGCGGCGATCGCCTCCGTCGCGCCTACGGTCACGAGTACCTCCGTGTCCGGGTCGTATTCGGTGCCGAAGTGCCGCCGTCGTTGCGCGGCGATCGCCTCACGCAGCGACGGGATACCGAGGCCGGGCGGGTATTGATTGACGCCGTCGGCGATCGCGTTCCGGGCGATCTCGAGCATCCGCGGCGGGCCGTCCTCGTCGGGGAAGCCCTGGCCGAGGTTGACCGCGCCGATGCGTGCGGCCAGCGCCGACATCTCGGCGAAGACGGTCACCGCGTAGGGCTGCAGCCGATGAACTGTCATAGCCATCGAGGGTATGCGGTCACAGCGGGTCCATCGCCGCCAGCCGGTGCACTTGGGTCTTGGTGGCCAGGTACAACTCGCGCCAGGTCCGGTAAAGATCCGCGTAGCGCGCAGCATGCTTCGGGTTCGGCTCGATGCGCCCGGCCATGCGAGTCCAATCCGTATCGGGCGGAACGAGTCCCACGCCGATCGCCGCCAGAAGTGCATCACCGAAGGCGGCGCCGATCGTCTGCTCGGGCGTCAACTGAGTACGGCCGGTGATATCGCTGATCGCCTGCGGCCATACCGGGCTGTCGAGCCCGCCGCCGACGGCGACGAGCCGGGTACTCGGCGAGGCGTCCTCAAAACGCGTGAGCACGTCGCGCACACCGAAGGCGATGCCCTCGTAGGCCGCCCGTAACAGGTGGCCGCGCCCGTGCCGCAGGGTCAGGCCGGCCAACACGCCGCGGGCGTGCGGATCGAAGATCGGGGTCCGCTCGCCGCTGAAATACGGCAGCATCAGCAGACCCTCGCAGCCGGGCGGTACCGCCAAAGCTTCTGCGGTCAGTTCCTCGAGCGACGCGCCGCCGGTCACGGATTGCAACCAGGTGATCAGGCTGCCTGCGGTGGCGGTGCCGGCAGCCAACGCGTAGCTGTCGCGTTCCACGGCGGCCGTCGTCCACAGAGTCCGGTCCCAGTGGAAGTCCGCGACGATCTGCACCATGAACATCGTCGACCCGTACATCAGCATCAAATCGCCTGGCTTGCGGACACCGACGGAGAACGCCTCCGCGTAGGCGTCGACGGTGCCGGCCACGACCGGCGTTCCGGCGGGGATCCCCGACATCGCGGCAGCCGTTGCGGTGACCGAACCGACCACCTCGGCCGGCCAGGCGAGGCGGGGCAGCGGGAGATGTCGGCAAATCTGTTGCGCCCATTGGTGATTCCACTCAAACGTCGGCGTCGCATAAAGCGGATCGCATTGGCTGGCGGTGTGGTGGTCCATGGTGTATTCGCCGGTGAGCTTGGCGACGATGTAGGAGTTCGAGCTGAACCACATCGTCGCGTCGGCGAACACGTCGGGTTCGTGATTGCGGACCCACTGCAGCTTCGGTCCGACGGCCTGGCTGGTCAGCAGGCTGCCGCCGCGTTCGAGAATTTGTTGTTCGCCGAACTGTGCGGTGAGCGAGTCGATCTCAGCGACCGCCCGACTGTCGATGCCGTAGAGAATCGCGGGCCGCACAGGGCGTAGGTCGTCGTCGCACAGCACGAGGCAGGGCCCGAGCCCGCTGACGCAGACTCCAGCCAGTGCACCGTGTTCGGGCATGCGATCGAGCAGCGCCCGGCTGATGGCACACACTTCGTGCCACCACACCGCTTCCGCGTCGAACTCCGCCCACCCCGGTCGCGGCAACTCCATCGAATGTGAAAGCGATTCGACGGCCAGGACGGTGCCCGCCGTGTCGGTGAGGACGCCTTTCGTGCTTCCAGTGCCGATGTCGATACCGAGAAGGACGTCCACCGCGTCACGGTAGCTGCCGGTGGGTCGTCTGAGCGGCCATTCGACGCGCGCGAAGCCTGGCTCGACGCGCGCGAACCTTGGCGCCGAGACCGACGTAATGGCGCGGTCTACTCGCACTTTCCCGCCCGTTTGTCCGGTTGGGCGCCCCAGGAGGCCCAACCAAGGCGCCCAACCAACAGGTTGGCCGAAACTGTTAGGCTGCGGGTAGCACGGCTACCGTCCATAAGACAGGCAATCCGTAGGCCAACCTGAACAGGAACTATCTCCATGTCTGAAGAAGCCTTCATCTACGAGGCCATCCGCACACCCCGCGGCAAGAACAAGAACGGCGCGCTCAACGAGGTCAAGCCGATCGACCTGGTCACGGGTCTGATCGACGAGATGCGGCGGCGCTACCCCGACCTGGACGAATCGCTGATCAGCGACGTCATCCTCGGCGTCGTCTCCCCGGTCGGCGACCAGGGCGGCGACATCGCCCGCACCGCGGTGCTGGCCGCCGGCATGCCGGAGACCACCGGCGGCGTGCAGCTCAACCGCTTCTGCGCCTCCGGGCTGGAAGCGGTCAACATGGCGGCGCAGAAGGTGCGCTCCGGCTGGGACGACCTGGTGCTCGCCGGCGGCGTGGAGTCGATGAGCCGCGTCCCGATGGGCTCCGACGGCGGCGCCTGGGCCACCGATCCCGACACCAACTACGCCGTCGGGTTCGTGCCGCAGGGCATCGGCGCCGACCTGATCGCCACCATCGAGGGTTTCTCCCGCGAGGACGTCGACCGGTTCGCGCTGCGCAGCCAGGAAAAGGCGGCGGCGGCGTGGTCGGGCGGCTACTTCGCCAAGTCGGTGGTGCCGGTCAAGGACCGCAACGGTCTGGTCATCCTCGACCACGACGAGCACATGCGCCCCGACACCACGATGGAAGGGCTCGCCAAGCTCAAGACCGCGTTCGACGGTATCGGTGCGATGGGCGGCTTCGACGACGTGGCGCTGCAGAAGTACCACTTCGTCGAGAAGATCAACCACGTGCACACCGGCGGTAACAGCTCGGGCATCGTCGACGGTGCCGCGCTGGTGCTCATCGGCAGCGAAAAGGCCGGACAGTCACAGGGTCTCACCCCGCGCGCCCGCGTCGTGGCCACCGCCACCAGCGGCGCCGACCCGGTCATCATGCTGACGGGTCCGACGCCGGCGACCCAGAAGGTGCTCGACCGCGCCGGTCTGACCGTCGACGACATCGACCTGTTCGAGCTCAACGAGGCGTTCGCATCGGTGGTGCTCAAGTTCCAGAAGGACCTGGGCATCCCCGACGAGAAGCTCAACGTCAACGGTGGCGCCATCGCGATGGGCCACCCGCTGGGCGCCACCGGCGCCATGATCACCGGAACCATGGTCGACGAGCTCGAGCGCCGCGGTGCGCGTCGCGCGCTGGTCACGCTGTGCGTGGGCGGCGGCATGGGCGTGGCCACCATCATCGAGCGAGTTTAAGGAAAATACATGGCAGAGAACACGATTCAGTGGGACAAGGACGACGACGGCATCGTCACCCTGACGTTGGACGATCCGACGGGTTCGGCCAACGTGATGAACGAGCACTACAAGGAATCCATGCACAACGCCGTGGAACGCCTTGTCGCCGAAAAAGATTCGATCACCGGCGTCGTCATCACCAGCGCGAAGAAGACCTTCTTCGCAGGCGGTGATCTCAAGGGCATGATGAACGTCGGCCCCGACAACGCCGCCGACGCGTTCGAAGAGGTCGAGTTCATCAAGGCCGACCTGCGCAAGTTGGAGACGCTGGGCAAGCCCGTGGTCGCTGCCATCAACGGCGCCGCGCTCGGCGGTGGCCTGGAGATCGCGCTGGCCTGTCATCACCGCATCGCCGCAGACGTCAAGGGTTTGGTGGTCGGACTGCCCGAGGTGACCCTGGGCCTGCTGCCCGGCGGTGGCGGCGTCGCCCGCACCGTGCGGATGTTCGGCATCCAGAAGGCCTTCATGGAGGTGCTGAGTCAGGGCACCCGGTTCAAGCCGGGCAAGGCCAAAGAAATCGGTTTGATCGACGAATTGGTCGGCAGCGTCGACGATTTGGTACCCGCAGCGAAGGCCTGGATCAAGGCCAATCCGGACGCGCACACCCAGCCGTGGGACGCCAAGGGCTACAAGATGCCCGGCGGCACGCCGAGCAGCCCGGGTCTGGGCAGCGTGCTGCCGTCGTTCCCCGCACTGCTCAAAAAGCAGCTCAAGGGCGCGCCGATGCCGGCGCCGCGGGCGATCCTCAACGCGGCCGTCGAGGGCGCGCAGGTCGACTTCGACACCGCGTCGCGCATCGAGAGCCGCTACTTCACCTCGCTGGTGACCGGGCAGACCGCCAAGAACATGATCCAGGCGTTTTTCCTCGACCTGCAGACCATCAACGGCGGCGGATCGCGCCCCGACGGCATCGACAAGAAGCTGCCTACCAAGATCGGTGTGCTCGGCGCCGGGATGATGGGCGCCGGCATCGCCTACGTGTCGGCCAAGGCCGGCTTCGACGTCGTGCTCAAGGACGTGTCCCTGGAGGCCGCCCAGAAGGGCAAGGGCTACAGCGAAAAGCTGGAGGCCAAGGCGCTCGAGCGGGGCAAGACCACCGAAGAGAAGTCCAAGGCGCTGCTCGACCGCATCACCCCGACCGGGGAGGCCGCCGACCTGAAGGGTGTCGACTTCGTCATCGAGGCCGTCTTCGAGAACCAGGAACTCAAGCACAAGGTGTTCCAGGAGATCGAGGACATCGTCGAGCCCAACGCGCTGCTCGGCTCGAACACCTCCACGCTGCCGATCACCGGTCTGGCCACCGGGGTCAAGCGCCAGGAGGACTTCATCGGCATCCACTTCTTCTCACCGGTGGACAAGATGCCGCTGGTGGAAATCATCAAGGGCGAGAAGACATCTGACGAAGCGCTGGCCCGCGTGTTCGACTACACGCTGGCCATCGGCAAGACACCGATCGTCGTCAACGACAGCCGCGGCTTCTTCACCAGCCGCGTCATCGGCACGTTCGTCAACGAGGCGCTGGCCATGCTCGGCGAAGGTGTCGAGGCGGCCAGCATCGAGGCCGCCGGCTCGCAGGCCGGCTACCCCGCCCCGCCGCTGCAGCTGTCCGACGAGCTCAACCTCGAGCTGATGCAGAAGATCGCGACCGAGACCCGCAAGGGCACCGAGGCCGCCGGCGGCACCTACGAGCCGCACCCGGCCGAGGCCGTCGTCAACAAGATGATCGAGATCGGGCGGCCCAGCCGCCTGAAGGGCGCCGGCTTCTACGAGTACGTCGACGGCAAGCGCACCGGCCTGTGGCCGGGGCTGCGGGAGACGTTCAACTCCGGCAGCGCCGACATTCCGCTGCAGGACATGATCGACCGCATGCTGTTCGCCGAGGCGCTGGAGACCCAGAAGTGCCTCGACGAGGGTGTGCTCACATCCACGGCGGATGCGAACATCGGCTCCATCATGGGTATCGGCTTCCCGCCGTGGACCGGTGGTAGCGCGCAGTTCATCGTCGGCTACGAAGGTCCGGCCGGCGTCGGCAAGGAGGCGTTCGTCGCGCGGGCCAAGGAGCTGGCCGCCCGCTACGGCGACCGGTTCACCCCGCCGGATTCACTGCTGTAGGTCTTGGCGAGCTGGGTCCCGAGCGCGCGGGGGCCCCGCTCGCGTCAAGCGGCGACGTCAGATCGTGCCGAGGTCGGCCGACAACCAATGCTGCGGCGTCAGGAAGATCGCCACGCTCTCACCGTGCTCGCGGCGGGCGAACTCGAGGTAGGCGTCCACCTTGTCGGGTGCAAGATAGCGCTTGGTCATCTCGACCAGCTGGTCGTCGGTCCCTGGCTCGATGCGGCTGACCGGGCCGTCGACCGCGACGTAGCGCACCGTGGGCTCCAGGCGCTGCGCCATGAGCGTGAATTCGCCCTGCGCCTCGATGAGGCGATGTTTGCGCGAGCCGGCACCGGTGATGACCCACGGCTCACCGCCGGGGCTGTACTGATACCAGATCGGCACGGTCAGCGGACCGCGCTTGTCGCCGGCGCCCACCGACAAGGCGGCGATGTGCGGTTCAGCCAGAAACTGCTCGCGTTCTTCCTTGGAAAGGGCCATCCCGCCAGGCTAACCGCGGGTGCCGTCAAGTAAGGCGGATCCGCGTCAGGCCGCCACCCGCGAGAAGAACGCCATGGTGACCAGCCCGATGATGATGGCGACCTGCGTCTGGCCCATCGCCACGGTACTGACGATGCCCGCGGCGGCCGCGATGGCGATCACGACCAGAAGTAGGACATAAAACCAGCGCACACCGACGGTTCCGCTTGCACGTACGGGATGCGTCTCGAACTCCCGGCCCACGATCCTCCTATGTGACGAAGTTCACATGCTTGCTTTCGTGTGACCCACACCATATACCACTGGTCGGCCCGATTGGGCGCAACGGCGGACGCTTCGGAACGCGGCTCCGGCGCACGAGGAGACGAGTCGACGGGGCCGCTAGTGGACGCCACCGCGCTGGCGGGGCGGGTCACGGGAGAGGGTGGCCGGGGGGTGGCCTTCCCCGCCGATGGCGGACGCGGTCGCCTAGAGTCGGATGCCATGCGCTTCGGACTGTTCATCCCGCAGGGCTGGCGACTGGATCTGGTGGATATCCCCACTGAAGAGCACTGGCCCGTGATGCGCGGCCTCGCCCAATACGCCGACGACAGCTCCGGCTGGGACTCGCTGTGGGTCTACGACCACTTCCACACCGTGCCGGTGCCGACCTCCGAAGCCACCCACGAGGCGTGGACGCTGATGGCCGCCTACGCGGCGACGACGTCACGCATCAAGCTGGGTCAGATGTGCACGGCGATGAGCTACCGCAACCCGGCGTACCTGGCGAAGGTCGCTGCCACCACCGACATCATCTCTGGCGGTCGCGTGCAGATGGGCATCGGCGGCGGCTGGTACGAACACGAATGGCGTGCCTATGGATACGGATTTCCCTCCGCGGGTGAACGTCTCGGCCGCCTCGATGAGGGTGTGCAGATCATGCGGGACGCCTGGCGCGACGGCCAGGTCAGCTTCCACGGTAAGCACTACCAGGTCGACGGTGCGATCGTGGCGCCAAAGCCGCTACAGCAGGGCGGTATTCCGTTGTGGATCGCCGGCGGCGGGGAGAAGGTGACGCTGCGGATCGCCGCCAAGTATGCGCAGTACACCAACTTCACCTCCGAACCCGAAGGGTTCGCGCACAAGTCGCAGGTGCTGGCCGAGCATTGCCGCGCGGTGGGCACCGACTACGACGCGATCGTGCGGTCGGCCAACTTCAACGCGGTGATCGGGGAGTCGGAAGCCGACGTCAAGGCGCGGGTCGAGCGGCTTCGCGCCCGGCAGGTCGCCAAGGCCGACGAGGCGGCCGTCGACGCCATGCTGAGCTCGGTCACCGCGCCCGAATCCACCAGTGGCACACCGGAAGAAGTGGTCGAGAAACTCAAGCGCATGCGTGAGCTCGGCTGCGAATACGCGATTCTCTACTTCCCCGAAGCCGCCTACGACCGCACGGGTATCGAGATGTTCGAACGCGAGGTCATCCCGGCGCTGAGCTGATTCATTACGGGGTGAGCTCGGTGAGGATCTGCTGGGTCGACGCGCGCCGCGTACTGCGGTAGCCGGTGCCCGCCCAAAGGTGAAGCAGCTCAGGCTCGCCGGCGGACGCGGCTGCCTTGCGCAACGGGCTGGTCAGGTGATGGATCGCCGGATAACCCAGCGGGGCCTGGGTCTCGTAGGTGTCGATGAAATTGTTGCGCAAGCCGCGGGCTGGCCGCCCGGTGAACGCGCGGGTGACGACCGTTTCGGTGCGGGCCGGATCGGTCAGGGCCCGCTGATGGGTCTGCGACGCCCCGCTTTCGTCGGCCAGCAACAGAGCCGTGCCCACCATCGCCGCCGTCGCCCCGGCACCAACGACACCCGCCACGTCAGCCCGCGTCGACAACCCGCCCGCCGCGACCACCGGAAGGCCTACCGCGCCGGTAACTGCACGTACCAGGTCGGCGACGGCGAGCGTTTCGGTCGCCCGCTGCGGGTCCAGGGTCGCGGAATGACCACCGGCAGCATGTGATTGGACGACGAGCATGTCGACCCCCGCAGCCGCCGCGGCCCGCGCCTCCTCCACCGACGTGACGGTCTGTATCACGACGGTGCCCGCGCGACGCAGATCGCGGACAACGCCGGTATCCGGAATGCCGAACGTGAAGCTCACAAGAGGTACCGGGTCGGCGAGCAAGAGGTCGATTTTGGGGCGGAACCGATCGTCGTCCTCGACCGGCTCGTGAGGCAGCGTGACACCGAGCCGGTCCGCGACAGGGGCCAACGCGTCCGCGTACCGCGTGTAGGCGTCGGCGGCTACCGGAATCGGGTTGGGGGCAAAGAGGTTGACGCCGAACGGGACCGCCGCGGCGCGGACGGTTGATATTTCGGCGGCGACGGCATCTGGGGCCTTGTAACCGGCCGCCACGAACCCGAGGCTGCCCGCACGGGCGGCGCCGACGACCATCGCGGCGGTGGTCGGCCCGCCCGCCATCGGCGCAGCGAGTACAGGGATGGTCAGGCCCAGGCCACTCAGCGGTGTTGTCATAGAATCCCTTCCGCAACGCGTCTGCGCCGAATACTTCCACCAGCGACCCGGCGGGACTTCCGGCAGGCCAAGTGGCAGGATTCAGACCATGGAGAAGATCTCACTCGTCGCCCTCGCTCGCGAGCAGCTCGACAAGGCCCGTGCTACCAAGAGTGGGCGCGCCGCGCACACCGTCTATGGCGGCCATGAGCACACGCTGCGTCAAACGCTGATCGCGCTGACGGCGGGTGTCAGCCTCGACGACCACGAGAGCCCCGGTGAAGCCACGCTGTATGTGGTTCAGGGCCGCGTCAAGGTGACCGATCCGCAGAACCACTGGGAGGGTTCGACGGGCGATCAGATCGTCATCCCGCGCACGCGCCACGGGCTGGATGCCATCGAGGATTCGGTGGTGCTGCTGACCGTCGCCAAAGACGTTGGGCGGCACACCTGATACGGGTGGCTTAGATGGCCGGACCGAGCAGGTCGTCGGCGTCCTTGATGACATACCCGTAGCCTTGCTCGGCGAGGAAGCGTTGCCGGTGCGCGGCGTACTCGGCGTCGAGGCTGTCACGCGACACCACCGAATAGAAGACCGCGCCGCCGCCGTCGGCCTTGGGCCGCAACAGCCGGCCCAGGCGCTGCGCCTCCTCTTGACGCGAACCAAAGGTGCCCGAAACCTGAACCGCCACACTGGCTTCGGGTAGATCGATGGAAAAGTTGGCCACCTTCGACACCACCAGCGTGGTGATCTCACCGCGACGAAACGCGTCGAACAGCGCCTCACGCTCCGCGGTCTTCGTAGAGCCCTGGATCACCGGGGCGTTCAACTCCGCGCCGAGCTCTTCGAGTTGGTCGAGATAGGCGCCGATCACCAGCGTCTGTTCACCCTGGTGTTTGTCCAGGATCGACTTCACCACCGCGATTTTGGTGTGCACCGTCGAGCACAGCTTGTACCGCTCGTCGGGTTCGGCGACCGCGTAGAGCATCCGCTCGTTGTCGGTCATCGTCACGCGGACCTCGATGCACTCGGCCGGCGCGATCCAGCCCTGAGCCTCGATGTCTTTCCACGGCGCGTCGTAGCGCTTCGGCCCGATCAGGCTGAACACGTCGCCTTCCCGACCGTCCTCGCGGATCAACGTCGCGGTCAAGCCCAGCCGGCGCCGGGACTGCAGGTCCGCGGTCATCCGGAACACCGGCGCGGGCAACAGATGCACCTCGTCGTAGATGATCAGCCCCCAGTCGCGGCTGTCGAACAACTCCAGGTGGCGATACTCGCCCTTGGTGCGGCGGGTGATGACCTGGTAGGTGGCGATGGTGACCGGCCGGATCTCCTTGCGCTCGCCGGAGTACTCGCCGATCTCATCTTCGGTGAGCGACGTGCGGTTGATCAGCTCCCGCTTCCACTGCCGGCCTGCGACGGTGTTGGTCACCAGAATCAGCGTGGTGGCGCCGGCCTTGGCCATCGCCGCCGCACCCACCAGCGTCTTACCCGCCCCGCACGGCAGGACCACCACACCGGAGCCGCCCTCCCAGAACGACTCGGTCGCCATCTCCTGGTAGTCCCGCAGGTGCCAACCGTTCTGGGCCAGGCTGATGGGGTGCTTCTCGCCGTCGACGTAGCCGGCCAGGTCCTCGGCCGGCCAGCCGATCTTGAGCAGCATCTGCTTGACACGGCCGCGCTCGCTGTTGTGCACCACGACGGTGTCGTCGTCGATGCGTGCGCCCAGCATCGGGGCGATCTTCTTGTTGCGCAGCACCTCCTCGAGCACTGCGCGGTCCAGGCTGACCAGCGTGAGCCCGTGGGCCGGGTGCTTGACCAGCTGCAGCCGCCCATAGCGGGCCATCGTGTCGACGATGTCGACCAGCAGGGGCTGGGGCACCGCGTAGCGCGAGAAGGTCACGAGCGCGTCGACCACCTGTTCGGCGTCGTGGCCGGCCGCGCGCGCGTTCCACAACGCCAGCGGCGTGATGCGGTAGGTGTGGATGTGTTCGGGCGCGCGTTCCAGCTCGGCGAACGGCGCGATGGCAGCGCGCGCCTCACCCGCCTGGGCGTGGTCGACTTCGAGCAGCACGGTCTTGTCGGACTGCACGATCAAGGGGCCGTCGGTCATTTTGTCCATTATCCAGATACCGCGGACATCACCCCGCGACCGACCGCGTCCGTACCTCGCCACGCCGCAAATGCTGGGCATTTCGCGGTCGCTCACCCGCTACTGAGCGTCGGCCGAAACCACCGAGGTGACCCGGTGAATGGCGAACTCGCGCATCCGGCCGGTGGCGGGGTCGTAGGCGGTCAGCTGGCCGCCGCGGACGTTCACTGGCGCCACCACCCGCTGGGTCGCGACCCCCGCGGGGTCGACGTAGCCGATCACCACCGAGGTCTGGGTATGCGCGGCCTCCTGCAGCTGGGAGATCGCCACGGCGGGGTCCAGCCGCATCGCGCCGGCCGGGGTGGCGGCCACCTTGCGCAACACGGCGACGATCGCGCCCAGCGTCTGGGCGGTGGGTGTCGGCGGACGGTAAGCGCGTCGTCGCCCGCTCGGCGCCGGTACCCGCGCGCCCCTGGCGCGAATGTCGACGATCGCCCCGGTGGAGTCCTCGGCGGCCGGCGCGAACCCCGCGGCCCGCAGCGCGGCGAGCACCTCGGCGATCGGCGCCTGAGATACCGCGACCGTCGGCGCCAGCGACCGCAGTTCCACCGCGTCGGTCGCCGGCGCGGCAACCGCCTGCGCCAGCAGGGCGGCGTCCTCGCACCGCACGAACGAAGCGGCCATACCGACCCGCAGCTGACCGTGCCGACGGGCCACATCGTCGATGAGGTACGTCAGCCCCTGCGGCACAGGGGTTTTGGAGTGATGGGCGAACAGCGAGTGCAGTTCGCTGGCGGTGCGGCCGGTGTCGAGCGCGCGCCGGATCGAGGCTTCGCTGATCCGGTAGACCATCGCCGCCCCCGCCGACTCGACGTCGGCCACCGCCGCCAACTGCTCGGCCAGGTTGCGTTCCAGCGGGCCGGGGACGACGACCGTGAGGTCGGCCTGCAGCAGGAAGTGGTCGATCGGCTTGGGCAGCACCTTGTTCATCGCCTTGACGACGTCGTCGGGAGCGTCGCCGGCCAGCAGTGCCCGCATCGGTGTGGTGATCGCGCCGCGTCCGGTCATGCCGAGCGCGTGCGCTTCGGCCAACAGGTCGTTCACCGGTCCCGGCTGCAGCCGCACCGCCCAGCGTGGCCGGCGCCAGATCATCGCCTGCGACGCCTCCTGCGCCGCGACGCCCGCACCGGCCGGCAGGTCGGCCAGCATCTCGAGAAGCAGCCGTCGATCCAGCGGTGCGGCGGTTGAGTACAACGAATCAGAAAGCGCCGCATAGGGTTTGCCGTCCGGGCCGCGGTTACCGACGAGGCCGGGTCGTCCCGGTAGGTCGAGCCAGGTGGACGCCAGCAGGTGCCACTTGGCCGCCGTCGCCGATTCCACGAACCGGTCGGCGGCCACGGTGGGTGTCCAGTACGGGCCCGCGTCGCCGGGCGGCTCCGGTTCGGGCATCCCGGCGGCGATCAGCCCCGCCGCCGCGGCAACCTCCAGGAGCAGCCCCAGCCGGCCTTCCTCGATGCCGGTGCTCTTCGCCAGCCGCTTGAGGTCGCGCACCCCGAGCCCGCCGCTGCGCAGCTCGGGAACCGGGGCTGCGCTGAGCGTGTCGAGCACCACCTCGACCTCGCGCAGCAGGTCGATCACCGCTCCCGCGGCGACCGCGTCGACGTCGGCTGCGGTGGTGGTCGACACCACCGGGTCCGGCGGGGTCAGCGTGACCGGGCCGGGGACGTCGCCGCGCAGCACCTGGCCGACCAGCCGCGGCAGGATCACCGTCTCGGAGTCCAGCTGGCGCAGCAGCCCGGCCGCCAGCAGCCGCTGCACCGGGCGGTCCGGCGGGGTGCCCGGCGCGGCGTCGCGGGTACGGCCCACCGGTGAGCCCTCCAGCAGTTTGTGCAGCAGCTCGCTCTGCGCCTCGTCCAGCGCGGCCAGCCGGTCGGGCAGGTCGGTGGGGTCGGTGTCTTCGACCGTGGCCTGTCCGGGAAACCAGGGCAAGCCGGCGGCGGCCTCGCCGACCACCCGAACCGCGGCGTCACCCCACACCAGCGCGCGCTCCCGCAGCGCGTCGACGGCGGCGGCGACGGTGTCTTGAGGTGCCCGGTCGCCGAACAGCTCCAGCAGTTTGGTCAGCGGTACGGCCGTGGTGTCGGCGTGCAGCACCAGCAGGCCGTCGAGCACCGCCAACTGCAGGTAGTCGAGGTCATCGGTGGCGGCTTTGACCGACTGGCGGGCCTGCGCGCGGGCGGCCAGGGCGGCGATCGTGCCCGGCGGCGGTTGGGTGAGGTCGGGTCGCACCTCCAGCAGTCGGATGAGCCGCTCGTCGGGAAGGTCGGCCAGCCAGGCGCCCAGCGGAACGACTGGAGGGTTCTCGGACATCGTCGACCAGGGTAAGCCAGCACGTCGGTGTCGCCTCTGGCCACCGCATTTGCCACAATGTGGGCGTGGAAGACAACAAGCGGCAGAAGAAGCAGTACGTCGACCCAGGCTGGCCGGCGGTTGACGGTGAGGACGACCATCCGGTGAGCGAGCTCGCCGCGGACCGCACCGGCGCGCTGTCGCCCTTCGGGGACCTCGCGTTCCCGCTCCCCTCAGAGGACCTGCCGTACCTACACCCGGTCACCGTCGTCAACAGATAACGGTGTCCAACGGCGCTGAGGGTGATCTGTCCGGCTCGGCCGGGCGCCTGTCCCACGTCGACGAATCGGGCGCGGCCCACATGGTGGACGTGACCGCCAAGGACGCCACCAAGCGCACCGCCGTCGCGGCGGGCACCCTGGTCACCAGGGCCGACGTCATCGCGTTGATCGCATCGGGTGGCCTGCCCAAAGGTGACGCGCTGGCCACCGCGCGC
The DNA here is from genome assembly GCF_053484035.1 of Mycolicibacterium sp. XJ662. Classification (NCBI taxonomy): domain Bacteria; kingdom Bacillati; phylum Actinomycetota; class Actinomycetes; order Mycobacteriales; family Mycobacteriaceae; genus Mycobacterium; species Mycolicibacterium sp. XJ662. Next base: position 278,731 of record NZ_JBEFTL010000003.1, on the reverse strand, counting down.
ATCGCAGGGATCCAGGCCGCCAAACGCACCAGTGACCTCATTCCCCTCTGCCACCAGCTGGCCCTCACCGGCGTCGACGTCGACTTCGAGGTCGGCGACGCCGAGGTGGCCATCACGGCGACCGTGCGCAGCACCGACCGCACCGGCGTCGAAATGGAGGCGTTGACCGCGGTCAGCCTTTCCGCGCTGACGCTCTACGACATGATCAAGGCCGTCGACCCCGCTGCCCGCATCGAGAACGTGCGGGTGCTGCGCAAGGAAGGCGGCAAGACGGGGACGTGGACCCGGTGAGGAGATCCGGGCGGGTCGTCATCGCGTCGACACGGGCGGCCACCGGCGTCTACGAAGACCGCGCCGGGCCCATCGTCGTCGACTGGCTCACTCAACGCGGCATCGAGACCCCGGCTCCGGTGGTGGTCGCCGACGGGCCGGGGGTCGCCGAGGCGCTGCTCGGCGCGGTCGACGACGGCGTCGACGTGGTGATCACGTCCGGCGGCACCGGCGTCTCACCCACCGACCGCACCGCGGACGCCACCGCCGACATCGTCGACTACCAGATCCCCGGGCTGGCCGACGCGATCCGGCGTTCCGGACTGCCGAAGGTGCCGACGGCGATTCTGTCGCGCGGCGTGTGCGGCGTGCGGGGCCGCACCTTGGTCGTGAACCTGCCGGGCTCGCCCGGCGGGGTGAAGGACGGGCTCGGCGTGCTCGACGACGTTCTCGAGCACGCCCTGGACCAACTGGCGGGCGGAGACCATCCACGATGACCGAGGTACTGCGCGCGGATGTGAGCGAGCATGTGATCGAGCTGGCCGAGCACGAGGCGCTGGTGGCCCACGAGGCGGCCGGCGCGGTCGTCGGGTTCGCCGGCGTGGTGCGAGACCACGACGGCGGACGCACGGTGACGCGGTTGGAGTACTCCGCGCACCCGACCGCGGCGCAGACCATAGCCGAGGTGGCCGCCGAGATCGCCGCGGACTGTTCTGGGGTGCGGGCGATCGCGGTCAGCCATCGCATCGGCGCGCTGCGGATCGGCGATGCGGCGTTGGTCGCCGCTGTTTCAGCCGACCACCGCGCGGCGGCGTTCGAGACGTGCGCACGGCTCGTCGACACCGTCAAGGAACGACTGCCGGTCTGGAAGCACCAGTTCTTCGCCGACGGCTCCGAGGAGTGGGTCGGCTCGGCGTAACGCCTGCTGTCCGGTCAGGCCGGAGGCAGCGGCGCCGCCGGGTCAACCGGAAGGTTGGGCGCCGGACCACCCGGGTTGTCCGGAGTGGTCAGCGGACGCTGCGTCAGCGCCAGCAGCGCATCGGTGCCGCTGATCTCCTGGGTCTGGATCGCGTGCCAGATCTCCTTGAGGTAGCCGACATTCGGGCTCTTCGTCGGAGCCTGGGAGCGATCGGTCGTCGTGCCGGGCGGCAGGTTCTGCGGGCTCGCCAGATGCGGCACACCCTCCGGCGGCAACGGAATCTCGCCGCTGACCACCTGGTTGGCCGCGTTCATCGCGGGCATGGGGATGTCCACAGCGTTCAGCGCAGCCGCCGGGTCGACCGGAGCCGGCGCGGGCGGCGCCGGGGGAGCCGGTTGCAGCGGTGCGCCGGCGTTCAGCGACCACAGCTGCGGCTGCTCGCCAGGAACCACGCCCTCGACCGCGACATCCCAGTCCCCGACGGACTGCGTGACGGTCTCCTCGATCGGCGGGGCCGGCGTCAGGGGTGGCGGTGGTGCGAACGGGTCGACGGGCGGCGGCGGGGCTTCGGGCAGTGGTGCCGCGAGTGCGTCGACGGGGGCCGGCGCGGGTGGGGCCGGAGGCGCCGGAGGTGGCGGCGGCGGGGCTTCGGGCAGTGGTGCCGCGAGTGCGTCGACGGGGGCCGGCGCGGGTGGGGCCGGGGGCGCCGGAGGTGGCGGCGGCAATGGAGCCTCGGGCAGCGGCGCGGAAAGCATGTCGACCTGAGCCGGAGCAGGCGGGGCCGGAGGTGGCAGCGGCGGCGGCGGAGGTGGCGGGGCTTCGGGCAGCGGCGCGGCGAGCGCGTCGACCGGCGGCGGCGGAGGCGGAGCGAACGGATCGAGCGGCGGCGGAGGCGGCAGCACGCCGTTTACGGCCGGGGCGTCGAGCGGCTGTGGCTCATCGACGACATTGCGCGGGGTGTGCCCGGAAAGCGGACCACCACACGACGGCCAGGCGCCCTTGCCCTGGCTTGCCAGCACGCGCTCGGCGACCGCGATCTGCTCTTCCTTGGTGGCCAGATGCGCGGCGGGCGCGAACTCACTGCCGCCGTGTCCGCTCCACGTGCTCGGCGCGAACTGCAACCCGCCTTGATACCCGTTGCCGGTGTTGATCGCCCAGTTGCCGCCGGATTCACACTTGGCGACCTGATCCCATTCGTGGTCGGTGGCGGCGTGTGCGGTCCCGGCCAACACAATGCTTCCGCCGCCGATGACAGCGCCAGTGAAGGCGAACTTGGCGACGTTTACGGCCGATGTAGTGGGCTTCTTACGGTGTCGTCCACTCATGCGTGCGCTAGGTCCTCTCGTCGGCGCCTGCGAGGTCAGCTGTCGGGTTCGGGCTGGAGAGGTCGCCCGGCCGTCATCGTCGGCGACGATGTCGGCTTCACCCCAAGGAATACAAAGACTCCAGGTCCGCTAGCTTTTCGGCGGACCGGTTGGGTCCCCCGCCTCCATCCAAGTTGTTTCTGGTGGGGCCGTGCGTCAGCGGATGGAGCTCGGCGCGGCTGGGCACGGCGGGCCGATCGATTAGAGGTCGACGGCTTGGCAGAACCGTATCGGCTCTCCGGGGACCCGTCATCTTTTGCAGGTAACGGCGTTTCCGCGCGTGGCAAACTCTAAAAGAGCTCTAAAGGCCCAGCAAAATAACGCGTTTTCGCAGGACTGTCCGGCGATACATCGCGCTGTAGCCAGCCCGTGACCATTTCGTTATGTGATGCAAATCACGGTTAACCGCCGGCAAAGGGCGGCAGGACATCAATGGTTTGGCCGTCGCGCAACACCGTGGCGGTGTCCCGCACGGCGATGCTGTCGCACAGAAAAGTGCAGCGCATCAGGACTTTCGCCAGCTTCGCGTCCCGAGCGCTGAGCTGATCGACCAGATCGGCCACCGTCGTACCCGGTTCGATCCGAATCGTCTCCGCATCGTTACCTGCGGCCGCCCGCGCGGCGGCGAAATAGCGGACGGTCACCTGCACCGTCGTGGTCGACGTCATCGGGCTATCCGCCGATCGCGCTCATCGGCCGGTCCGGCTGGACGAACCCGGGGTCGTTGATGCCGTGGCCGGCGGCCTTGGTCCACATCGCGGCCCGCCACGCGGCCTCCAGCGCATCGTCGTCGGCGTCGGTGCGGATCAGCCGGCGCAGGTCGCTTTCTTCGCGCGCGAACAGGCAGTTGCGCACCTGGCCGTCGGCGGTGAGCCGGGTGCGGTCGCAGGCCGAACAGAACGCATGCGACACCGAGGCGATGACACCGACCTTGCCGGCCAGACCGGACTCGTCGCTGACCTGCCACAGTTCGGCGGGCGCTGATCCGCGCGGCGCGGTGTCGGGGGTCAGCTGGAAATGCTGACCGAGCGTGTCCAGCACTTCGTCGGCGCTGATGGTCCGGTTGCGCTGCCATGCGTGGCCGGCGTCCAGCGGCATCTGCTCGATGATGCGCAGCTGGTAGCCGTGCTCGAGGCAATAGCGCAGCAGCGCGACGGCGTCGTCGAGGCCGGTTTCCGGGTCGAGCACCGCGTTGACCTTGACCGGGTCGAGCCCCGCGGCCTTGGCGGCCGCCAGGCCGGCCAGCACGTCGCGCAGCCGGTCGCGCCGGGTGATCCGGGCAAAGCGCGCGGCGTCGAGGGTGTCCAGCGACACGTTGATCCGGTCCAGCCCGGCCTGCACCAACTTCGCCGCCCGCTTGGCGAGCCCAATTCCGTTCGTGGTCAACGTGATCTCCGGGCGCGGCCGCAGCGCAGCCGTCGCGGCGACGACATCCTCGAGACGTCGCGACACCAGCGGCTCACCGCCGGTGAAGCGCACGCTGGTGATGCCCAACCGGGTGACGGCGATGCGCAGCAGCCGGATCAGCTCGTCGTGGCGCAGCAGCGCGTCATCGGCCAGCCAGTCCATCCCCTCGGCGGGCATGCAGTAGGTACAGCGCAAGTTGCACCTGTCGGTCAGCGACACCCGCAGGTCGGTGGCGACCCGGCCGAAGGTGTCGATCAACGGACCGGACGTGGGGGCGGGCCGAATCGGACCCAGCGACGGCACACCGAGGTCGACGAGGGTCATGCGGCGGCTCGCGTTGAGTTGAAGGCCGGACCCACCTGGTCCACGGGCACGATTTCTTTACCGAGCGGCACCAGCGACACCGGGATCATCTTGAGGTTGGCCAGTGCCAGCGGGATACCGATGATCGTGACGGCCATCGCGACCGCGCTGACGACGTGGCCGATGGCCAACCAGATTCCGCACAACAACACCCAGATGACGTTGCCGATCAGCGCGCCGGGACGGGTGCCCGGTTTTTCCACGATCGTGCGGCCGAACGGCCACAGCGCGTAGGAGGCGATGCGCAGCGCGGCGAACCCGAACGGGATCGTGATGATCAGGACGAAGCAGATGAGGGCGGCCAGCAGGTAACCCAGAGCCAGCCACAGACCACCGAAGATCAACCAAATGACGTTCAGGATCAGGCGCATTCTCACCTCCAGCGGTCGTTTCAGCCTACCCAGTGCGGCGTGCGGTCGCCGTCGATAGGGGCGGGTCGCTGTCGGACGATCCTGGGTAATCAGGATGCTGGCGTCCGTGGTGGCCGAGTAGGATCAGCCCATCGCGTCCCGGCGCAAGCGGGACGCGTTCGTCATGTGAGAGCTTCCAAAGACAGTAGGTGAGACCAGTGCCGACCGGCCGGGTGAAGTGGTACGACGCCGAGAAGGGTTTCGGGTTCTTGTCGCAAGAGGACGGCGAGGACGTGTATGTCCGCTCCTCGGCGTTGCCCGCGGGCGTCGAAACCCTCAAGGCCGGCCAGCGCGTGGAGTTCGGCATCGCCTCCGGGCGTCGCGGGCCGCAGGCGCTGAGCGTGACGGTCCTCGACCCGCCGCCCAGCCTGACCCGTACCCGCCGCGAGGCCGCCGCCGCCGAGCGCAAGCACAGCCCCGACGAACTGCACGGGATGATCGAGGACATGATCACGCTGCTGGAAAGCGCCGTGCAGCCGGACCTTCGCAAGGGTCGCTACCCGGACCGCAAGACCGCGCGGCGGGTGTCCGAGGTGGTGCGCGCCGTCGCGCGGGAACTGGACGCCTGAGCCTTTCCGCCGAAACTGGCGCATCGCCGCGGGGCATTAGGACGCACGCGCCGTCCACGGTTCCCCAATGCTGAACTGATCCTGCTTACGGTGGCGACAGTTGGGGTAGAACCAAGGGCGTGAGCTATGTCGCCGACAAGGCCAAGTCCGCTGGCGAGTTCAACCGCGACACCGCCTACATCACGACCCGCATCACGGCCGACGGCCGCGACGGGTACCCGGTGGAGCCGGGTCGCTACCGGCTGATCGTGGCGCGGGCCTGCCCGTGGGCCAACCGCACCATCATCGTCCGCAGGCTGCTGGGCCTGGAAGACGCGCTGTCCATTGGTTTCTGCGGGCCCACCCACGACGAACGCAGCTGGACCTTCGACCTCGACCCCGGCGGGGTGGACCCGGTGCTTAAAATCCCGCGCCTGCAGGAGGCGTATTTCAAGAGGTTTCCCGACTACCCGAAGGGCATCACGGTGCCCGCGATCGTCGACGTGCCCAGCGGCGAGGTGGTCACCAATGATTTCCCGCAGATGACGCTGGACTTCTCCACCGAGTGGACCAAGTACCACCGTGACGGCGCGCCCCAGCTGTATCCCGAGCCGTTGCGCGACGAGATCGACGAGGTCGCCCAGCGCATCTACACCGAGATCAACAACGGCGTGTACCGCTGCGGGTTCGCCGGTTCGCAGCAGGCTTACGACAAGGCCTATGACCGGTTGTTCACCGCGCTCGACTGGCTCGAGGACCGGCTGGCCGATCAGCGGTATCTGGTCGGCGACACCATCACCGAGGCCGACGTGCGGCTGTTCACCACGCTGGCCCGCTTCGACCCGGTGTATCACGGACACTTCAAGTGCAACCGGCAGAAGCTCTCGGAGCTGCCGGTGCTGTGGGCGTACACGCGCGACCTATTTCAGACGCCCGGTTTCGGCGACACCATCGACTTCGTGCAGATCAAGCAGCACTACTACATCGTGCACACGGACATCAACCCGACACAGATCGTGCCGAAAGGCCCGGACCTGTCGAATTGGCTCACCCCGCACGGCCGGGAAGCGTTGGGCGGCAGGCCGTTCGGCGACGGCACACCGCCGGGCCCGCCGGTGGAGGGTGAGCGGGTGCTGCCGGGTCACGGCGCCTGACGCCGCTACGGCCAGATCGTGCGCACCGACCACTCGGCGTGCGGCACTGGGAACTCGTTGCCGTCTTCGTCGCGCACCAGCGTGGGGAGTTGGACGGCGAAGCCGAACAGCCTGCCGCGGTGCGCGTCGACGGTGGGGATGGTGACCGCGTTGCTGGCGCCGGGCCGGAACTCCTCGACGACGTCGTCACCTTCATAGGTGCGGACCAGTACCCACGGCGCGCGGGAGATGGCCGGCGGCAACGACAGTTGCACGGCGTGCCCGGCGTCGACGTGGAGTTCACCTGCGGCGCGCGGGGTTTCGCAATCGGTCGGGTCGAGCACCCGGCAGTACCGATACGGGCCCACCCTGGCGAGTTGGCCGTCGGTGTATGCGCTGATCTGGGGATGTCGGGGCGGCGGGTCCTGGGTCAGCCGCCAGATCAGCACCCCGGTGCCGATCGAGGCGAGGAGCGCCACGGCCGCCAGGGAGGCGACGACGCGTTTCACCGACGCTTCACCGCCTCGGGATCGACCCGCCCGCCTTCCTGCTCGGCGAGCACAGGGCGGTTGCCGCCCAAGCCCGGGATCAACGAGTCGCCGCGGTAGCTGACCACCGTCTGGGCCAGGCCGAGAATCAGCAACGCGGTGATCGCGGTGAAGCCGGCCCACAGTTCGGTGTAGATCAGCACGCCGATGGCTCCGCCGGCGACCCAGGCCAACTGCAGCAAGGACTCCGAGCGCCCGAACGCCGACGCGCGCGACCGCTCGGGCAGGTCGTCTTGCAGTGAGGCGTCCAGAGAGGCCTTGGCGATCGCGCTGGCCCCGGAGGTGATCAGCGTCGCGAGCGCGGCCACCAACAGGTCGCCGCTGACCGCGGTGAGCAGCGCGCCGACGGTGACCGCGGTCGCGCAGCGCACCACCAACTGCGCTGGGTGGCCGAGTTGGAGCCGCGCGGCGATGAAGTTGCCCGCGAAGTTGCCGACCGCCGCGGCCGCCCCGATCAGGCCGAGAATCTTAAGCTGTTCCCACCCGCTGGCGTCGTGCGACTTGGCCACGAACGCCGGATACAGGAACAGGAACCCGACCATCACCTTGACCGTGCAGTTACCCCACAGCGCGGTGATCGTGTTGCGGCCCAACGGTTGCCGTGCCACACCACGGGCTGGCTGCTGCTCGGGTCCGCGGCGCAGGTCATCGTCGCCGCCGTGGTAGCTCAGCGTCGCGGGCACCTCGCCCGCGGTCACCTCGACCCACTTCGGTATCCGCATCGCCAGCACCGCACCGGCCACCGTCGCCGCGACCACGACGTACAGCGCGCCGGGCACCTCGAACAGGTTAAACAGATATTCGGCGCCCGCGGCGATCGCGCCGCCGGCCATGGTTCCACCGAGCAGGCCGAAGATGGTCAGCCGCGAGTTCACCCGGACCAGGTCGATCGTCGGGGGCAGCACCCGGGGTGCGACGGCGCCGCGCAGCACGCTGAATGACTTGGACAGCACCATCATGCCCAGCGCGCACGGGTAGAGCACCCAGGACGGGAAGCTGCCCGTTGCGCCGTCGTAGTTCGCGATCAGCAGCACGGCCAGCACGGTGCGCAGCAGAAACGACATCGCCAGCGCGATCCGGCGCCCGTGTTGCAACCGGTCGAGCGCCGGGCCGATCAGCGGTGCGATGACCGCGAACGGCGCGATCGTGATCAGAAGGTAGAGCGCGACCTTGCTCTTGCTCTCGGCGGTGGCCGCGGCGAAGAACAGGGTGTTGGCCAACGCGACGGCCATCGCGGCGTCGACGGCGAAGTTCGCGACCACCGGCCAGGTCAGCGCGGTCAGTCCGGATTTGTCGGCGCCGTCGGCCGTGGCGGCGCGGTGCACCAGGCCGTACATCTTGGAGCCGACCTCGCGGCTGCGCTGCGCGGCGGCCCGCGTCACCGTGACCTTCTCGCCGCCCGCGGTACCCGCGCCCGGCGGGGTCGAGTAGCGGTACTGGCGCGCCGATTCGTCCAGCGGCGGCAGCCACCGGTTGGCGCTGGGGGCGCCCCCAGGGTCGCGCCGTGGCCGGCGGTAGCCACCGTCGCTGGGGTAATTGGCCATGCCCGGGTGTTCGTCGGCGTCCCCGTCGGACTGCGCGGGCGGACGCGGCGGGTAATAACGAGGATCACGCCGCGGTCCGGTCACGAAGTCGATTCTCCACCATCGGTGCGACAGCGGGCGGGTAGCCGACCGGTGTGGCTAGTGGTGCGCCGGTCGGGCAGTATTAATGGCGATGGACAGCATGACCGAATCTGCCGAGCAAGGCGCGGCGCCGGACTTGGAGACGGTGCTGATGGGCGCCGTCGATGAAGCGCGCGCGGCGATCGTCGAGCACAGCGGTGAAGAAACCGTCGGCGAGTACCTCGGCGCCAGCTTCGAGGACCCCACCGCGGCGACCCACCGGTTCCTGGCCGACATGCCCGGGTACCGCGGCTGGCAGTGGGCCGTCGTCGTCGCGGCCTGCCCGGGCGCCGAGCAGGCCACGATCAGCGAGGTCGTCCTTGTTCCGGGGCCGACGGCGTTGCTGGCGCCCAAGTGGGTGCCGTGGGAGGAGCGCATCAAACCGGGCGACCTGAGCCCCGGTGATCTGCTGGCCCCGCCGGTCGACGATCCCCGCCTGGTGCCTGGCTATATGGCCAGCGGTGACACGCAGGTCGACGAGGTCGCCGCCGACATCGGCCTGGGCCGACGGCAGGTGCTCGGGCCGTGGGGGCGCGACGCGGCCGCGCAGCGCTGGCACGACGGTGACTTCGGTCCGAATTCGCCGATGGCCCGCTCGACCAAACGGGTGTGTCGTGACTGCGGTTTCTACATTCCGCTGTCCGGATCCCTCGGTGTGATGTTCGGGGTGTGCGCCAACGAGTTCTCCGCCGACGGGCACGTCGTGGACTCCGAGTACGGCTGCGGTGCCCACTCGGACACCCCGCAACCGCCGGGCAGCGGATCCCCGCAATACGCCCCGTATGACGACAGCGTGCTGGATCTGGCCGAGCCGGCCGACTAGTTTTCGGCGGCGGCCTTGATTCGGGCCAGCGTCTGGTTCATCCCGTCGACGAGTTCATGTTCGAAACTCTCCACACCGCCCATGAACGCGTTCACCAGCTTGGTGGAGATGGGTTTGACGCCGTGTTCGGCGTGCCGGGCCTGCATCAACCGGGTGCCGGTGTCGGTCGGTTCGAGCTCGAAAGTCCACACCGACCCGTTCTCGTTGACCCGGAACGCCAGCTTCTTTTCCGGAACGAACTCCGTGATGCGGCTCGTGGTGGGCCAGAACAGCATGTTGCGACGGTTGATGTTGATGGTCCGGCTGCCTTGGCGCGGCGGCCCGCCCAGCGGGATCATGCGTCGGCACTGCGGGCTCCACTGCGGCATCTTGCGCAGATCCGAAACCAGCTCCCAGACTTTCGAGACCGGTGCGTTGATGTCGATCTGTGCCTGCAGCAACGGAGCTGCCATGGTGATCCCCTTGTCTGGTCGCCGAATTCAGTCCAGCCCGCTCTGCGCGCCACGGGCACCGCGGCGCACTGCGGAGCGTTGCCACAGGAAGATGACCGTGCCAAGGGCGCCGACGCCGAGTCCGGCCACCGTGTAGGGCCTCCACTCCGCCAACCCCGACACGGTGAACGACAGCACCGCGGCGACCACCCAACCTGCGGCGATCACCACAATAACCGGCCACGGCTTGAGCAGCGCCGGCGGCAGCGAAGGGGGTACCGGGTCGTTGGCTGACATCGCTGATCAACGTATCTGATTTCGGCCGATCGCTACCCTTCTGCACGTGAACGTCGTTGACGTCGCTGACCCCGCCGACCCGCGGCTAGACGACTTTCGAGATCTCAACAGCGTGGACCGCCGCCCCGACCTGCCCAGCGGCAAGGGTCTGGTGATCGCCGAGGGTGTGCTCGTGGTCCAGCGGATGCTGGCCTCGCGGTTCACCCCGCGCGCGATGATGGGCAACGACCGCCGCCTCGCCGAGTTGGCCGCGGACCTCGACGGCGTCGACGCGCCGTACTACCGCGTGGCGCCCGACGTGATGGCCGAGGTCGTCGGTTTTCATCTCAACCGCGGCGTGCTGGCGTCGGCGTCGCGTCCAGGCGAGTTGTCGATCCCGGCGGTGCTCGATAAGGCCCGCACCGTCGCGGTGCTCGAGGGTGTCAACGACCACGAGAACCTCGGCTCGATCTTTCGCAACGCCGCGGGGCTCGACGTCGACGCGGTGGTGTTCGGCGCCGGCTGCGCCGATCCGCTCTACCGGCGCGCCGTGCGGGTGTCGATGGGTCATGCGTTGCTGGTGCCCTATGCGTGGGCGAGCGACTGGCCTCATGCTCTGCATCTGTTGCGCGACAACGGTTTTGCGCTGCTGGCCATGACCCCTGATCCCGCGGCGGGCACGCTGGCCGACGTGATGGGAGCCCTCGCCGACCGCAAGGTCGCCATCCTCGTCGGCGCCGAAGGTCCCGGCCTCACCGAACGCGTGATGCGGGCCAGCGATCTGCGGGTGCGGATCCCGATGTCGCGGGGCACCGACTCGCTCAACGTCGCGACGGCTGCCGCGCTGGCGTTCTACGAACGGGCTAGGTTGGGTTCGTGACCGACGACTCGACGCCGTGGGCCATGGGTCTGACGGTCGCTGCGTTCGTCGCGGCTGTCGTCGCGGCGGCGATCGTGGTGCTCAGCCTCGGGCTGATGCGGGTTCATCCGCTGTTGGCGCTCGGTCTGAACCTCGTTGCCGTCGGCGGGCTGGCACCAACCGTGTGGGGTTGGCGCAAGCTGCCGGTCTGGCGGTGGTTCGTGCTGGGGGCCGGCGCCGGGGTGGCCGGGGCCTGGATCGCGGTGGCAGCGATCGCCGTCGGCGGGTGACCGCTTTACTTTTACTGCCGAGCAGACACAGAAGCGCCCGCAACGGGCGTTGGTAACAACATTCTCTGTCTGCTCGCGGGAGGGCGAGCGGGAGGGAAGGTCAGCGCTGGCCGCTGGAGCGCACGCCCAACAACACGTCCTCCCACGCCGGCACCGGCGGCTTACCCTTGCGGGCCCGCGCCGGCTTCGGCTCGGCGGGCGGCTCGGGTCGGGGTTCGGGCTCGGGTGCGGCCTGGGTGGTCGGCGCCGTATCGGGCAGCATCGGCTGCTCGTCGTCGTCGAGATCGGCGAGCGGGGCGACGGGCCGCAGCGGACGCGCGAAGTTCGGGTCGATCAGCTCGCAGGCCGCGTCGTCGAACGCGGTCACCGTGCCGCCGTGGGCACCGGGGGTGAACCGGAAGTGCGCCTGCAAATCAGACTTGCCGGCCTTCCACGCCAGCTGCACGGTCCAGCGGCCGTCCTCGTTGCGCCAGGCGTCCCAGGTCGTCGCGTCGGGGTTCAGACCGCGCGCGATCAGGGCCGTGGTCACCGTCTCCAGCAGGGTCAGCACCGCGGGGCCGTCGGCGAGCACCGGGTGCGCCGCGCTGGCCAGTTCCGCGGCGCGTGAGCGTTCCAGCAACACTGGGTGGGCGAAGCGTTCGACGCGTTCCACGTCGACGCCTGCCGAGGACGCAACCTGCTCGACGGACGCACCCGCACGGATCCGGGCTTGGATTTCTTTGGGACGCAGCACGTTTGAGACCTCAACATCGCTTCGTGTTTGACTCGAGCCGCTTCTGTCGCCACGCACAGCCGCCCGCAACCGCTCATCTGAGCGCAGAATGAACTTCTCTGAAGAGCCGTCGGCCTCGCAGACGATGTGTTTGCCGTCGACGTCAAGACCAACGACCTTGAGTTCTCGCATGCCGACCTCCTCAGGGCTAGCGCCAAGCCCGATCAACCGGACCCTACTGCGTTATCTCCCCGTTACCGCGCAGACACGCGGTGGCCTCAGAGCCGTTCCACCACCCAGTCGACGCATGCGGTCAACGCGCTGACGTCGTCGGGTTCGACGGCCGGGAACATCCCGACGCGCAACTGGTTGCGCCCGAGTTTGCGGTACGGCTCGGTGTCGACGATTCCGTTGGCCCGAAGCGTCTTGGCCACCGCGGCTGCATCGATGTCGTCGGTGAAATCCACGGTGCCCACGACCTGCGAGCGCAGCTGCGGATCGGTGACGAACGGCGTGGCGAACTGCGAGGCCTCCGCCCAGCCGTACAGCCGCTGCGACGAGTCCGCGGTGCGTTTGACCGCCCAGTCCAGTCCGCCGTTGCCCAGCATCCAGTCGAGCTGGTCGGCGAACATGACCAGGGTGGCGATCGCCGGGGTGTTGTAGGTCTGGTTCTTGAGGCTGTTGTCGATCGCGATCGGCAGCGACAGGAACTCGGGCACCCAGCGGCCTGAGGCGGCGATGGCCTCGACGCGGGCCAGCGCGGCCGGCGAGAAGATCGCGACCCACAGGCCACCGTCGCTGGCGAAGTTCTTCTGCGGTGCGAAGTAGTAGGCGTCGACGTCGCGGATGTCGACCGGCAGTCCGCCGGCCGCCGACGTGGCGTCGATCGCGATCAACGCATCGCCGAAACCGTGCGGGCGCTGCACGGGAACAGCGACGCCCGTTGAGGTTTCGTTGTGCGCCCAACCGATCAGGTCGACGGACGGATCGGCCTGGGGTTCGGGGGCGCTGCCGGGGTCGGCCTTGACGACGACGGGATCACCGACGAAGGGGTTCTTGGCCACCGCGGCGGCGAACTTGCTGCTGAACTCGCCGTACGTCAGGTGCAGCGAGCGCTTGTCGATCAACCCGAACGCGGCCGCGTCCCAGAACGCCGTGGTGCCGCCGTTGCCGAGGATCACCTCGTAGCCGTCGGGCAGCGAGAACAGTGTCCGTAACCCGTCGCGGACGCGGCCGACGAGGTTCTTCACCGGCGCCTGCCGGTGCGACGTGCCGAACAGCTCGCCCGCGTCGGCCAGCGCCCGCAGTTGCGCGGGCCGAACTTTGGAGGGCCCGCAGCCGAACCGTCCGTCGCCGGGCTTGAGGTCGTCGGGAATCGTCAGTTCGGCCATGGACCCAGAGTAATGACCGCGGTTGGGCGCCTACGGCCGGGATCGCGGCCGGCAGAAACGCCGGAAGATCAAAAAATGTGGCCGAAACGTTATCCATCGGTGCCCTTTCGGTCATACTTGGACGCAGGTCGGGGGACCGAAAATTCGAGCCCGTTCTGGGGGGCACGTGTTTAGAGGGAAAGTTTCGACCTACCCGCCGGCCTGTACGGCGGCTGTGATGCTCTTCGTGTCGATGCTCGCTGTCGCGCCGGCCCAGGCTAACGGCGGTGACGAGGGCGGCGCAGTGTTGAACCTGATCAACGCCACCCGTGCGGCCAACGGCTGCGGCCCGGTCGCGCCTAACCCGCAGCTTGCGGCCGCCGCCGCGCGGCACGCTCACGACGTGCTGGTCAACGGCGCGCAAGGCCATGTCGGTACGGACGGGTCGTCGGTCGCGCAGCGGGTGCGCGACGCCGGCTATGGACCCAACGCCACCGTGGGCGAGGTCGTCTTCTGGGGTACCGGTACCGCCCGCAACCCCGATGCCGCGGTGAAGTGGTGGATGAACAGCCCGGGTCACCGCGCGATCATCACCGACTGCGGATTCACCGAAGCCGGGTTCTCGACGGTGAGCAACGGCATGAAGATGTCGGCGGCAGGGGACTTCGGGAAGCGTTAGGCCCCGTTTCTGTGACGCTCGTCACATAGTGGTGCGCTGGTGTGGCTGGGCCACATCGTGGCCAGCGGGTCTACCAAATATGCGATACCTCCGGTACTGTGTACATCTGCCCGGTAGATGTAAACCTCATAGGAGGCTTCGAATGGCCCGGACACGCTTGGTCAGGCGTTGGCGTCGCAACATGGAGATCGGCGACAGCCCCGAAGACAAGGCTTACGCCGAAATGCTGAACACCCTCTCGGAGGGCTCGGTGCGGCGCAATTTCAACCCCTACACCGACATCGACTGGGACTCTCCGGAGTTCGAAGTCGTCGACAACGACCCCCGCTGGATTCTGCCGGGCACCGACCCGTTCGGCCGGCACCCCTGGTATCAGGCGCAACCGGTCGAGCGGCAGATCGAGATCGGGATGTGGCGTCAGGCCAACGTCGCCAAGGTCGGCCTGCACTTCGAGTCGATCCTGATCCGCGGCCTGATGGAGTACGCGTTCTGGACGCCCAACGGCTCACCGGAATACCGCTACTGCCTGCACGAGGCGGTCGAAGAGTGCAACCACACCATGATGTTTCAGGAGATGGTGAACCGCATTGGCGCCGACGTGCCGGGTATGCCGCGGCTGCTCAAGTGGGTCCAGCCGGTGATCCCGTTGGTGGCCGGGCCGCTGCCGATCCCGTTCTGGTTCGGCATCCTGGCCGGCGAGGAGCCCATCGACCACACGCAGAAAAACGTGCTGCGCGAAGGGCGCGACCTGCATCCGATCATGGAACGGGTGATGGCCATCCACGTCGCCGAGGAGGCTCGCCACATCTCGTTCGCGCACGAGTACCTGCGCAAGCGGCTTCCACACCTGCCGCGCCGCAAGCGGTTCTGGTTGTCGATCTATGTGCCGTTGGTCATGCGGATCCTGTGCTCGGCGATCATCGTTCCGCCGCGCGCGTTCTGGAAGGAATTCGACATCCCGCGTTCGGTGCGCAAGGAAGTGTTCTTCCGCTCGCCGGAGTCGCGCCAGATGCTGCGCGACATGTTCGGTGATGTCCGGATGCTGTGCCATGACACCGGTTTGATGAACCCGATCGCGAAGCTGGTGTGGCGGGTCTGCAAGATCGACGGCCCGCCCAGCCGCTACCGCAGCGAGCCGGCCCGCCAGCACGTCGTCGCTGCCGCCGCGTAACCTCAAGGAGGCGTGAGGCTTTCGTGCCCCATGTGATCACCCAGTCGTGTTGCGGCGACGGGTCGTGTGTCTTCGCCTGCCCGGTGAACTGCATCCACCCGACGCCGGACGAACCCGGCTTCGCCACCGCCGAGATGCTCTACATCGACCCCGCGGCGTGTGTTGACTGCGGTGCGTGTGTGTCGGCCTGCCCGGTGGGGGCGATCGCGCCCGATACCCAGCTGACGCCCGAGCAGCAGCCGTTCGTCGAGCTCAACGCCGCGTACTACCCCGAGCGCGAAGGCAAGCTGCCGCCGACGTCGAAGCTGGCGCCGGTGCCCGACGCGCCTAAAATCCATCCTCGCCCCGGCGGCCCGCTGACCGTCGCGATCGTCGGGTCCGGTCCCGCGGCGATGTACGCCGCCGACGAACTGCTCACCCAGCGCGGTGTGCGGGTCAACGTCTTCGAGCGGTTGCCCGCCCCCTACGGGCTGGTGCGCGCAGGTGTCGCGCCCGACCATCAGAGCACCAAGCAGGTGACGCGGCTCTTCGAGACGATCGCCGACCAGCCTGGGTTCGCGTTCTATCTCAACGTCGAGGTGGGAACCGACCTCACGCACGCCGATCTGCTGGCCCACCACCACGCCGTGCTCTACGCCGTCGGCGCGGCCAACGACCGTCGCCTCGACATCGACGGCATGGGGATGCCGGGCACCGGCACCGCAACTGAATTCGTCGCCTGGTACAACGGTCATCCCGAATTCTCCTCGCTGTCAGTCGATCTCGGACACGAGCGCGTGGTCCTTGTCGGCAACGGCAACGTCGCGCTGGACGTCGCCCGCATTCTCACCACCGACCCCGATGTGCTGGCGCGTACCGACATCGCCGACCATGCGCTGGACGCGCTGCGCGCCTCGAAGGTCCGCGAGGTGGTGATCGCCGCCCGGCGCGGTCCCGCGGATTCGGCGTTTACGTTGCCGGAGTTGATCGGGCTGTCGGCCACCTGCGATGTGG
Organism: Mycolicibacterium sp. XJ662; assembly: GCF_053484035.1. Lineage (NCBI taxonomy): Bacteria > Bacillati > Actinomycetota > Actinomycetes > Mycobacteriales > Mycobacteriaceae > Mycobacterium > Mycolicibacterium sp. XJ662. Next base: position 262,501 of record NZ_JBEFTL010000003.1, on the reverse strand, counting down.
TGCTCGCCGCCGCCGATCACGAGCTTGTGGCCAGGGATCTGACTGCTGCCACAGATCCGTTGACGCGCAACAAGTTGCAGATCCTCAGCCAGCTCGGCGACGCCGCAGCCCCGGCGACCCGGCCCCGGATCCGGTTGGCTTATCACCTGACACCCACGCGGGTGTGCGGTACGCGGCGCGCCGACGGTGTCGAGTTCACCGTGACCGCCAGCGAGGACGATGCTCGCCGGCTCGACGCCGGGTTGGTGCTGACCTCAATTGGGTACCGCGGCAAGCCCGTTCGCGATCTACCGTTCGACGAGACCAAGGCCGTGGTGCCGAACGACGGCGGCCGCGTCCTCGACCACACGGGTGCGCCGGTGCGCGGCAGCTACGTGGCCGGGTGGATCAAACGCGGGCCGACGGGGTTCATCGGCACCAACAAGTCCTGCGCCGCGCAGACCGTGCACAACCTGGTCGCCGACTACAACGACGGTCTACTGGTCGACCCCGTCAAGGATCACGCCAAGCCAAGTGCGCTCGACAAGCTGGTGCGACGCAGGTGTCCGGACGTGGTCGACGCGGCGGGTTGGCGCACGATCGACGCCGCGGAGGTCGCCCGCGGTGGCGGCGAACGCCCGCGCAGCAAGTTCACCGCGGTCACCGACATGCTGGCCGTCGCGGCGGAGGCGCCCAGGCCCCGGTTGTACGAACGCGTGCTCGCCGGTTTCCGCCGCTGACGGGTCGCCGCGAGACTGCCAATTAGCAGGCCGTTACTCGAACTTTCTCTGCAGAACCGCAGTTTCGCGACGATGAATCCGCCGAATCGCCTGAGAAACCGGGCCTTCGGCGGTATAGCAACAGCATGAACGCTGCGGCATACGTCGGTCGAGTCGGAAGTCTTGCACTCGCCTTGGGAGTCGGCATCGCGGTGGCCACCGGCTATGGCTCCGGCATGGCATGGGCGGAGACATCAGAGACGGGGACGTCGAGCGCAGAGTCCTCAGCGTCTTCGGAGGCGTCGGAATCGTCGATTTCCAGCGCTGCGGAGTCGGGCCAGGCTGATGAGAGCGGCACCGAAGCCGACGCCAAGGCCGAGGCCGAATCCGAAACCGAGGCTGAGCTTGATATCGAGCCGGAGGATGAGCTCGACGAGGAACTGCAGCCGGAAGCAGAGGAGCCGGAGCCCGAGCCCGAATCGGAAGCCGAAGTGGCGCCCGATACCGAAACCGAGCCGGAAGCCGAAGCGGAGGAGCCGTCCGAGCCGTCGCGAAGCTCCGGTGAGCCCGCGACCGAAGAGCCCGTCGCGGCGTCACCGACCGCGACGGTCAACGCCACCCGCGTCGACACCGAGATCGACGACGAAACGATCGACGCGTCGACACCCGACACCGCCGAGGTGGCCATCACTTCCCTTGCTGCACAGGCCGCCTCACCGACCGCTGCGACGGTCACCACATGGAACGCGCCGGCGTTCCCGTCGCTGCGGCCGTGGCCCACCGCGTTCGACCCGAGCACCGCCATCACCTACGTGACGGGCATCGTGTTCAGCGTCGTCAACGCGGTTTTGGCACCGTTCGCCGCGGGTTTGCCTGCGCCGCCGAGCGGCCCGCCGACCGTGTGGACGCTGCTGGCGTGGGTGCGACGCGAGCTGTTCAACTCCACGCCCAGGGTGTCGGCGGAGCCGCCGCCCTACACGCAGAGCCTCGTCGACGGCGAGGTGATCATCACCGGCAGTGTCGGCATCACCGACCGCGACGGGGATCCGCTGACCTACACCGTCGTCGGCCGCCCGCTCAACGGCGGTGTGGTCGAGGTCGACGCCGACGGCAACTTCACCTACCGGCCGATGAACGCCATGGCGGCGGTCGGCGGGTGGGACTCGTTCACCGTGGTGGCCGACGACTCTGCCGCCGGACTGCACATCCACGGGCCACGAGGGCTGTTGCAGTTCGTGCCCATCGTGGGCAACCTGATCTATCCCGGTGGCGGTCACCGGGCCACGCGCACCATCACCGTCAACGTCACTCCGGTCGACGGCGTCGACCTGACGTTTCCCGACGGATTCGGCTGGGGCGTCGCACATTCGGGCTTTCAGGCCGAGGGCGGTCCCGGGGTGCCCATGGACACCAACTCCGACTGGTACCGCTGGACCCACGACCCGTTCAACCAACTGCTGGGCTTGACAAGAGGGGTGCCCGAGGACGGGCCCGGCGCCTACCTCAACTACGACGCCGACGCCGAGCTGGCTCGCGACGACTTGGGTATGAACACCTTCCGGATGGGCATCGAGTGGAGCCGTATCTTCCCGGAATCCACAGCGTCGGTGGATATCTCGGATGAAGGTGGCGGTGTCAGCCTGGCCGACCTGCAGGCGCTCGACGCGCTGGCCAACCAGCAGGAGGTCGAGCACTACCGTGACGTGCTGGCCTCGCTGCGCGAGCACGGCCTCGAGCCGATGGTCACCGTCACGCACTTCACCCTGCCGGTGTGGGTGCACGACCCGGCCAAGACGCGGTTGCTGGTCCAGTTCGGGCTGCCCGCCCACTCGGCGGGCTGGCTGTCGTCGTCCACGCCCGTCGAATATGAGAAGTACGCGGCGTATCTGGCGTGGAAGTACGGCGATCAGGTCGACCACTGGGTGACGCTCAACGAGCCGTTCCCGCCGATCCTGACCCAATACCTGTCACCGCCGATCCCCGGCAGCCCGATCCCGCACTGGCCGCCGGGGATCGTGCGCCCGGACCTGGCCGCGACCTTCCTGGTCAATCAGGCCAAGGGGCACGTCGCCGCCTACGACGCGATCCACACCTGGGACACCACGTCGGCGACCGACGGCCAGCCCGCGGCGTCCGTCGGCTTCAGCAACAACATGATTCCCGCGCGCCCGGCCAACCCGAACAACCCGCTGGACGTGCAGGCCGCCGACGCCTGGAACAAGTACTACAACCACTGGTTCCCTAACGCCGTGATCGACGGCTGGGTGGACGCCAACTTCGACGGCATCAAGACGCTCGATGAGATCCACCCCGATTTCATGGACAAGGTCGACTTCCTGGGCGTGCAGTACTACGGCTCGTCTCCGATGCAGGGCTTCGGGCTGGCGCCGGTGCCCGGCATCCCGTTCCTGCAGGGCATTCCGGTCCAGTGCTCGCCGAGTTCACCCACCTGCAGCGATTTCAACCAGCCCATCGATCCCGGTGGCTTCCGGGAGGTGCTCGAGGTCGCCGCCTCCTACGGCAAGCCGATCTGGATCACCGAGAACGGCATCGCCGATGCGGGTGACTCGAAGCGACCGCCGTATCTGACCAACCACATCGCGGTGGTGCAGGACCTCGTCGCGCACGGGGTGGATATCCGCGGCTACATCTACTGGTCGTTCGTCGACAACCTCGAATGGGCGCACGGCTACGACCTGCACTTCGGCCTGTACGGATCCGACCCCACCACGCCCGAGCTCGAGCGCACACCGAAGCCGGACAGCATCGCGGCCATCAGCGCCATCACCGGCGCCAACGCGCTGCCGATCGAGGTCCTGCAGAACTACGTTCCCGGAGTAGATGCCTGACCTCGGCTACTGCATCTGCTTGACCGCTTGGTCGATCTCCTTCTGGCTGACCTCGCGCACCGGCTGACCCAACGACCACATGTGACCGAACGGGTCGCGCACCTCGCCGTAGCGGTCGCCCCAGAACATGTCCTCGAGCGGCATCACGACGGTGGCGCCGGCGTCGACGGCCTGCTGGAACTTGGCGTCCACATCGGTGACGGTGAGGTGGATGGTGACCGGCGAACCGCCCAGCGCCTCCGGCGTCACCGACTTGCCGTCGTTCATGTCGGGGAAGTCGTCGTTGAGCATCACCATCGTGCCGTTGATCCGCAGCGCGGCGTGAAACAGCCGTTTACCGTCGGGGGCGGGCACCCGGCCCAGTTCCTCGGCGTCGAATGCCTTGACGTAAAAGTCGATCGCAGCCGCGCCGTCGCTGACGGTGAGCATCGGGGATACGGCGGGCTGAACCTCAATGGCCATGGGCGTCCTCTCATTTATCTGGCGGCCCCACACGGGGTTATCCGTACCGACCGGGTAAGCGCCCGCAATTCATCGGTACGACGCCCATGCAATCACCGGGCACCGACAGAAACGGGGCCTCGGTCAGCCGGAGAAGACGCGCACCCAGTCGACGATCATCTCGGCCGGGTAGTCACCGCCTGCGGGGTCACCGCCGCCCGACCCGGCGACCGCCAGGTTGAGCACCGGGAACATCGAGTAGCCGGGATGGTTGAACGGCCAGTGCTCGATCGAGTACGCGGGCACCTCGAAATAGGGCTCTTTACCGGGCACGTAGTCCTGCCAGAAGTACATCCCGGCATCGGTCCAGGACATCCGCCAGGTATGCCAGGCGCTGTCCACCGGGTACGGCTGGGTGGCGAACGACGTGCCGTCCAGCAGCGCGTGCACCGTGGAGCCCGACGGCCAATCCTGGTTGCCGTACCACTCCATCAGGTCGACCTCGCCGCCGACCTCGGGGTGGTCGTTCATCACCCACCACGCCGGCCAACACCCGTTGGTCAGGCAGTTGAGCTTGATCCGGGCTTCCCAGGTGGTGTTGATCGGACCCCACCACTTGCCCTGGATCTTGCCGCTGACGTATTTGCCGTCAGGGTTGCGCGTCGCGCGGATGACCAGGTTGGAGTTGCCGTCGAGGAACACGTGCTCGCGGCTGTCGCGGTACTGGCCCATGTTCTCCGGACGGTCCCAGAACACCGGGTTCTTGATCGTCTCGCGGGCCTTGGCGATCGACCACTTCGACGGATCGGGCGCCGAGCCCGCGGGCCCGTCGAACTCATCGGCGAACAGGAACGTTTGCGCCTGGCCCGCTGGTGCGGGCTGGGCGTGGACTTTGGGCAGGGGGACCGCGGCCGCCAAAAGGCCGAACCCGGTCATCAACATCATGTTGCGTCGGTCAATGTGGCGCACTGGACCACCATAGAAGCCGCGGCGGGGGTTTTTGCCGCATTTCGCCGTACCGCAAGTGTCGGCGCGTCAGACCACTGAGAACGACGGCGGCAGACCCGCGCGCCCCGTCAAGGCCAGCAGCACCGTCTCACCCGCTCCGGTCGTGACCGCCACCCTGGTCGCCAACTCCACGGCCTCGGCCAGCACATCGGCCGGCAATGTCAAAGAGATGTCCACGGCGCGTGCGATATCCATCCCATGCACCGCCAGCTCAAAGATCCTGGTCGGCAGATAGGTGTGCAACCGGATACCCAGGCCGCCGATCACCTCGATCAGCGGATCGTCGACGGCGTCCAGGTCGCGCAGCGCCTGCGACATCAACGCCTCGACCGCGCCCGCCGGATCGTCGCCGAGCGCGCGGCCCGCCTGCCGTCCCCGTTCGGCGACCGCCGCCGCATCGATGCCCAGCGCCGACGGGGTGACGCGCGCGTAATACTCCTGCGGGGTGGTGATGTCTTCGTGTTCGGCCGCGGTCTTCAGGTAGCTGCTGACGGTGGTCAGCGAACGCGATGTGTGACCGACCAGCGAGCGGACGTCCCAGTCACCCAGGCCCGGCCTGTCCCATGCCCCCGTCGGGATGTCGCGCACAAGGTCGACGAAACACCTTGCCGCAGAGGCGAAGACAGCTCTGGTCACGATTTGGCGATGTGGTCCCAGCCGTCGACCGACTGCAACGGGCGCGGTTCTGGCCCGACGTAGATCGCCGATGGGCGCACCAACTTGCCGAGACGCTTCTGCTCGAGGATGTGGGCACACCAGCCGGCGGTGCGTCCGCAGGTGAACATCGCGGGCATCATCCGGGTCGGCACCTGCGCGAAGTCCAGCATCACCGCCGCCCAGAACTCGACGTTGGTTTCGATGGCCCGGTCGGGTCGGCGCTCACGCAGTTCAGCCAGCGCGGCCTGCTCCACCGCGGCGGCGACCTCGTAGCGGGGCGCGCCCAGCCGTTTGGCCGTGGCCCGCAGCACCCGCGCGCGGGGGTCTTCGGCGCGGTACACGCGGTGGCCGAAGCCCATCAGCTTTTCGTCGCGGTCCAGGATGCCCTTGACCACCGCCGCGGCGTCACCGGTCTTTTCGGCTTCCTCGATCATGGGGATCACCCGGGCCGGCGCGCCACCGTGCAGGGGGCCGCTCATCGCGCCGATCGCCCCGGACAGCGCCGCCGCCACATCCGCGCCGGTCGAGGCGATCACCCGTGCGGTGAACGTCGACGCGTTCATGCCGTGTTCGGCGGCCGACACCCAGTAGGCGTCGATTGCCTCGACGTGTCTGGGATCGGGTTCGCCCTGCCAACGCGTCATGAATCGCTCTGTGACGGTGGCACATTCGTCGATCCTGCGCTGCGGCACGGCGGGCTGGTAAATGCCGCGGGCCGACTGCGCGACGTAGGACAGCGCCATCACCGACGCACGGGCCAGTTGATCGCGCGCGGTCGTGTCGTCGATGTCCAGTATCGGGGCGTAACCCCAGATCGGGGCCAGCATGGCCAGCCCGGCCTGCACGTCGACGCGCACGTCGCCGCTGTGGATCGGCAGCGGAAACGGCTCTGCGGGCGGCAGGCCGGCGCCGAACTTGCCGTCGACCAACAGACCCCACACCTCGCCGAACGTCACCCGCTGGCCGACCAGGTCCTCGATGTCGACGCCTCGATACCGCAGCGCACCTCCGTCCTTGTCGGGTTCGGCAATCTCCGTGGTGAAGGCCACGACGCCTTCGAGTCCGGGTACGAAGTCCTCGGGGACCAGAGGGGATGGGCTAGCCATGGGCCGATTCTCGCACCCGCGCCGCCCCCGCCGTCTACCGGTTCGCGGCACCTCGGCCGGTGTGCGAGGCGTAGCGTAATCGCGTGGTACAGCAGGACGACGAGCACTTGGCGAGGATGCGGGTGGAATACGGCTCGGTGGAGAAAGACGGCAGCCCGGATCTCGACGTCGATTGGCTCGGCCCCGACCCGTCGACGGGGTGGGTTGCGCTGCTGCGCAATTGGTTAGCCGATGCCGAGCGCGCGGGTGTGGTGGAACCGAACGCCATGGTGGTCGGCACCGTCGACGACCGGGGCGCACCCGTGACTCGGTCCGTGCTGTGTAAGAGCCTCGATGAGGCCGGCATCACGTTCTTCACCAACTACGACTCCGCCAAAGGGGCACATCTTGCGGGCACCCCGTACGCGTCGGCAACCTTCCCGTGGTACCTGCTTGGCCGCCAGGTCCACATCCGCGGCCGGGTGACCAAGGTGTCCGTCGAACAGACGGCCGACTACTGGGCGATGCGGCCGCGCGGTTCGCAGCTAGGCGCGTGGGCATCCCAGCAGTCCCAGCCGGTCGCGTCGCGCGCGGCGTTGCTGGCTCAGATGGCGGAGGTCATCGAGCGGTTCGCCGACGACGCCGCGATCCCGGTGCCCCCGCACTGGGGCGGATATCTGATCGCACCGGAGGTCGTCGAGTTCTGGCAGGGGCGGGAAGACCGGCTGCATAACAGGATTCGGGTCATCCTGGGCGCCGACGCACGCGTCGAGCGGTTGCAGCCCTGACGCGCACCCACCTGGCCGAGGCTGCCAAACGATGGCAAGCGTCAACTGCCGGACGTGGACAATTTCTAAGGGTGTTCATATGTTCGCCGATTAGCATCCCCTTTGTGGCAGCTGGCAAGGGGGAACCGGAGCTCGGTCTGCGCGAACGCAAGAAACAACGGACCCGCTCGATGCTGTTGGACGCGGCCGTCGAGTTGTTTCAACGGCAGGGCTTCGAGCGGACGACCGTGGACCAGATCGCCGCGCTCGCCGACGTCTCGCCGCGGACCTTCAGCCGGTACTTCGCGACCAAGGACGCCATCGCGTTCGCGTTGATCGACGAGGCGATCGACATCGTGGCCGTCGAACTGGCCGCCCAGCCCGCAGACATCAGCCACCTCGAGGCGGTGTGCAGGGCGTATCTGGGGATGTACGCCAACGTCAAGAGCGCCGGGCCCGGGGGAATGTCCGCCCACCGTCTGGTCCTCAGCGTGCGGATCATCATGACGTCGCCGACCCTGCGTCAGGCCGCGACCGAGTACCGTTCCAACCCCCTCACCGTGGAACTGGCCAACCGCATGGGCGTCGGCGTCGGCGACCGGGCGTTGCGGCTGGTGTCCTCGGTGTGGGGCGTGATCACCATGACCGCGCTGGCCGACCTCACCGACGATGGGCTGGACTGGGAGCAGATCGGTGTCGACGACATCGTCACCCGCCTCCAAGACACCTACGCCGAGTTCACCGGGCTGATGTCAGAGGTTGTGCAGCTGGTCTGAACTATTGTCGCCCCCGCCCGGGCATGACGGCCTGGATGGGACTACTTTTGGGTAGGACATACTGATCGTCGTTCATTCCCCGTAGCGAAGAAGGGATCCCCGTGGCCGATAACCCAAGTAGTGGAGGCAAGCAAGCCGCCCTCTCCTACCCCGGCGGCGAAATTGACCTCGACATCGTTTCCGCGACCGAAGGGGCCGATGGCATCGCGCTGGGTTCGCTGCTGGCGAAAACGGGCTACACCACGTTCGACGAGGGCTTCGTCAACACCGCGTCCACCAAGAGCGCCATCACCTACATCGACGGTGAAGCCGGGATCCTGCGCTACCGCGGATACCCGATCGATCAGCTCGCGGAGAAGTCGAACTTCATCGAGGTCAGCTACCTGCTGATCTACGGGGAACTGCCCACCCCCGAGCAGCTCGACAAGTTCACCGGCCAGATCCAGCGCCACACCCTGCTGCACGAGGACCTCAAGCGGTTCTTCGACGGCTTCCCGCGCAACGCGCACCCGATGCCGGTGGTGTCCAGCGCGGTCAACGCGCTCAGCGCCTACTACCAGGATTCTCTGGACCCGTTTGACGACGAGCAGGTCGAACTGTCGACGATCCGGCTGCTGGCCAAGCTGCCGACGATTGCGGCCTATGCCTACAAGAAGTCGGTCGGACAGCCGTTCCTGTACCCGGACAACTCGATGAGCCTGGTCGAGAACTTCCTGCGGATGACGTTCGGGCTGCCCGCCGAACCCTACGAGGTCGATCCGGAGCTGGTGCGGGCGCTGGACATGCTGTTCATCCTGCACGCCGACCATGAGCAGAACTGTTCGACGTCGACGGTGCGGCTGGTGGGCTCCTCGCAGGCCAACCTGTTCACCTCGATCTCCGGCGGTATCAACGCGCTGTGGGGCCCGCTGCACGGCGGCGCGAACCAGGCCGTGCTGGAGATGCTGGAGAAGATCCGCCAGGCGGACGGGGACGTGCACGACTTCGTCAAGAAGGTCAAGGACCGCGAAGACGGCGTGAAGCTGATGGGCTTCGGGCACCGGGTGTACAAGAACTACGACCCGCGGGCGCGCATCGTCAAGGAGCAGGCCGACAAGATCCTCGGCAAGATCGGCGGCGACGACGAACTGCTGCACATCGCCAAGTCGCTGGAGGAGGTCGCGCTCACCGACGACTTCTTCGTCGAGCGCAAGCTCTACCCGAACGTCGACTTCTACACCGGGGTGATCTACCGCGCGATGGGCTTCCCGACGCGGATGTTCACGGTGCTGTTCGCGCTGGGCCGGCTGCCTGGGTGGATCGCGCACTGGCGCGAGATGCACGACGAGGGCAGCGGCAAGATCGGCCGTCCGCGCCAGATCTACACCGGCTACACCGAACGCGACTACGTCGCCCGCGACAGCCGCTAACCCGGCCCCTTCGTTCGGCGAGCGCGCACTGCGGTACGCAGATCGCCGTGATAGGCGTACGTAGCTGTGCGCTCGGATGAGATGAGCGCGCGGCGCAAGGCCATCATCCTGGTGACCTGCTGCCTGAGCCTGCTGATCGTGTCGATGGATGCGACGATCGTCAACGTCGCCATCCCCAGCATCCGCGCCGACCTTGACGCCTCCGCGTCGCAGCTGCAGTGGGTCATCGACATCTACACGCTGGTGTTGGCGTCGCTGCTGCTGCTCGCCGGCGCCGCGGCCGACCGGTTCGGCCGCCGACGCACCTTTCAGCTCGGCCTGACCATCTTCGCGACGGCGTCGCTGTTGTGCAGCATCGCCCCGAACATGGAGACGCTGATCGCCGCGCGCCTACTGCAGGCCATCGGCGGTTCGATGTTGAACCCGGTAGCGATGTCGATCATCACGCAGGTCTTCACCGGCCGCGTCGAACGAGCCCGCGCGATCGGCATCTGGGGCGGTGTCGTCGGCATCTCGATGGCGCTGGGCCCGATCGTCGGTGGCGCGCTGATCGAGTACGTCAGCTGGCGTTCGGTGTTCTGGATCAACCTGCCGATCTGTGCGCTCGCCATCGCGCTGACGGCACTGTTCGTGCCCGAATCGAAGGCGGCGACACGGCGCGCGTTCGATCCGATCGGGCAGGGGCTGGGCATGGCCTTTCTGTTCGGCGTCGTCTACGTCCTCATCGAAGGCCCGATCATGGGCTGGACCGATCCGCGCACGATCGCGATCCTGGTGCTCGCGGCATCGGCCCTCGTGCTGTTCGTCGTCCACGAGTCGCGCCACCGCGACCCCTTCATCGACCTGCGCTTCTTCCGCAGTATCCCGCTCGCGTCTGCCACCGTGATCGCGGTCTGCTCATTCGCCGCCTGGGGCGCGTTCCTGTTCATGATGTCGATCTACCTGCAAGACGAACGCGGCTTCTCCGCCATGGACACCGGGTTGACCTATCTACCGATCGCCGTTGGCGCCCTGGTGTTTTCACCGCTGTCGGGCCGGTGGGTGGGTCGGTTCGGAAGCCGGCCGTCGCTGCTGGTGTCGGGCGGGCTGATCACCGTGGCGACGCTGATGCTGGCCGGGCTCAGCGCGACGACGCCGGTCTGGCAGCTGCTCATCGTCTTCACGGTGTTCGGTATCGGGTTCTCGATGGTGAACGCGCCGATCACCAACGCGGCGGTCAGCGGCATGCCGATCGACCGCGCGGGCGCGGCGTCGGCGATCGCGACGACGAGCCGGCAGGTGGGCGTGAGTATCGGTGTGGCGCTGTGCGGTTCGGTCGCCGGCGCAGCGCTGGCGCCGACGGACGCGGACTTCGCCGTCGCCGCCCGACCGCTGTGGCTGATCTGCGCGGCGCTCGGTGTGGTGATCGTAGGGCTCGGCATCTACTCGACGTCAGGGCGGGCGTTGCGCTCAGCCGAGAACCTCGCTCCGCTGGTCGGTGCCCATGAGTAGGCCGTTGGCCGACGAGGTCTGGCAGACCATGGCCGCCTGGTGCGGGTTGCCGTTCAGCAGGATCCGTGTCCTCACCCGGCTGGCGCCGAGAGGCTCTGCAGCACCGCCATCGCCGCGTTGTGGCCACCGATTCCCGAGACCGCACCGCCGCGACGAGACCCCGAACCGCACAACAGAATTCGTTCGTACGCCGTCGCCACGCCCCATCGTCGCGCCGGGGTGTCCAGCGGTTCGTCGTCCTCGGCGAACGGCCACGACAGCGCGCCGTGGAAGATGTGGCCCGCCGTCATGCCCAGCGAACGCTCCAAGTCGACGGTGGTCTTGGTTTCGATGCACAACCGGCCTGCGGAGTCCTCCATCAACACATCTTGAATAGGCTCGGCCAGAACGGAATTCAACGACTTCAGCGCCGCCGAGGTCAACGCATCGCGCATCCGGTCGGTCTCACCCGAGGTCACCAGCTGATGTGGTGTGTGCAGTCCGAATACCGTCAAAGTGTGTGCACCGGAGGCCCGCAACTCGTCGGACAGAATCGTCGGGTCGGTCAGCGAGTGACAGTAGATCTCACACGGCAACGGATCCGGCACCACGCCGTGGTCTGCCTGCGCATAGGCGCGGTCCAACTGGCTGTAGGTCTCGTTGATGTGAAACGTGCCGCCGAACGCCTGCTCCGGGCTGACGCTGTCGTCGCGCAGGCGGGGCAGTCGGCGCAACATCAGGTTGACCTTCACCTGCGAGCCGGGTGTCACCTCGGGCTCGGGATCGCCCAGCAGCCGCGCCAACACCGCAGGCGTCACGTTGGCCAGCACATGGCGACCGTGCACCCGATGCTCGTCGCCGCCGCGCCGGTACCGCACCTCCCCCTCCGGATCGATACCGTAAACCTCTGCGCCGCAGATAATTTCGGCACCGTGGCTGGCGGCGGCAGCGGCCAGCGCACCGCTGACCGCGCCCATCCCGCCGATCGGCACATCCCAGTCACCGAACAGGTGGTACAGAAAGCAGACGTTCTGCGTCAACGACGGGTCGTCGGTGCGCGCGAACGTGCCGATCAACGCATCGGTGGCGATCACGCCGCGCACCAGGTCAGACGACACCGCGTCGCTGATCGCATGCCCGATCGGGTCGTCGACCATCATCTGCCAGGCTGCGTCGTCGCCGACGATCTGGCGCGCCGAGCGCCGCGTGGTCAGCGGCTGCAGCAGCGTCGGCCACAACCGTGACGTGACGGCACCGCAGCGGCGGTAGAACTGCGCGAAGCCCGCCTCGTCGGACAACGCGCCGACGGCGTCAAACGTCGATGTCGGCCCGATCAGCAGGCCCGTGCGCCCGCCGGTGGCCGGGTCGGGGGTGTAGGACGAATATTGCCGACGCGCCAACCGCACCCGGGCGTCGAGGTCCTCGACGATGCGGCGGGGCAGCAGGCTCACCAGATACGAGTAGCGCGACAGGCGCGCGTCGACGCCGTCGAAGGCATGCGCGGACACCGCAGCGCCGCCGACGTGGTCGAGGCGTTCGAGCACCTGCACCCGTCGGCCGGCTCGCGCCAGATAAGCCGCCGCGACCAGGCCGTTGTGCCCGCCTCCGACGATGACGGCGTCGTATGTCGCCGCCGGAGCGGCTCCGGTGTCGTATGTCGCCGCCGGAGCGGCGCCGACGTGTGAGGTCACAGCTAGCTGAGGTAGCCCTCGACCTCATCGGGCGGGCGCACCTCGGCCTCGCGGGGATCGCCACCCGCGTCGCGCAACGCCCGCCGCTGCCGCAGCAGATCCCAACACTGGTCGAGCGCGACCTCCACGGCGCGCAGCCTGCGGTGCTCTTCGGACTCGTCGATCTCGTGCTGTTGCACCTTGGCGCGCAGCTCTTGCTCTTCGGCGACCAGCTTGTTGACCTGAGCGAGAATGTCTTGGTCGGTAGCCATTGACCCAGTCTGCCCGACTACCGTGAAACCGGTGAGCGCAACTTCAGGGCAGAAGCCCGAGATCGAATTTCCCGACGGACCTCCGCCCGCCGAGCTGGCCATCACCGACCTGGTCGTCGGCGACGGCGCCGAAGCGGTGCCCGGCGCCACCGTCGAAGTGCACTATGTCGGCGTCGAGTACGACACGGGCGAGGAGTTCGACAGCTCGTGGAACCGCGGCGAGTCGATCGAGTTTCCGCTGCGCGGGCTGATCCAGGGTTGGCAGGACGGCATCCCCGGCATGAAGGTCGGCGGCCGGCGCCAGCTGGTGATCCCGCCCGAGCAGGCCTACGGTCCGGCCGGCGGTGGGCATCGTCTGTCCGGCAAGACGTTGATCTTCGTCATCGACTTGCTGGCCACCCGGTAATTTCCGCCGAACGTTCCTTACCGCTCGAAGATCCGTCGAAATTTCGAGTGGTAAGGAACGTTCGCGCCAGAACGCGCCAAGCTACTCGCGCACGCCAGGTAGCTGCATCAGCAGGCGGACGCCGCCGAGCGGGCTGTCCATCAAAGTCGCTGTGCCACCGTGCAATTCGGCCTGCTGGGCGACCAACGCGAGGCCCAGCCCGGAACCGGAGTGCGATGCCGTCGACCCGCGGGTGAACCGGTCGAACACGACCTTGCGCTCTTCGTCGGGAATGCCGACGCCGTCGTCGTCGATGGCGATCTCGACCCCGGCGCGCGAGCTGACCGCCGACAGCTGAACCCGTGTCGCGCCGCCGTGTTTGACGGCGTTGGCGATCGCGTTGTCCACCGCAAGCCGTAACCCGGCGGGCAGACCGATGATGATCACCGTCGGCGCGGGCACCAACGACACGTCGAGGTCGGGGAACACCCGCATCGCATCGTGGGCGGCGCGGTCGAGCAGTTCGGTGATGTCGACGGGCACGTGGTCGTCGGCGGTGGACAGCTCGCCTTGGGCCAACCGCTCCAGTGCGGCGAGGGTGGCCTCGATGCGCGACTGCGTGCGGATCACGTCGTTGACGACCTCTTTGCGTTGCTCCTCGGCCAGATCCAGCGTGGCGAGCACCTCGAGGTTGGTGCGCATCGCCGTGAGCGGGGTGCGCAGTTCATGCGCGGACACCGACGCGAAATCACGCGCCGACGTCAGTGCGGCCTTGGTCCGGTCTTGCTCGTTCCAGATGCGCTGCAGCATGCCCTTCATGGCGTCGGCGATCTCGACGGCCTCGGTGGCGCCGCGTACGTCGATGTCGGGATCGGCGTCACCGGCGTCGATGGCCTGGGTCTGCTGCGCCAACCGTTTGAACGGGCGCACCGCGAACGCGGCCAACACCCACCCGCCGAGCGTCGCCGCCCCGATCGCCAGCGTGCAGATGATGATCACCCGGCGGTGCAGGTTGTTGATATCGGCGATGGTCGCGTCGTAGGTGGCGCCGACGGCCACCGACATCGGGCCAGGGAAGTAGGGGATGTCGACCGTGCGGACCCGGTAGCGCTCCCCGTCGACGTGGGTGTCGGCGTAACCGGACTCCAGCTCCGGCAGCACCACGTCGGAATTGGACGCCACCTGGTTGCCGCGGCGCACCGTGATGACGACGTCCTGGTTGTTCGGCGACTTGGGGATTTCTTCGAGGCCCTGCGGAAGCAGCGGGATCACGAACCCGGCGGCCTCATCCAGGCGGCGGTCCAGCCGCTCGTTCCAGGCGTCGGTGATGCCGAACCACACCACCGTCCCGGCGATGACGACGACGATGGCACCCGCGATCGCGCTGGTGAACGCCACCCGCTGGCGCAACGAAGGGGTACGGCGGAAAATCCGCGACAGCACGCTCATCTCACTGCGTCCGCAGCACAAACCCCACGCCGCGCACGGTATGCAGAAGCCGAGGTGCGCCGCCGGCCTCCAGCTTGCGGCGCAGGTAACCGATGAACACGTCGACGACGTTGGTGTCGGCGGCGAAGTCGTAGCCCCACACCAGCTCGAGCAGCTGCGCCCGCGACAGCACCGCGGTCTTGTGCTCGGCCAGCACGGCCAGCAGGTCGAATTCACGTTTGGTCAGGTCGACGTCGACGCCGTTGACGCGGGCGCGGCGGCCCGGAATGTCGACCTCCAGCGGGCCGACCTGGATGGTTTCCGACGAGAACGTCGCGGTCGAGCCGCGCCGGCGCAGCAGCGCCTTGACCCGCGCGACCAGTTCCTGCAGCACGAACGGTTTGACCAGGTAGTCGTCGGCGCCGGCCTCCAGACCGGCGACGCGGTCGTCGACCGAACTGCGCGCCGAGAGCACGCAGACCGGCACGTCGTTGTCCATCGCGCGCAGCGCGGTGACCACGCTGACGCCGTCGAGCACCGGCATGTTGATATCCAGGACGATCGCGTCGGGCCGGGTTTCGGTCGCGCTGCGAAGCGCTTCGGCGCCGTCGACCGCGGTGGCCACGTCGAACCCGGACAGCCGCAAGCCGCGCTCGAGCGAGGCCAGCACGTCGGGGTCGTCGTCGACTACGAGCACCCGGGGCGATGCAGCAGCACTGTCCATATCCACAATCTTGCCTGAAACCACCAGCGAACCGCGGGAACCTGCGGACATGGCCCGGCGTGATCAATGGCCGCCGCGCGGCACACCGGAACAATTGACCT
Organism: Mycolicibacterium sp. XJ662; assembly: GCF_053484035.1. Lineage (NCBI taxonomy): Bacteria > Bacillati > Actinomycetota > Actinomycetes > Mycobacteriales > Mycobacteriaceae > Mycobacterium > Mycolicibacterium sp. XJ662. Next base: position 246,761 of record NZ_JBEFTL010000003.1, on the reverse strand, counting down.
CATCTTTTGTTGAGGTTCTACGGTGAATTCATGAGTATCGAAACGGTCGCCCGGCAAACGCTGTACCGGCAGACGCGTGCCCGCGGCGGCGACCTGCGCTCGCTGGCGAACCGGGCCCTGCTGAGCCGCATCTGGCGGTTCGCGGCGCGGCATCACCGCAAACTGTGGGCGTTCGTCGCGGTCAGCGTCGTCAGCGCGTTGCTCACCGTGGCGACGCCCCTGCTGGCCGGCAAGGTCATCGACGCGATCGTCGACGGTGGCGCCCCGCGCCTCGTGGTGCTGCTCGCGGCCGTGATCGCCCTGGTCGCCGTGGCCGAGGCGGCGGTGACGCTGATGACGCGGTGGCTGTCGTCGAACATCGGGGAGGGGCTGATCTTCGATCTGCGCACCGCGGTGTTCGACCACGTGCAGAAGATGCCGGTCGCGTTCTTCACCCGCACCCGCACCGGCGCCCTGGTCAGCCGGTTGGGCAACGACGTGATCGGTGCGCAGCGGGCGTTCTCCGACACGCTGTCCGGCGTGGTGTCCAACGTCGTGACGTTGACGTTGACGCTGGCCGTGATGCTGACGATCTCGTGGCAGGTCACCGTGCTGTCGCTGTTGCTCACCCCGCTGTTCATCGTGCCCGCACGGCGTATCGGCGCGAAGATGGCTGAGCTGTCGCGTGAAACGACCATCCACAACGCGACGATGAATACTCAGATGACAGAACGGTTTTCCGCACCCGGGGCCACGTTGGTGAAGTTGTTCGGTAGCCCGGCGACCGAATCGCACGAGTTCGCCGTGCGGGCCGGGCGGGTGCGCGACATCGGGGTGAAAACCTCGATGCTGCAGTCGGTTTTCATGAACTCGCTGACGCTGATGTCGGCGCTGGCGCTCGCACTGGTGTACGGGCTGGGCGGCTGGCTGGCGATCGGCGGGCATCTGCAGGCCGGCGCGATCGTGGCGCTGGCGCTGCTGTTGACCCGGCTGTACGCGCCGCTGACCGCGCTGGCCAACGCGCACGTCGAGATCGCCAGCGCGCTGGTGTCCTTCGAGCGGGTCTTCGAGGTCCTCGACCTGGTCCCGCTGATCCGCGAGCGCGACGACGCCGTCGACGTCCCCGACGGCCCGGTCGCCGTGGAGTTTCGTGACGTACGGTTCTCCTACCCCTCAGCCGACAAGGTGTCGCTGGCCTCGCTGGAGGAGGTTGCGGTGCTGGACTCGCGCGGCGGCGAGGAAGTGCTGCACGGGATTTCGTTCACCGCGCAACCGGGCAAGGTGGTGGCGCTGGTGGGCTCCTCGGGTGCGGGCAAGTCGACGATCGCATCGCTGATCGCGCGACTCTATGACGTCGGAACCGGCTCGATCAGATTGAACGGTGTCGATGTGCGCGACGTGACGTTCGCGTCGTTGAAGGACACCGTCGGGGTGGTCACCCAGGACGGGCACCTGTTCCACGAGTCGATCCGGTCCAACCTGCGGCTCGCCGCACCCAACGCCACCGACGAGCAGTTGTGGGAGGCGCTGGAACGCGCCCGGCTGGCCGACGTCGTCGCCGCGATGCCCGACGGGCTCGACACCGTGGTGGGCGAGCGCGGCTACCGGCTCTCGGGCGGGCAGCGGCAGCGGCTCACCATCGCGCGTCTGCTGCTGGGCACGTCGCGGGTGGTGGTGCTCGACGAGGCCACCGCATCGCTGGATTCGTCATCGGAGGCGGCCGTGCAGCAAGCGCTCAACGAGGCGCTGGAGGGGCGGACATCGATCGTGATCGCCCACCGGCTGTCCACGGTGCGCGCGGCCGACATGATCCTCGTCGTCGAGGACGGCCGCATCGTGGAGCGGGGCACCCACGAGCAACTGCTGGCCCGCGACGGGCGCTACGCCGAGTTGTACGAGACCCAGTTCGGTGACCAGGCCGCCCGCGACAGGCCCGCCGCATGACCGCGAAACGTACGTTAGCGAGGGGCCTACTCGCACTTTGTCTCGTTAACGTGCATCTCGCGGAGGCGGTTATCGGATTGCTCGCCGTGGGAAGATTGACTAAGTGGTTGACTCCGTAACCCTGCGCTCCGCGCCGGCCATCGCCCCGCCACCCAAGCGCCGACGTACCAGCTCGGACCTGTGGCGGCTGCTGCCGTACCTGCTGCCCTACCGGGTGCGCTGGATCGCGATGGTCACGGTCGCCATCGTCAGCCTCGGGGCCACCATCGCGATCCCGCTGATGACCAAGGCCGTCATCGACGGGCCCGTGCGCGAGCAGGACCAGCAGGGGCTGTGGCTGCTGGGCAGCGCGGCGATGGGCATCGGCATCTGCGAGGCGGTGCTGTGGTTCATCCGCCGCTGGCTGGCCGCCCGCGCCACGATGGGTGTGGAGGCCGACATCCGCAAGGATCTCTACGCCCGGCTGCAGATCCTGCCGATGAGCTTCCACGGCAACTGGCAGTCCGGACAGCTGCTGTCGCGAATCATGAACGACCTCGGCACAATTCGCCGTTTCATGTCGTTCGGCATGCTGTTCTTGCTGCTCAACATGCTGCAGATCACCGTGATCACCGCGATCCTGCTGGCGATGTACTGGCCGCTGGGAGTGGTTGTGGTGGTGTCGATCGTGCCGATCGCCGGCACCGTGTTGCACTTCCAGCGCGAATACACCCGGTTGTCCCGGCTGGCCCAAGACCAGTCCGGGCACGTCGCAACGCATGTCGAGGAGTCCGCGCTCGGGCTGCGGGTGGTGAAGTCGTTCGGTCGCGAGGACTACGTCTACGACCGGTTCGACGAGCAGCTCACCAACCTCTACGACACCCAGGTCAACCGGGTGGTGGTCTCGGCGAAGTTCTGGACTCTGCTCGAGATCATCCCGAACCTGACGTTGATCGTGGTGCTCGGCTTCGGCGCCTACGCCGCAGGCAACGGCCACGTCACGATGGGCACGCTGGTCGCGTTCATCACGATGATGCTGTCGCTGGTGTGGCCGATCGCGTCGCTGGGCTTTCTGCTGTCGATGACGCAGGAGGCGTTCACCGCAGCCAACCGGATCGCCGAGATCTTCGACGCGCCAAAGAAAATCGTCGACGGCCCGCACGACGAGCCGCCCCGCGGCGGTCGCCTCGAGCTGATCGACGTGGGCTTCCGCTTTCCGGCCTCGGATGAGTGGGCGCTTCGCGACGTCAACGCCGTCGTCGAGCCGGGGGAGACGATGGCGCTGGTCGGCTCCACCGGCTCGGGCAAGTCGGTGCTGACCGCGCTGCTGTCGCGGCTCTACGACGTCACCGAGGGCCAGATCCGCATCGACGGCCGAGACATCCGCGAGTTCTCGCTGTCGGCGCTGCGCCAGACGGTGGCCACCGCGTTCGAGGATCCGACGCTGTTCTCGATGTCGGTGGCCGAGAACCTGCGCCTCGGCCGGCCGCAGGCGACCGATGAGGAACTCAACGAGGCCGTCGAGATCGCCGCCGCGGACTTCGTCTACGACCTGCCGTTCGGGCTGGACACCCGCATCGGCGAGCAGGGCATGAGCCTGTCGGGTGGACAGCGCCAACGGCTTTCGCTGGCCCGCGCGATCCTGGCCAAACCCAAGATCCTCGTGCTCGACGACACCCTCTCGGCCCTGGACGTGCACACCGAGGCCGTCGTCGAAGAGGCGCTGCGCCGGGTCCTGCACAACGTGACCGCCATCGTCGTCGCGCACCGCGCGTCGACGGTGATGCTCGCCGACAAGGTCGGGTTGCTGGAGAAGGGCACCATCACCCACATCGGCACCCACGCTCGACTGCTGGCCACCGTGCCGCAGTACCGCTATCTGCTGGCGGCCGATGACGAACTCGATGACGGCGCCGAACGCGCATGCGCGTGGGAGGACGACAAGCAGCGCAGCCGGCTGAACCTGGCCTACGAGGAGCAGGAGGCGCTGGACCGCGACCGCGTCACGCAACGCTTCGTCGCCACGGAGTCCGAGGGCCGATGACTACCGTCACAACGCGAACCGAACCCGAATGGCGGGGCAAATTCGACGAAGAGCAGCCCGATGACCTGCCGATCGACGAGAGCGTGCCGCGTCGGCGTGAGGCACGGCTGCTGCTGTGGAACCTGCTGCGGCCCTACCGCCTGACGGTGGCGCTACTCGCGCTGGTGGTCGTGGTGGAAAACGCTGCGCGCCTTTCGGTTCCGCTTCTGGTGCAACGCGGCATCGATCACGGTATCCCGCCGATCGTCGAGGGTGGTACCGCCCACACGCTGTTGATGATCGTCGCGACGCTGGGCGGGGTGGTGCTGATCCAGGCCATCAGCCGGATGTTCTTCCTGCGCCGCTCGGGACGCATCGGGCAGAAGGTGCTGCTGGAACTCCGGCGCAGGGTGTTTCGCCACTTCCAGCGCCTCGACATCGCCTTCCACGACCGCTACACCTCGGGGCGGGTGGTCAGCCGCTCCACCAACGACGTCGAAGCCATTCAGGACATGTTGGAAACCGGCTTCGACAGCTTGGTCACCGCCGTGCTCACCCTGTTCGGCACCGCGATCCTGCTGGTGACACTGGACTGGCGGCTGGGCCTGATGTGTCTGGGCGCGTTCCCCGTGCTGGTCGGGCTGGTGTGGTGGTTCCGCGAGGAGTCGGCGCACACCTACCGCAAGGTCCGCGAGAGCGCCGCGTTGGTCATCGTGCAGTTCGTCGAGACCATGACGGGGATCAAGGCCGTGCAGGCCTACCGTCGTGAGCCGCGCAACCAGCAGATCTTCGAAGACCTCGCCGATCGCTACAAGGACGACAACGAGAAGACGTTCCGGCTGCTGGCGGTCTTCATGCCCGGGGTCAAACTGGTCGGCAACATCACCACCGGCGTGGTGCTGCTCTACGGCGGCTACCGGGTGCTCAACGATCAGATGACGATCGGCACACTGACCGCGTTCCTGCTGTATCTGCGGATGTTCTTCGAGCCCATGCAGGAGATCAGCCAGTTCTTCAACACCTTCCAGTCCGCTGCCTCCGCGCTGGAGAAACTGGCCGGTGTACTGGCCCAACGGCCCGGCATCAAAGACCCAGCACGCCCTGTCGCGGTGGACCGCGTCCGCGGCGAAATCGCCTTCAACGACGTGCGATTCGAGTATGTGCCGGGCCGGCCGGTGCTGCCCGATCTGACCCTGGAAGTGCCTGCCGGCCAGACCGTGGCGCTGGTCGGCACCACCGGAGCGGGCAAGACGACGATCGCCAAGCTGATCGCCCGCTTCTACGACCCGACGTCGGGGTCGATCACCCTCGATGGTGTTGACCTGCGCGACGTTTCACAGTCGCAGCTGCGCCGCCACGTGGTGATGGTCACCCAGGAGAACTTCATGTTCGACGGCACCATCGCCGACAACATCCGGTTCGGCAGGCCCGACGCCAGCGACGCCGAGGTGGCGGCCGCGGCCGCGGCGGTGGGCGTGGACGGGTTCATCGATGCCCTGCCCGACGGCTACGACACCGACGTCGCCAAACGCGGCGGCAGGCTGTCGGCGGGTCAGCGCCAACTGGTCGCGTTCGCGCGGGCGTTTCTGGCCGACCCCGCGGTGCTGATCCTCGACGAGGCGACGTCGTCGCTGGACATCCCCAGCGAGCGGTTGGTGCAGCGGGCGCTGGAGACGGTACTGGCCGACCGCACGGCGCTGGTGATCGCGCACCGGCTTTCCACCGTGCAGATCGCCGACCGGGTGCTGGTGCTCGAACACGGCCGCATCGTCGAGGACGGCGCGCCGGCAGACCTGATCACCCGCGACGACGGCCACTACGCCGCGCTGCACCGCGCGTGGGTGCAGTCGCTGGCCTAAGCCTGGGGCGTTCAACCAGAGAAACCGCCGAAGAACGTGCTGACGTCCTCGACGAACAACTCCGGCTGCTCGAACGCGGCGAAATGCCCGCCGCGCGGCATCGTCGTCCAGTGCGTGATGTTGTATCCGGCTTCGCACCAGCTGCGCGGCGCCTTGAGGATCTCCTTGGGGAAAGCCGCGACACCAGTGGGCAATTCGACGCGGTCGAACCCGCCGAACGCGTGAAAGCTCTCCCAGTACAGCCGCCCCGAGGACGCGCCCGAGGCGGTGAGCCAGTACAGCATCACGTTGTCGAGCAGCTCATCGCGGCTCAACACGTTCTCGGGGTGGCCGTCGCAGTCCATCCACGACCAGAACTTCTCGACGATCCACGCCAGCTGCCCCACCGGCGAGTCGACCAGCCCGTAGCCCAGGGTCTGGGGCCGCGTCGCCTGCTGTTTGGAGTAGCCCGAATCCCACTTCTGGTAGTAGTCCGCGCGCTCGAGGGCCTGCTTCTCCTCCTCGGTCGGATTGTCCAATTTGCCAGGGGGGAAGCCCAGCGGCATGTTCGTGTGGATGGCCACGCATCGGCTGCTGTCGCCGTTGCGGCCGATCTGGGTGGTCACCGCCGAACCCCAGTCGCCGCCCTGGGCGCCGTAGCGCTGATAGCCCAGCCGGCCCATCAGCGTGTCCCACGCCGTCGCGATCTTCTCGATACCCCAACCGGTTTGGTTCGGTTTACCGGAAAAGCCGTACCCGGGCAGCGACGGGCACACCACGTCGAAGCCGCGCTCGTTGAGCGGTTCGATCACCTTGTGGAACTCGACCACCGACCCGGGCCAGCCGTGGGTGATCAGCAACGGAAACGCATCCTTGCGGCCGGATTTCTGGTGGATGAAATGGATGTCGAGCCCGTCGATTTCGGTGGTGAAGTGGTCGAATCGGTTGAGTGCGGCTTCGCGGGCGCGCCAGTCGTAGGTGTTGGCCCAGTAGTCGGCCAACTCACGCGTGTAGGCCAACGGGATGCCTTGGCTCCAGTCGTCGACGCATTCGGCCTCGGGCCACCGGGTGCGGGTCAACCGCTCGCGCAGGTCGTCGAGGTCGGAGTCAGCAACGGCGATGGAAAACGGGGTGATCGCGGGCATGTTGGCGATCTTGCCGCCCACACTGCGGTGAGGGCGTGAGATTCGTCTGAATCGCGATCTGTACGCAGTATCGGCGCACCATGGGAACCTTGGCCGAACTTCACGCGGGAACGGGTATAGCTGAAGCATGACGATTTCGACCGACGATGTGCGCCGGCTGCTGCAGGCCGACGGCGATCACGTCATCCTGGTGCTGGTGGAGGGCCGCGCCGAGGTCATCGGCGCAGGACAGTTGGCGTCCGAGAAGTACCGCGGTGCCCTCGAAGTGGTGTCTCGCGAGGATCTGGTGGCCCGCATCGGCGCAGACCCCTCTGAGCGTGAGTTGACCGAGCAGGCCACGATTCTCGACGCCGCAGTGTCCGAGCTGGGCGGCTAAGCCTCGATCTCGCCGGCGATCTTGCGTTCGATGCTGGCCCTGGTCGCCGCGGGCAGCACGATGAGCCCGTCGAGTTCTTTTTGCGCCCTGGCATAGGCGCTCTTGCGTTCCTCGTGGGTGGCCCCGCCGTCGGAGGCCAGCCGTAGCAGGTGCTGCGCGCGGTCCAGGCGGTCGCGGTCCTCTGCGGAGAAGTCGCTGCGCCGCCTGCGTATCGCCTCGGCTTCGGCCACGTCGAACGCCGTGACGTATTCGTGGACGGCGTCGCGGTAGTCGAGCTGGGCGCCGCGGTCCCCGAGGATGTCGTCGACGGCGTCGGGGCGCAGCAGGTCGGCGTGGCTGCGGGCCTTGTGAAACGCGATGGTCAACGGATCGCGCATATCGGTCATCAGCGGAAAGTCCAACAGCTTGGCGACGTCGATCTCGTAGTCCAGCCAGCGCGCGTCGGTGCCGTCGTGGCGCTGCATCACCTTGGCCATTTCGCGCCGGTTGGCCGCTTCGTTCTCCCGCGACCGGCCCGACGCCTCGGCGAGGGCAACCTTCGTCTGTTGCTTGATGCGGTAACGCTCGAGTCGCCGTTGTGCGCGACGCTCATTGGCCGCCGCGACCGCCCGCACGCCGCCGCCGATCGCGCCGCCGAGCGGAAAGATCAGCCACCAGAAGTTTCCCGCGAAATGAAGCAGGGATTCCACAACCCCAGCATGCCACCTTTCGGTGTCGCACCCGCTACAAGCCGATGCGGCGATACCGCGCCAACCGCGCCGACAGCCGCTGACCGTCGGGGATCGACCGCAGCGCGTGCAGTTCGTTGGCGATGGTCGCCGACAGCCGTTGGGTGAACTCCATCGGCTCGTCGGCCGCATCAGGGCGCTCCGGCACGATCGCGTCGACGACACCGTGGCGCTGCAGGTCCACCGACCGGATACCTTGTGCCCCAGCAAGTTCCGCCGCGTGATCGATATCGCGGTACACGATGGCGCTGGCCCCTTCGGGGGGCAGCGGCGCCAACCAGCCGTGCAGCGCGGCCAGGACCCGGTCGGCGGGCACCATCGCCAGTGCCGGCCCGCCGCTGCCCTGACCCAGCAGCACCGACACCGTCGGGGTGTCCAGCGTGACGAGTTCGGTGAGACACCTTGCGATTTCGCTCGCCAGCCCGCCTTGTTCGGCTTCGACGGTGAGCGCGGGCCCGGCCGTGTCGATGACCAGCACCAGCGGCAGCTTCAGGCCGGCCGCCAACGCCATGCCGCGGCGCGCTTCCCGTAGCGCGGCCGGTCCGACCATGCCGCCCACCACGCGCTGCTGACCGAGCACGACGGCGGGTTGACCGCCGAATCTGGCCAGCGCCAGCAGCGTCGTCGCCGCCTCACCCTGTCCGGTGCCCGACAGCAGCACCCGGTCGGTCGTTCCGTGCCGCAGGAGAAAGCCGACGCCGGGACGGTCGGGCCGCCGTGAGGCTTCGACCGACTCCCACGCGGGCACGTCGGGCAGCGGTTCGGGTTCGGGCGCCGGCGGCGGCGCCCCAGGGGTGTCGGCGACGACGCGCAGCGTGCGGTCCAGCGTCGAGCGCACCGCGTCCAGCGGGACCACGCCGTCGATGACGCCGTGGCGCTGCAGGTTCTCCGCTGTCTGGATGCCCGGCGGAAACGGCTCACCGTAGAGGTGCTCGTAGACGCGGGGGCCGAGGAAGCCGACGAGCGCCTCGGGTTCGGAGGCGGTGACGTGCCCCAGCGACCCCCACGACGCGAACACGCCGCCGGTCGTCGGATGGCGCAGATACACCAGGTACGGCAGGTGCGCCTTTTTGTGCAGCTCGACGGCCGCCGCGATCTTGACCATCTGCAGGAACGCGACGGTGCCCTCCTGCATGCGGGTGCCGCCCGAACTCGGCGAGGCCAGCAGCGGCAACCGCTCGGCCGTCGCCCGCGCCACCGCGACGGTGATCCGTTCGGCCGCGGCCACGCCGATGGAACCGGCCAGGAAGTCGAACTCGCACAACACCACCGCGACCCGCCGCCCGTGCACCCTGCCCTCGCCGGTAACGACCGACTCGTCGAGGCCGGTTTTGGCGGTGGCGGCGGCCAGCTCGCGACGATACGAGTCGGTGGTCGCGATCGGCAGCGGCGAGACGTCCCAGCTGCGAAACGAGCCGTCGTCGAGGACGGCGTCGCGCAGCTCGAGGGCACCGATACGGCTCACCCGATGAGGCTAACCCGGCCGCTTGCGGCCAGGGGTCCTCCGATTGTAGGAGGGCGTCTCATCAATCGGTGGGCTCGAACGCAGGATGTTCGCGCAGGTAAGGGGCTTTTACGGTCAGTTCGTGACCACAACGTTGTCCACCACAGACAAGTTTCCGGCGACGGAGATCGCAACGGAGCCCGGCTACCCGCCGGCGATCTGGGTGCTCTTGGGGGGCAACTTCCTGGTGCGGGTCCTGGGGTTCGCCTACCCGTTCATGGCTTACCACGTCGCTCATAACGGGCACGGGGCCACCGCGGTCGGTGTGGTGCTAGCGGCGTTCGGCGTGGGCTGGGTGGTCGGGCAACTCGTGTGCGGCTTGCTGGTCGACCGCATCGGCGGACGCTCCACCCTCATCGCCTCCATGCTGTTCGCCGCGGTCCTGCTGACGTTGCTGGCGGGCGCCCACAGCGTGCTGGCGCTGTTGGTCGGGGCCACGCTCGCCGGCGTGGTGTACGACGCGCCACGACCGGTTGTCTCCGCGGCGATCACCGAGCTGATTCCCGATCCCGAGAAGCGCGCGAAGGTCGACGCCTTGCGCTACGGATGCGTGATGAACGCCGGAGCCGCCATCACCGGCGCGCTGGGCGGGCTGCTCGCCGACCGGATCGGCACCCCGACGCTGTATCTGATCAACGCGGCCGCGTGCGCGGTGTTGGCTCTGGTGGCGCTGGCCTGTATCGCTCCCGATGTGCGCCGTCCCGCGGCGTTGAAGAAGTCCACGTACCGCCAAGCGTTTTCCGATCCGCGACTGGTCCTGCTGCTGGTGTCCAGTGTGGCGACGCTGACCGCGCTGATGGGCCTGTACGCCGCGATGCCGATGCTGATGACCGCCGCCGGGCTCGACGTCGGTTCCTACGGTCTCGCCCAGCTGGCCAACGCACTGGCCGTTTTTCTGCTCACGCCGCTCATCGCACCGTGGCTGAGTGTGCGCGTGGCGTCGCGTCCGCGACTGGACATCCTGGCCGCCGCCGGGCTGTGGGCGACCCTGTGCATGGCGATGGCGAGCTTCGCCCACACGACCGCCGAGTTCAGCGTGGCCGCCGCGGCCTGTGCCCCCGGAGAAATCGCCTGGTTCGTCGTCGGCGCCAGCATCGTGCACCGCATCGCGCCGCCGGCGCAGAGCGGGCGCTACCACGGCCTCTGGGGAATGGCGCTGGCCGTTGCGGCGGTCACCGCCCCCGTGCTGGCGTCCTACAGCCTGGGCCACGGCGGGCCCACCCTCATGGCGATCACCGTCATGGTCGTCGGTTTGACCGGAGCGGCTCTGTGCGCGCCGCTAGCCCAAGCGCTGGAGTTAAGGAGTCACACGAAATGATCAGCACCGCAACACGACTCGTCGATGAAAAGAGCGACCTGCTCGAACTCTACCGGCGCATGTGCGTCCTGCGCGAGCTCGACATCGTGCTCGAGGAATTGCGTGCCGAGGGCCTGGTCAAGGGGCCGATGCATGTGGGGTTCGGCCAGGAGGCCGCGGGCATCGGTGCCACCGCCGCGCTGCGTGACGGCGATATCACCACGGCGACGCATCGCCCCCACGCCCAATATGTCGGCCTGGGGCTTCCGCTAGGTCCGACGGTCGCCGAGATGATGGGCCGCGCCGACGGCCAGTGCGGCGGCCGGGGCGGACACATGCTCATCACCGATCCGGACTACGGGCTGCTCGCTCCCTCCGGCATCATCGGCCACTCGCTGCTGTTGGCCGTCGGCCATGGCTACGCTCAGCGGCTCGCCGGCGACGGCCGCGTCACGCTCTGCGTCACCGGGGACGGGGCCGTGAACTCCGGCGCTTTCAACGAGGCGGTGAACATGGCCGCGCTCTGGCGGCTGCCCGTCGTGATCTTCGTCGAGAACAACCAATACGCGTTGAGCGTGCGCCTCGACCGGCACGTACGGCAGACCGAGTTGTACCGCCGGGCCGAGGGATACGGCATACCCGGGGTTCGGGTCGACGGCAACGACGTCGAAGCGGTGCACCGCTGCGTGGCCGGTGCGGTGGCACGCGCTCGCGTCGGCGGCGGACCCACGCTGGTGGAAGCCGTCACCTACCGCGCCGCGGTGTTCTCCGGGGCCGACCGTGGCGGATACCGGGACTGCGCCGAGGGGGCCGGGTTCATCGATCCCCTCGAGGTGGCCCGGAGACGACTCGTCGACGCGGGCATCAGCCCCGATCAGGTCGACGCCGTGGAACGCGTGGCCCGCAGACAGGTCGACGACGCCGTCGAGTTCGCCAAGGCCAGCCCGTGGCCGGACCCCGCTGAACTCACCGACATTGCAACGAAATGGGACGGAAGGGAGCCCCGGTCATGAAGCACATGACATATGCGCAAGCGCTGAACGATGCGCTGCGCCAAGAGATGCGACGCGACCCGCGAGTCATCGTGCTCGGCCAGGACGTGGCGGTGTACGGAGGCATCTTCGGCGCCACCCAAGGTCTGCTCGACGAGTTCGGTTCCGCCCGTGTGGTGGACACCCCGATCTCCGAGAACGGCATCGTCGGCGCCGCGATCGGCATGGCGATCTCGGGCCTGCGGCCCGTCGTGGAGATCATGTACAGCGATTTCCTCTGCCTGGCCATGGACAGCCTCGCCAACGCAGCGTCGGTTTTCCCTTTCGTCACCCAGGATCGGGTCACCGTGCCGCTCGTGGTGCGCACGCAGGGCGGCCCCGGTGGGAACGCCGGACCTCAGCACTCGAAGTCCCTCGAGCAGTGGACCGCGCACCTCCCGGGAATTCACACCGTCCTGCCCAGCAGTCCCGCCGATGCCAAAGGCCTGCTCACTTCGGCACTGCGGTCGACGGACCCGGTCATCATGTTCGAACACAAGAAGCTCTACGGCACTGAGGGTTTGGTGCCCGACGGAGAGTACGTCACGCCCCTGGGAGCGGCGGCCGTGGTGCAGGAGGGCACTGATGTCAGCATCATCGCCGTCTCCGGCATGGTGCGGCATGCCCTGACCGCGGCGGCCGAGCTGTCGACGCGCGGCGTGAGCGCTGAGGTAATCGATGTCCGCTCGCTGCGCCCGCTCGACACCGCCACGCTCGTCGCCTCGGCGCGCAAGACCGGCCATGTCGTGGTGGCCGCCGAGACCTGGCTGCGCTACGGGCCCACCGCGGAGATCGCCGCCGTCATCATGGCGGAGGCGTTCGAGGAACTGCGCGCGCCTGTCGCCCGAGTCGGTGCCGCCGCGGTGCCCTATCCGGCCAGTCCGGCCCTCGAACCCGCGGTCCTCGGCGGTGCCGACGACATCGTGCACGCCGCCCAGTCGCTCGTGACGACTCGCATGATGCGCACCCGCCCAGCCGAATTGAGGCACAGCGCATGACCGGGCGCTTTGTAGACAAAGTCGTCCTGGTCACCGGGGCCGGCACCGGGATAGGACGGGCCACCGCATGTCGCTTCGCGCGAGAGGGTGCGACGGTGGTCGTCGCCGGCCGACGGCTCGAGCCTCTGCGGGAAACGGTGTCGCTCATCGAGTCTGACGGCGGAAAGGCCCAAGCCTTTCAGGTCGACGTCACCCGCGAAGACGACGTCGCCCGGCTCATCGACACAATCGTCATCCGCAACGGCGGGTTGGATGCCGCCTGCAACAACGCCGGGGTACCGGGATCGGGCAAGCCCTCCGACGGCTACGACCTGGACCACTGGCGGCGCATCGTGGACACCAACCTGCAAGGCGTCTGGCTGTCGATGAAGCACGAAATCGCCCATATGCGCGCCAATTCCGGGGGTGCCATCGTCAACGTGGCCTCCATCGCCGGCATCGTCGGCTACTACCACTCGGCCCCCTATACCGCCAGCAAGCACGGCGTGGTGGGGCTCAGTCGGGCCGCGGCAATCGATCACGCCACGGAGGGGATCCGCGTGAACGCCGTCTGCCCGGGCCCGATCTCGACCCCGATGCTGATCGAAGCCAAAGCCGCGCGCGGACCGGCGGCCGACGACTTCTACCAATCCCACATACCGATGGGACGACTTGGCCGACCGGAAGAGGTCGCCCATGCAGTGGTGTGGCTCGCTTCAACCGAAGCAGCCTATGTAACCGGACAGGCATTGGCCGTTGACGGAGGATGGACAGCCCAATGAAGACACCGAACGCAACAATTCCGATGAACCACAACCAGTCTCGCTACATCGTCCTGGTCGACACCTATGGGGCGGCCTCGCGCCTTGCGCCGGCCTTTCAGGCCGTGGGCTACAGCCCCATCCGCGTGCAGAGCACTCCCGAGGTCCCCACGGTCTACCGCGGCCGGCCCGACCGATTCCCCTTCGTTGCCGACATCGTCCACCGCGGCGACCTCGCGGCCACCATCAGTGCCCTGTTGCCGTTCGATCCCGTCGCCGTCCTCCCAGGCTGCGAACCGGGTGTGGAATTGGCCGATGCGCTGAGCGAGGCGCTGAACCCGCTGACCGGCACGCCGAGCAACGGCACGGCGCTCAGCTCGGCGCGGCGCAACAAGTTCGAGATGATCGAGCGGATCAAATCCCAAGGGCTGCAGGGGGCTCGCCAGATCCTCGTCGAGAGCGAGGAACAGTTACGCGAATGGCACACCCAACTTGGCGGGATGGCGATTCTCAAGCCGTTGCGTAGCTCGTCCAATGACGGCGTCACCTGGTGCGCCACCCCGGACGACTCCGTGCGGGCGTTTCGCCGACTGCACGGCCGGGAGAACATCAACTCCGAAGCTGCGGACGGCGTCGTCGCGCAGGAATACCTCGTCGGCGCTGAATACCTGGTCAACACGGTCAGCCGGGACGGCCGGCACCACGTCACCGACATCTGGAAAACGCATCGCATCAGTGCTAATGGCGTGTCAGACCTCATGGTGGCCTGCCAAATCATGCCCGCCACCGGCGAAGTGCAGGACAAGCTCGTTTCGTACGCGTTCGACGTGCTCGACGCGCTCGAAATCCGCCATGGCGCTGGACACATCGAAATCAAGACCACGCCCACCGGCCCCTCCCTCGTCGAAGTGGGGGCGCGGATGGCCGGCCAGGACATCCCCGGATTCGCGGGTCTTGCGATCGGTGAGTCGCAGGTCGACTGGATGGTGGACGCCTATGTGCGACCAGAGCGCTTCAAACAACGCTGCCGGCTCCCATATCGGCTGAAGCGCAGCTTCGCCTGGGCCAAGATGGTCGCCCCGGCCAGCGGAACGTTGGTCTCCTACCGCGGTCTGCAGGCCATCAAGGAGCTGGAGAGCTTCCGCGACATCCAATTCCAGGTGCACCCCGGACAACAACTGCAGCGAACCGTCGACGACAGCACGTACCCCGTCACGGTGACGCTGATGCACGGGGTGGACGACATCCTGCTACGAGACCTCTGGACGCTGCGCTACATCGACGGTGAGCACTTCTACGAACTGAAAGGAAACGCATCATGATCGTCGTTCTGTCCCTCTACCGCCCGCGCTTGGAAGACCATCTCGCCGCGCAGGGCGAAAAGATCCTTGCCCTGATTCCGGAGAGCATGCGCACCGCGCGGGAGGCCAGCGACCCGGGGTACCCCGTAAGGACCATCGAACGATGGGATGACTACAACGAACTCACCCGCCTCGCAGCCGAATTCGAAAGCCTCGGGGTGACGGCCGTCGCCACTATCGACGAGCCGTGCATTCGCGCAGCCGCATTTCTGAGGGATCTGTTGGGGCTACCCGGTCAGGACCACGAGAGCGCGGTCGCGTGCACCGACAAGTCGGTGATGAAGCGGCGCCTGGCCGCCCGCGGCATCCCGGTCGCCGAGCACCGCATCGTGCACAGCGTCGCGGAGATCCGGGAGTTCCAGGACGAGATCGGCGACGTCATCGTCGTCAAACCTCGAAGTGGTTTCGGCACCATCAACACTCATCGGGTCGACCGGCACGATTTCGACCACCTCACCGCGGCGGGCGCGTTCGCCCCGCCGCGCGACCTGCCGGAGTACTTCCGCTCCACGTCGATGATGTCAGACCTTGGCCGGGTCAGTTACCTCGTCGAGCGCTATGTCGACGTGGTCGCCGAATATCACTGCGAGCTGTTGCTGCACGAGGGCGAGGAGGTGCATTGCCTGGCCGCCCGCTACACCAACCCGGTCCTGGCGGACCATGCGGTCGGATCGGTGTGGCTGCATCACCAATCGGTCGAGGCCGCCGAGGTGCGCAAGCTCACCCGCGCGGCCGCGTCCGCATTGGGCATGACACACGGCTTCGGGCACTGCGAAGTCTTCCGGGACCGAACCGGCCGGTGGTTTGTCGGTGAGTTCGCGTCTCGCCCCGGTGGATTGATGATCCCCCGCTCGCTGAAGCTGAGTTACGGGATCGACAACCTGGCCCTGCTGGCCGACCAGCTCGCCGGCCGCACGCCCCGTAAACAACTACCGGACCGCCGTGTTCCCGGCGCGATTGCTTGGCTCGCCATCCCCGTCGAACCCGGCGTGATCACCGACATGCCCGATGAGGCGCAGCTGCTCAGCCTGCCGGGCGTCATCGACGCCGAGATCGTGATGCGGCCGGGGGATTCCAGCAAGGGCCTGACCGCCGGGTCGATGTATCACGCCGCCTACGTCTTCTGTGTCGGCGAGAACGCGCAAGAAGCCGAAGACTTCGCCAAACATGCTCAGCGAGCCTGTCGCGTCGCGGTCGACCGGGCGGCGTGACGGTCGGCGATCCCGTAGAACCCACGGTGAAAAGGGCTGAGGTCTGCGAAGGTGGCGCGATGACGGCGATCGGCGCTGACGTCGACGGCAGTGACGTGCGCGAAATCCGGAAGAACCATCAAATGCTGTCGGTGCGCGCCGCCGCGTTGCTTCGGCTGGCAGTGGTGGGGCTGATGGTTGGTGCCATGGTGCTTGGCACCCGCACGCACGAGTGGTTTGCGCAATCGGTACTGGTGGCCTCGTACGGCGCCGGCGCCATCTGGGTGGCGGTGTTGGCGTTCCGGAAGGGAGCCTCGGCGGCCCGTCCCACCACCCGGACGGTGATCGCCGTCGGAGACGTCGCCGCGATCGGCCTCTTCCAGCTGCTGTCGGACGGCGGATACACACCGCTGGCGGTGATGGTCTTGCTAGCGCTGCTGGTGGTGCTGGAGGTATCGGCACGCCGGGCCGCGGTCGTCCTCGCTGTCAGCGTGGTGGCCTTCACCGCCGTCGTGGTCTTCGATCCGGTGATGTTGCCGCAGCTCGGTTGGGCCGAAGCTCTTTTCGTCTGCGGGTTGTTCGCGTTTCTGTGCTGTACCGTGCTGGCCGTTGTCACCGCCCAGCAGCGGCGTCTCGATGAGATCGAGCGGCTCAGCGCGTCGCGTCGGGCACTGCTGGCGGACACGATGACGGCCTTCGACAGTGAGCGGCGCCAGCTCTCGGAATCCCTGCATGACGGTCCGTTGCAACTGGTGATGGCCGCGCGGCTCGACATCAGCGAAGCGGCGAAGACATCCACCGACGACCGTTTACAGCGCGCGTTGAGCAGCCTGCGTACCGTCATCGGCCGCATGCGCGAGGCGACGTTTCTGCTCCATCCGTCGGTGCTCGATCAGGCAGGTCTCGCCGTCGCCACCCAGAAACTGGCGTCGATCACCGAAGACCGCTCCGGCATTGACATCTCGGTGGAGGTTGACTACCCGGTCCGCAGCTCGATCGACGCACTCGTCTTCGCCGTGATGCGCGAGCTGGTCTCCAACGTGGAGCGACACTCCCGTGCGACCCAGGCCCGCATCGCGCTCCGCGCGCAAGACGGGATGTGTGTCCTCGATGTGGTGGACGACGGCGTCGGAATCTCGCGGGAGACGTTGAGCCGCCGACTGGCCGAAGGGCACATCGGCATCGCCTCGCACCGAACACGCGTGGAAGCCGCGGGCGGCAGGATGACCATGATCGGGACGGACGTGGGCACCCACGTTCGGGTCGAGGTGCCGTTACTCGAGTAGCCGGCGCCGCATCGCCTCCGCGACGGCCGCGGCGCGGTCGGACACCCCCAGCTTCTCGTACAGGTTCTGCACGTGGGTACGGACCGTCGTCGGTGCGAGGTGCAACTGGGTGGCGATCTGGGGTACCGATAGCCCGTCCGCCATCATCCGGACCGTTTCGAGTTCCCGCGGCGACAGCAAGGCGGAGTTCCCCTTCGCCCGCTGCTTGAGTTCGTTGGCGAGTCCGCTGGCCAACGACGTCGGAACGTATCCGTCGCCCTTGGCGCAGCTGACGATCGCCGCCACGATTTCGTTGCTGTCGGACTCCTTGGTGAGGTAGCCGCTGGCGCCGGCGGACAGGGCCTGGTACACCAGCGGGGCGTCGTCGAACGCGCTGAGCAGGATGACGTGGGTCGGCAGATCGTCGCGTGCCACCGCATTCACCACGTCGAGGCCGTCGAGGTCCGGCATCCGGTAGTCGAGCAGCGCGACCGCCGGCCGGTGCTCCCGGATGGCGGCAAGCGCGTTACGACCATCGCTGACCTCGGCGACGACCTCAAACCGACCGCTTTCTTTCAAAACACGCACGACGCCGGTCCGATACACCGGGTGGTCATCGGCGACGACGACGGTGATGTGCCCGGCCATGGGGCCATCTTCGCACCGGAACGGCGCCTTGTATCCGTTTAGAGCGACCACCGCGGGCCAGATCGAAAACGGTCGTGGGGTTGCTGAGGTCAGCTAAGTAACGCGGGTGCGTGTGCGTCCAACAAGGCTCGTTACGCTTAGCCCCATGATTGGTGTGACCAGAGACGGTGCGGTGATGACGCTGGAGATGCAGCGCGCCGAGCGCCGCAACGCGCTGAACGGCGAGTTGGTCGATAGCCTGCGCGAAGCGGTCGAGAAGGCCGCTGCCGAAGACGTCCGGGCGATCGTGTTGACCGGGCAGGGTGCGGTGTTCAGCGCGGGCGCCGACCTGTCGGACCCGTCGGGGGTCGCCGACGAGCTGCCCGACAAGGCCAAGGCGCTCAACCTCGCCATCGACAAGACCCCGGTCCCCGTCATCGGCGCGATCAACGGACCCGCGATCGGCGCCGGCGTCATCTTGTCGATGATCTGCGATCTGCGGGTCGTGGCGCCCGAGGCGTACTTTCAGTTCCCGGTCGCGAAATACGGTTTGGCGCTGGACAACTGGAGCATCCGGCGGTTGACCTCGCTGGTCGGTGCCGGCCGTGCGCGAGGGATGCTGCTGGGCGCCGAGCGGCTCACCGCCGACGTCGCGCTGCAGACCGGGATGGCCAATCGTCTTGGCACGCTGGCGGATGCGCAGGCGTGGGCCGCCGAGGTCGCCGGCTACGCGCCGCTGGCGTTGCAGCACGCCAAGCGGGTACTCAACGACGATGGGGCATACGAGGACCCCTGGCCCGAGCACCAGGACCTGTTCGACCGGGCCTGGGCCAGCCAGGACGTCATCGAGGCGCAGGTCGCGCGCATCGAGAAACGCCCTCCGAGGTTTCAGGGGGCCTGAGTGATCCGGGCGGCCCTGCGCTTCGGCTTCGGAACGGCTTCGCTGCTGGCCGGCGGCTGGGTGCTGCGCGCGCTCAACGGTGCGCCGGCCGCGCTGGGCGCCTCGCCCGCCGAGATCGAGGCCGTGGCCCGACGGTCCCCGAACTACCGCGACGGCGTTTTCGTCAACGTCGACCCCGCCTCGTCGATCAGCCTCGACCGTGAACAGCAGCAGCTGCTGCTGCGCGAACTCCTCGGGTCGCGTGAGACCGGCAGGCCCGACGGTCCCATCCCGGTCGTCGAGCCAGCCGCCGCGGACCTGGAGCCGGCGTCGCTGGCGGTGTGTTGGTTCGGGCACTCGTCGGCCCTGATCGACATCGACGGCTACCGGGTGCTCGCCGACCCGGTGTGGAGCCGGCGCTGTTCACCGTCGCGCACGGTCGGCCCGCAGCGGCTGCACGAGGTGCCCACCCCACTGGAGGCGCTGCCCGCCGTGGACGCGGTGCTGATCAGCCACGACCACTACGACCACCTCGACATCGAGACGATCGTGGGGCTCGCCCGCGCCCAGCGGTCCCCGTTCGTCGTGCCGCTGGGGGTCGGCGCTCATCTGCGCAGGTGGGGGATACCGGAGAACCGCATCGTCGAACTGGACTGGTATGAGAGCCATCAGATCGGCGAGCTGCGGTTGGTGTGCACGCCCGCGCGGCACTTCTCGGGCCGACTGTTCACCCGCAACACCACGCTGTGGGCGTCGTGGGTGCTCACCGGCCCGCGGCACCGGGCGTTCTTCGGCGGCGACACCGGATACACCAAGAGCTTCGCCGAAATCGGGGCGGATCACGGACCCTTCGACCTGACGTTGCTGCCGATCGGCGCCTACCACCCGGCGTGGCCGGACATCCACATGAACCCCGAAGAGGCCGTCCGCGCCCACCTCGACGTCGCCGAGGCCGACTCGGGCCTGTTGGTGCCGATCCACTGGGCGACGTTCCGGCTGGCGCCCCATCCCTGGGCCGAGCCCGTCGAACGGCTGCTCAACGCCGCCGACGCCGAGCGCGTCCAGATCGCGGTGCCCAAACCGGGCCAACGCGTCGAACCGGGCACGGGGACGTTCGACCCGTGGTGGCGACTCTGACCGCAATACCGCGAGCGCACGCCTGTTTGCGGGCATACTCGCGTCTTGTGAACAAGAACCGTGCGCTCGGCGCCGTGGTCGCGGTGTTGCTGTCGACGCTGGTTGTCGGCTGCGAATCCGAATCGTCCCAATCCGCCGCACCGTCTGCCGCGCAGACCGACGTACCACCGCCGCTGGTACCGGCGATGCCGTTACCGCAGAACGCCGTCGACGACGCCGTCGCAAAGCTCGACGGCATCGCCGAGGACCTGATGGACAAGTCCGGCATCCCCGGAATGTCGGTGGCCGTGGTGCACCAGGGAAACACCGTGTACGCGAAGGGTTTCGGTGTCAAAGACGCCGGCGGAGCGACCGACGAGAACCGAGTCGACGCCGACACGGTGTTCCAGCTGGCCTCGCTGTCCAAACCGCTGGCGGCCACGGTGGTGGCGCACCAGGTCGGGGTGAACGCCGTCGACTGGAACACCCCGATCGTCGCCGAGCTGCCGTGGTTCGCCCTCTCCGATCCCGCCGTCACGCGCATGGTCACCGTCGGCGATATGCTCGCGCACCGCTCCGGGCTGCCCGACCACGCCGGTGACAAGCTCGAGGACCTCGGCTACGACCGCAGACAGGTGCTCGAGCGGCTCGTCCAGCTGCCGCTGGACCCGTTCCGGATCTCCTACGCCTACACCAACTTCGGGTTCACCGCCGGGGCCGAAGCGGTGGCGGCCAACGCCGGTAAGCCGTGGGAGCAGCTCGCCGACGAGGTGCTGTTCGCCCCGTTGGGCATGTCGTCGACCAGCTACCGCTTCGCCGACTACCAGGCCCGTCCGAACCGCGCCCTCGGCCACATCCACGTCGACGGCCGCTATCAGCCCACCTACGTCCGCGACGCCGACCCCGAGGCGCCGGCGGGCGGGGCCAGTGCTTCGGCCAACGACATGACCCGCTGGCTGGCGATGGTGCTGGCCAACGGAACCCATGACGGCAAGCAGATCATCGATGCCAAGGCGCTGCTTCCGGCGCTGACACCGCAGAGCGTCTCGAGCCGGGCGACCGAGCCGGCGATGCGGTCGGGCTTCTACGGGTACGGCTTCAACGTCAACTCGACATCGGGGGCGCGGATGGAGCTGAGCCACTCCGGGGCGTTCCTCCTCGGCGCGGGCACCAACTTCGTGATCCTGCCGTCGGCCGACGTCGGGATCGTCGTGCTCACCAACGGCTCACCGTCCGGCGTGCCCGAGGCGCTGACCGCCGAGTTCGCCGACCTCGTGCAGTTCGGTGAGGTGCGCGAGGACTGGTACCAGCTCTACAGCGAGGCCTTCGCCGAAATGATCGAGCCGCAGGGCACACTGGTCGGTGAACAGCAACCCCCGAACCCCGCTCCCGCGGCGCCGCTGGCATCGTACGTCGGCACCTACCACAACGACTACTGGGGACCGGCCAGGATCACCGAAGTCGACGGTCAGCTGCGGCTCACCCTCGGCACGAAGCTGAATGTGCCGCTGGCGCATTGGGACGGTGACAGGTTCACCTACAGCTGGGTGTCGGAGAACTCGCCGCCGGGATCGGTCAGCACGGTCACCTTCGGCGGCGACAAGCTCACCATCGAGGACTACGACGAGTTCGGCAACGGAGTGTTCGCTCGGTGACCACCGTGCTCGCAGCGGGTCTCACCGAAGACGAGGTCGCCCAGCGGATTTCGGCGGGTAAGTCCAACGACGTCCCGACCAGGGCCGCGCGCTCGGTGTCCGACATCGTGCGCGCCAACGTGTTCACTCGAATCAACGCGATCCTGGGCGTGCTGCTGATCATCGTGCTGTCCACCGGGTCGCTGATCAACGGTGCGTTCGGGTTGTTGATCATCGCCAACAGCGCGATCGGCATGATCCAGGAGCTGAGGGCCAAGCAGACGCTGGACAAGCTGGCCATCGTCGGCCAGGCCAAGCCGTTGGTGCGCAGGCGGTTTGATGGTGTCACGACATCGCAGCCGTTGCCGCCGAACGAAGTGGTGCTCGACGACATCATCGAACTCGGTCCGGGTGACCAGATCGTCGTCGACGGGGAAATCGTCGAGGAGTCCAACCTCGAAGTCGACGAGTCCCTGCTCACCGGTGAAGCCGACCCGATCGCCAAAGACCCTGGCGATTCGGTGATGTCGGGCAGCTTCGTGGTCGCGGGCAGCGGCGCGTACCGGGCCACCAAGGTCGGCCGGGAGGCCTACGCGGCCAAGCTCGCCGAGGAGGCCAGCAAGTTCACCCTGGTGAACTCCGAACTGCGCACCGGGATCAACAAGATCCTGCAGTTCATCACTTACCTGCTGATCCCCGCCGGGCTGCTGATCATCTACACCCAGCTGTTCACCACCGATGCGGGCTGGAACGAGTCGGTGTTGCGGATGGTCGGCGCCCTGGTGCCGATGGTGCCCGAGGGCCTGGTGCTGATGACCTCGATCGCCTTCGCCGTGGGCGTGATCCGGCTGGGCCGACGGCAATGCCTGGTCAACGAGTTGCCGGCGATCGAGGGGTTGGCCCGCGTCGACGTGGTGTGCGCCGACAAGACTGGCACCCTGACCGAAAACGGGATGCGCGTCGCGGATCTCAAGCAGCTCAACGAGTGTGCCGTCGCCGAGATCCTGGCCCAACTCGCCGCGGACGACGCCAGGCCCAACGCCAGCATGCAGGCCATCGCGGAGGCATATCCGGTGCCGCCGGGCTGGACGGCCACCGCCACCGCGCCGTTCAAATCGTCTACCAAGTGGAGCGGCGCATCGTATGGCGCACAAGGTAACTGGGTGATCGGCGCACCCGATGTGCTGCTGGAACCGGGGTCACAGGTGGCGGCTCAGGCCGAGGAGATCGGCGCGCACGGCCTGCGGGTGCTGCTGCTGGGCTCCAGCGACCTGCCCGTCGACCATCCGGACGCCCCGGGATGCGTCACGGGTGCGGCGTTGGTGGTGCTCGAACAGCGCATCCGGCCCGATGCTCGCGACACCCTCGATTACTTTGCTTCGCAGAAGGTTTCGGTCAAGGTCATCTCCGGCGACAACGCGGTGTCGGTCGGTGCGGTCGCGGGGACGCTGGGCCTGCACGGCCAGACCATGGACGCCCGCGAGTTACCCGAAGAACCCGACCGGCTGGCACACACCCTCGAGGGGTGCACAACGTTCGGGCGGGTGCGTCCCGACCAGAAACGCGCGATGGTGCATGCGTTGCAGTCGCGTGGTCACACGGTGGCGATGACCGGCGACGGGGTCAACGACGTGCTGGCGCTCAAGGACGCCGACATCGGGGTGGCGATGGGCTCGGGCAGCTCGGCGGCCCGGGCCGTAGCGCAGATCGTGTTGCTGGACAACAAGTTCGCCACGCTGCCGTACGTCGTCGGTGAGGGCAGGCGGGTGATCGGCAACATCGAGCGGGTCTCGAACCTGTTCTTGACCAAGACGGTGTACTCGGTGCTGCTGGCGATCCTGGTGGGTCTTGCGGGCCTGGCGTCGCGGTTCTTCGGTTCTGACCCGCTGCTCTACCCGTTTCAGCCGATCCACGTCACGATCGCGGCGTGGTTCACCATCGGCATCCCGGCGTTCATCTTGTCGTTGGCGCCCAACAACGAGCGCGCACATCCCGGGTTCGTGCGCCGGGTGATGACGGCGGCGTTGCCGTCGGGGTTGGTGATCGGCATCGCGACGTTCACCTCCTATCTGGCGGCCTACCAGGGCCGCGACGCCACGCCGACCGAACAGACACAGGCGTCGACGGCGGCGCTGATCACGCTGCTGGTCGCGGCGGTGTGGGTGCTGGCGGTGGTCGCCCGACCGTATCAGTGGTGGCGGCTTGCCCTGGTAGTGGTATCGGGCGCGGCCTATGTCGTGATCTTCGCGATCCCGCTGGCGCGCGACCTGTTCATGCTGGACCCCTCAAACGTGAAAACGACGTCGACCGCGCTGGGCATCGGACTGCTCGGGGCGGCCGCGATCGAGGTGATCTGGTGGGTGCAGGGTGCGGTTCTGGGAGAGCCGCGCAGGCTGTGGCGCTCGGAGTAGGGTGGCCACCATGGCATTTCTCGACAAGGTGAAGAATCTCGTGGCCAAGAACGCCGACAAGGTGGACACCGCCATCGACAAGGCCGGTGACATCGTCGACCAGAAGACGCAGGGCAAATACGCTCAGCACGTCGACAAGGCGCAGGACGCCGCCAAGCGCTATGTCGACAAGAGCAATCCGCAGAACCCGCAGAATTGACGCATGGCGAAATTGTCTGTCTCCGTCGATGTTCCGCTACCGCCGGAGAAGGCCTGGGAATGCGCGTCTGACCTATCCCGTTACCGGGAGTGGTTGAGCATCCACCGGGTGTGGCGCAGCAAGCTGCCCGAGACGTTGGAGAAGGGCACCACGCTGGAGTCCATCGTCGAGGTCAAGGGCATGCCCAACCGGATCAAGTGGACCATCGTCCACTTCCGGCCGCCGGAGGCGATGACCCTCAACGGTGACGGCAAGGGCGGGGTCAAGGTCAAGCTCATCGGCAAGGTCAAACCCTCGCCGACCGATCCGACCGCGGGGTCGACGGTCTCGTTCGACGTACATCTCGGCGGGCCCGCGCTGTTCGGTCCGATCGGCATGGTGGTGGCCGGCGCGCTGCGCGGCGACATCCGCGAATCGCTGGAGCGCTTCAAAACCGTGTTCGCCTGAGCCCTGCTCGCGGGGAACGGGTCAACGGCGCAGCCGGCGGCGCACCAACTTGGCGAACTCGGCCGTGGACCGGCGGACCGACTCGACCTCCAACGACACCAGCAGCGTGTCGACCATCGCGAACGGCAGCGTGGTCACCACCGCGCCGCGGCCGTACTCGAGATGCCACGAACCGGGGTGGATGGTCATCCCGCGGGCGTGGCCTTTTTCCACAATTGCGTGCTCGCCGGGGCGCAGGGTCATGCCCGTCAGGTCGTCGGACTCCAAGTCGAACGAGTCGATCCGGCCTGCCAGCAGGAACTTGTGGATCTGCACCCGCTTGTAGCGTCCCGAAAAACCTTGGGTCCCAGTGGGAGAGCCGAAGATCACGATGTACTCGCGCGGGCTGAAGTAGAGGAAGCGGACCTTGCCGAGTATCCCGCCCGCCCGGCTTCCCACCCACCGGCCCGGCGTCGGGTCGATCAGATCCGGATACTCGGCGGCCAGCAACTCGACGGTGCGGGTGACCAGTTCACCGTTTTCCAGCGGCAACCCGACGACTTCCTTGGCGACCCGGGCGAGTACTTGCGGGTCGATCCGGTAGTCGGCCACCGCGCTCAACGGCCGTCGGCCGCGATACGGTCCACCGCTTCGCGGATCGGTGTATCACCGGAGATCAGTTCGAAGGTCTGGCCCGCCGTGCCCGGGGTGTCGAGCACGGCCAACAGCACCGCGGCGACATCCTCGCGCGGAACGCTGTCACGCCCGGTCTTCTCGGCGACCGTCACCGTGCCCGTGCCGGGGTCGTCGGTCAGCAGACCGGGCCGCACGATCGTGGCGTCCAGGCCCGCGCGTCCGCGCACATCGTCGTCGGCGGCACCCTTGGCGCGCAGGTAGGCCACGAACACCGGGGCACCGGCCTCGTCGGGTGCCTCGATGTCGGCGCCCATCGCCGAAATCATCACGTAGCGGCGAACTTTGGCAGCTTCTGCGGCGTCCGCCAACAGGACCGCAGCGCCCCGGTCGACGGTGTCCTTGCGGGCCGCTTCGCTGCCGGGACCCGCGCCCGCGGCGAAGACCACCGCGTCGGCGCCGTCGAGATGCGCTGCGACGTCGTCGACGGACGCCTGTTCCAGGTCCAGCACCACGGGTTGGGCGCCGAGCTGTTCGAGGGCTTCAGTATGGGCGGGGTTGCGGATGATGCCGGCGACCGAGTCGCCGCGCTGGGCCAGCATCCGTTCCAAGATCCTGGCGATCTTGCCGTGGCCGCCCGCGATGATGACGCGCATACGTCGATCCTAGGTGGCCAGCCGGGCCCGCAGCTCCCGCTTGAGCACCTTGCCGTAGCTGTTCTTCGGCAACTCGTCGATGAACTCGTAGCGTTTGGGCCGCTTGAACCGGGCGATGCGCTCGAGCAGATGCGCGTCGAGTTCAGCGCTCGACACGGAGCCGACGATGAACGCGACCACGACCTCGCCCCATTCCTCATCGGGTGCTCCGACGACGCCGGCTTCGGTGACTCCCGGGTGCTCGAGCAGCGCCTCCTCCACCTCGCGCGGATAGATGTTGCTGCCGCCGCTGATCACGACGTCCTTGGAGCGGTCCCGCAGCGTGAGGTAGCCGCGCTCGTCGAACGAGCCCATGTCGCCGGTGCGCAGCCAGCCGTTGTGCAGGGCGGCCGCGGTGGCGTCGGCGTTGTTCCAGTAGCCCGACATGACCACGTCACCGCGGCAGACGATTTCGCCGATCTCACCGGTGGCGGCCGGGCTGCCGTCGCTGCGCAGCACCGCGACGTCGACACCGGAGCGCGCATAGCCGACGGAGCCCAGGATCGCGTCGTCGGTGCCGATGTGGTCAGCGCGGCGCAGGCCGGTGATCGTCATCGGCGCCTCGCCCTGGCCGTAGAGCTGGACGAAGACCGGCCCGAACGCGGCCATCGCCTTCTTGAGGCTGTCGACGTACATCGGGCCGCCGCCGTAGACCACCGTGCGCAGGTTGTGCGGGCAGGCGCGGCCGGTCTGCACCAACCGCTGCACCATGGTGGGCGCCAAAAACGCGCTGCAGCCGGGATGGTGTTCGCACAGGTCGAGGAACTCTTGCGGTTCGAACGAGGCCGATTCTGGCAGCACCTGCCGGGCACCGCGCAGCACGTACGGCGGGATGTACAGCCCCGACCCGTGCGACATCGGCGCACCGTGCACCAGGCTGCAGTTCTCGTCGGGGGAGTCGAAGTCGGCCAGATGAGAAACGGTCATCGCCATCAGGTTGCGGTGCGAGAGCATCGCACCCTTGGACCGTCCGGTGGTTCCGCTGGTGTAGAACAACCACGCCAGCCCCTCAGGGTCGGTATCAGCCGGGGCGGCGCCGGGCGCCGCGGCGAGCCGCTCCGAATATGCAGGGCTGCCGATGATTTCGGTGCCGGCAAGGCCCTCGGCGATCTGCGGGGACGCGAAGACCAGCGCTGCGCCCGAGTCGTCGAGGATCTGTTGCATCTCGCGCGGGTGCAGCTTGTAGTTCAGCGGCACGTACACACACTGCGCCGCCCAGACGGCGAACATCAGCTCGATAATTTCCGGGCGGTTCTCGGCCGCGACCGCGATGCGGGTGCCCGGGGGGCCGAGGGTGCCCGCGATCCGCAGCGCGCGATCCCTCAACCGGGCCCACGTATATAGTTGGCGCTCACCGCAATACACTGCGCCACGCTCGCCGAGCCGGGCGGCGGCCTGGTCGAGCAGCGCGAACAGGTTCACCGGGCCACCCATTCGGAGTTCAACGCGAAGTCCGACAGATACTTGGTGGAACTCCAACCGCCGTCGACCACGATCGTCTGCCCGTTGATGAAACCCGCACCGTCCGAACACAGGAACGCCACGGTGCTGGCCACATCGTCGACCTCGCCGAGGCGCGGGAACGGCGTCATCTCGGTGTTGATCTTGCGGAACCGCTCGTCCTCGAGCCGGCTGGCCACCATCGGCGTCAGCGTCACACCGGGTGCGACGGCGTTGCACCGGATGCCTTGGGGCCCGTACTGGCACGCGATGTGGGTGGTTAACGCCGTCAGCCCGCCCTTAGCCGCCGAATACGCGCCGCCGCGCAAGCCGCCGACGACGGCGAACGTCGACGTCACGTTGACGATCGCCGAACCCGGCTGCATGTGCGCGACCACATCACGGGCCAGCCGGAACGGGGCACGCAGCATCAAACCCAGGAAATAGTCCAGTGTTTCGTCGTCGGTTTCGTGCAGCGGCTTGGGGCTGCCCACCCCGGCGTTGTTGACCAGGAAGTCGATGCGGCCCCACCGGTCCAAGGCGGTTTGCACGATCCGTTGCGGGCCGTCGTCGGCGGTCAGGTCGATGGCGACGGTGGCCACCCGGTCGCGATCGCCGATCGCCGCCTCCAACTCGGCGAGCCTGGACTCGTCGCGGCCGGCCCCGACCACCGCCATACCCGCCTCGGCGAGTTTGGTCGCACAGCCGAAGCCGATTCCGCTGCTTGCGCCCGTCACGATCGCTACCTGCATTTCGGTTCACCTTCGCTCGTCAGCGCTGCCTGGATCTGATGTTTGAGGATTTTGCCCGCGTCGTTCTTGGGCAGGCTGTCCCAAACGACAACCTGTTCGGGGATTTTGAACTTGGCCAGCCCGTCGCGCAGCAGCAGATCGCGTATCCCGCCGAGGTCGGGTGGCTGCTGGTCGGAGGCGACGATCACCGCGCACGCCCGCTCGCCTGTGCGTTCGTCGGGCAGGCCGACCACGGCGATCTCGGCGATGCCGGGATGGGTGGCGAGCAGGTCCTCGACTTCCTTGGGGGAGATGTTCTCCCCGTTGCGGATGATGATGTCCTTGGCCCGCCCGGTGACCAGCAGATAGTCGTCGTCGACCCAGCGGCCCAGATCGCCTGTGCGGAAGTAACCTTCGTCGTCGAAGGCAATGACCTCGTCGTCGGGATGCAGGTAGCCGACGAGCATCTGCGGGCCGCGCGCCCGGATTTCTCCGTCCACCAGCTTGATGTCGGCGATGCCGGCGCGGCCGTCGGTGTCTGCTGCGTGCTCGGTGTTCTGCAACGAGCCGACGGTGGTGACCGGCACTTCGGTGGAGCCGTAGACCCGTGATACGGCAGCGGTTTCGAAGTAGTCGGTGGCCCGACGGATCAACGACGGCGGCACCGACGCGCCTCCGCAGATGAACACCTTCAAGTCGGGCAGCCGGGTGTCCGCCCGTTCGGCGGCGGTGAGCAGCCCGTCGAGGAAGGGCGTGGCGCCGGCCATGTGGGTGATGCGCTCGTCAAGCATCAGCGCCACGGCCTCGTCAGGTCGCCACCGGTCCATCAGCACCGCCGTGCTGCCGAGCAGCAGCGGACACTCGAACGCGTAGATCGACCCGCCGATGTGCGCGATCGGGGACGGCACCAGGAACCTGTCGCCGCTGTCGACGTCCCAGTGCTCGCCGATCTGGCGAATCAGAGCGTGGATCGAGTTGTGGGTGTGCAGCACCCCTTTGGGCCGACCGCTGGTACCCGAGGTGTAGAGGATCATCCGAACCGTATCGGCGTTGAGTACCGGCAACACCGCTGTACCCGGTTCGGCGAGCAGCGACTCGTAGGGCGTGTGCCCCCCGCGAACGTTCCTTACCGCTCGAAGACCCGGCAATTCTTCGAGTGGTAAGGAACGTTCGTCGCCCTCGACTGGTTCGCCCGCACCCCGTACCACGACCACCTCGGGCGGCGCGGACATCGCGGAGGTGACCCGTTCCAGCATGGCGCCGTAGTCGTGGTTACCGAAGACCGACGGTACGAACACGGCACGGGTGTCGGCGTCGGACAGGATGAACTGCAGTTCACGGTCGCGCAGCGAGGGCAGGATCGGGTTCACCACCATGCCGGCCAGCGTCGCGCCGAGGTAGACGACGGCCGCCTCGTGCCAGTTCGGCAGCATGAACGACACCACGCTGCCGGCGGGCATGCGTGAGGTGAGCGCATGCGCCAGCGCGGTGGCCTGCGCGTGCAGGGTCTCGCAGTCGAGCCGAACGACGCCGTCCACCAACACAGTTCGGTGTGGCGTGGTCCGGGCGGCATCGCGAAGCGAGTCGGCCAGCGTCTCGTGCACCCACAGCCCACGCCGGTAGGCGTCGGCCACGCGGGCCTCCTCGAGTCTCACGGCGCGACCTGGCCCTTGATGCGGCGCATGGTCATCCTGTGCCGGTAGCGCGACGACGGATGGGTGTTGATGGTCACCTGGGCCACCTCACCGTCCGACGTCTTGTATTCGCGTCGCATCTGCAGCGCGGCGCTGCCCTGCTCGATCTGCAACGCGTCGGCCATGTCCTGGCCGGCCACGATCGCCGAGATCTCCTGGTGCACCTCGACGATGCTCACCCCGAAGAGGTCTTCGATCAGCGGGAAGATCGGGTCGGAATGGCGTCGCAGCAGCCGGCCGATCGCGGCGAACGCGCGGTTGATGTAGTACTCGGCCACACAGACCGGTGCGCTGTTCTCGTCGGCCTGCCGGTATCCGCGCACGGCCAGCCACTGTGAACCGGGGGCCAGACCCGTTGTGGCTGCCAAGTCGTCGTCGACGGTGACCAACGCGTTGGACTCGATCACCAGCTGTGCGCCCGCGGCGAACGCCAGCAGGTCGTTGATCGACATCACATCCTGGGCATAGGAATTCGTCGCGGGCCGCGGTACGACGAGCGTGCCCGCGCGGGGCCGGGAGGCGACCAGGTTGTCGTCACGCAGCCGGCGCAACGCCTCACGAACTGTGTAGCGGCTGACCTCGAACCGTTCGCACAGCTGTTGTTCGGTGGGCAGCTGCGACCCCACCGGATACACCCCGTCGACGATTTCCTTTCGCAGGGTGCGCGCCACCTGAAGGTACCGGTGGTCGGTGGGGTTGACCGTCATGTCGGGTTCCGGCGCAACGCCAATACGCTGCCGTCACCGTCGGCCGAGACGTACAGTGTGCCGTCGGATCCCATCGTGATTCCGGCGAACGGGCCCTGCGGGCCGGAGAACGGCGGCATCCCCTTCAGCGGCTTGGGCTCGACACCCGGGGGCGCACCGACCGGCAACCCCGACGCGATCGTGGTGTGCGCGCCCGTGGCCAGATCCACCGCGAGCACCGCTTTCGCGCCGGCGTCGACGACGTAGAGGGTGCCGTCGGCGACGTGAATGCCCTGCGGCCGTTGCAGCCCGTCGAGCACGGTCTCGGTCGCACCGGTCAGCCGCACCACCCGCCCGGCACCGGATTCGGCGACCAGCGGATGGCCGTCGGCGTCGAACGCCACACCCACCGGGTCCTGCAGACCCGATGCCACCACCTCGGTGCCGCCCGACCGCAACGCGTGCACCCGGCCGGTGCCCAGTTCGGCGAAGACGATCGCATCGTCGGGTCCGACCGCCACCCCGTAGAGCTGATCGAATCCGTCGGCCAGATAATCGGTTTCGCCGTCGGCCGGCCGGTACCGGCCGATCTGCCCGCCGGACGTGGCGACCACGAACGCACCCCGGCCCGCGGGCGCCAACCCGCGTAGGAAGCCCGGATAGCCCGGGCTGAACAGCATTCCGACGGTCCGCAGCGAGCCGTCGGCGCCGACCGCGTAGAAATAGGTGCCGTCGGCGACATAGAGGGTGCCGTCGGCGCCGACCGCCAGATCCAGCGGCCAGTTCAGGCCACCGGGCAGCACCGTACGGGTCTCTCCGGAGCCGAGGACCTCGGTGATCTCACCGGTGAAGTTGGAGACCAGGATCCGGTCACCGACAAGCGTGAGGTTGTCCAGGCCGGGGGTGAGCTGTGCCATCAGCGTCTTGTCGCCCGTGCGCGGGTCGATGCGCAGCACCTGCCCGCTGGCCACCTGCGTGGAGACGATATAGCCCTGCGGGTCGAACTTCACCGCGTCGGGTACCCCGAGATCGGCAGTAACCCGTTGTGGCTCACCGCCGTTGGGATCGATTCGCCAGATCTCGTTGGCCGTCATCAGCGGGTAGTACAGCAGGCCGTCGGGGCCGACCTCCATCGCGTTGGGGGAGGGGAGGTCCTCCAGCAGAAGCCGCACCGCGCCGGTGTCGCGGTCGACCTCCATCAACCGTCCGCCGTCGCGGCATTCGTTGATGAACAGCCGGTCCTGGTGCACGGTGATGCCGTTCGCGCAGGGCAGGTCGTCGCGCAACACCCGGGTTTGCCCGCGCGGATCGCGCACGCTGACGCGTCCGTCCATCACCTCGGTGGCGTACAGGTTCCCGCTCGCGTCGAACGCGACGTCGTCGGGCGCGACGATGTCACCGCCCTTGGCGCTCACGGTGGATATCTGACCGGTGCCCAGATCCAGTGCGCTGATCTGGCTTCCGGTGACCTGAGCGACGTAGACGCGCCCGTCGGGCCCGGTGCGCAGACCGTTGGCGCCGAACAGCCGGCTCGGCGCGGTGAGGCGTTGCAGTCGCCAGCCCTCGGCGACGGAGGGCGTCGGCCCGGTGTAGCGGGCCTGCGGAGGTGATCCCGTCGCGGATTGCGTCATGAAATCGCACCGTATCAAGCTCAGTTGGTCCAGACAATAGTCTGAGCTAGCTGCTCACCGACCCTTGACGGACCGATTAACGCTGCGGAATAGTGTTCTGCAATATGCAGAGCACCGTATGTTGTCCGGACAATTAGTGTGAGCGAGCTTCTCGGGCTGGCCGGCCGCGTCGTCGTGGTGTCGGGGGCCGGTGGCGGCGGTATCGGCACCACCGTGACCCGTATGGCCGCGCAGGCCGGCGCCACCGTGGTGGCGGTCAGCCGGTCGAAGGAAAACCTCGACGAGCACGTCGCACCGCTGGCCGCCCAAGGCCTGCCGGTGCAGCCGGTGGCCGCCGATGCCTCCACCGACGACGGCATCAGCACGGTCATGGAACACGTGCGTTCCACCGAGGGCGACCTGTACGGCCTGGTGAACATCGCGGGCGGCGCCGCACCCGCCACCTGGATGCCGGCCACCCGGGTGGCCCGCGACGACTGGCGCGAACTGTTCACCGCGAACCTCGAGACGGCGTTTTTCATGAGCCAGGCCGTCGCGTCCGAAATCCGACAGCGGGGCAACCCGGGGTCGATCGTGTCGTTGTCGTCGATCAGTGGCATGAACACCGCGCCGTTTCATATCGCTTACGGCACCGCCAAGGCCGCGGTCGCCGCGATGACCCGCACGATGGCCGCCGAGCTGGCGCTGGACAACATCCGCGTCAACGCCGTAGCGCCCGGTGTCACCGAGACCGCCGCTTCGCGCACCTACGTCGACGAAAACCCGGACCGCGACCGCCGCGCGATCGCAATGGGCCGCCGCGGCCGGCCGGAGGAACAGGCCGGCGCGATCCTGTTCCTGCTTTCCGATCTGTCCAGCTACATCACCGGGCAGACGTTGCTGGTCGACGGCGGGCTCAACCTCAAGTGGACCCACCTGGACGCCGACAACACGTCGCTGTTCCTCAAGGACGAAACCTTCCGCAGCGAGATCAAGCGGTTTTAGGAGAACCAATGACCGATCTGGAAGCCCAAGTCGCCGAAGAACTCTCCGAGCCGATGACCATCGGCGTCGAGGCCTACATCTCCGAGGAGTACGCCCGCGCAGAACGTGACAAGCTGTGGCGCAAGGTCTGGCAGCAGGTCGGCCGGGTCGAGGACCTCAAAGAGGTGGGCAGCTATCTCACCTATGACATCCTCGACGACTCGATCCTGATCGTGCGCACCGGAGAAGGGAACTCATCCGGGGACTTTCGGGCTCACCACAACGTGTGCATGCACCGCGGCCGCCGGCTCGTCGACACCCCCGACGGCGCCAAGAACGCCTGCGGCCGGGCCCGCAAGTCGTTCGTGTGCGGATTCCACGGCTGGACATACGGTCTCGACGGCGCGTGCACCCACATCCGCGAACAGGACGACTGGAAGGGCGTGCTCACGCCCGAGAACACCCACCTGGCACCCGTCCAAGTCGACACCTGGGGCGGCTGGCTGTTCATCAACATGGACCCCGACTGCGAACCGCTAGCCGACTACCTGTTCCCGGCGGCCAAGATCCTCGACCCGTTCGGCTTGGAGAACATGCGCTACAAGTGGCGCAAGTGGCTGTACTTCGACTGCAACTGGAAGGTCGCGCTGGAGGCCTTCAACGAGACCTACCACGTGTTCACCACCCACCCGGAGTTCAATAAGTTCGGCGAGTTCAAGGGCTGGGCCAAGGCGCAGGGCAGGCACAGCAACATCGGCTACGACGCGCCAAAGGACATGGAGGCCACCAAGTCCAAGATCCGGCTGGGCACCGGCGATGACCCGCGCGTCTCGACCGCCGAGATGCAGATGTACACCTGGGAGCAGACCAACGCCACCACCACCGAGACGCTGGTGAACGCGGCCAGGCGGCTGGTCGACGAACTGCCCGAAGGCACCCCGCCCGATAAGGTCCTCGAGCACTGGTTGGCGTCGGCCAGACGTGACGACGAAGCCCGCGGGGTGATCTGGCCGACCATCCCGGCCGATATCCTCGGGCAGGCGGGCACGGCCTGGCAGGTCTTCCCGAACTTCCAGGTCGGCCAGGGGCTGACGACCGCGCTGTGTTACAGCGCCCGCCCGCACCCCAGCTACGACCCGAACAAGTGCATCTTCGAGGTGGCGACGCTGGAGCTGTTCCCGAAAAACCAAGAGCCACAGACGCAGTGGGAGTACACCCCCAAGGACAGCCCGGACTGGCTGTCGGTGCTGCCCCAGGACTTCTCCAATATGGCCGCGGTGCAGCAGGGCATGAAATCGCTCGGCTTCCCCGGCACCAGACCCAACCCGTACCGCGAACGCAGCACCGTCAACCTCCACTACCAACTGTCCCGGTACATGGGCACCGGCGAACCACAGGAGCTAACCGACCGATGACCGAGACGCTGGATACGTCCGCACCGCCGTGCGGTCCCACAAAGACCCCCGACGACATCGATATCGACGCGCTGCGCGAGAAGTACGCCCAGGAGCGGGCCAAGCGGCTGCGAGCCGAAGGTTCCAAACAGTACGTCGAGCTGACCGACGACTTCGCCGGCTATTACGAAACCGACCCGTACACCCCTGCCGCACCCCGTGACCCGATCACCGAGGACATCGACGTCGCGGTGCTCGGCGGCGGCTTCGGCGGTCTGCTGTCGGCGGCATACCTGAAGAAAGCCGGTGTGGACGACGTCCGCATCATCGAACTCGGCGGTGACTTCGGCGGGGTCTGGTACTGGAACCGGTATCCGGGAATCCAGTGCGACAACGAATCCTATTGCTACATCCCGATGCTCGAAGAACTCGATTTCATGCCGTCGAAGAAGTTCGCCGACGGCACCGAGATCTACGAGCACTGCCGAAACATCGGTAAGCACTTCGGCCTCTACGACGGGGCGATCTTCTCCACCCAGGTGCGCAACCTGCGCTGGGACGACGATATCCGCCGGTGGCGGATCAGCACCAACCGCGACGACGACATCCGTGCCCGGTTCGTCGTCATGGCGTCGGGTCCGTTCCACCGGCCGAAACTGCCTGGCATTCCCGGTATCAAGGACTTCAAGGGGCACAGCTTCCACTCGTCTCGGTGGGACTACGACTACACCGGCGGCGACGCCACCGGCAACCTGCACAAGCTGGCCGACAAGCGGGTCGCGGTCATCGGCACCGGCGCCACCGCAATCCAGATCGTCCCGTTCCTGGGCAAGGACTGCGAACACCTGTACGTCTTCCAGCGCACGCCCTCCACGGTCGACGAACGCAACAACGCCCCCACCGACCCGGAGTGGGTGAAATCGCTGAAACCGGGCTGGCAGAAGGAACGTCAGCGCAACTTCCACTCCTGGACGTTCGAAGGCATGGCGCTGGGCCAGCCGGATCTGGTGTGTGACTTCTGGACCGAGCTGGGCCGCAACACCGCCGCCCGGGTGATGGCGCTGGAGGATCCGTCGACGCTGACGCCGGAGCAGTTCATGGCGATCCGTGAGGAAGAGGACTACAAGATCATGGAGCGGCTGCGCCGCCGCATCGCCGAGATCGTCGACGACGAAGACACCGCGGAGGCGCTCAAGCCCTACTACCGCTTCCTGTGCAAGCGACCGCTGTCCAACGACGAGTACCTGCCGACGTTCAACCGGCCCAACGTCACGCTTGTCGATGTATCGGATTCCAAAGGCGTGGAACGGATCACCGAGAAAGGCGTCGTCGCCGGCGGACAAGAGTACGAGGTCGACTGCATCATCTACGCCAGCGGCTTCGAGATCACCACCGACATCAGCAGGCGCTATTCGATGGACACCATCGAGGGCCGCGACGGGCTCTCGCTCTACGACTACTGGCGCGACGGCTACAAGACCCTGCACGGGATGACCAGCCGCGGCTTTCCCAACCAGTTCTACACCGGCTTCACCCAGGTCGGCATCTCGGCGAATATCGCGTCGAACTACGAACTGCAGGGTGAGCACATCGCCTACGTCATCGCCGAGGCGCTGAACCGCGGCGCCACCACGGTGGAGCCGACCCAGGAGGCCCAAGACCAGTGGTGTGCCACCGTGCGCGAGACGGCCGTGGACAATTCGGCGTTCGACGCGTCCTGCACACCGGGCTATTACAACAACGAAGGCGGTGGCGGCGGTGAGGGGCTGCGCTCTCACCTCGGCGACCCGTACGGTCCCGGCTTCTACGCCTTCGGCGACCTGCTCAAGGACTGGCGCGACAAGGGTGACCTCGATGGCCTGGTACTCGGCACCTAGCGATTTGGGTGCGTTCAGGCGCGGTGAGCGCACCTTTCCGCACACAAATCGGAGGTTGAGTTGAGATTCGACGACCGGGTCGCCGTCATCACCGGCGGCGGTCGCGGTCTGGGCCGAGCGTATGCGTTGCTGCTGGCGGCGCGCGGCGCGAAAGTCGTGGTCAACGATCCCGGCGGCGCCCTGACCGGCGACGGGTCCGACACCGGCCCCGCCGAGGACGTGGTGCGCGAAATCGTCTCGGCTGGAGGCGAAGCGGTGGCCAACACCGATTCCGTGGCCACCGCGGCCAGCGGTCAAGCCATCGTCGAGTCCGCGCTGGACCGGTACGGCCGCATCGACATCCTGATCCACAACGCCGGAAACGTCCGTCGCGCATCGCTGAAGCAGATGAGCTACGACGACTTCGACGCCGTGGTCGACGTGCACCTGCGCGGCGCGTTCCATGTGGTGCGGCCGGCGTTTCCGGCCATGTGCGACGCCGGCTACGGCCGGATTGTGCTGACCTCTTCGATCGGCGGACTGTACGGCAACCACCAGGTCGCCAATTACGCCGTCGCCAAGGCGGGCGTGATCGGGCTGTCCAACGTCGCGGCGATGGAAGGCGCGGCTGACGGCGTCATCAGCAATGTCATCGTGCCCGCCGCCGTCACGCGCATGGCCGAAGGCATTGACACATCGGCCTATCCGCCGATGGGTGCGGACCTGGTGGCTCCGACCGTGGGCTGGCTCGCGCACGAAACCTGTTCGGTCACCGGCGAAACCTTCATCGCGTTGGCGGGTCGGGTGGCCAGAGCGTTCGTCGCCGAAACGCCCGGCGTGTACCGGCCGTCGTGGTCGATGGAAGAGGTGGCCAGGCACATCGCGACCATCCGCGACACCTCGGATCCGGTGATTTTCCCCGTGGTGCCCGACGGTCACGGCGACCACATCCGGTACAGCTTCGCGATGGCCAACCAGGGAGCGCTACATGGCTAGCGGTCCACTCAACGGTATTCGCATCGTCGACCTGACCGCGATGGTGATGGGTCCCTACTGCACCCAGATCATGGCCGACATGGGCGCCGACGTGATCAAAGTCGAACCGCCACAGGGCGATAACACCCGCTACATCTCGGTGGGTCCGGTGTCGGGAATGAGCGGGGTGTTCGTCAACGTCAACCGCGGCAAGCGCAGCGTCGTCATCGAT
Organism: Mycolicibacterium sp. XJ662; assembly: GCF_053484035.1. Taxonomy (NCBI): domain Bacteria; kingdom Bacillati; phylum Actinomycetota; class Actinomycetes; order Mycobacteriales; family Mycobacteriaceae; genus Mycobacterium; species Mycolicibacterium sp. XJ662. Next base: position 209,140 of record NZ_JBEFTL010000003.1, on the reverse strand, counting down.
CTGCAGACCGACGCTGGAAAAGCCGCGATGCGTAGCTTGATCGAAACCGCCGACGTGTTCATCCACTCCATGCGGTCCAAAGCGATTGCCAAGCTGGGGTTCGGGTATCAGGACGTCGCCGCGATCAACCCCGCCATCGTCTACACCAACTGCTATGGGTACGGCAGGCGCGGGCCGGAGCGAGACCGCCCCGCCTACGACGACACCATCCAGGCCGAATGCGGAATACCCTTCGTCCAACAGCAACTCACCGGGGAGGCCGACTATGTCGGCACCATCATGGCCGACAAGGTGGCCGGGCTGACCGCGCTCTACGCGACGACCATGGCGCTGTTTCACCGCGAGCGCACCGGCGAGGGCCAGGAGGTCGAGGTCGCCATGTTCGAGACGATGGCGGCGTTCATGCTGGTCGAACATGCCAACGGCGCGATGTTCGACCCACCGCTGGGGCCGGCGGTGTATCCGCGCACGGTGGCGCCCAACCGCAGGCCCTACCGCACCAGCGACGGCTACATCGCCGCGCTGATCTACAACGACAAGCATTGGAACGCGTTCGTCAACGCCGTCAAACCCGCCTGGGTCAACGAATCCCACGCGACCCTGGAGATGCGGGCCCGCGACATCGACAGCGTGTACGGGTTGTTGGCCGAAACGATGAAGGAGCGCACCACCGCCGAGTGGCTGGCGTTGTTCGGTGAGCTGGAGATCCCTGCTGCGCCGTTGAACTCGCCCGCCGCATTGTTCGACGACCCACACCTCAACGCGGTGGGTCTGTTCGAGACCGTCGACACACCCCACGGGCCGGTGCGGTTCCCCGGTGTGCCGACGTGGTTCTCGCGCACACCGGGAGGTGTCGCAGGCCCGGCGCCGGAGCTGGGCGCCGACACCGCGGAGGTGCTCGGCGAACTGGGTGTGGCAGGTGCCGACCGTGCGATTTGACATGGGTGAGCAGGCGGCCACCCTGCGGTCCGAACTTCGGGCGTTGGTCAAAGACAATGTGCCGGAACACTACTTGGGCGCGTTCACCGACGACCCGGCCGATCTGGAGGTCGCGCAGCGGTTCTGCAAGGTGCTGGCCGAGCGGGAACTGCTGTGTCTGGCCTGGCCCAAGGAGTTCGGCGGTGGCGGAGCCTCGGTGTGGGAGCAGACCGTTGTGCGCGAGGAGATGTGGGCGCACCACGAACCCCGCGGCGCGCAGTACATGGGCGTGAACTGGGTCGGGCCGATCATCATGCGGCACGGCACCGAACAGCAGCAGCGCACGCATCTGCCACCGATCGCACGCGGCGAGGTGATCTGGTGTCAGGGTTTCTCGGAGCCGGAGGCGGGTTCGGATCTGGCGTCGCTGCGCACCAGCGCCCGCCGCGTCGACGACGGCTGGCTGGTCAACGGGCAGAAGATCTGGACGTCCTACGCCACGATGGCGCAGTGGTGCTTTCTGCTCGCGCGGACCGCCAAAGGTGAGAAGAAGCAACAGGGTTTGACGATCTTTCTGGTGCCGATGGACGATCCGGCCATCACGGTGCGCCCGATCGGCACCATGTTGGGCCCGCACCACCTCAACGAGGTGTTCTTCGACGATCTGCACGTCACCGACGCCGACGTGCTGGGCACTGTCGACCAGGGCTGGTCGGTCGTGCAGGATGTGATGGCGTTCGAGCGGGTCGGCATCGCCCGCTACGCACGGTGCGAACGGTTGTTGGCCGCCGCGCCGGCCGTACTCGGCGAGCGCTGGGACGAACTCTCCGCGGAGTTGCGCAGCCGATGGATCAGGATGCTGACGCACTGTCGGCGCGCCCGGCTGATGGCGTATCGCGTGGTTTCGCTGCAAAGCAGCGGGCGTATCCAACCCGGCGACGCCGCGGCGTACCGGATCGCGGTGACCCGACTCGATCAGGACAGCGCCGAGGTGCTGATGGACATCGCGGCCGAGGTACCCCGCGACGTTCCCCGCGCGACGTGGTTTCGCGGCGAGGTCGAGGACCACTGGCATTATTCGCAGGCCTCCACGGTCTCATCGGGAAGCATTGAGATGCAACGTATCCTGCTGTCGCGTGCATTGTTGGCGGCCGCCAAATGAGCGATATGGTCCTGGATCTGTCCGACGACGCCGTCGAATACGGGCACCAAGCGCTACGGGCCTTCGAGGCCGCGGGCGGTGACCTGCTGGTGCGGCAAGCCGAAGCCGACCCGGTTCGCCGTGAGGCGCTTGTCGGCTCGGTCCTCGCCGGGCTGGGCGCATGGGATCTGGACCCCCGCGCCGACGCCGACGGGCTTGAGGCCGCGGCGGCGCTGTGCCGAAGCGCGGGCTACTGGGCGCTGCCGTACCCGGTCGCCGAACGGCTGGCCACACCGACCGGTCTGGACGCCGACGGGCTGATCGTGGTCGCCGGACCGCGTCCGGCCGGTCCGGTCGGCGGGCTCGACCTTCGCTGGGCGGCAGTGACGTTCGACGGTACCCGCAGCTCGGTGCGCGCACAGGGCCCGACCGGGCCGGGGTTCGTCACCGAGTTGGAGTTGTCCCGCGTCGACGACGACGGCGCCGCCGACCTGGCGCTCGGTTTGGTGTTGCCGTGCTGGACCCTGTTGGGCATGCTCGACCGGGCGATCGAGCTGGCCGTCGCCCATATCGGCCTGCGCAAGCAGTTCGGGCAGAGCCTGTCGGCGTTTCAGGGTGTGCAGTTCCAACTCACCGACGCCGAAGTCGAACGTAGCGGGCTCGACATCCTCGCCAAGTACGCGCTGTGGAGCATCCAGGAAGACTTGCCCGAGGCCCTCAACGACGCGCTGGCCCTGAGGATGTCGGCGATCGAGGCCGCCGAGGTGGTGTTCCGGGTCTGTCACCAGCTCCACGGCGCGGTCGGCTTCTGCGACGAGACCACGTTGTCGTGGCTGTCGCGCTACAGCCAGCCGCTGCGCCGGCTGCCGCTGGGCCTCTCGGCGACCCGTGACCAGCTGACGCGAAGCGCGGGTCGCGCCGGTCTGACGGGGCTGTACGCATGAAGGTCGTCGTGATCGGCACCGGCTTCGGCAAGCACGCCGCGGCCCCGGCCTATCAGAACGTGGGCTTCGACGTCGAGGTGGTCAGCCCGCGCGACGACGCGGAGGTCAAACGTGCGCTGGCGGCCGACGTCGACCTGGTGTCGGTGCACTCACCACCGTTTCTGCACCTCGAGCACGTGATAGGTGCGATCGAGCAGGGCCGTGCGGTGTTGTGCGACAAGCCGTTCGGACGCAACGCCGAGGAGGCGGTCGCGATGCGCGAGGCGGCCCATTCCGCAGGCGTCGCCAACTTCTTGAACTTCGAGTTCCGGTTCAACGAACCGTGGGCGAAGCTCAAAGCGCTCGCTGACGCGGGAACCATCGGCACCCCAAAGCATCTGAGTTGGAACTTCTTCGGCAGCGGGCTGCGCGGCCGCCCGCTCGGCTGGATCAACGACCGCGACCTCGGCGGCGGCTGGATCGGCGCCTACGGCTCCCATCTGATCGACTTCACCCGCTGGCTGTTCGGCAGCGACATCGTCGACTGCGGCGGCCTCAGCCGCACCGACATCCCCGGCGCCACAGCCGAAGACGGATACTCGGGCTGGTTCCGGCTGGCCAACGGGGCCACCGCCACCCACGACACCGGGTTCGCCGCCGCCGTGCCGTCGACACCGCGCGCTACGCTGATGGGCAGCGGCGGGACCATCGAGTTGACCGGTGACACCACGCTGGTGGTGCGTCGGCCCGGCGAAGAACCCGCCACCACCGAGTTCGACCCACCCCCGCGGCGCACCCCGCCGCCCGCGCAAGCCACGTACTTCGCCGAGGTCGCCGAGGCGCTGCGCACCGGCGCCGCGATCAGCCCCTCGTTCGACGACGGCGTGGCCTGCGCGCGTGTCATGGACCAGCTTCGGGCGAACGCCTCATGACTGCCCAGTTTCGGCAACGGGTGCGGCAGTGGTGCGTCGAGCACATCCCGGCCGACTGGCGCGAGCAACAGACCGGCGCCACCGACGAACAGTTCGTCGCCTTCCAGAAGGCCTGGTTCGCCGAACTGCACAGCGCGGGTTTCGCCGTGCCGCACTGGCCGAGCGAATGGGGCGGCGGAATGTCGGTCGCCGATCAGGTCGTGCTCTACCAGGAGTTGGCCCGCCACGACGCGCCGCGGCTCGTGCTGGCGTTCGTCGGTATCCACCACGCCGCGTCGACGTTGTTGGTGGCCGGAACCGAGGAGCAGCGCCGCCGCCACCTGCCCGCCATCCTCGACGGCGAGATCTGGGTGCAGGGTTTCTCCGAACCCGAGGCGGGATCGGATCTGGCGAGCCTGCGCACCACGGCACGCAAGTCCGGAGACACCTATGTGGTCAGCGGGCAGAAGCTGTGGGCCAGCGGCGGTATGCACGCCGACTGGTGCCTGCTGTTGGCGCGCACGGATCCGGATGCGCCCAAACGGAAGGGCATCTCCTACTTCCTACTGGATATGGCCACACCCGGTGTCGAGGTGCGGCCGATCCGCAACGCGGTCGGCGACTCCCACTTCTGCGAGATCTTCCTCAACGACGTGCCGATCCCGGCGGCCAACCTCGTCGGCCCCGAGAATGCCGGATGGCAGGTCGCGCAGGCCACGTTGGGCGCCGAGCGGGGTATGACGATGCTCGAGCTCGCCGAGCGGCTCGGCAACGCCGGCTTTCGCTGGTTGGTGCAGTCCAGCCCTGTCGACGATCCGATAGTCGCCGACCGGTTGGCGCAGTTCGAGACCGAGATCACCGGGCTGCGTGGGCTGTGCCGAAAGCTGGTGGAAAACAACGAGAGCGGCCAACCCGGACCCGCTGACGCGTCGATAGTCAAGCTCTACTACAGCGAACTACTGCAGCGGATGACCGATTTCGGCGCCGAGGTCGGCGGTCTGCCCGCCCACACCGAGTTGACCAAACCGATGTCGAGCGGTTGGGAGTCCGGTGCGTGGGTGCTGGACTTCATCGGTTCCTGGGAGTGGACCATCCCGGGCGGTTCGAGCGAGATCCAGCGCACCATCATCGGCGAGCGCGGCCTCGGCCTGCCGCGAGAGCCGAGCACCCCATGAACACCGAGTTCGCCGAGTTCCACGACGAACTGCGCTCGGTGGCACACGATCTGCTCGGCAAGGACCGCGCCGTGGATTGGGCCACGCTGGTCGAGGCCGGCTGGGTCGGACTGGAGGTGCCCGAGCAGTTCGGCGGGGCCGGGGCGACGTTCGACGAAGTCGCCGTCATCTGCGAGGAAATGGGCCGCGCCGCCAGCGCCACCAGCTATCTGGGCAGCGCGGTGTTGGCCGTCGGCGCCGTCAACGCGCTGCAGCCCTCCGACACCCGCGACGAGCTATTGCGTGACATCGCATCCGGTGCGACCCGCGTGGCCGTCGCGTTCGACCCGTACGAGTTCGTCCCCGACGCCGAGGGCGCGGACCGGGTGCTCGTCGTCACCGACAGCGGCATCGCCGAACCCGCCGTCACCGTCACCGCGCAACCGGTGCTCGACGAAACCCGCTGTCTGGCAAAGGTAGCTATCGCAGAAGCCCAAGGTGAGGTGCTGCGCTTCGCCGATAACCCCGGGGCCGCGTTACAAGGGCTGCGCGATCGGGCCGCCGTCGCCGTCGCGTGCGACAGCCTGGGGCTCAGCGAGGCCATGCTCACCGCCACCGTCGACTACGCGAAGGTGCGCCAACAGTTCGGCAGGCCCATCGGGTCCTTCCAGGCCGTCAAACACGCCTGCGCCGACATGCTCGTCGGCATCACCGTCTCGCGCCAACTCGTCGGCACCGCGGTACACGCCCTCACCGCAGGCGACCCGGACGCCGGCGTCGCCGCCGCGATGGCCAAATCACACACATGCGGCGCGGCCGTCGACATCGCAGGCAAGGCCATGCAGCTTCACGGCGGCATCGGCTACACGTGGGAAAGCGGCCTGCACACCTACCTCAAACGCGCCGCGCTCAACCGCGCACTGTTCGGTTCGCCGGCAACCCACCGTCAACGACTCGCACAACGCTATCGCTAACGACACCAAGGAGTTTCCATGGGCATACCCGTATACAAGCGCATCCTCGACCTGTTCGAGGCCGAGGGGATCAACACGCTGTTCGGTATCCCCGACCCGAACTTCGTGCACATGTTCGCCGAGGCCGACGCGCGCGGATGGTCGGTGGTCGCGCCGCACCACGAACTCAGCGCAGGGTTCATGGCCGAGGCCGCGTCGCGGATGACCGGCAAGCCGGGACTGTGCATCGGCACCCTCGGGCCGGGCATGGCGAACATCGCGGGCGCCATCCAGTGCGCACTCGTCGAGAACTCGCCGGTGATCTTCCTTGGCGGTCAGCGCGCCCGCATCACCGAGCGGCGCGTGCGGCGCGGCCGTATCCAATTCGTGCAGCAGGAACCGCTTTTCGAGGCGTCGGTCAAGTACAGCAGCTCGATCGAGTACGCCGACCAGACCGACGAGATCATCCGCGAGGCGATCCGCCGCTCGATGTCAGGCACGCCCGGACCCAGCTATGTGGAGTTCCCGTCGCACGTGATACTCGAAGAGCTCGATGTCGCAAATGCCTTACCCCCCAGTCGGTATCGCCTCGTCAACCAGGGGGCAGGCGCGCCGGAGGTCGCCGAGGCTGTGAGGCTGATCCGCGAAGCGAAGAGCCCGATCCTGCTCGTCGGCCACGGCGTACACACCTCCCGCACCCAGCAGGAGGTCAAAGAGTTGGCCGAGCTGATGGCGTGCCCGGTGATCCAGACTTCCGGAGGCACCTCGTACATCCCGGGACTGCAGGACCGGACGTTTCCGTACCTGTTCTCCCCGGCCGCCAACGAGGCGGTGGAGGAATCCGATTTGTGCGTCGCGCTGGGAACCGAACTCGGCGAGCCCATGCACTACGGCAAAACCCAGCACTGGGCCGGAAACGACGCCAACCGCAAATGGGTTTACGTCGAGCAGGATCCAGCGGCCATCGGCGTCAACCGCCCGTTCGATGTGCCGCTGGTCGGCGATCTGCGCGGCGTCGTCCCGCAACTCGTCGAGGCGCTGCGCGACACCCCGCGCGAACCGTCGGCCAACCTCGAGAAGTTGGTCAAGGCCGACTCCGAAGAATTGGCGGAACTCGCCACATCCGCGCCGTCGGGCCGCACGCCGATTCATCCGGCGCGGTTCGTCGTCGAAGCCACCAAGGCGTTCGATGAACTCGAGGACGGCATCATGGTGCGCGACGGCGGCGCGACCGTGATCTTCCAGTGGACCTACTCGCAGTGCAAGCCGCGCGACGTGATCTGGAACCAGAACTTCGGACACTTGGGCACGGGACTGCCCTACGCGGTCGGAGCGTCGATCGCCGAGGGACGCAAACGCCCGGTGATGTTGCTGACAAGCGACTCTTCGTTCCTGTTCCATATCGCCGAACTCGAAACAGCCGCCCGCGAGGGCGTACCGCTGGTGTGTGTGGTCGGCGTGGACCACCAGTGGGGCCTGGAGGTCGGCGTCTACAAGCGCACGTTCGAGCAGCCGTCCCCGCAGCCCGGGGTGCACTGGAGCAAGGACGTCCGGATGGACAAGATCGCCGAGGGCTTCGGCTGCCACGGCGAATACGTCGAGAAGGACGACGAGATCGGTCCGGCCATCGCCCGCGCTTATGCCAGCGGCAAGGTGGGTGTGGTGCACGTGAGCATCGACCCGAAGGCCAACTCTGAGGAGATGCCCAAGTACGACCGATTCCGGACCTGGTATGCAGAAGGCACACAGTAGAGAAAGATGGAGCCATGCGTGAGTATCTGAAGTTCTACATCGACGGCAAGTGGGTCGACCCCGTCCGGCCAAACACCCTCGACGTGGACAACCCGACGACAGAAGAAGTCTCCGGCCGGATCTCGATCGGATCCGCCGTCGACGTCGACGTGGCGGTACAGGCGGCCCGCAAGGCGTTCGCCACCTGGTCACAGTCCACTCGCGACGAACGACTCGACCTGCTGCAGGCGATCATGGCCGAGTACCAGAAGCGCACCGATGACCTGGCCGCCGCGGTCAGCGAGGAGATGGGCGCCCCCGCGTCCCTTGCGGCGGGCCCGCAGGTGGCGCTGGGAATGGGCCATATGGCGACCGCCATCGAGGTGCTGAAGAACTTCGCGTTCGAAGAACAGCTCGGATCCACGCTGGTGGTCCGGGAGCCGATCGGTGTCTGCGGTCTGATCACGCCGTGGAACTGGCCCATCAACCAGATCGCCTGCAAGGTGTTTCCGGCGCTGGCCACAGGTTGCACCATGGTGCTCAAACCATCAGAGGTGGCACCGTACTCCGCGCAGATCTTCACCGAGATCATCGACGCCGCAGGGGTTCCCGCCGGCGTGTACAACCTCGTCTACGGTGACGGCCCCGGCGTCGGCGCGGCGCTCTCCAGCCACCCCGACATCGACATGGTGTCCTTCACCGGGTCCACCCGCGCAGGCGTCGACGTCGCACGCAACGCGGCCGCGACGGTCAAGCGGGTGACGCAGGAACTCGGCGGCAAGAGCCCCAACATCGTGCTCGACGACGACGACTTCGCCAAGAGCGTGGCCGCGGGCACGACGGTGATGATGGTCAACAGCGGCCAGAGCTGCAACGCCCCGTCGCGCATGCTGGTGCCGAACTCGCGGATGGACGAGGCCATCGCCGTGGCCAAGGAAACCGCCGCCACGGTGAAAGTCGGCGACCCCGACGAACCCCGCGCGTTGGGGCCGGTGGCGTCCAAGGCCCAGTTCGACAAGATCCAGGGCCTGCTGCAAAAGGGCATCGAGGAGGGCGCGACGCTGGTAATCGGCGGTCCGGGCCGGCCCGACGGTCTGGACACCGGCTACTACGTCAAGCCGACGGTGTTCGCCAACGTGCGCAACGACATGACCATCGCCCGCGAGGAGATCTTCGGGCCGGTGCTGTGCATCATCGGCTACGACGATCTCGACGAGGCGCTCGAAATCGCCAACGACACCGAGTACGGGCTGGCCGGGTACGTGTCCGGTGCCGATCTGGAGCAGGCCCGGTCGGTGGCGCGCCGGATCCGCGCCGGCTCGGTCGCGATCAACCACGGTTTCGACATGACCGCACCGTTCGGCGGGTACAAACGCAGCGGTAACGGCCGCGAATGGGGTCACTTCGGTTTCGACGAATACCTGGAGACCAAGTCGGCGGTCGGTTACGCGCCGGAGGCCGCAGCCGGGTAGTCGGCGTCCATGGTGAGCGAAAAGTACGAATACGGGCTCGATTTCGACGGCATCGCCGCGATCGACATCCACGCGCACGTCGAGGTCGACGGCCACGGCCACAAGGCCTACACCGACGAGCTGATCGAGGCGACCGAGAAGTACTTCAAGCGGTCGCCCGGTCAGCTGTCGAGCGTGGACGGCGTCGCCGAGCTGTACCGGCAGCACAACACCGCCGCGGTGGTGTTCACGATCGACGCGCGCACCGCGATGCGCCATGTGCCCAACTCGATCGAGGACCTCGTCGCGGGTGCGGTGCGCAACCGCGATGTGCTGATCCCGTTCGGCAGCGTCGACCCGTGGCAAGGGCGCGCGGCGGTGCACCGGGTGCGTGAGCTCGTCGGCGACTACGGCGTCAAGGGCTTCAAGTTCCACCCGAGCATGCAGGCCTTCGAACCCAACGACCGGCGCTTCTACCCGATCTATGAGGCCATCGTCGAGGCCGGTGTGCCCGCCCTGTTCCACACCGGGCAGACGGGCATGGGTTCGGGGCTGCCGGGCGGCGGCCGGGTGAAGCTGCGGTTTTCCGATCCGATGCTGCTCGACGACGTCGCCGCCGATTTCCCGGAGCTGAGGATCGTGATGGCCCATCCCGCGGTGCCGTGGGTGGACGCGCAGATCGCGATCGCCGCCCACAAGGCGAACGTCTACCTCGACCTGTCCGGCTGGAGCCCGAAGTACTTTCCGCCTCAGTTGGTGCAGGCCCTGGGCAGGCAGCTGCGCACCAAGGCGTTGTTCGGAACCGATTTCCCCTACATCGGGCTGGACCGGTGGCGGCGCGACTTCGAGGCGCTCGACCTCGACCCGGCCGTGGTGCCGCTGGTCTACAAAGAGAACGCGCTGCGGGTTCTCGGGCTGCGCTGAAATTCTCCGACCGTGCCGTTTCATACGCGCCGCGCCGCGCCGACCGGATGAGACCGCACCCTCGAGGCCGATCGATCGGAAGCGTGCCGATGAGTTTTGCGGCCGAGCGCGGTCTGCATGGTGACCGACTCACACCATTACGAAGGAGACCCTCGTGCCCGTTCGCACTTCCGCCCCGGTGGGCGCACCGACCTGGATCGACCTCGCCAGCTCCGACCTCGAACGCTCGAAGCAGTTCTACGGCGCGGTGTTCGGGTGGACGTTCGAGTCGGGGGGTCCGGAATACGGTGGCTACGTAACGGCATTCAAGGACGGCAAGCCCGTCGCGGGGCTGATGCACAACGACCCGCAGTGGAACGCCCCCGACGGGTGGACGATCTACCTGCACACCGCCGATATCAAGGCGACGGCCGCCAAGGCCCTTGAGGCAGGAGCCTTCACGTGCATGGAACCGGTCGAGCCGATGGAGATCAAGGACATCGGCTGGATGGCCATGTTGTGCGATCCCGCCGGCGCGATGTTCGGGCTTTGGCAGCCGATCGGGCACCGCGGCTTCGAGGTGGTCAACGAGGACGGCGCGCCGGTCTACCACCAGCTCACCGCCCGCGAGTACGGCAAGGCGCTGGACTTCTACCGCGAGGTGTTCGGCTGGCAGACCGAGTCGGTTTCGGATACTGACGAATTCCGCTACAGCACAGCATCGTTCGACGGTGAGGCATTGCTGGGAGTGATGGACGGCAGCCAGTTCCTGGCCGAGGACGTGCCGTCGAACTGGTGCTTCTTCCTCGGCGCCGACGACGTCGACAAGGCCGTGCAGCTGATCGTCGACAACGGCGGCAGCGTGATCCGCGCTGCCGAAGACACCCCGTACGGCCGGCTGGCCGCGGTCGCTGACCCGACCGGCGCCGGCTTCAACCTGTCGTCGCTGACCTAGGCCGTCATGCGGTGCTCGGGCCCGCCGACATACACCATCCCGGTCGGGCGCGCGGTGTTGACCGCGTTGACGACCGCCCCGGCGTAGGAACCGTCGACGGTGTCACCGGAGACGACCGTGAAATGCACACCGGCGCGGTGGAACTCCGAACGCATCGCATAGAGCGTGGCTTCACCGGCCCACTTGCTCGCGGCGAGGGCCGTGTGGCCTTTCGGGACCGCCTTGTAGGGATAGAAGTGACCCTGATGGTCGGTGACGAAGACGATGCGTCCGCCCGCCGGTATCAGCGGCATGGCTCTTGCCGCGAGACGGCGCTGAGCGTCGCGGTTGAGGCGCATCGCGGACCGGGGTTGCGCACCGGGTTCGAGGTGAACCGAGGCGTTGAGGACCAGGGCATCCAGCCGTCCGAAACGGGCCGCGACGGTGTCGACCATCGCAGCGCAGTCGGCCGGGTCGCAGATGTCGGCGCGCAGCGTGGAGGCGCGCCCGCCCGCCCTGGTGATGGCGTCCGCGACGGCTTGGGCACGCTCGGCCGCCGTGCGGTAATGCACGACGACGTGCGTGTCGGCGCCGGCGAGTTGCTGCGCGATCTGTGCGCCGGTGCCGCTGGAACCACCGGTGACCAGGACAATCCGTGCAGGTGTGTCATGCATGGCGGGCTCCTCACTGTGGCCGCTGTCGGTGAGCTTCCCAACACCGTACACCAATTCCTAAGAAAAATAAGGGCAAGATAAGGTCACAATAAGGTTGACCGGTTGGGCAGAATGGTCGGGTGGAGTCGGCGCGTGTGGACAGGTGGCTGTGGTCCGTCCGCCTCGCCAAGACGCGACCGGACGCCGCGGGTGCGTGTCGGGGCGGTCGGGTGCGGGTCAACGGCCGGCCCGCCAAGCCGGCCACCATGGTGTCGCCGGGCGACGAGGTGCGCGCCCGTATCGGTGAGGTCACCCGCGTCGTCGAGGTGGTGCGCGTCATTCACAAACGGGTCGGTGCGGCCGATGCGGCGACGTGCTTTTTGGACCGAACCCCCAAACCCCCTACCGCGCAGTCGGTTCCCGTTGCAGCCCGCGAACGCGGCGCCGGGCGCCCGACCAAGCGGGACCGCCGGATGTTGGAGAAGCTGCGCGGAAGCCGACGCTAGAGCGCTTCAGTCGGTGGGCGCGGCCAACTCGAAGTCGGCGAAGTCGAATCCGGGTACCACCACACAACTGACCAGCGACGGTTCGTCGTCGCGGGGCCTGGCACGCTGCCAGTAGCCGGGCGGTACCACGTGCTGGGGGTGTTCACCGGCCGAGATACCGGCGCCGAGCAGATGTGTTGTGGCCCCGGCTTGTTCGCGGCCGACTTCAAGAAGCAGCGGGCTGCCGGAATGGTAGAGCCACAGCTCCGCGCTGCGCACGGTGTGCCACGCGGACTGCTGACCTGGCATCAGCAGAAACAGGATCGCCGTTCCGGCGCTGCGCGGGCCGGTGTAGTCGGGCGGCAGCGCGGACTGCGGCATGGTCAGCTCACTGCGCCAGGTCTCCCGAAACCAGCCACCCTCGGGATGAGGGGACAGGTCTAGACGACGCGCCCAGTCGGGAAGTTCGGTCATTTCAGCACCCGCGCTTTCGGTGTCGGACACTCCACCTTAAAGATTCGGGGCCGCGCGGCACACCCGATAGGCTCAGGCCATGTCCCGCGTGCGCCCCGGTTGGCTGGTGGCGCTGTGCGCAGCGATCTTGGTGGTGAGCGCCTGGCTGCCGTGGCTGACCACGTCGGCTGACGGCGGCGGTCGGGCGAACGCGATCGGCGGTGTCACCGTCGGCGAGTTGCCGGTGCCGCCGCCCGGGTTCGGGGTGGGGCAGTTGATCGTGTTGTTGGGGGCGATGCTGATCGTGGCGGGCGCGATGGCGGGGCGCGGGTTGTCGGGTCGGTTGGCTTCGTCGGCGGCGTTGGCGATTTCGGTCGTCGTGGTGGTGATGACGGTCTGGTATTACCGGCTCTACGTGTATCCCCCGATATCCGCGGGCTACGGCTTATTTCTCGCAGGCGCAGTCGCCGTCGTCGCGGTGATCTTGTCGGTGTGGGCGATGATGTCCGCGTGGTCGACGGCTGACCGGGCGGCATGACCGGCTTTGTCGCGCCGGTGGCGTTGACCGGCGAGCGTTGGGTGAGGCTGGAACCGCTTAGCCACGAACACATCCCGGAGATCGCCGCAGCGGTGGCCGACGGGGAGCTGGGCCGGCTGTGGTTCACCGCGGCGCCGGCACCGGAGGCCGTTCAGCAGTGGGTGGACAACCGGTTGGCGGTGCAGAACCCCGACCAGGGGCTGACGTTCGTCGTGCGCCGCCTCGACGGCAGGTTGGTCGGGTCGTCGAGCTACATGTGCGTCGACGCGCCCAACCGGCGGCTGGAGATCGGCAACACCTGGTACGTCGAGTCGGCGCGGCGCAGCGGCGTCAACTCCGAAACCAAGTTGCTGATGCTGAGCCACGCCTTCGACCGGCTCGGCTGTGTCGCAGTGGAATTCCGCACCCACTACTTCAACGCCACCAGCCGTGCGGCCATCGAGCGGCTGGGCGCCAAGCTCGACGGCGTGCTACGCAGCCACCAACTGTTGCCCGACGGGTCGAGGCGCGACACGGTGGTCTACTCGATCCTGGACATCGAGTGGCCGGCAGTGCGGTCCAACCTGCGGTTCAGGTTGGACCGCAACGGTTCCCGCGGTGGCTAGCCGGAATCGACGGTCGTCGGTTCGATCGACTTGTGGCCGGCGGCGTGGACGACCTCGATCTTGCGCGGCTTGGCGCGTTCGGCCAGCGGAATGGTCACGCTGAGCACGCCGTTCTCGTAGGTCGCCGAAATCGCCGACGCGTCAACACCTTCGCCGAGCGATAGCTGCCTACGGTAGGTGCCGAAGAACCTCTCGTTGGCCAGCCACTGCGCCGAATCCTCTGATCGCGCCGTGCGGTGCGCGGAGATCGTCAGGGTGCCGTTGTCGACGTTAACGTCCACCGAACCGGGGTCGACGCCGGGTAGGTCGGCGGTCAGCAGGTAGTGGTCGTCGATCTTGCAGAGGTCCATCGGCATGAACCGAGGGGACCGGCTTGATCCGGACTGGCTTGTCATCAGGCCCCGGGTCAAGGCATCAAGGTCACTGAACGGATCGAAGCGAAGCACAGCAATTCACCTCCTTGCACCTTCAGAGCCCGCCACCCTGGCGGGCAGCTAAATCACTGTGCACCTGCGAGATTAGCACTCTCAAGAGGAGAGTGCTAGTCCATTGGAGGGCATTTTGGCATCGAATTGGGCGTCGGTATCACGGTGAATCCGCACCTGCACAACGCTTTCCGTGCGCGTCGCACCAGGGCGGGGGGAGGGGGCCGTGTGATCACGCGGGACGGGCCGAGATTGCGAAGAATTGGGAGGTATCCGCGGGCGGCCCCGCCGGCTGCATTCTGAACCGACGAGACCTCAGCAAGCGAAGTGGTCGACCACTACGCTCGCCTGTAGCAACAATGCCCGGACCTGCGAAAAGGCAAACGTTCGTGTATTGGATAGCGACAGCGGGAAAGCGTAGGAGATGGCTGACCTCACAAGCCCCCACAATCTGGCCCAGCGTATGGCCGAGTTGGCGCGCGCCGCAGCGGCACCGCGCGGCGTCGAGGAGATCCTGTCCGACGTCACCGCGACGGCAAGGGAGTTGATCTCGGGCGTGGACACGGCGGGTGTACTCCTGGTCGGCAAGGGCGGCAAATACGAGTCGCTGGCCGGCCTCACCGACATGCCGCATCAGCTTGACGAGCTGCAAATGACGTTCAACGAAGGCCCGTGTCTGCAGGCCGCGGTCGACGAGGTCATCGTGCGCACCGACGACTTCCGGACCGAAGAACGGTGGCCCAAGTACGCGCCGGCGTGTGTCGAACTGGGCGTGCTCAGCGGGTTGTCGTTCAAGCTGTACACCGCCGATCGCACGGCCGGCGCGCTCAACCTGTTCAGTTTCACCGCCAACGCCTTCGGTGCCGAAGACGAAACGGTCGGGTCGGTTCTCGCCGCGCACGCCGCCGCGGCCATCCTGGCCAGCAGGCACGGCGAGCAGCTGGAGTCCGCCTTGTCGACCAGGGACCGTATCGGCCAGGCCAAGGGCATCATCATGGAGCGTTACGGCGTCGACGACATGCGGGCGTTCGACATGCTCAAGCAGCTTTCCCAAGACAGCAACACCCGGCTGGTCGACGTTGCCCAACGCGTCATCGACACGCGAAACAGCTGAGCCGCGAACCACGAGGTCGACGTGATCGACCGCCAGAAATTCCTCCGCTTTCGTCGACGATTTCAGCGTTGAAAAAGCGTTGCTGTATGTACGCTGCCGGAGCGTACTTATAGTCGGGGAGGGTGACGATGGCGGGACACGCTTTGCTCACGGATGCGGCAGCCACGAGAGATGCCCGCTACGTCGGACGGGTCGGCGCGTTAGCGGTAGCGCTGGGGATCGGCGCCGCGATAGCCGGTATCCCCGGCGTCGCCGGGGCAGCCCCGGATACCGAAGCATCAACCACCGAAACTTCCGACGCCACCACCACCGGATCCGACGTGGAGGCCGGCGAAACGCTGGACTCCGACGCTCCGCAGAACGGGACGCAAACCGCGCCGTCGGACTCATCATCCGGGCAAGGCGATGAAGCGTCCGACCCATCCACCGTGGCACCTGACCCGCGCGACGGCACGGTTCAGGCCACCGGTGGTCTGAACACGACCGTCAACGGCGATTCCGATGGCGACGCCGCCGACGAGGACGCCGCCCACGAGGACGCCGAGGACACCCAGGACTCCGATACCGACGGGGACACCGGCGCCGACGCCACGCCGACCAAGTCTTCTGACGCCGCTACAGGTTTCTCCGACACCAGAATTCAGACGTTGGTGATGAAATACACCGGCGGTGTCGCCCGTGGCGGTTCCGGGAACACCAGCGACTCGACCGCCCAAGAGGTGACCGACGAGGGGCCGGTCGCACAGGTCGCCCACACGTGGAAAGCCCTTACCGCGACGCCGGACACCGCCGCGGCGCCAGAGGTACCGGAACCCCTTGAAGATGTGGCCACTATTTCAACGGTGCTCCCGTCGCCGGTGGCGCCGGTGACGCCGGCTCAGGCCCCGTTGCTGCTGTTGTCGGCGTTGAGCTGGATGCGCCGCACGTTGTTCAACACCACACCCAACGCCTTGAACGACGCCGTCGTCACCGAGGTCAACACCGTCAGTGTCATCGACGTGCTGGCCAACGACGAAGACGAGGAAGGCAACTCGATTCGGGTGACGGGATTCACCCAACCCGAAAACGGCACCGTGACGCTGTCGGCCGACGGCACCTTCACCTACGTTCCCGACGAGGGCTTCAACGGCGTCGACACCTTCACCTATTCGGTCGCCGACCGCGGCTTCAACATCTTCAGGGATCCACTGCGCATGCTGACCGGCCAGGGACCGCGCACCGACACCGCTACCGTCAGCCTCTACGTCGGAGATGTCGGTATCGAACCGCCGAGCAAGTGGGCAATGAACATACACATGCGCCAGCCGGTGGGCGCCAGTGCCATCAGCCCGGACGGCACCCGGCTGTATGTCGCTCGAGGCGAGGGTGGGAGTGACACCATCGGGGTGATCGACACCGCCACCAACAGAGAGGTCGCTGCCATCACCGGCCTCCGAGATGCGTCCGGGATGGTGTTCAGCCCAGACGGTAAGCGCCTCTACGTGGCGAACACCTTTGCTTTGAAGCGCTACGTGTCGGTGATCGACACCGCGACCAATAAAGAGATCGCGACCATCGAGGAGGGTGTGTTCCCGAGCGGGTCGATGGCCATCAGTGCGGACGGCACGCGCCTCTACGTCTCCAACGCTGCGAGAAACAACGTGAATGTCATCGACACCTCCACCAACAAGGTGACCGGCAACATCGCCGTCAACGGCTCGGTGTACTTCAACCCCGACCACACCCGCCTCTACGTCGTCGGCAGAAGCACGGTCTCCATCCTGGACCCCGCCACCCACGCGGTGACCTCCACCTTCGACATGCCGCCCAGATTCACGAACATCGCGTTCAGCCCCGACGGCACACGCATTTACGTCGGCAACCAGCACCATGATGTGGTCGCGCTCGACGCGGTTACCGGCAAGGTGCTCGGCGCCGTCAACACCGGAGGCCCGCCGGCTGCGGTCGCGGCGAGCCCGGACGGTAAGCGCGTGTACGCCACCAGCAGTAATTTCCGCGGCATCAAACCAAAGCTGACGGTGATCGATACCGCCACCTTCAAGGCCGTCACCACCATCCCGATGGACTGGTACCCGGTAGCCCTCTCGATCACCCCGGACAGCAAGAAGGTCTACGTCTCGATCAGCAAGGACAAGCGAGTGACAATGATCGCCTGAGCGGACTCGGGCAGAGCGCGTCGTGCCCCCGGCAGGATTCGAACCTGCGACACCGGCTTTAGGAGAGCCGTGCTCTATCCCCTGAGCTACGGGGGCGTGACCGCACGGAGCTTACCGAAAAGCCGTCAGCGCAACTCGGCGATCACCTTCGCGAACACCTCGGCGTGACGCTGTTGCACTGTGATGTAGGTGACGCCGTAGGTCTCACGATAGCCCCGGAGGGTGTCGGCGATCTCCTTCGTCGACCCCGACAGCACCGCAGGCGTGCGCAGCAACTCGTCGTCGGACAACCCGGGCAGAAACTGCCGTGTGATCGCCATATCCGGCAGGCCCGACTCGTCGGTGGGCATCGCGGTGACGGCGAGGTTGAGCTCCAGCTCGTCGAAGCGTTGCCCGGCTGCGTCGCGGACGAACGCGACTCGGTCGGCCAGCGGATCGAACTCTGCGCCGACGGGGGCGCCGCCGGTCAGCCCGATGATGTCGGCCCGCTGCGCGGCGAGGGTGAGCAGTTTGTCGCCGTTGCCGGCGATCAGGATCGGCACATCGGGCACGTGGGTGGTGAAGTGCTCGGTCACGTGGCGCAGCCAGGCCACCCGCTGCCCGGGCGTCGGGAACGGCAGCTCGGCCTGCTCGAACTCGTCCTTGACATACCCGGCGCCCAGGCCGAGCTCGAAGCGCCCGTCGGACAGGTCCCGCAGCGACGTGACGTCACGCGCTAGCAGCGCCGGCCGGTAGAAGCCGGCGTTGAGCACGAACGTGCCGACCCGAAGCCGCTCGGTGGCCACCGCGATCGCGGTCAGCATCGGAAACGGCGCCGTGGTGTAGAGGTGATCGGCCATGTGCAACACGTCGTAACCCATGTCCTCGACGCGCCGAGCGAAGCCCTGCACCGACTGTCGCCGCCGAGCGGCCTGTAACCCAACGCCGAACCGGAAATCCTTGGCCATCACCAGATCGTATTCGCCAGGCGGACAGCGAAGGTTTAGCGGGCGTCAGTGCGGGGCAATACTTCTGCCGCCGCCTCCGACTCCCGGAGCCCCACGCCGAAGGACTTTCACCCCCGGATCCGGCCCGTCGTCGAATCATCCGACGGGCCGGATCAATACTTCAGGAACCATGGCCACCCACCCCACGATCGGCGTCGAAGAGGAATTCCTGCTCGCCGACCCGTCATCCGGTGAACCGGTCGCCGTCAACGACGCGACCGCACGCCACGCCGCCGAGCGGGGCGTCAAGCTGCAACTCGAGCTCACCAGCTGCCAGATCGAAACCACCAGCGACGTCTTCGGCGCCAGCCACGAGTTGCGCGACCACCTGCTGCGGTTGCGACGCGCGGCCGCCGACGCCGCCGAGGCCAGCGGTGCGCAGCTGCTCGCCGTCGGGCTGCCGCCCGCGGTGCCGCACCAGTTTCCGATCACCGACACCCCGCGCTACCGGGAGATCGGGAAGAGGTTCGGCATGATCGCTCACGAGCAGGGCATCTGCGGATGCCACGTGCACGTCGGGGTGCCCAGCCGGGAGGCCGCGATCCGGGTCAGCAACCGGCTGCGCCCGTGGCTGCCGGTCCTGCTTGCGCTGACCGCCAACTCGGCGGTGTACCGCAACGCCGACACCGGCTACGCCAGCTGGCGCAGCGTGCTGTGGGCGCGCTGGCCCAGCGCCGGCCCGCCGCCGCACTTCGACTCCGTCGACGAGTACGACGGCGTGGTCGCGATGCTGCGCAACGCCGGCGCGGTGCTCGACGACGGCATGGTCTATTGGGACGTCCGACCGTCGGCCAGGTTCCCGACCATCGAGGTGCGCGTCGCCGACGTGCCGGCCACCGTGGCCGAGACGGTGCTGCTGGCCATGTTGGTCAGGGCGACGGTGATGACGGCGCTCGACGAGGAGCGCCAAGGCCAGCCCGTGCCGCCGCTGACCCCGCACGCGCTGAAGGCCGCGTACTGGAAATCCGCCCGCGACGGCCTGGACGGGGAGGCGGTCGATCTGCTGGACGGCCACCACAGCGTGCCCGCGCGGGTGCTGCTGGATCGGCTCGTCGACCACGTCCGTCCCGCGCTGGACGCCGTCGGCGACTACGACGCCGTCACCGAGGAACTCGCGCGTGTCAGCGACGAGGGCAACGGCGCCATGCGCCAACGGAGAGCGTGGCGGCGCCGCCACGACGTGGCCGACGTCATCGCGCAGGCAGCCGCGGCCACCACGTCGGGGTGTTAGTTGGTGGGGCAGAACACTGCGGACATCACCTGCGCGCGCGGATCGGTTTCCGGCGAGGACGCATTGGGTGCCTGCGTCAAGGTCATCGAGACAGCCGGGCCGTCAAAGGTTTTCGCCATGAAACTGTGGTAGCCGAAGATATCGCCTCCGTGCCCCCACACGGTGACGCCACAGGGCAGGTTGGCCTTCATCAGCCCGAGGCCGTAGTCGAAAACGCCGCCACCGTCGGACATCGCGACCACATCCATCATCTCGTGCAGTTGTGCCCGCGGCACGACCCGGCCGTCCAGCAGCGCGGTGATGAACGCCGAGGTGTCCTCGTTGGTGGAGATCAAGCCCCCGGCCATCCCCGCCGCCGACGCCTGGAACGCGGTGAGGTCGCGGCGGTTCCCGTCCACCAATTCGTAACCGTGCGCGAACGGTACCCGCAGGCCGGTGTCGCCGGGCGCGGGAAAGTAGGTCTCGAAGAGGCCGAGCGGAACGATGATGCGCCAGGTGATCTCGTCGGCGGCGAGGCGTCCCGTGACCCTTTCGATCAACATTCCGGCGATGACGTAGTTGGTGTTGGTGTACTCCATCTGGGTGCCGGGCGGAAACTGCGCCGGCTCTGCGAGCGCCATGTCGAGCAGTTCATCGGCGGTCTTGGGCTCCGTCGGCGGCGGGGTGTCTTTGTCGAAGTACTCGGGCAGCCCGCTCTGGTGGCGGAGTAGGTGGCGCACGGTGATCGTGTTGGCGTCGATGCCCTCGCCACGGATGCGCCCCGGCAGATAGGTCTCGATCGGTGCGTCGAGGTCAATCCTGCCTTCAGCGACGAGTTGCAGGATTGTCGCCGCCACAAAGGTTTTCGTGATGCTGGCCGCACGGATATGGGTGTTGGGGGCGAACCCGGCCTTGGTGTCGACGTCGGAATAGCCTGCCGTGTAACGGGTGAGGTCGGCACCGTCGCGGACGACGGCGATGCCGCCGGCGAGGTGGTCGTCGGCGACGACGCGCGCCAGGACGTCGCCGACGGTGGCGGGTTGGGCGGAGGCAGGGGCGGTGGTCAGGCCGAGCAGCAGAAGTGCTGCGAGAACAGCGATGCGCACTAGGCCGACTGTAGATGCCAGGAGTGCGCGGTCGCGACGAGCCCCTGCACCAGCGCCGATGTCGCCGGGCTCAGGCCGTCGTCGCCGGGCAGTTGGCTGCGGGGACTGATCCCGCGCACCCGCGGTGACAGCTCCAGTTGGGTGCCGCCCCCGCGCACCCGGTTGACGGGGTTGTCCGGGTGCAGCCCCCGCAGCTCACGCGGTATCGCCTCGAGGTCGGTGACGACCCGGTAGCCGGGTATGGCGACGTTGCGTGCGAGGTGCTCGGCGAGTGCGCGGTTGCGGCCGCCGGCCAGTAGTTGCGTGCTGCGGCCGACGCGGCCGTACCCGTGCAGCGAGATCGCGACGTCGACGTGGGCCAGGAACTCCGCGAGCCGCTCAGATTCCTGCGCGTGATAGCGCGCCGACGGCAAGTGGTGCGGGTAGTGGTCGGGGTGGCGAAGCACGTACAGCGACGCATCGGCGGCGTCGGCGGCCCGCTCGGCGATGACGTCGGTCATCTGCTCTAGACCGCCGCCGTGGATCGCCAGGAAGCCGAACCGGGACCTCAGCGTGCTGTACTCGATCATGCCGGGCTCGGCCAGCAGCTCCGAAAGCGATTGCGGTGCAGGCGTATCGGCGGCCTCGGCGGTACGCGGCCAGCCCGCCGGATCCCACCGCTTGAGGAACTCGACCCAACGCTGCGGCAGACCGTGCTGCAGCGCGCCGTCGATGATGCGCTCCAGGTAGCCGGGCCGCGGCGGACCGGGTTCGACGCGATGGTCGATGTAGACCCACGCCTCGGTGGGCCCGTTGTCGGTGTGCACGGTGAGCCGGTCACGGCGATACCGCACCGGAACGCCTTCGGCGCTGTCCAGCGTGGCCAAGTCGTGGTCGGTGAGCCGCCACAGCACACCGTGCACCGCAGATCCGTCGAACGGTTCCACGGTGGCGACGCCGCGTTCGTTGATCAGCCAGTCGTGATCGGCCAGCAACGCGGGGCGCGGGTCGATTGCGCCGGGGCAGCGCAGCGCCATCTGCTGCACGCACAGGTTGGACCCGTACGCGAAGTAGGTGTGCTCGTCCCGAAACATTCAGCCCGCGACGATCAGATAGATCAACACCACGTTCAGCAGGGTAATCAGTACGGCGACGATCCACCCCAGCGCCGTGGTGACGCGGTGGTTGACGTCGTCGCCCATCAGACGGCGATCGGCGGTGAGCCGTATCAACGGGATCAACGCAAAGGGTATGCCGAACGACAGCACCACCTGCGACAACACCAGCGCGCGACTCGGGTCGAGCCCGATGGCCAGGATGATCAGCGCCGGTGTCAGCGTGATCAGGCGGCGCAGCAGCAGCGGGATGGTGCGGTGCAGCAGACCCTGCATGATCATCGCGCCGGCATAGGCGCCCACCGACGTCGACGCCAGGCCCGACGCCAGCAGGCCGATCGCGAACAACAGGGCGACCGTCGTGCCCAGCGTGTTCTGGACCGCGGCGTGCGCGCCCTCGATGGAGTCGGTGTTCTCGTGACCCTTCAGGTTGGTCGCCGCCACCAGCAGCATCGACAGGTTGACCGCGCCCGCCACCACCATCGCGATACCGACGTCCCAGCGCGTCGCCCGCAGCAGCATGCGCCGCATCGGCCCCGGCTCGGGATGGCCGTGGCGGTCGCGGGCCAATCCGGAGTGCAGGTAGACCGCGTGCGGCATCACGGTGGCGCCGAGCATCGCCGCCGCCAGCAGGATGCTCTCCGCGCCCGCGAACTTCGGGACGAGCCCGCCTGCGACCTCAGCGGCCGGCGGTGGCGCGACGAACAGGCTGGTGAGGAATCCGATCGCGATCACCAATAGCAGCCCGGTGATGACGCGTTCGAACATTCGCTGGCCGCGGCGGTCCTTCACCAGCAGCAACAGCAGCGAGACGAACCCGGTGATCACCCCACCGGTGAGCAGCGGCAGATCGAACAGCAGGTACAGCGCGATGGCACCACCGACCACCTCGGCGAGATCGGTTGCCATAGCGACCAATTCGGCCTGCAACCAATATCCCAGTCGGCTGCGGCGCCGCATCTGCCGGCCCACCGCCTCCGGCAGCGACAGCCCGGTGACCAGCCCCAACTTGGCCGACAGGTACTGCACCAGGCAGGCCATCGCGTTCGCGGCGACGATGACCCACACCAGCAGGAAGCCGAACTGCGCACCGGCGCTGACGTTGGCAGCGACGTTGCCCGGGTCGACATAGGCGATCGCGGCGACAAACGCAGGGCCGAGCAGCACCCAACTCGGCCGCAGCCGCACTTGTTGGTCGCCTGCCACCAACCCACCTCTCTATCCGGTCTGGCGAATAGAAAAGTTAGGCTAGCCGAAATCTAGTGTCCAGTCATCGCTGGGTCACCATCGGAAGCCGCCGAGGCTGATGACGAACCCGCCGTACGGCCAACCCCAGTGTTCGGTGGTCACCGACGGCGACGTGACGATCTGTGCGCTGCCGTTGGTTTGGCAGTGGGTGGTGTTGGGGCCGACGTCGGTGCACTGCGGCGTGGCCGCAGCGGTCGGTGCCGTGACACCCGTGGCGATGCCTGCGAAAAGCAGTGCAGCACAACAAATTTTAAACCGCATGATGGCCTCCTTCGGCCGCGGTTCCCCGGCGACGTTTAGGGGAAGAAGAAGCCTTCGCCGCCCCACATGTCGCCCCACGGGCCGACCTCGGCGGGTGTGGCGTCGATCGAGACGTTGCCGGGCGTCGCGCACTCCGTGTCGGAGCCGCCGAGTGCTGCGGCGCCGCCGGTGTCGACGCACTTGGGCAGCAGATCCTCCTCGCCGCCCTGGGCTGCGGCGGCGGGGGCTAACAGCATCGCCGCCGCGAGCCCACCCGCAGCGAAAACCGGCGTGAGATAACGAAATGTGGTCCGCATAGGCACGTCCTTACGATTGGAATTCCCGGTCTAGCTGCGAGCGTACAACCCTTGTCCGGTGATGAGGGGTAAGTCGAGCGTCGTTCTGATGCCGGGCGGGGCGTCCACCACCGCGGGGATCGCATTGACCACACGGGCGGCCGTGGCGACCAGACCGGCGTGGTTGTGATCCCCGTTGGGGCTGCTTTGGCAGAGGTCGAGGGTGTAGGTCGGTTCACCGGTGACTTCGACCCGGTAGGACCCGCCTTCCTGCGCCGGCTGTGGCCAGTCCGGACACAGGTCGTCGCGCAGCCGCGTGACGTGTTCGAGCACGGTGGCGATCTTTCCGTCCTTCATCCCCCGCACCTCGAACCGCAGGGCCGCCGCGGTGCCCTGCTCGATGTGGCCGGCCGCGATGTCGAAGGCCTCGGGCGCCGGTTCGCGCACGTACGTCTCGGTCACCTCGTCGAGTTCGATGCCCAGCCCGGCGGCGAGCTGGCGGACCACCGACCCCCACGCCAGGCTCAGCACACCGGGCTGCAACAGCATCGGGGTCTCGTCGATTGGCTTGCCGAACCCCATCACGTCGAACATCACCGTTGCGCTGTCGTAGGTGTCGTAGTTGATGATCTCCATGCAGCGGATCTGCTCGATGCTCTGGCAGGTGCCCGCGAGGGCGAGCGGCAGCAGATCGTTGGCGAAGCCGGGGTCGATGCCATTGACGAATAGGCTCGAATTTCCTTGCTGGGCAGCGTCTTCGATCGGTCTGATCATCTCGTCGGGGAGTACCTGCCACGGATGTTGCAGGAACACCGCGCTGCTGCCGACGACGTCGATGCCTGCTGTCAGGATGCGGCGATAGTCCTCCAGCGCTTCGGGCAGGCGGTTGTCGGCCATCGCGGTGTAGACCGCGCACTGTGGGCCGGTCGCCAGCACGGCGTCGAGGTCGGGGGTCGCCGTGATACCCGTCGATTCCTCAAGCCCGGCAAGCTCGGCGGCGTCCTTGCCGGCCTTGGATTCGCTCGACACCCACACGCCGGTGAGTTCGAAGCGCGGGTCGGTGATGACCTGGCGCAACGCGTGCCGTCCGACGTTGCCGGTGCCGATGGCGGCCACTTTGATCGTCATCGCGGGTTCCTCACAGATCGGGGATGGGCATGTCGAGGTTGGGGAACGTGAGGCCGCCGTCGACCTCGAGTGTCTTGCCCGTCAGATAGCTGCCAGCCGGCGAGGCGAGATAGACCGCCGCGGCGGCGATGTCTTCGGGCTGGCCGAGTCGGCGCATCGGTGTGGCCTCTTCCATCGGCTTACGCAGTTCGTCGTTGGAAGCCACGATGTCGAGTGCCGACGTCAGGATGGAGCCCGGCGCGATCGCGTTGACCCGGATCCGCGGGCACAGGTCCAGCGCGGCCAACCGGGTGTAGTGGGCCAGCGCGGCCTTGGCCGTGCCGTAGGCAGCGAACCCGCGGCCCGCCACGCGGCCCATCGTCGAGGTGACGTTGATGATGCTGCCGCCGCCGGAGTGCTCGAGCATCAGCGGCGCAGCCGCGGTGGTGAGCGCATGCGCCGTGGTGACGTTGAACGTGAACGCGTCGCGCATGTCCTTGGTGGAAGTGCTCAGCAGCGCGTTGGGCATGGTGCCGCCGACGTTGTTGACGACGATGTCTAGTTTTCCCAACGCTTCGACGGCCTGCTGCGCCAGCTTGGCGGTGTCCTCGGGGTGGGCGAGGTCGGCGACGACGACGTGCGCCCGGCGCCCGACCGCCTCGATCTGCTCGGCGACTTCGTCCAGTTGGGCTTGGGTGCGGGCCGCGATCACCACGTCTGCACCGGCTTCCGCGAATGCGAGCGCCATCGCGGCGCCGAGTCCGCGGCCCGCTCCGGTCACCACGGCGACTTGGTCGTCGAGCCGAAACCTGTCAAGAATCACGTGCGCCTACCTTCCGTCACCGAGCGACCGTAACAAGGTGCGCACGCCGAAGGGCGGCGATTCTGAAACACGTTCTAATTCTCGCGGGATGTACACCAGGGCGGTGCTTCGGCCCGTCAGCACGACCCTCGTGTACGTCTCGCGAAAGGTAAAGGGTGCGCTACTTCTTGGACGCGGCTTTCTTCGTGGCCTTCTTCGCTGGTGACTTCTTGGCGGCTTTCTTCGCAGGTGACTTCTTGGCCGGCGCTTTCTTGGCCGCCTTCTTCGCGGGGGCCTTCTTGGCCGACCCGTCGGAGTCGCCACCGCGGCGGGCTTTGACGCTGGCTTCCAGCTTGGCCAGCAGATCGGAGACGTCCTCGGTCTCGTCGAGTTCCTGCGGCTGCTCCTCGGTGGTAAACGCTTCGCCGCCTTCGAGTTTCGCCTGAATCAGCTCGCGCAACTGTTCCTGATAGTCGTCGTGGTAGCGATCCGGGTTGAAGTCGTCGGTCATCGAGTCGACCACCTGGCCGGCCATCTTCAACTCGGCCGGCTTGATGTCGACTTCCTTGTCGAGAACCGGGAAGTCGGGATCGCGGATCTCATCGGGCCACAGCAGCGTCTGGATGACCATCACGTCGCGCTTGGAGAAGTCCTGCACCCGCAACGCCGCCAGCCGCGTTTTGTTGCGCAACGCGAAGTGCACGATCGCGACCCGGTCGGTCTCCTTGAGCGTCTTGGTCAGCAACACATAGGACTTCGTCGACTTGCCCTCGGGCTCGAGGAAGTAGCTCTTGTCGTACATCATCGGGTCGATGTCGCTCGCGGGCACGAACTCCATCACGTCGATCTCGCGGCTGCGCTCCTCGGGCAGCGTCGCGATGTCCTCGTCGGTGATGATCACCGTCTCGCCGTCGTCGGATTCGTAGGCCCTGGCGATGTCGCGGTACTCGACGACCTCCCCGCACACCTCGCAGACCCGCTTGTAGCGGATGCGGCCGTTGTCCTTGGCGTGGACCTGACGGAACTTGACGTCGTGGTCCTCAGTCGCGCTGTACACCTTGACCGGGACGTTCACCAGGCCGAAGGCGATGGAGCCCTTCCAAATCGAACGCATCAGCCCAGTATGGCCGATTGGAGGGCGGTATCGCGGGTATCGCGATCCGGTAGGTCGGCACCGGCGCGGGCCACCGTCAGCGCCGACGACAGCGCGGCGGTCTGCACCGCCCCGGTCAACGTCTCGGTGGAGATGCGGGCCAGGTCGCGTCGGCGCTGCGCGCCCAGCAGCCCCAGCGACCACAACGCGTCGATCAGACCCGACATGAACGCATCGCCCGCGCCGACGGTATCCACCACCTCGACCTGTATCGCGGGCACCTGCACGGCGCCGGCCGCGCACAGCGCGAACGCGCCCCGCTCACCCATCGTCACCGCGACGATCGACGGCCCCAGCCCCAGCCAGGTCTGCGCGATCTGCTCCGGCGTGCGGGAAGGGTCGATCCAGCGCATGTCCTCATCGCTGGCCTTGACCACGTCGGCGCGTTCGACGAGGCGGTCGATGCGGCCACGTGCGGCATCGTCGTCGTCGATGAGTACGGCGCGCACGTTCGGGTCGAAGGTCACGGTGGCTGCCGGATGGTAGGTGTCGAGCAGCGCCGCAGTGGCCCGGCACCCCGGCTCGAGCACCGCGGCGATCGATCCGGTGTGCGCAACGAGCGGCGGTGCGACTTCGGGAGTTCCGCTGAGCTGCCACTCGATGTCGAACACGTACTGCGCTGCCCCGTCGGCGTCGATGCTGGCGCGCGCCGTCGGTGTGCGCGCCGCGGTCGTACTGCCCGAAACCAACTGCACCCCAGAATGTTTGACATGGTCGGTGATGCGGTGGCCCCGTTCGTCGTCGCCGATGTGGGTGAGGAAGTCGACGCCGCGGCCCAGCCGCGCCAGGCCCACCGCCACGTTCAGCGGGCTGCCGCCGACGTATTCGCCGGTGATGCGCCCGTCGCGCTCGACGATGTCGATCAACGCCTCGCCGATCACCAGGGCTCGCTGCGGGCTGCCCGGCACGGTCATGGCGTGTCCATTTCCATCAGCTTCTCCAGCGTCGCGCGCGCTCCGTTACGGTGCAGTGAGTCGAGTGCCCACAGATACGCCTCGACAAACCGCGGTTCACTGGCCAGATCGCCGAAGACGGCAGTGTTTTCGATGAACGCGGTCGGGTGCTGCCGCTGCGATTGCGCCAGCGGCACCAGCACGTCGGCGAGCTGATCCTGCACGTCGATGGGCTGGCCCTGCTCGTCGACACCTTCGGCGTAGCGTGCCCAGCTGGCCACTGTCGCCGCCGACAGCCGGATCGGCGCGCCGGTCCTGAGGTTCTCCCGCACCACGGGCAGCAGCCACTTCGGGATGCGGTCCGAGGAGCCGTAGCACAACCGGGCGATCGTGTCCTTGATCCCCGGGTTGGCGAACCGCTCGATGAGCGTGTGCTTGTAGTCCGGCAGGTCGATACCCGGCACCGGGCGCAGCGTCGGCGTGGCCTCCGAATCCATGTACTCCAACAGGAATCGGGCGAACAGCGGATCGCTCGCCGCGTCGTCGACCAATCGGTAACCCGCCAAATAACCGAAGTAGCAGATGCTTTGGTGGCTGGCGTTGAGCAGTCGGAGCTTCATCAGCTCATACGGCGTGACGTCATCGACCAACAGCACGTCGACCTCCTCGAACGGCGGCCGCCCGGCGTTGAAGTCGTCCTCGAGCACCCACGACGTGAACGGTTCGGCCACCACCGGCCAACGGTCCTCGACACCGAATTCCTGTGCCACCACGTCGATCACCGCCGGCGTGGTGGCCGGGGTGATGCGGTCGACCATCGAGTTCGGAAACCGGGTGTGGGCGCCGATCCAGTCGCCGAGGCCCGGCTCCATCCGCTCGGCATAGGTGGTGAACGCCTCGCGCGCCACGTCACCGTTGCCCTCGATGTTGTCGCAGGACACGATCGTGGGGGAGTCGATGCCGCGTTCGCGCCTGCGGCCCAACGCGTCGGCGACAAGGCCGAACACGTTCACCTCACCGCCGGCGTGGTCGATGTCGTAGCCGCCCTCGGTGATGGTCAGCGAGATGATCCGGGTGCCCGGTGCGGCCAGCAGTTCGATCACCGCCTCGGGATCGTCGGGCGCATAGCGGTAGTCGACGATCGATCCGATCACCCGGGCCTCGCGGGTGCCGTCGGGTTTCTCCAGCAGCAACGTGTAGA
Organism: Mycolicibacterium sp. XJ662; assembly: GCF_053484035.1. Lineage (NCBI taxonomy): Bacteria > Bacillati > Actinomycetota > Actinomycetes > Mycobacteriales > Mycobacteriaceae > Mycobacterium > Mycolicibacterium sp. XJ662. The sequence continues at coordinate 180,356 of NZ_JBEFTL010000003.1, read as the reverse complement.
GGCCGTCCTGGTCGGCCATCACCTCGGCCATCTTTTGGTCGGCCGGCAGGACGCCGACCCCGCAGATGCCCCAGTCCTTGGCCAGACCCATCTCCATCAGCCGGTCGACATAGGCGGCCTGATGGGCACGGTGAAAGCCACCAACGCCGAAATGCACGATGCCGATGCCGATTTCGTCACGGGCATAGCTCGGCTTGTCCACCGAAAGCGTGGCCAACGTCGAGTTGTTCAGCTTCATGAAACCGTCACCACCGACTTCACGCTACCGGGCGTGCGGTCGGAGTCCAGGGCCTGCGCCGTCTGCTCCAGCGGGAAATGCGCGGTCACCATCGAGTCGAGATCCACCTTGCCCGACTCGACGAGCGCGATCGCCGTCGGCCACGTGTTGGCGTACCGGAACACCCCGGTCAACACCAGCTCACGGTTCTGGATCACCTGTACCGGCAGCTCCATCGATTCGGCTCCGAGGCCCACCAGCACCACCCGGCCCGCCGGTCGCACCGCGCGGATGCCGTCGACCACCGCCGACTGCGCGCCCGAGGCGTCGATGAACGCGTCGACCGGTTCCGAACCCACCTGCTCGACGGTCGGATCCAGCACCGTCGTCGCCCCGAAGCGGGCGGCCTGGTCGCGGCGCGCCGGATCGGGGTCGCTGACGACGATTTCGGTGGCGCCGTAGGCCCTGGCGAGTTGGGCCGCCACGATGCCGATCGGCCCGGCGCCCGCGATCAGCACCCGGGATCGGGCGTCGACGCCGGCCTTGCGGATCGCGGCGATGCCGACGGACAGCGGTTCGCACAGCGCGGCCGCGTCGTCGGACACCGAGTCGGGCACCGGGTGGGCGAACTCGGCGCCGATGGTCACGTAGTCGCACAGCGCGCCGTCGACCGGAGGCGTCGCATAAAACCGCATATGCGGGCACAGGTTGTAGTCGCCGCGGCGGGTTTCCTCGGTGTCGGGATCGGGCCGCTGCGGCTCGATCGACACCCGCTGCCCGATGCGTGACGGGTCCACCGACTCGCCGACCGCGACGATCGTGCCCGCCGCTTCATGGCCGAGTACCAGCGGTGCCTCGACGACGAAGTCGCCGATGCGGCCGTGCCGGTAGTAGTGCGTGTCGGAGCCGCAGACCCCAACCGACGAGACGCGGACCAGCACGTCCCCGGGTTCGGGCGTGGGCACCGGGCGTTCCTCGACGACGATGCGGCCGGGTTCGACCAGAACCGCGGCCCGCATTGGGGTATCCGGCGAAAGTGTTGTGTACGTCACACTCCCATGCTAACCTGCTGAGCATCTACTCGCACCCTTGAGCAGATGCTCATACAAGGGAGGGTTCGTGCCCGCATCGATGTCGGCCGAGGTCACCTCGGGCACGTCTGTGTCACACCGCGCGCCCAGCGCCGAGGACCTCCGGCTCGCCCTGCGGGCGGCGACGCTCTACTACCTCGACGGCCTGACACAAGCCGAGATCGCGGCCCGGCTCGGGGTGTCGCGACCGACCGCCGGACGGTTGGTCGCCCGGGCAAGAGCCCACGGTCTGGTGCGCATCGAGGTGGCCGTCCCCCCGGGTATGCGCGACGACCTGCACGCCGACGCCGAGCGCGAACTCGAGCGGCGCTTCGGCCTGACCGAAGCGGTGGTCACCGGCCACGGCGTCGACGTCGGCGCCCCGGGTCGGCCGGGCGCCTTCGCCAGCGTCGGCCGGGCGGCGGCGGCGCTGCTGGCGCGGCGGCTGGCGCCCGATGACGTGCTCGGCCTCACGTGGGGTCCCGAGCAGGTCGCGGTGGCCACCGCGTTGACGCCCGGTATGGCGCGGTGCCGAGCGGTGGTGCAGCTCAACGGCGCAACGTCGACGGCGGCGTACCAGACCGGTGCCGAGTTCATCCTTACGCGATGTGCAGACGCGTTGCGCGCCAAGGCCATCCGGCTGCCCGCCCCGTTGTACGCCGACCCGTCGACCGTGGCGTCCATGCGCAGCGATTCGCTCATCTCCCGGACGTTGGAAGCCGGAAGGCATGCCGACGCCATGTTGTTCGGGGTGGGTGCGGTGTCGACCTCCACCACCTTGTTCGAGGGCAGTTTCCTGGACACCCGCATGCTCGACGAACTCGTCTCGCTCGGCGCGGTCGGCGAGATCGGCGGCCGGTTCTTCGACGCCGACGGGGTGCCTGTTGATGCCGAGTTGCAGCATCGCGCGGTATCGGTCCCGTTGGAGGACGTCCGGCGCTGCCAGAAAACGATCCTGATCTCCAGTGGCGTCACGAAGTACCACGCCACACTTGGCGCGTTGCGCGGACAGCTGGCCAGGCTGCTGATCTGTGACATCGATTGTGCACGTTGGTTATTGGCACAGTGAAAGGTGGGGCAATGGTAAGGGCGTTACGCAGATGGGCGGCGTGTGCGGCCGCGGCAGGCTTGACGCTGACGGCCGGTTGCGCGGGGGCGGGGACCCTCGGTGCCACAGACCGTACCGTCACGATCGCGATGATCTCCAACTCGCAGATGACTGACGCCCGGGCGCTGTCGCGGCACTTCGAAGCCGCCAACCCCGAGATCCAGTTGCGGTTCATTACGTTGTCGGAGAACCAGGCCCGCGCCAAGATCACCGCGTCGACGGCAATGGGTGGCGGCGAGTTCGACGTTGTGATGATCAGCAACTACGAAACCCCGCAGTGGGCCGAGAACGGTTGGCTGACCAACCTTTCCGACTTCATCGCCGACACCCCCGGTTACGACCAGGATGACTTCATTCCGTCGCTGCGGGAGTCGCTGTCCTATGAGGGCGACATGTACTCGGTGCCGTTCTACGGTGAGTCGTCGTTTCTGATGTACCGCAAGGACCTGTTCGAGCAGGCCGGTATCGACATGCCGCACAACCCGACCTGGCCGCAGGTCGCCGAGGCTGCGGCCAAGCTCGACGGGCCCGACATGGTCGGTATCTGCCTGCGCGGCAAGCCCGGTTGGGGCGAGGTGCTCGCGCCGCTGGACACGGTGATCAACACGTTCGGCGGCCGTTGGTACGACATGGAGTGGAACGCCCAGCTGGACAGCCCCGAAGTCAGCGAGGCCGTGAACTTCTACGTCGATCTGGTGCGTGACCACGGTGAGCCCGGCGCGGCGACAGCCGGGTTCGGCGAGTGCGCAACGCAGTTTGCGCAGGGCCGCGCCGCGATGTGGTACGACGCCACGTCGGCGGTGTCGGTGCTCGAAGACCCCAAGGAGTCCAACGTGGTGGGCAAGGTCGGCTATGCCGTGGCGCCGATGGTGGAGAAGCCGTACCCCGGCTGGTTGTACGCCTGGTCGCTGGGCATCCCCACCTCCAGCGACAAGAAGGAAGACGCGTGGAAGTTCATCGCGTGGATGACCGACAAGAACTACATCAAGCTCGTCGGTGAGGAACTCGGTTGGGCCAGGGTGCCACCCGGCAACCGGCTGTCGACCTACCAGCTGCCGCAGTACCAGGCGGTGTCGGAGGCCTTCGGTGAGGTCACGCTCGAATCGATCGAGAAGGCCAACCCGCAGAAACCCACCGTGGATCCGGTGCCCTACACCGGAGTTCAGTTCCTGGCCATTCCGGAGTTCCAAGATCTCGGAACCAGGGTCAGCCAACAGATCAGCGCTGCCATCGCCGGGCAGAAGTCGGTCGAGGATGCGCTCAAACAGTCCCAGGAATACGCCGAGGTCGTCGGCCGCACCTATCAGGAGAAGCCATGACAACGCTTGAGCGGGAACCCCATACCGACTCCGAGCACGTCGCGCGCATCAAGAAGAAGCAGGATCCCAAGGTCAGCCGGGCCGAAGGCTGGCGCAGACGCGGGCCGCTGCTTCCGGCGCTGATCTTCACGATCATCGTCACGCAGATCCCGTTCCTGTTCACGCTGTACTACTCCACCCTGTCGTGGAACCTGGTGCGGCCCGGCTCGCGTCAGTTCGTGGGACTGCAGAACTACGTCGACGTCGTGCGGGACAGCGTGTTCTGGCAGGCGGCGGTCAACACGGTGGTGATCATCGTGGCTACGGTGTTGATCTCGGTGGTGCTGGGGTTGATCCTGGCGCTGCTGCTTGACCGGGCGTTCCTGGGCCGCGGCGTGGTCCGAACCCTGTTGATCACACCGTTTTTGGTGACCCCCGTCGCCGGTGCGTTGATGTGGAAGACCGCGATGCTCGACCCGGTCTTCGGCATCGTGAACTGGTTGTTGTCCCCGTTCGGCATCGAGGGCATCGACTGGGTCAGCAGGTTCCCGCTGAGTTCGGTGATCCTGGCGCTGGTCTGGCAGTGGACACCGTTCATGATGCTGCTGATCCTCGCCGGTCTTCAGTCGATGCCCCGCGACATCCTGGAAGCCGGCCGGGTCGACGGCGCGAACTCGTTTCAACTCTTCCGTGAGCTGACACTTCCGCACCTGCGCCGGTTCATCGAATTGGGCGCGGTGCTCGGCGCGATCTATCTGGTCAACACCTTTGACCAGATCTACATGATGACCCAGGGCGGTCCGGGCACGGCCAGTGCCAACCTGCCGTTCTACATCTACCAACGCGCGTTCCTGGGCTTCGACATCGGCCAGGCGGCCGCGATGGGCGTCGTCGTGGTGGTGTTCACCATCATCGTCGCCACGTTCGCGCTGCGGATGATCTTCAAGACGTTCACCGGTAAGGAAGAGGCAGCCTGATGACCACTGCAACCACGACCGAAACCCGCACGCCGGTCAAACAAAAAGTCAAGCGCCGCAAGTTCGAACCGTGGGGCGCGGTGGCCTGGATCCTGGGGCTGGGCTTCTTCTTCCCGGTGTTCTGGATGGTCCTGACCGCGTTCAAACAAGAGGTCGACGCCTACACCACCACACCGAAGGTGTTCTTCGTTCCGACGCTGGACCAGTTCAAGGCGGTGTTCGACCAAGGTGTGGGTACGGCGCTGCTGAATTCGGCGTTCGCCACCGGGGTTTCGACCATCGTGGTGCTGCTGTTGGGGGTGCCGGCCGCGTTCGCGCTGTCGCTGCGGCCGGTCCGCAAGACCCAGGATGTGTTGTTCTTCTTCATCAGCACCAAGATGCTGCCGGTCGTTGCGGTGATCATCCCGCTGTACGTGATCGTGTCGAATATCGGCCTGCTGGACAACATCTGGGCGTTGATCGTGTTGTACACCGCGATGAACCTGCCGATCGCGGTGTGGATGATGCGGTCGTTCTTCCTCGAGGTCCCCGGCGAACTGCTGGAGGCGGCGGCTCTCGACGGCGCCAGCACATGGCGTTCGGTGCGGGAGGTGATCCTGCCGCTGGTGTCGCCGGGTATCGCGGCGACGGCGTTGATCTGCGTGATCTTCGCCTGGAACGAGTTCTTCTTCGCGGTGAACCTGACGGCCGTGCAGGCGCAGACCATGCCGGTCTTCATGGTCGGTTTCATCGCGGGTCAAGGCCTGTACTGGGCCAAGCTGTGCGCGGCGGCGACGATGGCCGCGCTGCCGGTGGTTCTCGCAGGGTGGATCGCGCAGAACAAGCTGGTTCGTGGGCTCTCCTTCGGCGCCATCAAATAGAAAGGCACATCCCATGGCGACAATCACTTATCGCAACGCCTCCTGCATCTACGAGGGCTCCGACAAGCTCGCGGTGGACTCGTTGAACCTCGACATCACCGACGGTGAGTTCGTCGTGCTGGTCGGGCCGTCGGGGTCGGGCAAGAGCACCGCGCTGCGCATGCTCGCCGGCCTCGAGGACATCGACGAGGGCACCATCGAGATCGGCGGCCGCGACATGGTCGGCGTGCCCTCCAAGGACCGCGACATCGCGATGGTGTTCCAGAACTACGCGCTGTACCCGAACAAGACCGTCGCGGAGAACATGGGTTTCGCGCTCAAGCTGCGCGGGGTGCCGTCCGCCGAGCGACGCCGCAAGGTCGAGGAAGCCGCCAAAGTGCTTGACCTGGTGGAGTTTCTGGACCGCAAGCCGGCCAAGCTTTCGGGTGGGCAGCGTCAACGTGTCGCGATGGGCCGCGCGATCGTGCGTGAACCGCGGGTGTTCTGCATGGACGAGCCGTTGAGCAACCTCGACGCGAAGCTGCGGGTGCAGACCCGTACCCAGATCGCCGCGTTGCAGCGGCGGCTGGGCACCACCACGGTGTACGTCACCCACGACCAGGTCGAGGCGATGACGATGGGCGACCGGGTGGCGGTGCTGCGCGACGGCAAGCTGCAGCAGTTCGCGTCGCCCAGCGAGCTCTATGACAAACCCCATAACGCGTTCGTGGCCGGTTTCATCGGCTCACCGGCGATGAACCTCATAACGTTGCCGATCACCTCCGACGGGGTTCGCATCGGTGAGGATTCGACGCTGGAGCTCGAGCGCGACCAGATGACGCTGCTGGCCGACTCCGGCCTGGACCAGGTCACCATCGGCATCCGGCCCGAGCAGCTGGAGGTCACCGACTCCGGGGGCGTCGAGGTGATCGTCGACCTGGTCGAGGACCTCGGCAGCGAGGCCTACGTCTACACCCACGCCAGGTCCGGCTCGGGTGTCGAGTTGGTGGCGCGTTCGATGCCGCGCACCGCGCCGCGGCTGGCCGAGACCGTGCGGTTGCGTAAGCGCTCCGACGGCGGTGTGCACCTGTTCCACCCGCAAACGGGTGAGCGGATCGGCTGATTCACTCGTTGGCATCGAGATCTGCAGCAGGGCTGGGCTTTTCACGAAATCACGACCCTCGTGCAGATCTCGACGGTGGTGGGGGCGTCCAACCGCGTCGGGCAAACGCGTCGCGAAGCCGGTGAAGGATGTAGCTGCGGCTGTGCTCCTTCACCACGCGTAGATCGATCCACCCCACGCGGTCGATCAGATCTGTGCGGCCGATGTCGTACACGTACTGTCCGCGGTCTTCGCTGTGGTGTGATCCTTCGTAGTCGAGGGCGACCATCGGCTCGTCGTATCCCATGTCGAGGAACGCTTCGGCGTATCCGTCGCTGACCCGGATTTGTGTCCGAGGTGCAGGTAGTCCGTCATCGATCAGCAGCAGACGCAGCCGGGTTTCCTCAGGTGACTGTGCGCCGCCGTCCATCAGCGCCAGCGCGACCCGGGCACGCCGGACGCCGCGTGCACCTCGATACCGCTCGATCAACGCAAGGGCGTCGGAACTTGTCACACCCGTCGCCACGGCGAGGGCATCCAGATGCGCAACTGCGATGTCGCGGGGTAGGTGGCGCGCGAGGTCCAGCGCCGTACGGGCCGGCGTGGTCACGGCTATCTCGCCGACGGAGGTGATCTCATCTGCGGCGATGCGTTCCTCGTGTACGACGACCCCGCGTCGACGGCGGGTGTGTTCGGCGATCACCTCGATCGGCGTCGACGCATCGATGTACTTGGCACCGTGTAGCGCCGCGGCCGCGCGTCCGGCGATGACGCCCTTGCGGCCCGTCCAGAGCCAGGTCGCGACAGTTTTCAGGTATAGCGTGCGCTCAGCTTCGTTCGGCAGGTACACCCGCGGCAGCACCGCGGTGTGGTTCCAGCGGAGTTGACCGCGCGTAAGCCTGCCGTCTTCGAGTGCTTCGGTGCCCACAAATGGTTGCCACATGGCCGGATCTTGACCGCCAGGACCGACGAGAACCGCCGTCGCGCCGCGATTTCTACGTCAGGGCTGTGGATAACGCGAAATCGCGACCCTGGCGCAGAAATCGGCGCAACAGCGAGGAGCTAGCCGACGACGGCCGGGTTGGCCGGGTTCAGGCCGCTCGGCAGATCGGGGTCCAGGCCTGTTCCCTCGTGGGTGACGGTCTGGTGGGCCATGGGCCGGCAGTTGTTGTCGATCGGCGTCTGATCACCCGAGCAGTAGGGGACCAGATCCTGCGGGTCCGCCGCAGCGTTGGGTGCGCCGATCAGCGCGACCGCCGCGACCAGGCACGCTGCCAGAATCGTCCGCACTGATTCACCGTAGCAGCGGGTATACGTTCGTACTGTGGATCGTTTCGGCCGGGTGAAGCTGACCAACCCTGACAAGGTGCTGTACCCCGCGACGGGCACCACCAAGGCGCAAGTGTTCGACTATTACCTGCGCATCGCCGAGGTCATGATCCCGCACATCGCAGGGCGTCCCGTCACCCGCAAGCGCTGGCCCAACGGCGTAGCGGAGTCCTCGTTCTTCGAAAAGCAACTCGCGTCGTCGGCGCCGGACTGGCTGGACCGCGGCACCGTCGTGCACAAATCCGGCACCACTACGTATCCGGTGATCGACACCGTCGAGGGTGTCGCGTGGCTGGCGCAGCAGGCGTCGTTGGAGGTGCACGTCCCGCAGTGGCGGTTCGTAGACAACAAGCCGGGGCCGGCGACCCGCATCGTATTCGACCTGGACCCCGGCGAGGGCGTCACGATGAAGCAGCTGTGTCAAGTCGCCTCGGCGGTGCGGGAATTGATGAGCGACATCGGGCTGACGACCTTTCCACTCACTAGCGGCAGCAAGGGGCTGCATCTGTATGCACCGCTGGACGACCCGGTCAGCTCGCAGGGTGCAGCGGTGCTCGCCAAACGCGTTGCACAGCAACTGGAAAAGGCGATGCCCAAGCTCGTCACCGCGACCATGACCAAGAGCCAGCGGACCGGGAAGGTGTTCCTCGACTGGAGCCAGAACAACGCGGCCAAGACGACGATCGCGCCGTATTCGCTTCGCGGACGCGAGCATCCGACCGTTGCTGCACCGCGAACATGGGAGGAGATCGAGGATCCGAAGCTGCGCCATCTGGACTTCGACGAGGTGTTGACCCGTGTCGAAGAGATGGGCGATCTGCTCGCCGAGCTCGACGAGGCCATACCCATCGCGGACCGGTTGACCACCTACCGCAGCATGCGCGACCCGTCGAAAACGCCTGAGCCGGTCCCTAATAAGCCGCCGAAGACCGGCGACAACAACCGGTTCGTCATCCAGGAACACCATGCGCGACGGCTGCACTACGACCTGCGCCTCGAACGCGACGGCGTGCTGGTGAGCTGGGCGGTGCCCAAGAACCTGCCCGAAACCCCTGCCGAGAACCGGCTCGCCGTGCACACCGAGGACCACCCGCTGGAGTACCTGACCTTCCACGGCGAGATCCCCAAAGGGGAGTACGGCGGCGGAAAAATGATCATCTGGGATTCGGGCACGTACGAAACCGAGAAGTTCAACGACGTGCCACCCGACGGCGCCGCGAAGGGCGGCGAAGTCATCATCACCCTGCACGGCGACAAGATCCGCGGCCGGTACGCGCTGATCCAGACCGACGGGAAGAACTGGCTGGCCCACCGGATGAAGGATCAAAAGGACCCACACGTCGGCGATCTCGCGCCGATGCTGGCCACCGAGGGTTCGGTGGCCAAGCTCACGGCGGGTCAGTGGGCGTTCGAGGGTAAATGGGACGGCTACCGGGTGTTGGTGGAGGCCGACCGCGGCAGGCTCAGAATACGTTCGCGCCGCGGCCGCGACGTCACCTCCGAGTATCGTCAATTCGAGGCGCTCGCAGCAGATCTCGCCGACCACCACGTGATCCTCGACGGCGAGGCGGTGGCGCTCAACGAGTCGGGCGTGCCGAGTTTCTCCGAAATGCAGAACCGCGCCCGCTCCACGCGGGTGGAATTCTGGGCATTCGACATCCTGAATCTGGACGGCCGCTCGCTGCTGCGCGCCAAGTACTCCGACCGTCGAAAAATACTCGAAGCGCTGGCCGCGGGTGGCGCGCTGATCGTACCCGAACCGCTACCCGGCGACGGCCCGGAGGCGTTGGAGCACGCCAGGAAGAAACGGTGGGAGGGCGTCGTCGCCAAGAAACGCGACTCGACCTACCAACCGGGCCGACGCTCGGCGTCGTGGATCAAGGACAAGCTGTGGAACACCCAAGAAGTCGTGATCGGCGGGTGGCGCCAAGGCGAGGGCGGACGCTCGAGCGGTATCGGCGCACTGGTGCTCGGAATTCCGGACCCAGACAATCCAGCTGGCGGGCTGCAGTTCGTCGGTCGGGTCGGCACGGGCTTCACCGACAAGGCCCTCGCCGACTTGAAGAAGACGCTCAAACCGTTGGAGACCGACGACAGCCCGTTCAACGACCGGTTGCCCCGCCAGGACGCCAAGGGCGTCACGTTCGTGCGTCCCGAACTCGTCGGCGAGGTGCGCTACAGCGAACGCACCTCCGATGACCGTCTGCGCCAGCCGAGTTGGCGCGGGCTGCGGCCCGACAAGGAACCCGACGACGTCAGCTGGGAGTAGGACTACCCCAAAGAAGTGTCAACTGCCCCAACTATGGGTACTGACCACCTCGTCGGGGAACGTAACGCCACCTCAGGGGATGAGAAATGCACAAAATCAGCATGAAACGCGGGGCTCTCGGTCTACTCATGTCAGGGGTGGTCGGCGGGCTGGCCGCAACGACGATCGCGCTGCCCACGGCCGCCGCGCAACCGCAATGCACCGCAGCGGGGTTGAGCACCGCGCTCGGTTCGGTGTCCACCGCGACGGGCGACTACCTGGCCAGCCACTCCGGCGCAAACGACGTCGTCACCAACGCCGGCGCGATGCCCCCCGGTGACGGCGAGAACGCGATCCGTGCCTACTTCGTCGCCCATCCGCAGGAGTGGGCTGATCTGCAAGCGATCGCGCAGCCCCTGCGCACGCTGCGCGAGCAGTGCAATGTCGACGTGGCACCCGCCCAGATCGCGCGGCTGTTCGACGCGATGGCCTCCTAGGCTCGGAGCCGCGAACTGAACAAGTCGTTACGATGAAAATGACATGGGTTGAGCGAACACGCCCTGGAGCCGCCACCTTGACGAAGAGGTGATTCCAATCGGTAGTACGCGTAGCCAATTTTATCGACCGGAACGGACTCGAGTCGAAATAACCGACGCGGCGGACGCGGAGGAATATCTCGAGGACGTATATGCGGCACGGCTGCGGCTGTGTCGCAAACAGGACGATCTCCGCGAGGGTCCGCTGTTGACGCACTCGCGAAGCGCCGTGGGGCCCTTCGCGATTGACGAGATGATCTCGCCCGGTCACCTGGCAGCGGCGCCCGATCCGCTCAACAAAGTTGTCGTGCTGTGGCCGAACCGCGGCAGGTCGGATGTCGAATGTGACGGTTTGACCTGCGAGGTCACCTCCGGCGACATCGCGGTGGCCGCCCAACCCGACCTGCCGCATCGCGTCACATCGCAGGATCTCGCGTGCACGACGGTGCTCGTGGACCCGGCGGTGATGGCCGGTGTGGCGACGGGCCTGCCGAGCGGCCATGCGCCCCTTCCCGTCCGGTTTCACAGCTTCGAACCCGCCGATCTCACTGCGGCGCAGCAGTGGAAGGACACCGTCGACTACGTGAGGCAACACGTCCTGGCCGACGACCTTCTCGCGACACCGCTCGTGGTCGGTCAGGCGGCCCGACTCTTGGCCGCGGTGACCCTGTCGACGTTTCCGAATTCGGCTGTCAGCCAGCCCTCACCCCATGACCGCACCGATCACAAGCCGGTGCTGCTGCGTCGCGCCATGGAGTTCATGGAAGCCAACGCCACCGAGGACATCGCCCTCGCCGACGTTGCCCAGGCAGTGCACGTGACACCCAGGGCCGTGCAGTACATGTTCCGTAGACACTTGGAGACCACACCGCTGCAGTATCTGCGCAGGCTGCGCCTGCACTATGCCCGCCAGGAGCTGTTAGCCGCGGACAGGCTGCACGAGACAGTCACCGAGATCGCGGCCCGTTGGGGTTTTGCGCACACCGGCCGGTTCGCCGTGTTGTACCGGCAGACGTACGGGGAGAGCCCGCATCTCACCGTGCGACGGTAAAGCGGGTCGGGTAACCCCTTTACAGCTTCGCGATGACCTTCTCGGCGAACGACTCCAGATGGCGGATCTTGGTGTCCAGCGGTTCGGTGTCCTGACCGGTGATGTAGGGCAGCCGGAAGCCGACGATCACATCGGTGACGCCCTTGTCCTCGAGGCGTTTGATCCCGTCCAGGGTGAAGGCGTCGGCCGAGATGACGTGGATCTCGAAGGGCCCGGTACGACCCTGTTCCTCTCGAAGCTGATTGAGCCGCTTGATAAGTCGATCAAGCTCCTCGGCGTCGCCGCCGCCGTGCATCCATCCGTCGCAGCGGGCCGCGCGCCGCAACGCGGCGTCGGCGTGGCCGCCGATCAGGATCGGAATCGGCTTCGTCGGCGCGGGCGTCATCTTGGTCTTGGGAATGTCGTAGAACTCGCCGTGGAATTCGAAGTACTCACCGGTGGTCAGGCCCTTGATGATCTCGATGCACTCGTCCATGCGCTTACCGCGTTTGGCGAACGGCACACCCATCACTTCGTAGTCCTCGGGCCATGGGCTGGTGCCGACGCCGAGCCCCAGTCGGTTGTCGAAGAGCGCTGCCAGTGAACCCGCCTGTTTGGCTACCAGCGCGGGCGGGCGGATCGGCAGCTTGAGGACGAAGAAGTTGAACCGCAGCGTCGTGGTGACCGCGCACAGCGCCCCGGCGAGCACGAACGCCTCGATGAACGCCTTGCCGTCGAGGAACTCACGGTTGCCGTCGGGGGTGTAGGGATACTTGGCGTCCGACTCGAGCGGGTAGGCGATGCTGTCCGCGATCGTCATCGCGTGATACCCCGCCGCCTCAGCGGCCTGAGCCAGCGGAAGGTAGTACGTCGGATCCGTCATTGCCTCGGCATAGGTGAAGCGCACTCGACCATCCTAGAACGTGTTCTAGTTTTGGGTTTAGGGTTTGGGCTGACGGGAACCTCGATGCCATGACCGTGGTATCGAAGGCCGTGTACATGCCGCTGCAACTCGCCATCAGCGTGGCCGGCGGTCTGCTGGCGGGCAAGGTGTTCACCGAAATATGGCAGCGGGTCAACCCGTCGGACACCGAACCGCCGGACCCCAAGGATCTCGAGCGCTCCGGGCGTCAAGCGATCGCGGCCGCGGCGCTGCACGGTTTGGTGTTCGGGCTCGTGCGCGCGGCGGTGGACCGCGCCGGTGCGCACGGATATCAGGCCATGACCGACCGCAGCCCGAAGTAGCCCGTCAGTCCACGCCGGCCATCGCGAACGGAGGCGGGCCGACGCCGGCGACGCAATGGGTGCCCCACGGGGTCACCTCCGTCAGGTGACCCGTCGCGGTTCGACCGTCGATGCACACCGACACCTGCTGCGGCAGCCGAAGTGCCGTGCCGGGTGTCCAGCCGAAAACCATTCCGCGCCAGTGGTACCGGCCGTCGACGGGGTCGATGTGACCGGTCAGCCTGACCCGCACGCCGTGGTCGCTGTCTCCCACCCGCAGCGTGGCCGGCCCCTCGAAGACCGCGCTCATCGGGGCAGGAAGCCGCTTCGGCGCCACATGCGGCGCGCTATCGGACCCAACAACCCCACCTCGTCGAGAAATGCGGCCAGCGGCGCGAAGCCCGCGACCTGGGTGTCGTGGCGATGGGGGCTGCTGCGCGCGATGCGCCTGGCCTGCCTGGCGTCAAGACCGACGCGTTGGTACTGCACCTTGTTGGTGAACAGAAAGCGAAAGAAGTAACCCCCGAGCCCGTTGATGTTGGAAACGACGAACTTCGGCAACCGCCGCATGTTCGGCGCCCGTTTGCGCAACCCGTCTCGGGCGAACTGGATGTGCCTGGCCTCCTCGGTGACGTGGATGCGCATCAGGCGCTGCACCAGCGGTTGCAACTCGGCGTCGTCCATCATCTGGCGTTGCAGTGAGTCGAAGATCTCCTCGCCGATCAACGCGGCCACCCACAGCGCGGAGCCCTGGAACACGAACGGTAACGCGTTGATGATCACCCGCTGATACCACTTGGGCCACACCGGCTTTACACCGACACGCTCGATGGCCTTGCCGAACATCACCATATGGCGGGTCTCGTCACCGAGTTCGGTCAGCTCGTAATGGGTGGCGCTCGCGGTCGGATCCTGGTGCATCATCTTGCGCAGCAGTGACTGGTTGAGGATGTTCTCGAACCAGATGCCCGCCGACAGCGTGTTGACCAGTTCCTGGCGGGACAATTCGATCTGCTGCTCGCGAGGCATCGCGTCCCACAGCGATGTGCCGTAGAGCGACACGAGCTTTGGCGGCAGGAAGAACTTGTCCGGGTCCAGTGGCGCGGCCCAGTCGATGTCGACGACGGGCGCGTAGGACTTCTTCACCGACCCCTTCAGCAGACGCTCGGAGAACTCGGCGCGGGTTGGAGCAGTCATCGTCGACGGTCCCTTCGGTGACGGTTCTCTCACGGTAAGCACGGCGAGCCCGCCAGTCAATACCCGCGGTACTGCATACTTCCGGTACCGGCCTGGTTTGGCTCTGCACGCCGCGGGTAAGAGGAGGTATGCGAAGTGACGAGTCCGACAACGCCGCTGAGGCGCCCGATCCGGACGACCCTCGCAAACCCGAGTCCCCAACCGACCTCACCCGGCCGTCGCTGCTCTACGCGACGCGCAAGGCGGTGCGCGAGTTCGCCCAGGACCAGTGCCTTGACCTGGCCGCGGCGCTGACGTACTACGCGACGCTGTCGATCTTCCCCGCGCTGGTGGTGATGGTGTCGCTGTTGGGGGTGTTCGGGCAGGGACAGCGGACGGTCGACGCGCTGATCGACATCGTCGATGATGTGGCGCCGGCATCGGCGGTCGACGCACTGCGGCCAACAGTCGAGCAGTTGGTCAACTCGCCGACGGCAGGTCTCGCGTTGGTGCTGGGCATCGTGGGCGCCCTGTGGTCGGCGTCGGGATATGTCGGCGCGTTCGGCCGCGCCATGAACCGCATCTACGAGGTCGACGAAGGGCGACCGGTGTGGAAGCTGCGCCCAGCGCAGTTGTTGTTGACGCTGGCCGGACTGGTGATGGCGGCCGCCGTCTTGTTGATGCTTGCCATCAGCGGTCCGGTCGCCGAGTGGATCGGCAACCTGATCGGCCTGGGCGACGCGGCGGTGACGGTGTGGAGCATCGCCAAGTGGCCGCTGATTCTGCTCTTCGTCGTGCTGGCGGTCGCGATCCTCTACTACGTCACACCCAACGTCGAGCAGCCGAAGTTTCGCTGGATCAGCGCAGGCGCGGCGATCGCGATCTTGGTGTGGCTGGTCGCGTCGGTGCTGTTCGGGCTCTACGTGGCGAATTTCGGCAGCTACAACCGGACCTATGGCGCGTTGGGCGGCGTCATCGTGTTCCTGCTGTGGTTGTGGATCACCAACCTCGCGTTGCTGTTCGGCGCCGCAGTGGACGCCGAACTGGAGCGCAGCCGTCAGCTGCAGGCCGGGCTGCCGGCCGAGGAGGAATTGCAGTTGCCGCCCAAAGACACCCGGAATCTGCGCAAGTCAGCGGCCGCCGAGAAAAAGGATGTCAAGCGGGCCCGCCGGCTGCGGTTTTCGCGCGGGCGCAAACACTGAGGGCATACTGCCTGCGTGACTCGTCGAATCCACGTCATCGGTATCGGGGCCGGCGACCCCGAGTATGTGACGGCGCAGGCGGTGACCGCGCTCAATGACACCCAGGTGTTCTTCGCGATGGACAAGGGCGACACCAAAGACGACCTGGTCGCGTTGCGACGGCTGATCTGTGATCGCTTCATCCGCGAACCCGGGTACCGGTTCGTGACGCTCATCGACCCGCCGAGGGACCGCGTCGTCCCCGACAACCCGGCCTACCTGCAGACCGTCGCCGACTGGCACGCCGCGCGCGCCCGCGTGTGGGCGTCGGCCATCGAGTCCGAACTCGGGCCCGACGGCGTCGGCGCCTTCCTGGCGTGGGGGGATCCGTCGTTGTACGACAGCACCCTTCGGATCTTGGAGACCGTGGCCCGCGACGTCGATTTCACCTACGACGTCATCCCGGGCATCACCGCAATCCAGGCGCTCACGGCGCGACATCGCATCCCGCTCAACGACGTCGGGGAGCCCGTCCTGATCACAACCGGCCGCCAGCTGCGCCAGCAGGGTCTGTCGGGCAGCGCCGTGGTGATGCTCGACGCGGACTGCGCGTTTCTCGGCTGCCCGCCGGCCACCCGTATCTGGTGGGGCGCATACCTGGGCACACCCGACGAGATGCTGGTCGCAGGCACCGTCGGCGAGGTCGGCGATCAGATCGCGCAGCGGCGCGCCGACGCGCGGGCCCGCCACGGCTGGATCATGGACACCTACCTGTTGCGCTCGGGCTAGGTGACGCGGCGCTGTCCGCCGTTGCGTTCGTTCCACCTGCGATAGACGTCGACCGCTGCCTCCAGCGGCTGATGGCGCATCGGCAGCCGACGCCGTGTCCAGTCCTTGCCGAACTCGTCGTAAAACGTGTTGAGCTCAAAGTATTTTCGGTCGTCGACGTAGTAGGGCTCATACGCGTCACGGGTCGTCAGGAAAACGACTTCGTCCGGCGAGCAGTAGTACAACGAACCAAGACACATCGGGCACGGGTGGGCCAGGACGTAGATCGTGGTACCGGTGAGATGTTCGGTGCCCAAGGTCATGCACGCCTGACGGATCGCGAGGATCTCGGCGTGCGCGGTCGGATCATGGGTCTGGGCAACCTGATTGGCGCTTTCGGCGAGGACCTCATCGTCCTTGCCGATCACGGTGGCGAACGGGCGGCCGCCCTCCTCGACGTTTCGCCGCGCGAGATCGACGGTGCGTTGCGCGAAATCCATGGCAGTCCTCCGATACGTCGTCTGGTTTAGGCTAATGCGATGTCGTTTCTGTTGCGCGCGGCGTTGACCGGGCTCGCGTTGTGGGTGGTCACGCTGATCGTTCCCGGGATCCGGTTCGTCGGCGCGGATTCGACACTGCAGGAGATCGGCATCGTCTTCGTCGTCGCGGTGGTCTTCGGTCTGGTCAACGCGGTCATCAAGCCCATCGTGCAGATCATCTCGATCCCGCTCTACATCCTCACGCTCGGCCTGATTCACATCGTCATCAACGCGCTGATGTTGTGGATCACGTCGTGGATCACCGAGAACACCACCCACTGGGGTCTCTACATCGACGACTTCTGGTGGACGGCGATCTGGGCGGCGATCGTGTTGTCCCTCGTCAGTTGGCTGTTGTCGCTGGTGGTCCGCACGGCAAACTAGAGACATGCCCGAACTGCCCGAGATCGAAGCGCTCGCCGACCACCTGCGCCGCCACGCGGTGGGCCTTACCGTCGGACGCATCGACGTGGCGGCGTTCTCCGTGCTCAAGACGTTCGACCCGGCGCCGTCGGCACTGCACGGCCAGCCCGTCACCGGCGCCGGCCGGTGGGGAAAGTACCTCGGTCTGCAGGTGGGAGACCTGCACCTGATCACCCACTTGTCGAGGGCGGGGTGGCTGCGCTGGTCGGACAAACTGGCCGCCGCGCCGTTGAAACCGGGCAAGGGGCCCATCGCCTTGCGGGTGCATCTCGGAACACCTGGGGAAGCACCTAACCCCAATGTCGCCGCCGGGGCGGCTCCGGGCCCGAATGTCGCCGCCGGGGCGGCTCCGGGTTTCGACCTCACCGAGGCCGGCACCCAGAAGCGACTGGCGGTCTGGCTCGTCGACGACCCGGCCGCGGTGCCCGGCATCGCCACGCTGGGGCCCGACGCGTTGTCGCTGGACCCCGAGGAGCTGGGTGACGTGCTGACGAACAACACCGGGCGGCTCAAAACCGTTCTCACCGACCAGAAGGTGATCGCCGGCATCGGCAACGCCTATAGCGACGAGATCCTGCATGCCGCGCGGCTGTCCCCGTTCGCGACGGCAGGCAAGCTGACCGAGGCGCAACTGGCCGCGTTGCACGACGCGATGATCAGCATCCTGACCGACGCAGTCGAACGCTCGGTCGGTCAACAGGCCGCGACGCTCAAGGGTGAGAAGCGCTCCGGGCTGCGGGTCCACGCCCGCACCGGGCTGCCGTGCCCGGTGTGCGGAGACACCGTGCGCGAAGTGTCGTTCGCCGACAAGTCATTCCAGTACTGCCCGACGTGCCAGACCGGCGGCAAGATGCTCGCCGACCGGCGGTTGTCGCGGCTGCTCAAGTGAATGTGAGCAACCACCCAATCGGATAGTCGACTCCCGTCATCGGACCTGGTCAACGTTGCTGCGCCCGATCGGTGTGGGTTCCGCCAATGCGAGTTGTCGCGGCAGGTTCCATCACGGACGCTCGAAGTCATGGACTACACCAGATACGCCTCGTTCTTGCCCACCGAGCACCGCCCGAACCCGCCGATCGATCCGACGTCGACCTGGTGGCCCTGGCGCGGGCGTACGATCCACATCGCGCGGGCCACCGCACCAGAGGCAGCCGTCCGCATGATGGTCATCCACGGGGGCGGCGGGTACTCGGGCGCACTGTGGCCGATCGCGGCGACCGCCGCACGTGAAGGCGTAGAGGTGCTGGC
This sequence comes from Mycolicibacterium sp. XJ662, assembly GCF_053484035.1. Classification (NCBI taxonomy): domain Bacteria; kingdom Bacillati; phylum Actinomycetota; class Actinomycetes; order Mycobacteriales; family Mycobacteriaceae; genus Mycobacterium; species Mycolicibacterium sp. XJ662. The sequence continues at coordinate 162,043 of NZ_JBEFTL010000003.1, read as the reverse complement.
ACCGGACACGCCGCTTTACGGCGACACCGTCGAACCCGACCCGGGCTCGGTGCGCTACCACGACTGGCTCGACATGTTGGCCGAACTCGTGGCCACCGAGCGCGCCCATGACCCGCGCCCGCTCGTCCTGCTCGGCGCGAGCATGGGCGGGATGATGGCGTACGAAACCGCCGCGCGCACAGGGCAAGTCGCCCACGTTATGGTCACCTGCCTGCTCGATCCGGTCGATCCCGATGCCAGACGAGCGGCCGCGCGCATCCCGGCGATCGGGCCTCTTGCACCGAAATTGATGAAGGCGGTCGATCCGCTGTTCGGTGACGTTCGGGTGCCGATCCGCTGGCTGGTCGACATGAACAACATGAGCCTGAACCCGGAGTTGACCCGGTTATGCGCCACCGATCAGAAAGGCGGAGGCGTGCGCGTGCCGCTCGGCTTCCTTGCCAGCTGGCTGAACTTCCGGCACGCAGAACCGGAAACATTCAGCGCCGCACCGGTCACCCTGGTCCATCCAGCGGCGGACCGCTGGACCCCACCGGAGCTCAGCATCAACTTCCTCAACCGGATCGCCGGGCCGACAAGCCTTGTGCTGCTGGAGAACTGCGGCCATTACCCGATCGAGGAGCCGGGCCTGCGCCAGCTAGCCGACACGTTGCGCGCGGTTCGTGACGACGTGCTGTCCGGTTCGACGGGTACGACGCCCTAGGTCGGCGGCGCCAACCGGTCGACCAAAGCCACCAGCTGCTCGACGTCCATATCGCGGCTGGTCATGACCCGGTGCAGGTGAGCGTCGACCGCGTGGATCACGGTCTGGGCGGTCAACTCGGCGTCGCCGCCGTCGCGGCCACACCGCGCCAAGTGGTAGGCGACCTCTCCGCAGATGTCGTCTTCGAACGCCCGGAGAGCATCGAGTTCGGCAGGCAGGCGTGGGCCGAGCCGATGCATCAGGCGGTGCAGGCCGGGATGGTCGCGATGCAGGTCGACGACCGTCTCGAGGAGAATGCGCATGGCTTCATCGAACGGCGGCTCGTCGTCGCGTAGCCGCTTGAAGGCCTCGTCCATCCGCGCTTGGGCCGCGTTGACATGGCGCTCGGCCAGCGCGCGGATCAGCGCGTGCTTGTTCGGAAAGTATTGATAGAGGCTGCCGATCGACACCCCTGCCCGTTCGGCGATGCGGTTGGTCGTCGCGCTCAGGCCTTCCCGGCTGAACATCTGCGCCGCGGCCTCGAGCAACACCTCCACGGTGTCTCGTGACCGTTCCTGGCGTGGTCGTTTCCGCGGCTCGTCGATGCGCTCAGTGTACGTCGGGTCAGCTGTCCCGACAGTAAGAACCGGTGGCCGCCGACAACGCCTGTCGGTAGAGCGGATCGAGGCGGCGGACGTCGGCGACGGCGGCGGTGGCATCCGTCAGCAGTGCCGCGCAATCCGGGCTGTGCAGCCAGTTCCACTGTTGCGCAATCTCGTCGACCATGATGCGATTCAATTCGTCGATGTGCGAACGGGACTGCGACAGATCGGGGGCGCTGGTGGGTGCGGTCACCGGCTCGAATTTCCACTGGCCGAACCTGATGTACTGGATGCCTTCGGTGGCGTCGATCTGGTCACCGAAGACGGTGCGTACATACTCCGGGTCGACGCCGCGCGCGGTGGCGTCGGCGACGACCGCGTCAAGGACCGCGTCGGCGCGCTGCCGGTCGGTGATCTGTCCACCGCGCAGCCACTTGGCCGCAGCAACCGGGTCGGCGGTGGCCAGCCGCTGCGCTGCCGTGTCGACCAGCCGGTACAGCGGGCCGACGGGGTCGGCGTGAGCGGTCGCCGGGAAGACCGCAACGCACGATGTCACCAGCACAAACGCCGCGATGCGCAGAAGAACCATGCGCTCATCTTGACGTTGCCTCGGCTGGCTTAGTCTGTCGGGGTGACTCGGCAGAAGATCCTGATCACCGGCGCGAGCTCTGGCCTGGGCGCCGGGATGGCCCGCGCATTCGCCGCCAAGGGCCGCGACCTCGCGCTGTGCGCCCGCCGCACCGACCGCCTCGACGAGTTGAAGACCGAACTGCTCGGCCGTCATCCCGGCATCACCGTCGCCGTCGCCACCCTGGACGTCAACGACCACGATCAGGTGCCGAAAGTGTTTCGCGAGCTCTCCGACGAAATAGGCGGCGTCGACCGGATCATCGTCAACGCCGGCCTCGGCAAGGGGGCGCCGCTGGGGACGGGCAAGCTGTGGGCCAACAAGGCCACCATCGAGACGAACCTCGTTGCGGCACTTGTCCAGATCGAAACGGCGCTGGAGATGTTCAAGGAAGCTGGCGGCGGCCATCTGGTGCTCGTCTCGTCGGTGCTCGGACACAAAGGGGTGCCGGGCGTGAAGGCCGCCTACGCGGCGAGCAAGGCCGGCGTCACGTCGCTCGGCGAGTCGCTGCGCGCGGAGTACGCCACGGGCCCGATCAAGGTGACCGTGCTTGAACCCGGGTACATCGAATCGGAGATGACTGCGAGATCCGCGTCGACGATGTTGATGGCCGACAACGAAACCGGCGTGCGCGCGATGGTCTCGGTCATCGAACGTGAAAGCGGGCGAGCCGCGGTACCGTGGTGGCCGTGGGCGCCGCTGGTGCAGTTGTTACGGGTGCTGCCGCCCCGCTTCACCAAACCGTTCGCGTAGGCCAACCGTGTAGCGGATTGCGCTACCGGGTAAAGGCAGCGCCATGAAGGTGTTGTTGACCGGTGGGACGGGATTTGTCGGCGCGTGGACGGCCAAGGCCGTCGCCGAGGCCGGACATCAGGTGAGGTTTTTGGTCCGCGATCCGGCGCGGCTGGCGACCAGCGCCGCGCACATCGGCGTCGACACCGATGATTACGCGATCGGCGACATCGCCGACGCCTCGTCGACCGCCGCGGCAATGGACGGCTGTGACGCCGTGATCCATTCCGCGGCAATGGTATCCATTGACCCACGGCAGGCCGACGCCATGTTGCAGACCAACCTGGACGGCGCCCGAAACGTTCTCGGCTCCGCGGCCGAGCGTGGCCTCGACCCGATCGTGCACGTTTCGAGTTTCACGGCCCTGTTCCAACCAGGCTGCCGCACGCTGCACGCCGACCTCCCGGTGACAGGGGGAACGGACGGCTACGGCAAGTCCAAGGCGGAGGTGGAGAAGTACGCGCGAGGCCTTCAGGAGGACGGTGCGCCGGTGGCCATCACGTATCCGGGCATGGTGCTCGGACCGCCGGCGGGTAATCAGTTCGGTGAAGCGGCCCAAGGTGTTCACGCGGCGGTGCAGATGCGTGGGGTGCCCGGCCGCGGCGCGGCGTGGACGGTGGTCGACGTGCGAGACCTCGCCGCCCTGCACGCGGCGTTGCTGGAACCGGGTAATGGGCCCCGGCGGTACATGGCGGGCGGCAAACGCGTAGAGATCGCCGACCTGGCGGCGATGATCGGCCGCGCCGCGGACGCGTCACTTCAGGTGTACCCCATTCCGGACGTTTTACTACGCAACATCGGGCGGGTGGTCGACGTGATCGGGCCCTATCTGCCGTTCGACGCGCCGGTGACCGGGGCGGCGATGCAGTACTACACGCAGATGCCGTCCTGCGACGATTCGCCGAGTGAGGTAGAGCTGGGGATCACCTACCGTGACCCGCAGGAAACGCTGGCGGACACCGTTTCCGGGCTCCGAGAGGTCGGCAGGTTGTGAGGATTCGATGTTTCGTCAAATGCCAGTGGTGGTAGTCCGAAAGCATGAACGTGAAACTGACGAAGATGACGCCCCTGTTGTTCGCAAGCGCTGCCGCAGCGGCCATCGCAGTTGCGCCTGTCGCCGGTGCCCAACCACCGCCTCCGCCGTGTGTGAACGCCGACGGCACGCCCTGTGCCGCTACCGGCAACATCGAAGCCGGCCCGGGCGGCGGTGCTGACGTGAACGTCCCCGGCGGGCCCCAGGGCTCCGCTGACCTCGGTGGTGCCGAGGGGGTAATCCCCGGTGGCCCTGAGGGTTCGGCTGGACCCGGCGGTGCCAGCGGTTCGTTGGCTCCCGGCGGTCCCGGCGGCGCGGCCGGCCCCGGCGGTGCGAGCGGTTGCCTGCCGAACGTCGGATGCATCAACATCCCTGCCCCGTAACCGTTAGCTGACGACGAGCTAAGCACACGGCGCACACTCCATCAGGGGTGTGCGCCGCGTTGCTCTTTCAGGAGCTTAGCCGGCTGCCGCGAACAGAACCGCTGCGAAAGTGCAGATTCATACGCTTTGCCCGCGTGTCGCGTATGAAACCGCACACTCGCGGACCAGACGCCTGAGCTCAGGCCGGGCGGCCGCGCTCCGTGCGGTACCGCCGCACCAGCGCGTCGGTCGACGAATCCGACTGCTCTGCTGGCGATGCATCGGCAGTGATCACCGGCAACAGCGCCTTGGCTTGCGTCTTGCCGAGTTCGACTCCCCACTGGTCGAACGAGTCGATACCCCAGATCACACCTTCGGTGAACACCTGATGTTCGTAGAGCGCGATGAGCTGTCCCAGAACCGACGGCGTCAGCTTGGTCGCCAGGATCGACGTGGAGGGCCGGTTGCCCGGCATCACCTTGTGCGGCACCACTTCCGGGGGTGTGCCCTCGGCGGCGATCTCCTCGGCGGTCTTGCCGAACGCGAGCACCTGGGTCTGGGCGAAGAAGTTGCTCATCAACAGGTCATGCATGCTGCCTGAGCCGTCGGCCGTCGCGAGATCGTCTGTGGGCTGGGAGAACCCGATGAAATCCGCGGGCACCAGCCGGGTGCCCTGGTGCAGCAGTTGGTAGAACGCGTGCTGGCCGTTGGTACCCGGCTCGCCCCAGAAGATCTCACCGGTATCGGTGACGACAGGGGCACCGTCGGCGCGCACCGACTTGCCGTTGGACTCCATCGTCAACTGCTGCAGATACGCCGCGAACCGCGCCAGATCGTTGGAGTAGGGCAGGACCGCGCGCGACTGCGCGCCGAAGAAGTTGTTGTACCACAACCCGATCAAGCCCAGCAGCACCGGCGCGTTGGTATCTAATTCGGCGGTGCGGAAGTGCTCGTCGACGATGTGAAACCCGGCCAGAAACTCAGCGAAACGTTCCCTGCCGATCACCGCCATCACGCTCAAACCGATTGCGCTGTCGACGGAATAGCGCCCGCCGACCCAGTCCCAGAAGCCGAACATGTTGTCGGTGTTGATACCGAAATCGTCGACCAGTTTCTCGTTGGTGGACACCGCGACGAAATGCTTGGCCACCGCGGCATCACCGAGCGCATCGGTCAGCCAGCGGCGCGCGGCGGTGGCGTTGGTCAACGTCTCCAACGTCGAGAACGTCTTGGAGGCGACGATGAAAAGCGTTGTGGCCGGGTCGAGCCCGTCGAGCGTGGCGACCAGATCCGTCGGATCGACATTGGACACGAACCGCGCGGAGATGCCCGCGTCGGCGTAGTGGCGCAACGCCTGATACACCATCACGGGGCCCAGGTCCGAACCCCCGATGCCGATGTTGACGACGGTCCTGATGCGTTCACCGGTGGCGCCCGTCCACTCTCCGCTGCGCAACCGGTCGGTGAAGTCGCCCATCCGGTCCAGCACCGCGTGCACATCGGCCACGACGTTCTGGCCGTCGACCACCAGTTCGGCGCCGCGCGGCAACCGCAGCGCGGTGTGCAACACGGCACGGTTCTCCGAGGTGTTGATGTGCACCCCGGAGAACATCGCGTCGCGGCGCTGCTCCAGCCGGGCGGCGCGGGCCAGGTCCACGAGCAGCTGCAACGTCTCCCGCGTGACCCGGTGCTTGCTGTAGTCGATGTAGAGATCGCCGACGGTGAGCGTCAACTCGGTGCCGCGCGCCGGATCGTCGGCGAAGAACTGCCGCAGATGCGTTTCGCCGATGTCGTCGCGATGCCGTTGCAGGGCCTGCCACGCATCGGTTGCCGTGATATCGGGTATGTCGGCACTCATGACGACGACCCTAGTGCGGGGATAAGGCCGAAGGTGTAAGAGAGGAAGTATGGATACCGCCAAGCTGCTGTCGTCAGTACCCACCGGGCTGTGGATCGGCGGTGAGCAACGGGACGGGTCGTCGACGTTCGACGTGCTCGACCCCTCCGATGACCAGGTGTTGGCCTCCGTCGCCAACGCCACCCCCGACGACGCGATCGCCGCGCTGGACGTCGCATGCGGTGTGCAGGCCGACTGGGCGGCCACCGCGCCCCGCGAACGCGGCGAGATCCTGCGCGCGGTGTTCGAGAAGATCACCGAACGCGCCGACGATATCGCCGCGCTGATGACCTTGGAGATGGGCAAGGTGCTTCCGGAGAGCATGGCCGAGGTCAAGTACGGCGCGGAGTTCTTCCGCTGGTTCGCCGAAGAGGCCGTGCGCATCGCCGGGCGCTACACCCCGAGCCCGGCAGGCACCGGCCGCGTCCTGGTCACCAAACAGCCGGTCGGGCCGTGCTACGCGATCACTCCGTGGAACTTCCCGCTGGCCATGGGCACCCGCAAGATCGGCCCGGCGTTCGCCGCGGGCTGCACGATGATCGTCAAGCCTGCGCAGGAAACCCCGCTGACCATGCTGCTGTTGGCCAAGCTGATGGACGAGGCCGGGTTGCCCAAGGGTGTGCTGTCGGTGCTGCCGACCCAGAGCGCCGGGCCCATCACGGAGGCGCTGATCGACGACGGGCGGCTGCGCAAGCTGACGTTCACCGGCTCCACCAGCGTCGGCAAGACGCTGGTCAAACAGTCGGCCGACAAGCTGCTGCGCACCTCGATGGAACTCGGCGGCAACGCCCCGTTCGTGGTGTTCGACGACGCCGATGTCGACGCCGCGGTCGACGGCGCCATCCTGGCCAAGATGCGCAACGGCGGCGAGGCCTGCACCGCCGCCAACCGGTTCCACGTCGCCAACGCCGTGCGCGAGGAGTTCACCGAGAAGCTGGTCAAGCGGATGAGCGAGTACACCCTCGGCAAAGGCCTCGACGAGAACTCGATGCTGGGCCCGCTGATCAACGCCAAACAGGTCGCCACGGTGCAGGAACTGGTGTCCGACGCCGTCGAGCGCGGCGCCACCGTCGCCCTCGGCGGTGAGGCCCCCGGCGGACCCGGCAACTTCTACCCGGCCACCGTGCTGACCGACGTGCCCGCCGACGCCCGCATCCTCAAAGAGGAGGTGTTCGGACCCGTCGCCCCGATCACCGGCTTCGACACCGAGGACGAAGGTGTGGCCGCGGCCAACGACACCGAGTACGGGCTGTCCGCCTACATCTACACCCAGTCCCTGGACCGAGCGCTGCGCGTGGCCGAGAGCCTCGAGTCCGGCATCGTCGGCATCAACCGCGGCGTGGTCTCGGATCCCGCGGCGCCGTTCGGCGGCGTCAAGGAATCGGGTTTCGGCCGCGAGGGCGGGTTCGAAGGCATGGACGAGTACCTCGAGATCAAGTACATCGCGCTGACGAAGTAGCCGGGGTTCTCACGCGAGATGGGCCCACACCGAAGGTAGGGGAACGCGTAATCGCATCGACACGCCGTCGCTAATGCGATTTGGCGTCTGCTCGCGCAGGAAGAATCTCGGCAGTGACCCCCGCCCGCCGACGCGACATCCCCGCCCTCGACGGGCTGCGCGCCGTGGCGGTGGCTCTCGTGCTCGCCGACCACGGCGGCATCCCCGGGGTGCCCGGCGGCTTTCTCGGCGTCGACGTCTTCTTCGTGCTCAGCGGCTTCCTGATCACCTCGCTGTTGCTCGACGAGCACGCCCGCACCGGACGAATCGGTCTGCGCGACTTCTGGATCCGGCGCGCACGCCGGTTGCTGCCCGCGCTGCTGGTCGTGGTGCTCGCGGTGGTCGCCGCCCGTGAGCTGTTCCCGACGCAGGCCGTCGCGACGCTGCGTGACGACGCCGTCGCCTCGTTCTTCTGGGTGGCCAACTGGGCGTTTGTCGCACAACGCACCGACTACTTCGCGCAGGGCGCACCGCCCTCACCGCTGCAACACATGTGGTCGCTGGGCGTCGAGGAGCAGTACTACGCGCTGTGGCCGCTGCTGCTGATCGGGCTGGCCCTGCTGTTTCGCGCGCGGCTTCGGACGGCCGTGCTGGTGCTGGCCACCGTCGGCGCTGCCGCATCGGCGACGGCGGCGATCGTGTTCACCACCGACGCGTCGCTGAACCGGATCTACTTCGGCACCGACACCCGCGCGCAGGCGTTGATGATCGGTGCGGCGGCCGCCGCGCTCGTCGTGCGCGACTGGACGACGGTGACGCTGGGCGGACCGGTGATCCGCGCCCCGTGGCGGCGCTGGCTCGCACGGGCCCTGTCAGTGGTCGGTGCGGTGGTGCTGGGCTTGGCCGTGCACTACGCGACCGGCAGCACCGGCGACTTTCGCGGCGGGCTGCTGATCATCGTGGCGGTCGCGTCGGTGTTCGTCGTCACCGCGGTCGCGTTGGACCAGGACGGGCCGGTGGCGCGGGTGCTGGCGTGGCGTCCGCTGGTGGCGCTGGGCGCCATCTCCTACGGCGTCTATCTGTGGCACTGGCCGATTTTCTTGGTACTCAACGGAGAACGCACAGGCTGGACGGGCTGGTCGCTGTTCGCGCTGCGCTGCGCGGTGACGATCGCGTTGGCCGCGGCGTCGTGGTGGCTGCTCGAGCAGCCGATTCGGCGGTGGCGCCCGGTGATCGTGCCGATGCTGCCGCTGGCCGCGGCCACCGCCGCCACCGCCGCGGTGGTGACGATGACAGTGCTGCCGGTCGGGGTGACACCCACCGAGCAGATCCCCAGCGAGGTTGACTCGGCCGCCTACGTCGGCGCCGAAGTGCCCGTCGAAGTCGAGCGGGCCCCCCAGCTCGCCCCCGGCACCAGGACCGTCGCGGTGTTCGGCGACTCGGTGGCGTGGACGATCATGCGGTATCTGCCGCCGACGCCGGGTTTCGCGTTCAGCAACTACACGACGATCGGGTGCGGCATCGCGCGCGGCGGACCGTACCGCCACGTCGGCGAAACGCTGAACCAGAAGCCGGAATGCGACGCGTGGCCGGCCCGGTGGACGCAGCGCATCAACCACGATCGGCCCGACGTGGTGCTGTTGGTGATCGGCCGCTGGGAGGTCGTCGACCGGATGCACGAGGGCCGGTGGGCGCACATCGGCGAACCGGTCTACGACGCGTACCTGCGCAGCGAACTCAACCGCGCGTTGGACATTCTGGGCTCGACCGGCGCGCGCGTCGTCGTCACCACCGAGCCCTACAACCGGCGCGGTGAGCGGGCCGACGGCAGCCTTTATCCCGAGGACCGCCCGGACCGCATCGACGACTGGAACGACCTGCTGCGCCGGGTGGTGCTGAAACGCCCGAACGTCACGGTGCTCGACCTCAACCGCAAGCTCGGGCCCAGCGGCGGTTACACCAACCGCATCGACGGCATCCGGATGCGCAGCGACGGGCTGCATCCCACACCGGACGCGGTGGAGTGGCTGACGCCCTGGCTCACCGACGCCCTCAAGTAGGGATTTCGGTGCGCTAACCATCGCTGAGCGCGAGTTTGCGCACCGAATCGCCAGGGATTAGTGGCCGAGGCGGCCGCGGCCCAGGCGCAGCAGCAGCATCGCGAGATCTTTGCCCTCCGGGCCGAGTTCGCTGTAGCGCTCGATGACCTTCATCTCCCGGCTGTGCACCAGGCGGGTGCCGCCGGAGGCCATCCGGGCCTTGCCGATCAGCTTCGACACTTCGGTGCGGCGCTTGACGGCCTCCAGGATCGCGGCGTCCAGCCGGTCGATCTCCATCCGCAAGTCGTCGATGTCGGACACCGGCTCGATGTCAGTAGTCATGGGATCCTCTTCGCTCTCGTGGTGTGGCAAATCTGGTCTCATCCGTTCTCGGGCCTCACACAAGAGACGAGCCCCGGGTCCGGACGCGGACCACGGGGCTCACAGAAGCTGCTAAACCACGGGCACCGCTGGCCGGTACCCGTAGAAAAATCGGCGGCGAGCCGCCTGCTGGCTGTTGAGCACCAGATGAGTGTGCCACCAACGGTGGCGTCCGCGCAAAGTTGTCCCTCGTCAGCGGTAAGTTTGGATGCGACATGAGTGTGCACGTGACCGGTTCGGATCCCATCACCGGCTTGGACTCCCCAGACGACGACCTTCTGGCCGGCCTCAACCCGCAGCAACGCCGTGCGGTGCTGCATGAAGGCTCCCCGCTGCTGATCGTCGCCGGCGCCGGATCGGGTAAGACGGCGGTGTTGACGCGGCGGATCGCCTATCTGCTGGCCCACCGCGACGTGGGCGTCGGGCAGGTGCTGGCCATCACGTTCACCAACAAGGCCGCCGCCGAGATGCGCGAGCGCGTGGTCGCGCTGGTCGGGCCCCGGGCACGGTCGATGTGGGTGTCGACGTTCCACTCAACCTGTGTGCGGATCCTGCGCAACCAGGCCTCACTGCTGCCCGGGCTGAACTCCAACTTCTCGATCTACGACGCCGACGACTCGCGGCGGCTGCTGCAGATGATCGGCAAGGATCTGGGCCTGGACACCAAGAGGTATTCGCCGCGGCTGCTGGCCAACGGGATCTCCAACCTCAAGAACGAACTGATCGGTCCGCAGGAGGCCGCGTCCGACGCCGCCGACGTCGGCGAGGAGATGCCCCGCATCATCGCCGAGGTCTACGCGGAGTACCAGCGCCGGTTGCGGGCGGCAAACGCGCTGGACTTCGACGATCTCATCGGCGAGACAGTCGCTGTGCTGCAAGCTTTTCCGCAGATCGCGCAGTACTACCGGCGGCGGTTCCGGCACATCCTGGTCGACGAGTACCAGGACACCAACCACGCGCAGTACGTGCTGGTGCGTGAGCTGGTCGGCCGCGAAACCCAGGACGGGGTGGCGCCTGCCGAGCTGTGCGTGGTGGGGGACGCCGACCAGTCCATCTACGCGTTCCGCGGCGCCACGATCCGCAACATCGAGGACTTCGAGCGCGACTTCCCTAACGCCACAACGATTCTGCTGGAACAGAATTACCGTTCGACGCAGAACATCCTCAACGCCGCCAACTCGGTGATCTCGCGCAACACCGGCCGTCGCGATAAGCGGCTGTGGACCGACGCGGGGGAGGGTGAGCTGATCGTCGGCTACGTCGCCGACAACGAGCACGACGAGGCGCGTTTCGTCGCCTCAGAGATCGACACGCTGGTGGACCGCGGCGACATCACCTATAACGACGTCGCCGTCTTCTACCGCACCAACAACTCCTCGCGCGCGTTGGAGGAGGTGTTCATCCGCTCCGGCATTCCGTACAAAGTCGTTGGCGGCGTGCGATTTTACGAACGCAAGGAGATCCGCGACGTCGTGGCCTACCTGCGGGTGCTGGACAACCCGGGCGACTCGGTGAGCATGCGGCGCATTCTCAACACCCCGCGGCGCGGGATCGGGGACCGCGCCGAAGCGTGCGTTGCCGTCTACGCCGAGAACACCGGCCTGAGCTTCAACGATTCGCTTCAGGCGGCCGCCGAGGGCAAGGTGCCGATGCTCAACACCCGCTCGGAAAAGGCGATCGCCGGCTTCGTCGAGATGCTCGACGACCTGCGCGGGCGCCTCGACGGTGAACTGGGCGACCTGGTGGAGGCGGTGCTCGACCGCACCGGCTACCGCACCACGCTGGAATCCTCGAGCGACCCGCAGGACCTCGCGCGCCTGGACAATCTTAACGAATTGGTCAGCGTCGCACACGAATTCAGTACCGATCTCGCGAACGCCCAGGCGCTCGACGAACCGGTGGACGAGGACATCCCCGACACCGGTGTGCTGGCCCAGTTCCTCGAACGGGTCTCGCTGGTGGCCGACGCCGACGAGTTGCCCGAGCACGGCGCCGGCGTGGTGACCATGATGACGCTGCACACCGCCAAGGGCCTGGAGTTCCCGGTGGTGTTCGTGACCGGGTGGGAAGACGGCATGTTCCCGCACATGCGGGCCCTGGGTGACCCGACCGAGCTGTCGGAGGAACGGCGGCTGGCCTACGTCGGCATCACCCGGGCCCGCCAGCGGCTCTACGTCAGCCGGGCCAAGGTCCGATCGTCGTGGGGTCAGCCGATGCTCAACCCCGAATCGCGGTTCCTCAAAGAGATTCCGCAGCACCTGATCGATTGGCGGCGCACCGATCCGGGGCCGTCGATGTCGGCGCCGGTCAGCGGGGCAGGCCGGTTCGGCACGCCGCGCCCGGCACCGACACGATCGTCGGCCGGCAAGCGTCCGCTGGTGGTGCTGGAACCCGGCGACCGCGTGACCCACGACAAGTACGGGCTGGGCCGCGTGGAGGAGGTGTCCGGCGTCGGCGAATCAGCGATGTCGCTCATCGACTTCGGCAGTGCGGGCCGCGTCAAGCTCATGCACAACCACGCGCCGATCGCGAAGCTTTGATATGGCCTCTTCGGTGCGGCTGATCCGCTCGTCGGTACTGTCCGATGTGGCCGAGTATGCGTACGCGGCAACGGCTCCCAAGGATGCGCGGTTAATTTTCCTTGCCGGGGCATGTCCGCTCAACGACGACGGCACGACCGCAGCCGTCGGCGACTACGCGGGGCAGGCGGCCGTGTGCATCGAGACGATGACGCGCGCGCTGGCCGAGGCAGGGGCGACTCTGCAGGATGTGATCAGCACGCGGGTGCTGGTCGCGAGCGCCGAGCAACGCGACCTGGTCACCGCGTGGGAGGTGGTCCGTGATGCGTTCGGCGACCACGACGTGCCGAGCACCCTGTTCGGGGTGACCGTCCTCGGATACGACGATCAACTCGTCGAGATCGAGGCGATCGCTGCCGTCGTCGACGCCTAGAAACGCTGCCGGCGTCGCGTCGCCAGCCAGCCGAAATCGACGTATTGGCTGGAAACTACCCGCACTCACCCGCCCGTTTGTCTCTTTCGGCGAGTGGAGTTAGCCGCGCTGCCAGCGTCGCGTCGCGGGTAACACGGCCAGCACGACGGTCGCCACCGGCAGCACCGGAATCGCATAGACCACCGGCGGCAGCTTCGCGCCCGCGACGAACAGGCTCGAGAAAATCAACAGCGCCACAACGGAACCCACCGCGATCAGCAGCCGGCTCATCCGGCGGCGCAACAACAGCCCGATCAGCCCCGCGATCAGCGCGGCCGCCGAGATCGCCGTCAGGAACGCCACCGCCACGCAGAACAGCGGATCGGTCTGCCACCAGCCGGTGATGATGTCGGTGGCGATCACCGCCGTCGCCCACCCCGACAGGATCGCCGCGACGGCCGTGGCGGTTGCGGTGTGCGGAGTGGCCCGTCGGGCAGGTGCCACCGTGGTGGGCCTAGCCCGCGGGATATAGTCCCCCTGCCCTGCGGGCGGGCGGTGCCCCCATGTCGGCGGTTCAGCGGCCGTCGGCATCTCGCCGGTCGGGTGGCGACGAATGATCTTTGTCTGCGGCTCCTCGCCGACGGGGTGCTCTCCGGATGGATGACGACGAATGATGCCCGTCTCGGCGTTCGACGGCGAGGGGCGCGTCAGATCGGCTTCGTCGTCGGCCACTCAGCCAGCGTAATTGTCAGGCCTCAGGGGGTCAGGCCGCGCTTGGCCAGCCAACCGACCGGATCGACCCGGTCGGTGCCGTTCATCAGCACCTCGAAGTGCAGGTGCGGTCCGGTCGAGTTGCCGGTGTTGCCCATCTTGGCGATCTGGTCCCCGGCCCACACCCGCTGCCCGACGTTGACCAAAACCGAGCTGAGGTGACCGTAGAGCGTCACCGAGCCGTCGGAGTGGCGCAGCTTGACCATGGTGCCGTAACCGGCGTAGGGGCCCGCTGAGATGACGACGCCGTCGGATGCGGCCAGGATCGGCGTGCCGATGGAGTTCGCGATGTCGATACCGCCGTGCAGCACGCCCCAGCGGTATCCGAAGCCCGACGTCCACACCCCGGTGGTCGGCATGACGAACATCGGGCGCTGCAGACGGGCCTCGCGTTCGGCGCGTTCCTGAGCGAACGCGGCCGCCTTCTGGATCTCCTCGGTGTGCACGGCCGAGCTGGCGGCCGGCGTGACCGCCACGACCTGCATACCGTCCATGGACCCGGTGATCGCGCCGCCGCCGATGGCGGTCTGATCGGCGGCCAGCACGGTGGCCTCGCTGTCCTTGGGCGACGGGTGCGTCATCGAGTACGCGCCTGCGGCGGTGGCGCCGACGGCCATCGCCGCGACCACCAGCCGGCCCTTCACCGGGACGTCGGGTTTGCGGTGCTCGCCGCGACGGCCGATTTTGATGACGTCGGTGGCGTCCATGCCGTCGCTGGTGTCGGTGTGGCTGTCGCGGTACGCGTGCGTGCGGCGCGCATGCTTGGCACCCGCCTGGAACTCCGAGGGCACCGCCAGACGCAGAGGGGCCAGATCGTCGTCGTCGTGCAGGTCATCGAGTTCGGGAGCCGAGATCACGGAGGATTCGCGGTCGAACGCGCAACTCTCCCGGAAGTCCACGTCGGCGAGGTCGCCGAACTCGTTGAACGGGATGATCTGGGTGACTTCAGCGGAGTTTTCGGTGGCGCGGCCGAGGATTTGCCGTTTCGTCGACGCCCCGGCGGGGAATCTGGACGAACGGTGCGCAGCCAACCTGAGGTTTCCTTTTCGCTGTGATCAAAACGTGACCTTGACCAGAAGGCACGTTAACCAAACCCCAATGATGGCTGCAAGCCAAGTGGAAATTCCGTTGGGGATTGTGAGGTGTATCACCATCGCGTGCCGGTGAGATCGACCACATGAGCGGTGGGCGGTGCATACGAACTCGGCGCGTGTCGATAAAGTTCCCCCGAGCCCGTCAGGCCCGAACCTTTGCAGTCAACGCGCTAGAGACAGTGAGTCCATGGACCTCTTCGAATACCAGGCGAAAGAACTGTTCGCCAAGCACAACGTGCCCACCACGCCCGGCCGGGTGACCACCACCGCCGAGGACGCCAAGGCGATCGCCGAGGAGATCGGCAAGCCGGTGATGGTCAAGGCGCAGGTCAAAACCGGCGGCCGTGGCAAGGCCGGCGGCGTCAAGTACGCGGCCACCGCCGACGACGCCTTCACCCACGCGCAGAACATTCTCGGCCTGGACATCAAGGGCCACATCGTCAAGAAGCTGCTGGTCTCCGAGGCCAGCGACATCGCCGAGGAGTACTACATCTCGTTCCTGCTCGACCGCGCCAACCGCACCTACCTGGCGATGTGCTCGGTGGAGGGCGGCGTGGAGATCGAAGAGGTCGCGGCCACCAAACCCGACCGGTTGGCCAGGGTGCCCGTTGACGCCATCAAAGGTGTCGACGAGGCGTTCGCGCGCGAGATCGCCGAGAAGGGGCATCTGCCCGCCGAGGTGCTCGACGCGGCCGCGGTGACGATCGCCAAGCTGTGGGAGGTTTTCGTCGCCGAGGACGCCACCCTGGTCGAGGTCAACCCGCTGGTGCGCACTCCGGATGATCAGATCCTCGCCCTGGACGGCAAGGTCACCCTGGACGGCAACGCCGACTTCCGCCATCCCGAGCACGCGGAGTTCGAGGACCGCGACGCCACCGATCCGCTGGAACTCAAGGCCAAGGAGAACGACCTCAACTACGTCAAGCTCGACGGCGCGGTCGGCATCATCGGCAACGGCGCGGGCCTGGTGATGTCGACGCTGGACGTGACGGCTTATGCGGGGGAGAAGCACGGCGGGGTCAAGCCGGCCAACTTCCTCGACATCGGCGGCGGCGCGTCGGCCGAGGTGATGGCCGCGGGTCTGGACGTCATCCTGAACGACGAACAGGTCAAGAGCGTGTTCGTGAACGTGTTCGGCGGAATCACCTCGTGCGACGCGGTCGCCAACGGCATCGTCAACGCGCTGAAGATCCTCGGTGACGAGGCCAACAAGCCGCTGGTGGTCCGCCTCGACGGCAACAATGTCGAAGAGGGTCGCCGCATCCTGGCCGACGCCAACCACCCGTTGGTGATCCAGGCCGACACCATGGACTCCGGCGCCGACAAAGCCGCCGAACTGGCGAACAAGTAAGGGACACAACCCATGTCGATCTTCCTGAACAAGAACTCCAAGGTCATCGTCCAGGGCATCACCGGCGGCGAAGGCACCAAGCACACCGCGCTGATGCTCAAGGCCGGTACCCAGATCGTCGGCGGCGTGAACGCGCGCAAGGCCGGAACCGAAGTGGCCCATAAGGATAAAGACGGCAAAGACATCAAGTTGCCGGTGTTCGGCACCGTCGCCGAAGCGATGAAGGAGACCGGCGCGGACGTGTCGGTGGTGTTCGTGCCGCCGAAGTTCGCCAAGGACGCGATCATCGAGGCCATCGACGCCCAGATCCCGCTGTTGGTGGTCATCACCGAGGGAATTCCGGTGCAGGACACCGCATACGCGTGGGCCTACAACGTGGAGAAGGGGCAGAAAACCCGCATCATCGGGCCCAACTGCCCGGGCATCATCACGCCCGGCGAAGCACTGGCCGGCATCACCCCCGCCAACATCACCGGGCCGGGTCCGGTTGGCCTGGTGTCGAAATCGGGCACGCTGACCTACCAGATGATGTTCGAGCTGCGCGACTTCGGCTTCTCCACCGCGATCGGCATCGGCGGCGACCCGGTCATCGGCACCACCCACATCGACGCCATCGAGGCGTTCGAGAAGGATCCCGACACCAAGGTGATCGTGATGATCGGCGAGATCGGCGGCGACGCCGAGGAGCGCGCGGCCGAGTACATCAAGGACAACGTGTCCAAGCCGGTCGTCGGCTACGTCGCGGGCTTCACCGCCCCGGAGGGCAAGACCATGGGCCACGCCGGCGCCATCGTGTCCGGTTCGTCGGGCACCGCGGCCGCCAAGCAAGAGGCGCTGGAAGCCGCCGGCGTGAAGGTCGGCAAGACCCCGTCGGCGACGGCACAGCTGGCCCGGGAGATCCTGCAGAGCCTGTGACTCTAGGGCGCAAGCTCCACCTAGGGCTGGCGCGTGCCCACCTATGGCGCGAGCGTGCGTGTCTGAGGGCGACACACCGTGTCAAATGCCGATTTCACGCACGCTCGCTACTGCGGGCGCCTGCAGTCGACGCCGGGTGCCACTACGGGTTGGCGTACTGTAAGCGAGTTGAATAGCTTGTCAAACTAGCTCGCTGGCGTGGTGAGCGTGCGCAAACTCCGCTGAACGCAGGGCGTGTCGCCCTCAGACACGCACGCTCGCGGCAAAGCGGCAAGGGGAAGAAAGGTCAGCCCATGACGGTCGATCCGCGGACTCCGGTGCTGGTCGGCGTCGGCCAGTTCACCGAACGCATCGACGACCCCGACTACCGGGGGATGTCGGCGGTCGACCTTGCCGCGGAGGCGGTCCGTGCGGCGCTGGCCGACACCGGCATCGACCCGGTGGTGGCCGCCGAGGCGATCGAGACGGTGTACGGGCTGCGGCAATTCGAGATCTCCGGTCCGATGCCCGCCACGCTGGGCAAGTCGAACAACTATCCGCGCTCGGTGATGAACCGGGTCGGCGGCAACCCGGCGCGCGTCGTACTGGAACCCGTCGGTGGCCAGGGCCCGCAGAAGCTCGTCACCGAAGCCGGCAACGCGATCGCGACCGGCGCCATGGACGTCGCGATGATCATCGGATCGGAGGCGGGGTCGACGGCGCGGTTTTGGCGACATGCCGCCGAACAGGGACGAGACAAGCCCGACTTCACCGAACACGTCGACGGCCAGTTGGAGGATCGCGGCCACCAGATCCACAAGTACTTCACCGAGTACACCGCCAAGCACGGGTTGACCGGCGCGGCGGTGCAGTACGGGCTGCTGGACAACGCCCGTCGCGGCCGGCTCGGGCTGGGCGTTGACGAGTACCGGCGGCAGATGGCCGAGTTGTTCGCGCCGCTGTCGAAAGTGGCGGCGAAGAACCCGTTCTCGTCATCGCCCGTCGAGCGTTCGGTCGAGGAAATCGTCACGGTCACCGACGACAACCGGATGATCTGCGACCCTTATCCCCGGCTGCTGGTGGCGCGAGACCAGGTCAACCAGGGCGCCGCCGCCATCATGATGTCGGTGGCCGCCGCGCGCCGCCTCGGCGTTCCGGAGACGAAATGGGTGTATCTGCACGGTCATTCGGACCTCACCGAGCAGGCGCTGCTGGACCGTGTCGACCTCGGCGCCAGCCCTGCGGCAGTGCACGCCGCGCGGGAAGCGCTGCGGGTGGCAGACATCGGCGTCGAGGACGTCGCCACCTTCGACCTGTACAGCTGCTTTCCGTTCCCCGTCTTCGTCGTCTGCGAAGCGCTGGGCATCGACGGCGCCGACCCGCGCGGCCTGACGGTGACCGGCGGCCTGCCCTATTTCGGTGGGCCGGGCAACAGCTACTCGCTGCACGCCATCGCCGAGACCGTGACTCAGTTACGCGACAAGCCAGGGCACTTCGGCTTCGTCGGCGCCAACGGCGGCACGATGAGCAAGTACTCGGTCGGGATCTACTCCACCCGACCAGCCGAATGGCGGGCCGACCGCAGCGAGCAACTCAACCGGCAGGTCGAGGCGTTGCCGAAGGTCCCCGTCACCGAGCAGCCCGCAGGCGCAGGCCGCATCGAGACGTACTCCGTGCGCTATGACTGGCCCACCACGACGGGGATCATCATCGGGCGCCTCGACGCCGACAACTCGCGCTTCATGGCCACCACCGAGGATCCCGACCTGGTGGCGCTGATGTGCGACGGCGATCCGCTCGGCGCGGCGATCAGCGTGCAGCCGACCGAGCACGGCAACCGGGCGACGCTGAGGTAGCCGGCGGTGAAACGGGTGGCGCTCGCCGGGGTGCTGCTGCTCGCTTTGTCGACCGGATGCGGCTCAGGCGCCGAACGCGACACGGTCGTCGTGTTCGCCGCCGCTTCGCTGCAAGCCCCGTTCACCGAACTCGGCGCACAGTTTGAAACGGCCAATCCCGGTGCAGCGGTGGAGTACTCGTTTGCCGGGTCGTCGGATCTGGCGACACAGTTGAGGCAGGGCGCGCGCGCCGACGTGTTCGCATCGGCGGACGCCACGAACATGGACAAGGTCGCCGAGGCCGGCCTGCTGGCCGGCGAGCCGGTGAACTTCGCGTCGAACACGCTGACCATCGCCGTCGCGCCGGGCAACCCGAAAGGCATCGCGTCGCTGCGCGACCTGACCCGCCCGGACACCACCGTCGTCGTCTGCGCACCTCAGGTGCCCTGCGGCGCAGCCACCCAGCGCGTCGAACGGGCCGCAGGCGTCGAATTGGAACCGGTCAGCGAGGAGTCGTCGGTCACCGACGTCCTCAACAAAGTGAGCAGCGGGCAGGCCGACGCGGGGCCCGTCTACGTCAGCGATGTGATCGGCGCGGCAGATGCGGTCACCGCCGTGGCGTTCCCCGCGTCGCGCGACGTCGTCAACACTTATCCGATCGCCACGCTCGCTCGATCCGAAAATCCCGAGCTGGCAACGAAATTCGTCGATTTCGTCACCGGTGAGGCGGGTAGGCAGGTGCTGGACGCCGCCGGGTTCGGCACACCCTGATCACTTCAGGTCGGCCAGCTTGCCCGCCAGTCGCTCGACGTAGGCGGCGACGTCGTCGGCGGACTTGTCCGGCAGGCCGAACAGCACCTCGGTGACCCCCAGCTCGGCCCAACGCGCCAACTTGTCCGGATCCGGTTTGAAGTCCAGCGCCACGATCTGCGGGGCACCCTGTCGGCCGCCGTCGGCCCAGATGTCCTGCAGCTGCTTCACCGGCGCGTCGATGTCGAAGTCACGCGGCGTGGTGATCCAGCCGTCGGCGGAGCGGGTGATCCACTTGAAGTTCTTCTCCGTGCCGGCCGCCCCGACGAGCACCGGGATGTGCGACTGCACCGGCTTCGGCCACGCCCAGCTCGGCCCGAAGTTGACGAACTCGCCCTCGTAGGACGCCTCCTCCTCGGTCCACAGCGCCCGCATCGCCTCCAGGTACTCGCGCAGCATCGTGCGGCGGCGGCCGGGCGGCACGTTGTGATCGGCCAGCTCGTCGGTGTTCCAGCCGAAGCCGACCCCGAGGCTGACCCGGCCGCCGGAGAGGTGATCGAGCGACGCGATCGTTTTGGCCAGCGAGATCGGGTCGTGCTCGACGGGCAGCGCGACCGCCGTCGACAACCGCACCCGCGTCGTCACCGCGCACGCTGTGGCCAGGCTCACCCACGGATCCAACGTGCGCATGTAGCGGTCGTCGGGCAGCGTCTCGTCGCCGGTCGTCGGATGGGCGGCCTGCCGTTTGATCGGGATATGGGTGTGTTCGGGCACGTAGAAGGTGGTGAACCCGTGGTCGTCGGCGAGCTTGGCCGCCGCTGCCGGGGTGATCCCGCGGTCGCTGGTGAAAAGTACGAGCCCGAAATTCATGGCTGAATTAGAACGTGTTCTAGTCGCAAGGGCAACACCCGGGGTCGTTCGACGGTTTGTGCATGAATCCGTGCGGCCTATCGCAAACACGGTGCGGTCGGGCGCCCCGGCGGCTTTTTGCACGTCCACACCGAAATCGAGTACGTCGATGCGTTGCTGTCGCCCCGACGCGCGAAATCCAAGATTCCGAAGAGAATTCGACCGGACAACCCGTGCCACGTCGATTCGACTCAGGTGCGCTAGCGTGGACTTCAAGCCCGACAGCACAGGAGAGGTCATGACCTACCCGCCCGGTCCGTCCGGTAGTCCCGGATACCCGCCCGCACACCAGCCGACCACCCAGTTCTCCGCGCCGACACAGCAGTTCGGCAAGCCGAGTGAACCCGCTTCCTCGACATCGGACGGGGCCAGCAGGCTGCCCGTCTATCTGACCGCCGCCGTGGCCGCGCTCGGCCTTGCGGTGTATCTGGCGAGCTTCGGCCCGCTCTTCACCATCGCCGCGTCCGACTTCCCGGGGCTGGTCGACGTCAGCGGTGGCTCGTTCGGGCTGGTGCTGGCTGTGGCGGCGGCGGTGTTGGCCGGGCTGCTCGCCGGTGTCGGCCTGCTGCCCAAGCAGACGGTCGCGACATCGCTGGTGACGGTGCTGTCGGTGCTCGCGTTGCTGCTCGTCATCGCCGAAGTCATCAACAAACCCAGCGTCGCCGCCATCGACTGGGGGCTGTACCTGGTCATCGCGTTCACGGTGCTGCAGGCGATCGTCGCGGTGGCGGTGCTGCTGTTCGAGACCGGCATTGTCAGCGCGCCCGTCCCGCGCCCGAAGTACGACCAGAGCTACGGGCAGTACGGCGGTCCCTACTACGGCCAGCAGTACGGCGGCCCGCAGCAGCAGCACCAACGTCCGGGCTATCCCACGCCGTACGGCGGATATCCCAGCGGTCCGTCGACCGGCGGCTTCGCCAGCCCCCAGCCCGGCACCCAGCCCGGCACACAACCCGGCGGCCAGCACGGCTCCCAGCAGGGCTCCCAGCATGGTTCGCAGCCGAGTTCACAGCCCGGCGGCCAAAGCGGGCCGCCCACCCCGCCGACCGGCTTCCCGACGTACGGTCAGCCACCGACGAACTCCGACCAGACGACACAGGCTTCGACGCAGCCGTCGTCCTCCTCGCAGTCGGGGCCGCCGCCGTCGTAGTCTGAGCCGCGCGTGCGTCAACTTCGCGCACGCGTGAGCGGGTGCGAGGAGCGGCCAACCAGTGGACAACCGACCGGTCGGCGCGCGCCAGGCGCGTGAGCTGCTTCGGGTCGCGTTCGGGCCGTCGATCGTCGCGCTCGTCATCATCGCCGCGGTGGTGTTGATCCAGCTGGTGATCGCGAACAGCGAGATGACCGGCGCGTTCGGCGCGATCGCCAGCATGTGGCTGGGCGTGCACCTGGTGCCGGTGTCCATCGGCGGCGCCGAACTCGGCGTGATGCCGCTGCTGCCGGTGCTGGCGATGGCGTGGGGAACGGCCCGTACGACGGCCGCCGCCACCTCACCGCAGAGTTCGTGGTTCGTGACCCGGTGGGTGGTGGGGTCCGCGTTGGGCGGACCGCTGCTGGTCGCGGCGATCTCGCTGGCCATCATCCATGACGCCGCCTCGGTGCTCACCGACCTGCAGACCCCCAACGCCCTGCGCGCGTTCGGCAGCGTGCTGGCGGTGCACGCGATCGGCGCGGCCGTGGGTGTCGGGTCCCGGCTGGGGCGACGGCTGTTGAGCGCGTCGCCGCTGCCTGCGTGGCTGCCCGACGCGGTCCGTGCCGCCAGCGCCGGCGTACTCGCCCTGATCGGGTTGTCCGGCGTCGTTGCGGCCGGGTCGCTGATCGTGCACTGGTCGACGATGCACGACCTGTTCGGGATCACCGATTCGGTGTTCGGGCAGCTCAGCCTCACCGCGCTGTCGATCCTGTACATCCCGAACGTGCTCGTGGGCACGGCCGCGGTCGCCGTCGGCTCCAGCGCCCACATCGGACTGGCCACGTTCAGCTCGTTCACCGTGTTCGGCGGCGACATCCCCGCGCTGCCGGTGCTGGCCGCCGTTCCGAACCCGCCGCTGGGCCCGGTGTGGGTGGCGTTGCTGATCGTGGCGGCGGTCTCCGGGGTGGCCATCGGGCAGCAGTGTGCGCGACGACCGCTGCCGTTGGTGCCCGCGCTGCTCAAGCTGGTCATCGCCGCGGCGCTCGCGGCGGTGATGATGGCGCTGCTCGGCCACGCCGGCGGCGGTCGGCTCG
Organism: Mycolicibacterium sp. XJ662; assembly: GCF_053484035.1. NCBI lineage: Bacteria > Bacillati > Actinomycetota > Actinomycetes > Mycobacteriales > Mycobacteriaceae > Mycobacterium > Mycolicibacterium sp. XJ662. Next base: position 139,428 of record NZ_JBEFTL010000003.1, on the reverse strand, counting down.
GCAACTTCGGCGACGTCGGCGTCGACCAGACCACGTTCGGGCCGGCGGTGTTCCTGTGGTTCGCGGGCATCGGCGGGCTGACGGTGGCGATGTCCGGCGGCATCGCCCGTCGGCCCCGGCCGCCCGAACCCGAGCCGGAACCCGAGCCCGAACCCGAGCCGGAACCCGAGCCCGAGCCGCCGGCCGGCGTCGACGACGAACCGACGCCTGAAGACGCGCCCGTCGTCGACGACGACGCACCGGCCGAACCGCGCGGTGAGGTGCCGTCCGCTGCGGTAGCGCCGCACGAGGACCCCGAGGAACACTTCGTCGTCGACGACGACGTTTCGCCCGATACCACCGCAGACCGGCCCCGCAACGGTGACCATTAGGCTCGCAGGCGTGCAGGAACCGCTTCGTGTGCCGCCCAGCGCACCGGCGCGGGTGGTGGTGCTGGCGTCGGGCACGGGGTCGCTGCTGGCCTCCCTGCTCGCGGCCGCGGTCGGCGACTATCCGGCCCGGGTGGTCGCGGTCGGCGCAGACCGCGAATGCACCGCGCTGCAGATCGCCGCGTCGTCGTCGGTGCCGACCTTCACTGTCGCGCTTCGCGATCACGCCGACCGCGCAGCCTGGGACGCCGCGCTCACCAAAGCCACCGCCGCATACGAGCCCGACCTCGTTGTGTCGGCCGGGTTCATGAAAATCCTTGGCCCCCAATTTCTTTCTAGCTTCCCCGGCAGGGTGCTCAACACCCACCCGGCGCTGCTGCCCGCCTTTCCCGGCGCGCACGCGGTGCACGATGCGCTCGCCTACGGGGTCAAAATCACCGGCTGCACCGTGCATCTGGTCGACGCGGGCACCGACACCGGGCCGGTGCTGGCGCAGGAGGCGGTCCGGATTTTCGACGACGACGACGAGGCCACCCTGCACGAGCGCATCAAGGTCGTGGAGCGACGACTGCTCGTGGAAGTTCTGGACGCGTTCGCAACCCGCGGCGTGACCTGGATCGGACGAAAGGCGACCCTGGGATGAGCGATAAACGGCCGATTCGGCGCGCGTTGGTCAGCGTGTACGACAAGACCGGCCTGGCCGAACTGGCCCGCGGGCTACACGACGCGGGGGTCGCCATCGTCTCGACCGGATCGACCGCCAAAACCATTGCCGACGCCGGTGTTCCGGTGACGCCGGTGGAGGAGGTGACTGGCTTTCCCGAGGTGCTCGACGGCCGGGTCAAGACCCTGCATCCGCATGTGCACGCCGGACTGCTGGCCGATCAGCGCAAGCCCGAACATGTTTCGGCGCTGGCTGAACTCGGTGTTGCCGCATTCGAACTCGTCGTGGTGAACCTGTATCCGTTCAGCGAGACCGTTGCCTCCGGCGCGGGTATCGACGAGTGTGTCGAACAGATCGACATCGGCGGACCCTCCATGGTCCGCGCCGCCGCCAAGAACCATCCCAGCGTCGCCGTCGTCGTCGACCCGCTGGGCTACGACGGGGTGCTCGCCGCGGTGCGCGCAGGCGGATTCACCCTCGAGGAACGAAAGAAGCTGGCGGCGCTGGCATTTCGGCACACCGCAGAGTACGACGTCGCGGTGGCGTCGTGGATGGGTGCGGTGCTGGCGCCCGAGGGCGGGTCGGCGCACGCGGCGCTGCCGCAGTGGCTGGGCGCGACGTGGCGGCGTGAGGCCGTTCTGCGCTACGGGGAGAACCCGCACCAGCAGGCCGCGCTGTACCGCGACGACGCGGGGTGGCCCGGGCTGGCGCAGGCCGAACAGCTGCACGGCAAGGAGATGTCCTACAACAACTACACCGACGCCGACGCGGCCTGGCGCGCGGCGTTCGACCACGACGAGATATGCGTCGCGATCATCAAGCACGCCAACCCGTGTGGCATCGCGGTCTCGTCGGTCTCGGTGGCCGACGCGCACCGCAAGGCTCATGAATGCGATCCGCTGTCGGCGTTCGGCGGTGTGATCGCCGCCAACACCACCGTCAGCGTCGAGATGGCCGAAACCGTCGCCGACATCTTCACCGAGGTGATCATCGCGCCCGCCTACGAACCGGGCGCGGTGGAAGTGCTCACCCGCAAGAAGAACATCCGGGTGCTGGTGGCGGCCGAACCGCAACCGGGCGGTGCGGAGTTCCGACAGGTCAGCGGAGGCCTGCTGGTGCAGCAGCGCGACGCGTTCACCGCGCCCGGCGACGACCCCGTCAACTGGAAACTCGCGACCGGCTCACCCGCGGACCCCGCGACGCTGGCCGATCTGAAGTTCGCCTGGCGGGCGTGCCGGGCGGTGAAGTCCAACGCGATCGTCGTGGCCGCCGACGGCGCCACCGTCGGGGTGGGCATGGGCCAGGTCAACCGGGTCGACGCCGCGCGACTGGCGGTGCAGCGCGCAGGCGAGCGGGTGCGCGGCGCGGTCGCGGCCTCCGATGCGTTCTTCCCGTTCCCCGACGGGCTCGAGACGCTCATCGAAGGCGGGGTGAAGGCCGTCGTGCACCCTGGCGGATCGGTGCGCGACGAGCAGGTCACCGAGGCCGCCGCCAAGGCAGGCATCACGCTCTACCTCACCGGCGCCCGGCATTTCGCGCACTGACATTTCCATCCGCTTCATCCGCGCCGAACGTGGGTTACCCGCACGCCGTCGGCACCCGAACCGTGGCATAACCCCACACTCGACCGTCGGCGCGCGGAGTTGCGTAACTTGGAGGAGTGACTCAACCACGTGATCTGCCCCGCACCGTCGGCGAGCTGAAGGCCTCCGGCCACCGCGAGCGGGGCGTGAAACAGGAAATCCGGGACAACCTGCTGGCCGCCCTGGGCGAGGGCCGCGACCCGTGGCCGGGCATCCTCGGTTTCGAGGACACTGTGATCCCGCAGCTGGAGCGGGCCCTGATCGCCGGTCACGACGTCGTGTTGCTCGGTGAACGCGGCCAGGGTAAGACGCGGCTATTGCGCGCGCTGATCGGTCTGCTCGACGAGTGGACGCCGATCATCGACGGCTCCGAACTCGGTGAGCACCCGTACAGCCCGATCACCCCCGAATCGATCCGGCGCACCGCCGACTCGGGCGACGACCTGCCGATCGTGTGGCGGCACCGCAGCGAGCGCTACACCGAGAAGCTGGCCACCCCCGACACCAGCGTCGCAGACCTGGTCGGCGACATCGACCCGATCAAGGTGGCCGAAGGCCGCAGCCTCGGCGATCCCGAGACCATCGCCTACGGGCTGATCCCGCGCGCCCACCGCGGCATCGTCGCCATCAACGAACTGCCCGACCTCGCCGAGCGCATCCAGGTCGCGATGCTCAACGTGATGGAAGAGCGCGACATCCAGGTGCGCGGATACACGCTGCGGCTACCGCTCGACGTGCTCGTGGTGGCCAGCGCCAACCCCGAGGACTACACCAACCGGGGCCGCATCATCACCCCGCTGAAGGACCGGTTCGGCGCCGAGATCCGCACCCACTACCCGCTGGAACTCGACGCCGAGGTCGGCGTCATCAAACAGGAGGCGCAGCTTTCCGCCGAGGTGCCCGAGTACCTGCTCGCGGTGCTCGCCCGGTTCGCCCGCTACCTGCGGGAGTCGCGGTCGATCGATCAGCGGTCGGGGGTTTCGGCGCGGTTCGCGATCGCGGCCGCCGAAACCGTCGCCGCCGCCGCGCGGCACCGCTCGGCCGTGCTCGGCGAACAGGATCCGGTGGCGCGCGTCGTCGACCTGGGCACCGTGACCGACGTACTGCGCGGCAAGCTCGAGTTCGAGACCGGTGAAGAGGGCCGCGAGCAGGCGGTGCTCGAGCACCTGCTGCGCCGCGCCACCGCCGACACCGCGCAGCGACTGCTGGGCGGCATCGACGTCGGTCCGCTGGTGGTGGCCATCGAGAACGGTTCGGCGGTCACCACGGGTGAACGGGTGTCGGCGCGCGAGGTGCTGGCGGCCGTACCCGAAGTGCCGGCGATCGCCGAGGTCCAGAAGCGGCTCGAGGCCACGACCGACGGGCAACGCGCCGCCGCGGTCGAGTTGGCGCTGGAGGCGCTGTATCTGGCCAAGCGCATCGACAAGGAATCCGGCGAAGGCGAAACTGTTTATGGTTAAACGGACGTCGCGGTACTCGCGGTATACCGGCGGACCCGACCCGCTGGCACCGCCCGTCGACCTGCGCGAGGCGCTCGAACAGATCGGCCAGGACGTCATGGAGGGCAGCTCGCCCCGCCGTGCGCTGTCCGAGATGCTGCGCCGCGGCACCAAGAACATGCGCGGCGCCGACAAGCTCGCCGCCGAGGCCAACCGTCGTCGTCGAGAACTGTTGCAGCGCAACAATCTCGACGGTACCCTGCAGCAGATCAAGAAGCTGCTCGACGACGCGGTGCTGGCCGAGCGCAAGGAGCTGGCCCGCGCGCTCGACGACGACGCGCGCTTTCAGGAGATGCGCATCGAGAACCTGCCGTCGTCGCCGGCCAAGGCCGTCCAGGAACTCGGCGACTACCAGTGGCGCAGCCCGGAGGCACGCGAATCCTACGAGCAGATCAAGGATCTGCTGGGCCGCGAGATGCTCGACCAGCGCTTCGCCGGGATGAAGCAGGCGCTGGAGAACGCGACCGACGAGGACCGCCAACGGGTCAACGAGATGCTCGACGACCTCAACGAGCTGCTCGACAAGCACGCCAAAGGTGAGGACACCGAGCAGGACTTCCAGAACTTCATGGACAAGCACGGCGAGTTCTTTCCCGAGAACCCGCGCAACGTCGAGGAGTTGCTGGACTCGTTGGCCCAGCGGGCGGCCGCCGCGCAGCGGTTCCGCAACAGCCTCTCGGATGAACAGCGTGCGGAGCTGGATGCGTTGGCGCAGCAGGCGTTTGGTTCGCCGTCGCTGATGAACGCCCTCAATCGGCTCGACGGCCACCTGCAGGCCGCGCGGCCGGGGGAGGACTGGACCGGCTCGTCGCAGTTCTCCGGCGACAACCCGCTGGGCATGGGTGAAGGCGCTCAGGCGCTCGGCGACATCGCCGAACTCGAACAGCTCGCCGAGGCGCTGTCGCAGAGCTACGCGGGCGCCACGATGGAAGACGTCGACCTGGACATGCTGGCCCGCCAGCTCGGCGAGGATGCGGCCGTCGACGCGCGCACGCTGGCCGAACTCGAGCGGGCGTTGATGGATCAGGGCTTTCTGGACCGCGGCGCCGACGGGCAGTGGCGGCTGTCGCCCAAGGCCATGCGTCAGCTCGGCCAGACGGCGTTACGTGATGTGGCACAGCAGCTTTCGGGCCGTCACGGTGAACGCGAGACCCGGCGCGCCGGTGCGGCCGGTGAGCTCACCGGAGCGACGCGGCCCTGGTCGTTCGGCGACACCGAGCCGTGGAACGTCACCCGCACCCTCACCAACGCGGTGCTGCGCCAGGCCGGCTCGGGGACTGCGGCGCTGCCGCTGAACATCACCGTCGACGACGTCGAGATCTCCGAGACCGAAACCCGCACGCAGGCCGCCGTCGCGCTGCTGGTGGACACCTCGTTCTCGATGGTGATGGAGAACCGGTGGCTGCCGATGAAACGCACGGCCCTGGCGCTCAGCCATCTGGTCAGCACGCGGTTCCGTTCGGATGCGTTGTCGATCATCGCGTTCGGCCGCTACGCGCGCACCGTGTCCACGGCCGAACTCACCGGCCTTGAGGGCGTCTACGAACAGGGCACCAACTTGCACCACGCGCTGGCCCTGGCGACCCGGCACCTGCGCCGCCATCCCAACGCGCAGCCGGTGGTGCTGGTGGTCACCGACGGTGAGCCGACCGCGCACCTGGAGGACTTCGGCGACGGCGACGGCAGCTCGGTCTTCTTCGACTACCCGCCGCATCCGCGCACCATCGCCCACACCGTCAAGGGCTTCGACGACGTGGCCAGCCTGGGTGCGCAGGTGACGATCTTCCGGCTGGGCACCGACCCCGGCCTGGCCCGCTTCATCGACCAGGTGGCCCGCCGGGTGGAGGGACGCGTGGTGGAGCCGGACCTCGACGGGTTGGGCGCCGCGGTCGTCGGCGACTATCTGCGGTCCCGGCGCCGCCGCTAGCTACCCTGCGCGAGCAGCCGCCCGGCAGAGAAAAGGTCAGGCGGGTTTGCGCTTCTTACGCTTCACGCCGACATTGCCGAACAGCGAGAATCCACGGATGCGCACACACGGCGCGCCGGGGGAGCCCTCGCCGCTGACGGCGTGCTCGAAGCGGCCCATCACCCCCACACCGCGCAGATCGACGTTGACCTCGGGCGGCACCAGAATGGTCTGCCCGCCGAAGACCGAGTAGGAGTGGATCTCCACCTCCGGTGAGGTGAAGTCGGCGTAGCGCAGATCCACCATGCCGCCGCCGAAGAGCGCGACCGTCGTCAACCGCTCGGGAACGTTCCACCGGCCGCGGCGTTCGAAGCCGCTCATGATCGCCAGCAGCATCGTCGAAGGGGCAGGCCGGCACGGGCCGCCGGTGCGGCCGCGGCTGAACGCCCCCGGCAGATCGGCCGACAGCCGGTCGAGTTCGTCGTACGTCTGCGCCGCGTATGCCTTGGCCAGCCGATCTTCGTATTCGCTCAGCTGCAGCCGCCCGTGCGCGGCGGCGTCCGTCAGCAACTGTGCTACCTGAATCCGATCGGTGTCAGCAGCACGCATGGAACCGTTCCGCGACGCTGGGGTACTCATCGAATACGAGCCTACGACGAACGCTGGCACATGCAAGGTACTTGTCCAAACTGTGCCCTCACCGCCATTGGCGAAGCATGTAGATAGTCAAACTTTATGCCTTCTGGGTCAGGTATTCAGCGAAGCCGACGGTGCCCACCGGGTTGTCCGGCATGAGGTTGGCGCCTGTGCGGACAGCGGCGGCGATGCGGCCCGGCGCCGGCAGCGCCACCGCTTTGCGACGGCTGCCGCGCGCTGCGAGGTACATCCACCCCAACTCTGCGTGGGTGTGCACGGTGGGGCCGCCGATGTCGGGGGCCCGGCCGGCCGGCTCGGCGTCGACCAACTCGACGAGGCGCGCGGCGACGTCGTGGGTGTCGATCGGCTGAAACCGCACCCCGCGCAGCGCGCACAGCACGGGGGAGAACCGCTGGATCGCGAAGGTGGTGCGGATGAGGTCGTGAAACTGGGTGGCGCGCAGCACGGTGTGGCCGACGCCCGACGTCTCCAGAACGTGTTCGACGCGCAGTTTGGTCCGGTAGTAGGGCAGCGGGATGCGGTCGATGCCCACGATCGACACGTGCACGATGTGTGCGACCCCTGCGCGGCGGGCCGCCGCCACCAGGTTTTCCGTCGAGGTGACGTCCTTGCCGCCGGTGGGTTGGGTCGCGCAGTTGACCACCACGTCGATCCCGTCCAGCGCCGCGTCCAGGCCCGTGCCGCTGTGCAGGTCGCCCTTGGCCCAGTGCACCCCGGTGTAGCCGACCCGGTTCTTGCGGCTGAGCGCTCTCACCTGGTGCCCGGCGTCGACGGCTTCGGGGACCACACAGTGCCCCAGCGTGCCGGTGGCTCCGGTGACGAGAACGCTGTGCGCCATCAGCTCACCCAGCGGGGTGGCCGCTTCTGCAGGAACGCCATCATGCCTTCGCGGGCCTCCTCGGAGACGAACAGCTCGGCGGATTGTTTGGTCAGCTCGTCGGCGTGGCGGTCGAACCCATCCAGTATGCGCGCCGTCGTCAAGGCCTTGGAGGCCGCAAGCCCCTGCGGTGACCCCTTACCGATGGCGGCGGCCAGCTCGGCCACGGTGGCGTCGACGTCGTCGGCGGCGACGGTGACCAGCCCGATCTCCGCGGCCTGGCGGGCGCCGAACTTCTCCCCGGTCAAAAAGTAACGGCCGGCGGAGCGGGCGGTCATCTTGGGCAACAGGGTCAGCGAGACGATCGACGGGGCGACGCCGATGCGCGCCTCGGTCAGCGCGAACGTGCTCGTCGGTCCGGCCACCGCGATATCGCAGGCGCCGACCAGACCGAGCCCACCCGCGCGGACGTGCCCGTCGACCGCCGCGATGACGGGCATCGGCAACTCGAGGATGCGGCGCAGCAGCCGGGTCGCCTCACGCGCGCGGTCGACGGCGACATCGCTGGGGTCACGGCCCGCCGCCTCCGCTAAATCGGCTCCCGCACAAAAGGTTCCGCCGGTATGGCCGAGTACGACGACCCGTGCCGCGGGTTCGGCGACGGCGTCGGTCAGGCCCCGGTGCAGTTGGTCCACCAGCTCGGTGGACAGCGCGTTGCGGTTCGCCGGGGAGTCCAGCGTGAGGCGGGCGACCGGACCGTCGACGCGGTAGCGGACCAGGGTGCTCATCAGTACGACCTCGGCAGTCCCAGCGAGGTCTGCGCCACGAAGTTGAGCACCATCTCCCGGCTAACCGGGGCGATGCGCGCCAGCTTCGACGCGGTCACCGCCGCGGCGATGCCGTACTCCTTGGTCAACCCGTTGCCGCCCAACGATTGGACGGCCTGGTCGACCGCGCGCACCGACGCCTCACCCGCGGCGTACTTGGCCATGTTCGCGGCTTCGGCGGCGCCGGCGTCATCGCCGCCGTCGTACAGTGCGGCGGCCTTCTGCATCATCAGCTTGGCCAGCTCAATCTCGATATGGTTCTGCGCCAACGGATGTGACAAACCCTGGTGCGCGCCGATCGGCGTCTTCCACACCTGGCGGGTCTTAACGTAGTCGACGGCCTTGCTGATCGCGAAGCGGCCCATGCCGACCGCGCTGGCCGCGCCCATGATCCGCTCCGGGTTCAGCCCCGCGAACAGCTGCGCGATCGCGGCGTCCTCGGACCCCACCAGCGCGTCCGAAGGCAGCCGCACGTCGTCGAGGAACACCTGGAACTGACTCTCGGGGCTGATCAGCTCCATCTCGATCTTGGTCCAGCTCAACCCTTTCGCATCGGTGGGCACGATGAACAACGCCGGCCGCAGGTTCCCGGTTTTGGCCTCTTCCGTGCGGCCCACGACCAGCACGGCCTGCGCCTGGTCGATGCCGGAGATGAACACCTTCTGCCCGGACAGGATCCAGTCGGAGCCGTCGCGGCGGGCCGTGGTGGTGATGCGGTGGCTGTTGGACCCGGCGTCGGGTTCGGTGATCGCGAAGGCCATCGTGATCGAGCCGTCCGCCAGGCCGGTCAGCCACCGCTTCTTCTGGTCGTCGGTGCCGAACTTCGAGATGATCGTGCCGTTGATCGCCGGCGACACCACCATCATCAGCAGCGCCGAACCGGCGGCGGCCATCTCCTCCATCACCAGCGACAGCTCGTACATGCCGGCGCCGCCGCCACCGTACTCCTCGGGCAGGTTCACCCCGAGGAAACCGAGTTTGCCTGCCTCCTGCCATAATTCGGTGGTGTGCTCGCCGGCGCGGGCCTTCTCCAGGTAATAGTACTGGCCGTAGTTGGCCGCCATCGCGGCGACGGCCTGGCGTAGCGCCTGCTGCTCCTCGGTCTCGACGAAGCCACTCATCAGGAATCTCCTTCTTCGGTGTCCACCCGGGCAAGCACGGTGCCGACGTCGACCTGCTGGCCGGGTTCGACGTTGAGTTCGGCGAGCACCCCGTCGGCGGGCGCGGTCACGGTGTGCTCCATCTTCATCGCCTCCAGCCACACCAGCGGCTGCCCCGAGCTGACCCGGTCGCCGACCGCTGCGCCGATGCGCAGTACCGAACCCGGCATGGGGGCCAGCAGCGAACCGTGCGCGACGGCGGCGTCCGGATCCGGGAAGCGTGACAGCGCAACCAGTTGCGCCGGCCCCAGAGGTGAGTCGACGAACACGTCATCGCGGTAGCGCGCGACGTCGAACGGGCGGTCCACCCCGTCCACCCGCAGCACGACACGTTGCGGTGTGCTCGACACCAGCGTCACCCCGGCCACGTCGGGCACCTCCACCCCGGCGCGGGTGAACCGGTACCGCACCTCGTGTTCACCGCCGGCGACATCGCCGTAGCGTTTGGTCTGGAACCCCGAAGCCAAGTTGCGCCATCCGCTGGGTACGGCGGCGAACACCGGTGCGTCAGCGCGGTTCTGCGCGGCGTCGGCGAACGCGGCAGCGACAGCGCTCAACGTGACGACCCGGTCGTCGCTCAGCGGCGCCGCCAACGTGGCCAGGCCGTGCGTCTCGAAGAACGCGGTGTCGGTGGCGCCGTCGAGGAACGCTGGATGCCGCAACACGTTGACCAGCAGGTCGCGGTTGGTGCGCACGCCGTGGATGCGGGCGCGCGCCAACGCGTCGGCGAGCGCACCGGCAGCCCGGTTACGGGTCGGGGCGTAGGAGATCACCTTGGCCAGCATCGGGTCGTAGTAGATGGAAACCGTTGAGCCGTCGACGATGCCCGAGTCCACGCGGACGTCTCCGCTCACATCGAAGCGGTGCAGCGTGCCGGCCTGCGGCTGCCAACCCTTGGCCGGGTCCTCGGCGTAGAGGCGGGCCTCGATCGAGTGTCCGCGCGACGGCGGCGGCTCGGGGTCGAGGTGGCCACCGTCGGCGATCTGCAGTTGCAGCTCGACGAGATCCAGTCCCGTGGTGAGTTCGGTGACCGGATGTTCGACCTGCAGCCGGGTGTTCATTTCGAGGAAGAAGAACTCTCCTGACCCGTCGGCCATGAACTCGACGGTGCCCGCACCGGTGTAGTCGATGGCCCGTGCCGCCAGCCGCGCGGCCTCGAAGATCTTGGCGCGCATCCCGGGTATGCGCTCGACGAGCGGCGACGGCGCCTCCTCGACGATCTTCTGGTGCCTGCGCTGGATCGAGCATTCGCGTTCGCCGACGGCCCACTCGGTGCCGTGGCCGTCGGCGAGCACCTGCACCTCGACGTGATGACCGGTGGCCAGGTAGCGCTCGCAGAACACCGTCGGATCACCGAAGGCCGACTGCGCTTCTCGGCGCGCGGCCTCGACCTGGTCGGGCAGCTCGGCGAGGTCGCGGACCACCCGCATACCCCGGCCGCCGCCGCCCGCCGACGCCTTGATCAGCACCGGCAGCTCATCGGCCGTGACGGTCTCGGGGTCGAGTTCGGCCAGCACCGGCACGCCGGCGGCGGCCATCAACTTCTTCGCCTCGATCTTGGAGCCCATGGCGGCCACCGCCGCGACCGGCGGGCCGATCCACGTCAACCCCGCGTCCTGCACCGCTGCGGCGAATTCGGCGTTCTCCGAGAGGAATCCGTAGCCGGGATGGATGGCGTCGGCATCCGCGGCCCGGGCGGCCGCGATCAACTGGGCGGCATCGAGGTATCCGCGGGTGCCCTCGAGGCGGACCCGGGCGTCGGCCTCGGCCACATGCGGTGACCCGGCGTCGGGGTCGGTGTAGACGGCTACGGTGCCGATGCCCAGGCGCCGGCAGGTGGCGAACACCCGGCGGGCGATCTCGCCTCGGTTGGCGACCAGTACGCGGGTGATCATCGCGCTCACATCCGGAAGACGCCGAAGTTCGACGTCCCCTTGATCGGGCCATTGGCGATGGCGGACAGACACATTCCCAACACGGTGCGGGTGTCGCGCGGGTCGATCACCCCGTCGTCATAGAGGCGTCCGCTCAAAAACATCGGCAGCGATTCGGCCTCGATCTGGGCTTCGACCGCGGCGCGCAGGGCTGCGTCGGCGTCCTCGTCGAATGCCTGGCCGCGGGCTTTGGCGGCGGCGCGGCTGACGATGGAAAGCACGCCAGCCAGCTGCGTGCCGCCCATCACCGCGGATTTCGCGCTGGGCCAGGCGAACAGGAAGCGCGGGTCGTAGGCGCGGCCGCACATGCCGTAGTGGCCCGCGCCGTAGGAGGCGCCGATCAGCAGGGAGATGTGCGGGACGGTCGAGTTCGAGACGGCGTTGATCATCATCGACCCGTGTTTGATCATCCCGCCTTCTTCGTAGGACTTGCCGACCATGTACCCGGTGGTGTTGTGCAGGAACAACAGTGGGGTGTCGGAGCGGTTGGCCAGCTGGATGAACTGGGTGGCCTTCTGGGACTCCTCGGAGAACAGCACCCCGCGGTGGTTGGCCAGGATGCCGATCGGATATCCGTGTAGCGTCGCCCATCCGGTCACCAGCGACGAGCCGTAGGACGCCTTGAACTCGTCGAAGTCCGAGCCGTCGACGATGCGTGCGATCACCTCGCGCGGGTCGAACGGCACCCGAAGGTCCGAGGGCACGACGCCGACGAGTTCGTCGGCGTCGTAAAGCGGTTCGGTGACCGGTACGGGCGCCGGGCCGTGTTTGCGCCAGTTCAACCGGGCCACGATGCGGCGCCCGATTCGGATCGCGTCCGGTTCGTCGACGGCGAAGTAGTCCGCTAGACCGGATGTGCGGGCGTGCATTTCGGCGCCGCCGAGGGATTCGTCGTCGGATTCCTCGCCGGTGGCCATCTTGACCAGCGGCGGCCCGGCCAGAAACACCTTCGAGCGTTCCTTGATCATCACCACGTGGTCGGACATCCCGGGTATGTAGGCGCCGCCCGCGGTGGAGTTGCCGAACACCAGCGCGATCGTCGGGACGCCGGCGGCCGAGAGCCGGGTCAGGTCGCGAAACATCTGCCCGCCCGGGATGAAGATCTCCTTCTGGGTGGGCAGATCGGCGCCGCCGGACTCCACCAGCGAGATGAGCGGCAGCCGGTTCTCCAGGGCAATCTGGTTGGCCCGCAACACTTTCTTCAGCGTCCACGGATTGCTGGTGCCGCCCTTGACCGTCGGGTCGTTGGCCACCAGCATGCACTCGACCCCGCTGACCGCGCCGATCCCGACGACCACGCTGGCGCCGACCGTGAAGTCGCTGCCGTATGCGGCCAGCGGGCTCAGCTCCAGAAACGGTGAATCCGGGTCGACGAGCAACTCGATGCGCTCGCGGGCGGTCATCTTGCCGCGCTGGTGGTGGCGCGCAACGTATTTCTCGCCGCCGCCGGCCAGCGCCTTGGTGTGCTCGGCGTCGAGTTCGGCCAGTTTGTCGGCCATCGCGGCGGCGGCCTCGCGGTAGCCCGCCGCGTTCGTGTCCAGGGTTGACTTCAGCGCCGTCACCGCACGCTCCCAACCGCCGAATGTGAAGATTGGGCGAAAATATCGCCAGTTTTCCGCCAAGGATTCACATCGGATGGCGTTGTTCGGTGGCTCATGACTGATATCCCAACGTCTTGGCCGCCAGCGCGGTGAGGATTTCGGTGGTGCCCCCGCCGATTCCGAGGATGCGCATATCGCGGTACTGGCGTTCGACCTCGGATTCGGCCATATAGCCCATGCCGCCGAACAACTGCACCGCCTGGTTGGCCACCCATTCGCCGGCCTCCACGGCGGTGTTCTTGGCGAAACACACCTCGGCGATCAAATTCGACTCACCTGGGTTCGATGTCGCCGGCTCCGCGGCTCCGGCAAGCTGCCGCTCCACCACGTGATGGGTGTACACCCGCGCCACGTCGATGCGACGCGCCATCTCCGCCAACGTGTTCTGCACCTGCTGGCGAGAGATCAGCGGTCTGCCGAACGTCTCGCGGTCGCGGCACCACTGCACGGTCAGGTCGAGGCAGCGTTGCGCGCTGGCGTAGGCCTGCGCGGCCAGCCCGACCCGTTCGGCGACGAACGCCCCGGCGATCTGCAGAAAGCCGGAGTTCTCGGCGCCGACGAGGTTCGCCGCGGGCACCCGCACATCGGTGTAGGACAACTCGGCGGTGTCCGAGGACCGCCAGCCCATCTTGTCGAGTTTGCGGGTGACTTGCAGACCAGGCGAGCAGCCCGGTCCGTCTTTATCCACGACGATCAGCGAAATACCCGCCGCACCAGGCCCGCCCGTGCGTACCGCGGTGACGACGTAGTCTGCCCGCACGCCCGAGGTGATGTAGGTCTTGGCGCCGTTGACGATGTAGTCGTCGCCGTCTTTCTCGGCGCGCGTGGTCAGATGCCCGACGTCGGAGCCGCCGCCGGGTTCGGTGATCGCGAGGCTACCGATCAGCTCGCCGGCAAGGGTGGGCCGCACGTAGGTGTCGATCAACCGCTGATCGTCGGAGGCGATCATGTGCGGTACCGAGATTCCGCAGGTGAACAGCGACGCGAACACCCCGCCGGGACAACCCGCCTGGTGCATCTCCTCGCAGATGATCACCGCGTCCGCACCGTCACCGCCGCCCCCGCCGACGGCCTCGGGAAACCCTGCGCCGAGCAGCCCGGCCTCACCGGCTGCGCGGTGCAGGTCCCGGGGCAGCTCCCCGCCGCGCTCCCACTCGTCGACATGCGGCAGGATCTCGCGTTCGGCGAACGCGCGCACCGACTTTCGCAGAGCTTCGCGTTCGGGGGTGTGCCAGATGCTCACGCCAACAGCTCCTCGGGTATGTCGACACTGCGGCTGCGCAGCCATTCCCCGAGGCCTTTGGCCTGCGGGTCGAAGCGCGCCTGATAAGCCACGCCCTCGCCGAGGATGTCGTCGATGACGAAGTTGACTGCGCGCAGATTGGGCAGCACATGCCTGGTGACGGGCAATTCGGCGGTCTCCGGAAGCAATTCGCGCAGTTTGTCCACGGTCAGGGTGTGCACCAGCCAACGCCACTGCGGGTCGGTCCGCACCCACACGCCCACGTTGGCGCTGCCGCCCTTGTCGCCGCTGCGAGCCCCGGCGATCGTGCCGAGCGGCACCCGCCGGGTCTTCCCGGAAGCCAGCGGCTCGGGCAGGGCCGGCGGCGCGACGGGCGTCAACTCCGCAACCTCGGTGGCCGGCGCGATGTCGACACGGGTGCGGTCGGCGTGCACGGCCACGTGCGGCACCTCGTCGGCCGGGACGTACGCCGGCCGAAACACCCCGTAGACCTGACCGTCGCCCGGCGGGCTGGTGGCGTGAAAGCCCGGATAGCTGGACAACGCGAGTTCGACTGCGGCCGAGGAGAACTTGCGTCCGACGTTGGCGGGATCCGGATCGCGCACCACGCACCGCAGCAGTGCGCTGGCGGTCTCCTCGGTGTCGGCGTCCGCACGGTCGGTGCGCGCCAGGGTCCACTGCATCTGCGCGGGTTTGACCGAGATGCTGCTCTCCAGCTGCCTGCGCACCAGCTCGGCCTTGGCCTCGATGTCCAGCCCGGTCAGCACCAACGTCATCTCGTTGCGGAACCCGCCGATGCTGTTGAGCGACACCTTCAGCGTCGGCGGCGGCGGCTCACCACGGACCCCGCTGATGCGCACCCGGTCGGGGCCCTCGGTGGACAGCT
The DNA here is from genome assembly GCF_053484035.1 of Mycolicibacterium sp. XJ662. Classification (NCBI taxonomy): domain Bacteria; kingdom Bacillati; phylum Actinomycetota; class Actinomycetes; order Mycobacteriales; family Mycobacteriaceae; genus Mycobacterium; species Mycolicibacterium sp. XJ662. The sequence goes on along the minus strand of NZ_JBEFTL010000003.1, from coordinate 124,283 downwards.
CGACGGTGTCGACCCGAAGCGTGGCATCCGGGTTGGCGTAGCGCGCGCCGGAGATCTCGTAGAGGAACTGTGCGGCGACGGTGTCGACGGTGACCGCGCCGCCGGTGCCCGGGTGTTTGGTGATGACCGACGACCCGTCGGGGTCGATCTCGGCGAGCGGAAACCCCGGGTGCATTAAAGCCGTGGGATCGGGAAACTCGCGAGCGAAGAACGCGTAGTTGCCGCCGGTGGCCTGCGCGCCGCACTCGATCACATGGCCGGCCGCGATCGCACCGGCGAGCCGGTCGTAGTCGGTGCGCTTCCACCCGTGATGCGCGGCGGCGGGCCCGACGATCACGGACGCGTCGGTCACCCGGCCGGTGACGACGACGTCGGCGCCGGCGTTCAAGCACTCGACGATGCCCCACGCTCCGAGGTAGGCGTTGGCGGCCAGCGCCGAGCCTGTGTCTGATGTCGCCGCCGACGCGGCTCCGAAGCCGAGTTCGTCGGCCCGTGCCAGCAGGTCGTCGCCCTCCACGTGGGCGACGTTCACCGTAAACCCCAGCCTTTCGGCGAGCCCGCGCACCGCGTCGGCCAGGCCCGCGGGGTTGAGCCCGCCCGCGTTGGCGACGATGCGCACGCCCCGGTCCAGCGCCAGGCCCAGACAGTCTTCGAGTTGCTTGAGAAACGTCTTGGCATAGCCGCGATCGGGCGTCTTGGCACGGTCGCGGGCGAGAATCAACATGGTCAGCTCGGCCAGGTAGTCGCCGGTGAGGTAGTCCAGATCGCCGCCGGTGAGCATCTCGCGCATGGCCGAGAGCCGATCGCCGTAGAACCCGGAGCAGTTGCCGATACGGACCGGACCAGTCACCAGGCCTCCCATCGCGTAACCGGCGTGCCAACCAACCGGTAGGTTAGCGAGTACCAGCGCCGACGCGTCAAGGTCCCGCAATTTTGGAGGCTACGCAGCACGGGGGCTATCCTGAAGGGCGATTGTCGACGCGGGACCTTTCCTGCGACGCAACTTGGAACTTCCGGCCCGGCCGGTGACCCCCTCACGAGGAGACTTCGATCATGGCTGTGCCCAAGCGCAGAGTGTCGCGCGCAAACACCCGTAGCCGCCGCTCGCAGTGGAAGGCCAAGCGCCCCGAACTGGTCAGCGTCACGGTCTCGGGCCGCGAGCACAAGGTGCCCCGCCGGCTGCTCAAGGCCGCTCGGCTCGGATTGATCGACCTCGACCGCAGGTAGTTGTTCCGGCGCGCCTCTCAGGTCACTCTCAGATAGGGAGATGACACTGTGGCTGTGCGCATACTTGTCGTCGACGACGATCGCGCGGTGCGCGAATCCCTGCGCCGCTCGCTTTCGTTCAACGGATACTCGGTCGAGCTGGCTCAAGACGGTGTCGAAGCCCTCGAACTGATCACCAACAACCGGCCCGACGCCCTGGTGCTGGATGTGATGATGCCGCGCCTCGACGGCCTGGAGGTGTGCCGTCAGCTGCGCAGCACCGGCGACGATCTGCCGATCCTGGTGTTGACCGCGCGCGACTCGGTATCGGAGCGGGTGGCCGGACTCGACGCCGGCGCCGACGATTACCTGCCCAAACCATTCGCCCTCGAGGAGTTGCTCGCCCGCATGCGTGCCTTGCTGCGGCGCACCTCCTCCGACGACGGCGAAGACTCACCCGCGTTGACGTTCTCGGACCTGTCTCTGGACCCAGCCACCCGCGAGGTCACCCGCGGGCAGCGCGAGATCAGCCTGACGCGCACCGAGTTCGCGTTGCTCGAGATGCTCATCGCGAACCCGCGCCGGGTGCTGACCCGCAGCCGCATCCTCGAGGAAGTGTGGGGCTTCGACTTCCCGACGTCCGGAAACGCCCTGGAGGTGTATGTCGGATACCTCCGCCGGAAAACAGAGGCCGAAGGAGAGCCGCGACTGATCCACACCGTGCGCGGGGTGGGTTATGTGCTGCGCGAGACCCCGCCCTGATGTCCGTCCCGAACTACGGATTTCGACCGCCGCCGGGGGCGCCGACCACCAAATCCGTATCCCTGCGCTGGCGGGTGATGTTGCTCGCCATGTCGATGGTCGCGATGGTGGTGGTCTTGATGGCCGTCGCGGTCTGGGCGGTGGTCTCCCAGGCGCTCTACGACGACGTCGACAACCAACTGCGCAGCCGGGCCCGGCTGTTGATCGAAAGCGGCTCGCTGCAAGTCGATCCGAGCAAAGCGATCGAGGGCACCGCCTACTCCGACGTGAACGCGATGCTGGTGATCCCCGGCCGGGCCATCTACACCGCCAACCAACGCGGTGAGACGCTGCCGCTCGGCGAGCCCGAGAAGGCGGTGCTGCGCGGCGACTTGATCATGTCCTTGCGCACCGCCAACCACCAACGGGTGCTGGCGATGCGGCTGTCCAACGACAGCTCGTTGCTGATCTCGAAGAGCATGGCCCCCACCGCGCAGGTGCTCAAACGGCTGGGCACGGTGTTGTCGATCGTCGGCGGCATCGGTGTGGTGGTGGCCGCCATGGCCGGCGGCGCGGTCGCCCGCGCGGGTCTGCGCCCGGTGGCGCGGCTGACCGAGGCGGCCGAACGGGTGGCCCGCACCGACGACCTACGGCCGATCCCCGTCGTCGGCAGCGACGAACTGGCCAGGCTCACCGAAGCTTTCAACATGATGTTGCGCGCCCTTGCAGAGTCGCGGGACCAGCAGGCCCGGTTGGTCACAGACGCCGGACACGAACTGCGCACACCGCTGACGTCACTGCGCACCAACGTGGAACTGCTGATGGCGTCGATGGAACCGGGCGCACCACGATTACCTGACGAAGAGATGGCCGGGCTGCGCGCGGACGTGATCGCCCAGATTCAGGAATTGTCCACGCTAGTAGGTGATCTGGTGGACCTGACCCGCGACGACGCAGGTGTGGTCATCCACGAACCGGTCGACATGTCCGAGGTCATCGACCGTTCCCTCGAGCGAGTTCGCCGCCGCCGCAATGATATTGAGTTCGACGTGGATGTCGCACCGTGGCAGGTATACGGGGACGGCGCCGGTCTGGCCCGCGCGGTGCTCAACCTTCTCGACAACGCCGCGAAATGGAGCCCGCCCGACGGACGTGTCGGGGTGCGGATGTCTCAGATCGATCCGGTGCACGCCGAGTTGGTGGTGTCCGACGAAGGCCCGGGGATTCCGCCGCAGGAACGGCAATTGGTATACGAGCGGTTCTTCCGGTCGGCGCAGGCGCGTGCAATGCCGGGTTCGGGGCTGGGGTTGGCGATCGTCAAGCAGATTGTCGTCAAACACGGCGGCACGTTGTGGGTGGAGGACGCCGTGCCCGGCGGGCAGCCGCCGGGCACCGCCATGCACGTCGTTTTGCCCGGCAGCCCCGTGGCGGTGACCGACACGCCGCGCTGACGTCGGCGTGCCCGGCCCGATGTCGCCGATGATTAGTGGGCGCGTCCAGGGGAAAACAACTCAGAGCATGTCCCGAAGGTTCTCTAAGTGGATTCTCAGCCCACTTGGGCACGTTTGACGTGGTTTGACCGTTGTCCTAACGACGCATGTACGCCGACTGGCAGAAAGAAGAGCACCGCAGCGCTATGACAAACCACCCGAGGTATTCGTCGCCGCCACCGCAGTCGGGTCGTCGGCCCGGCGGCCATGAGAACGCGGCGCCGGGGTACCCCGGTGCGCAGCGCCCGGGCCACTATCAGCAGCCATACGACTGGCGCTATGCGACCCAGCAGCAACAGCAGCAACACGCGCCGTTTCGCGCGCCCTACGACCCCTACCGGGGCGCACCGCAGCCGATGGGCGGTGGTCCGTCGGGGCCGCCTCCCCAAAAGCCTTCCCGCGCCGGTGCTTTGACCGTGGGCGCTCTTGCGCTGGCAATGGTCTCTGCCGGTGTCGGCGGTGGGGTCGCATTGCTGGCACAACCAGACCGCCCGGCGGCGACGTCGTCGGTGACGGGTGCGGCGCCCACCGTGCCGGCCGCCAGCCTGCCCGCCGGCTCCGTCGAACAGGTCGCGGCCAAGGTGGTGCCCAGCGTCGTCAAGTTGGAGGTAGACCTCGGCCGCCAGTCCGAGGAGGGCTCCGGGATCGTCTTGTCGCCAGACGGGCTGATCCTGACCAACAACCACGTCATCTCGGCCGCTGCCGGACCAACGCCTCGCGGCGGTCCCGGCGATGCGGTGACCAAGGTGACGTTCTCCGACGGACAGACCACGTCGTTCAGCGTCATCGGAACCGACCCGAGCAGCGATATCGCCGTCGTACGTGCCGAGGGTGCGTCCGGACTGACACCCATCACGATCGGGTCCTCGGGGGACCTGCGGGTAGGCCAGGACGTGGTGGCCATCGGGTCACCGCTCGGTCTCGAGGGCACGGTGACAACCGGCATCATCAGCGCGCTGAACCGGCCCGTCGCCGCCGGCGGCGACATACGCAACCAGAACACCGTGCTCGACGCGATCCAAACCGATGCGGCCATCAACCCGGGCAACTCCGGCGGCGCGCTGGTCAACATGAACGGTGAACTGGTCGGCGTGAACTCGGCGATCGCCACCCTGGGCGGTGACGCCGGACCGCAGGCATCCAGCGGGTCGATCGGGCTCGGCTTCGCCATCCCCGTGGACCAGGCAAAGCGCATCGCCGACGAGTTGATCAAGAACGGTTCGGCCTCGCACGCCTCGCTCGGTGTGCAGGTCACCAGCGACGCCACCGTCGACGGAGCCCGCATCGTCGAGGTCACCGCGGGCGGGGCGGCGCAAGCGGCCGGGCTGCCGAGCGGGGTCGTGGTCACCAGGGTCGACGCCCGGGTCATCAACAGCGCCGACGCGCTGGTGGCCGCCGTGCGTTCCAAGGCGCCAGGTGAACAGGTGACGCTGACGTATCTGGACGGCTCGGGTAAGCCGCAGACGGTGCAGGTCACGCTAGGCAAGGCGCAACAGTGATGACCACGATTAACACGGGCCAGGGCGGCGGCACCCTGAGAGTGGCCGCGCCGATGTCGCGACCCGCATATACGGTTGCACTCATGGAACAGCCAGGTGAGTTGGTGGGTCGTGCGCTGATCGTCGTCGTCGACGACCGCACCGCACACGGCGACGAAGAGGACCACAGCGGTCCGCTGGTGACCGAGCTGCTCGGTGAGGCCGGCTTCGTCGTCGACGGCGTTGTCGTGGTGTCCGCCGACGAGGTCGAGATTCGCAACGCGTTGAACACGGCGGTGATCGGTGGAGTCGACCTGGTGGTGTCGGTCGGCGGCACCGGGGTCACGCCGCGCGACGTCACGCCCGAAGCGACTCGCGAAATCCTGGACCGCGAACTTCTCGGCATCTCCGAAGCGCTGCGCGCCTCGGGGTTGTCGGCAGGCATCGTCGAAGCCGGCGTGTCGCGCGGCCTCGCGGGAGTCTCCGGCAGCACGCTGGTGGTCAACATCGCCGGCTCCCGGGCGGCGGTTCGCGACGGAATGGCGACGCTGAGTCCGCTGGCGATCCAGATCATCAGCCAGCTCTCCAGCCTGGAGATTTAACGTAGCCGTCAGGCCGGACGCGCAGCTAATGTGATCTTTATCACAGGGGAGAACCTCGATGGAAGATGCGCCCAAACCCCCGCGCGGGGCGATCGACAAGATCTTCGGCGACGCTTTGCCGTCGAGGGAGACCGACGAGGACGACATTTCCGCCAGGACCGAAGACGCTGCGCGTGAGCGTTGGTTGCGGCAAAACGTGCCCCCTCACCACGAGTGATTAGTAACCTCGAGCCAGCCACCGATCGGTACCTGGTGGTCGCGGCGGCTAGGCGCCCCTTCGAGGGGGTACGGCCGGATCGGTCCGTGGGGGCCCTAAGCTAGGCACCGCGCGCCGGTAGCGATCGGTGGCGTATACGGCAGGGCTAATCGGGGGCCAGTAACACGCGTCACAGTAGAAACGATCACTGGTTGCCGGGGTAATCAACCGACCGTTATGTTCCTCCTGTTAAGGATGAGCACAACGTAAGAGCCGCGTGTGGGGTTTCTCATTTGCTTCGCATGAGGCTTCTGAGTCGTGTGTGGTTAAGCGGTACGGCCAGGCATGAACGGGACAACGCACGACGGGCGGGGTCCGGCGTCGACACAGCTAGGGAGATCATGAGGGCAATCAGTCGGGTGCTGGTCGTGTTGATTACGGCCGTCGCGTCTCTGTTCGTGAGTACAGGCACTTCTCATGCCGGCCTGGACAACGAGTTAAGCCTGGTTGATGGTCAGGATCGGACACTGACGATTCAGCAGTGGGACACGTTCCTCAACGGTGTGTTCCCGTTGGACCGCAACCGCCTCACGCGTGAGTGGTTCCATTCGGGCCGGGCCAAGTACATCGTGGACGGACCGAACGCCAACAAGTTCCAGGGCACGCTCGAGTTGGGTTATCAGATCGGGTTCCCGTGGTCACTTGGCGTGGGTATCAACTTCAGCTACACCACGCCCAACATCCTGTTCGACCAGGCGCCGCTGCCGATTCCGAACTCTGGCTTCGAGTTGGACAACTTCATCACCACGCCGAACCTGTTCCCCGGTGCGTCGATCAGCGCGGATCTGGGCAACGGCCCGGGCATCCAGGAGGTCGCGACGTTCTCGGTGGACGTCAAGGGCGCTGAAGGCGGTGTGGCGGTGTCCAATGCGCACGGCACGGTGACCGGTGCGGCCGGTGGGGTGCTGTTGCGTCCGTTCGCCCGGTTGATCTCCTCGGCCGGTGACAGCGTCACCACCTACGGCGAACCCTGGAACATGAACTGACGCAAGCGAAGATTCTCCCAGACATAGCAAGCGGCCCCCGAGTCACTCCGGGGGCCGTTTCTGGTTACGTGCAGTTGTCGGGGAAATTGCTTCTCGGTGAACAAGAATAGGGGGCCTAAGTGGTCTTGATCACAAGCCGCGCTGACACGTGCGGGCGGTGCGAAGTTTCCGGTTGTGCGCACGATCACCGGCCGATGCGGCGCCAACGTCCCCTCAAGTGCAGTTCTGGCTCGAATGGTTGCGAGATGGCAATTACGCATCGTCGTCGAGATGAACGGAACTCGACGACCGATCGACATTGGGGTTCGCGCACGCCAGCGAGTCGGATTCTGTTCGCGTTGCCGGTTGACCACCGGCCCGTTATGTTCCTCTCGTCAACGATGAGCACAACGTAAGCGCAGCATGTGGCGTCTCTCATCCGCTTCGCATGGCGCTCCTCGGGGCGCGGACAACACACGCTGGGCCAGCCGGGCCCCGCGTCGACACAGCTAGGGAGATCATGAAGGCAATCAGTCGGGTGCTGATCGCGTTGGTTGCGGCCGTCGCGTCTTTGTTCGTGAGTACAGGCACTTCTCACGCGGGTCTGGATAACGAGCTGAGCCTGGTTGATGGTCAGGATCGCACGCTGACGATTCAGCAGTGGGACACGTTCCTCAACGGTGTGTTCCCGTTGGACCGCAACCGCCTCACGCGTGAGTGGTTCCATTCGGGCCGGGCCAAGTACATCGTGGACGGCCCGGACGCTGACGAGTTCGAAGGCACGCTCGAACTCGGCTATCAGATCGGGTTCCCGTGGTCGCTTGGCGTGGGTATCAACTTCAGCTACACCACGCCCAACATCCTGTTCGACCAGGCGCCGCTGCCGATTCCGAACTCTGGCTTCTTCCTCGACAACTTCATCACGACGCCGAACCTGTTCCCCGGTGCGTCGATCAGCGCGGATCTGGGCAACGGCCCGGGCATCCAGGAGGTCGCGACGTTCTCGGTGGACGTCAAGGGCGCTGAAGGCGGTGTGGCGGTGTCCAATGCGCACGGCACGGTCACGGGTGCGGCCGGTGGGGTGCTGTTGCGTCCGTTCGCCCGGTTGATCTCCTCGGCCGGTGACAGCGTCACCACCTACGGTGAACCCTGGAACATGAACTGAGAAAGTCTCAACACGAAACGGCCCCCGAACCATCCAGGGGGCCGTTTGTGTTGCGGCTCAGGACTTGTCGGCGCTTGTGGTCTTCGCGGTATCGGGGCTGGGCCCGGTGCCCGGGCCACTGACATGCTTGCCGGAGGAGGAACCGTTGGTTTCGGCGAGAAGGTTGCGGATCTCGGTCAGTAGCGAGAGTTCGGTGTCCTGGGCCTGTTCGACTTCGCCCTTCCTGCGCAGCCTGTTGTAGGGCACCACGACGAGGAAATACACCACCGCGGCGACCAGGATGAAGTTGATCAACCCGGACAACAGGATGTTGAGATCGATGGACTCCCCGCCGCCGATGCCGATGCGCAGAATGCCGTAATCGGATTCACCGTCCGCGCCGATGCGGTTGATCAACGGTTGGATGATGCTGTCGGTGAACCTCGTGACCAGTGCCGTGAACGCGGTGCCGATGACCACCGCGACCGACAGGTCAACGATGTTGCCGCGGGCGAGAAATTCCTTGAACCCCTTCAACATGGCCGATCCCTCCCAGCAGTGTGTGTTAGCTGACAGACACGGTAGTCCGATGGTGCTGCGTTGACGGCGAATCGGACGCGAGCCACGCCACGCGATCAATGGAAGGTCAGCGTGACCGCCGAGACCAGCGTCGCCGCCGCCACGTCGCTTGCCGCATGCGCCGGCAGGGCGACCAGCACCACCCGATCCCCGCCACTTCCTGCCCCCGTTGGCTTCTCGGATACCACCACGACGACGGCATCTCGGGCGACCACGCTGGGTTTGGCATCAGCGGAGATCGTCGGTTCTGCGCCGGCCGTGAGCACGTCGACGACGTCGCCCGGGCGCACGAGGTCCAGGAGCGCCGGGTCGTCGAGGTGTAACGGCACGATCCGCGCATCGGGGCCCACCGCAGATTCGGCAAGGCGCGGACCCAACAGCCGAACGTCGGTGAGCGCTTCACCGCGCCGGGCCGGACCGGCCAACGTCGCTCCGATGACGGCGCCCAGATCCGCGTGTGCGCCGTCCGGAACCATTGTGGCAGAGCGGGATTCGATCTTGACGTCATCGGCGCTGAGCTTCATGCCCGGGGTCAGATCGTGCGCGGCGACGACGATGTCGGCGCGGTGGTCGTCGGGGTCGGGACGCAGGGCCGCGACGGCGGCCAGCACGACGAGCACACCGGCCGCGGCCCGACGGGCCGCCAGTGTGCGGGTCCAGTCAGGGCGCAGCGCCTGTTGGAGCCGGCTCAGCGCCGACGGGTTCAGAGATTCCCCCATACCGCCAAACTAGGCAGCAGGCGACCACGATGGGCCGGGCAAAAGCCCGCCTGTGGATAACTGTGCGCGTTAGCTCGAAGCCGCTGCAGCCGGAGCCGAACTCGACGAGGAAGAGCTCGAACTCGAGTCGCTGCTGGAACTGGACTTCTCCGACGAGGAGCTTGTGGAGCCGGCCGACGAACTCGTGGAGCTACTCGAGGAGCCGTTGGAGGAACTCTTGGCCGGCTCGCGGTTGTCGGTGCGATAGAAACCGCTGCCTTTGAAGACCACGCCCACGTTGCCGAACAGCTTGCGCAGCCGGCCGTTGCACTTGCTGCACGTGGTCAGTGCGGAGTCGCTGAAGGACTGCACGGCGTCGAACCGATCGCCGCATTCAGTGCATGCATAAGAGTAGGTGGGCACGCGAACCTCCGAGGTGGTCAAACTACTTAGCACTCTAGCGCGTCAAGTGCTAGAACCGCTACGTGGGCTGGGTCATTCCCGGTCATTCCCGCTCATCGACCAGCGCACGGCCGAGCGCGACCAGACCGCGTCGCGGCGTCAACGCGTGGGTCATCGGCACGTCGTGCGGCTCAGCAGGCAATTCGTCGAGTAGCTCTTCGTCGCGCACCACGGCGATCATCTGGGTATCGCGGCCGGCCAGGCGCAGCGACCGGTCGTAGAACCCCGCGCCGCGGCCCAGCCGTACGCCGGTCCGGTCGACGGCAAGCGCAGGCACCAGGATCGTCGACACACCGGCCACCGCTTCGGCGCCCAGCCACGGCTGAGCCGGTTCGCGCAACCCGAACCGTGCGTCGACCAACTCGCCTGGCCGGTACCGGCCCCACTGCAGTGGCAGCGGGATGCCGGCGGCGTCGTGCCGCGCCACCGGAAGCAGCACCTCGACCCCGCGTCGCTGCAGCGAATCGATGAGCTCCGAAGAACCCGGCTCGGAGCCGACAGGCACATAGGCACAAACGGTTTCGCCGCCGGCCACCAGCGCGGAGAGATGCGTCACCAAGGCGTGTGCGTCGGCGTCGTGCTCCTGCGGCGGCAACGCCCGACGGGCCGAAAGGATCGCGGCACGCAACTCGGTTTTCGTCACGCTCACCGCACCGCCTTCAAACATCGAACCTTGGGAGGTTAAACCAAACCAGGGAGGTTAATGTGTGAACGATGACACGGGGATCGGCATCGATACCGCTTACGGCGGTGGTTCCAGCAGCCGGGTTGGGGACCCGGTTCCTGCCTGCGACGAAGACGGTGCCCAAAGAGTTGTTGCCGGTGGTGGACACTCCGGGCATCGAGCTGGTCGCCGCTGAGGCGGCGGAGGCCGGCGCCGAACGGTTGGTGATCATCACCTCCGAAGGCAAGGACAGCGTGGTCGCCCACTTCGTCGAGGACCTGGTCCTCGAGGGCACGCTGGAGGCGCGCGGTAAGCAATCGATGTTGGAGAAGGTGCGTCGCGCACCGGCGCTGATCAAGGTCGAGTCGGTGGTGCAGGCCGAACCGCTCGGTCTCGGCCACGCGGTGGGCTGCGTCGAAGACACGCTGGGGCCCGACGAGGACGCGGTGGCGGTGCTGCTGCCCGATGATCTGGTGGTGCCCAGCGGCGTGCTCGAGACCATGTCGAAGGTCCGAAGCAAGCGCGGCGGCTCGGTGCTCTGCGCGATCGAGGTCCCGGGCGAGGACATCAGCGCCTACGGCGTGTTCGACGTCGAAACCGTTCCGGACGCCGACAACCCCGATGTCCTACGGGTCAAGGGCATGGTGGAGAAACCCAAGGCCGAGGACGCGCCGTCGCCGTATGCCGCCGCGGGCCGATACATTCTGGACCGCGCGATTTTCGATGCGATCAACCGCGTTTCGCCGGGGGCCGGCGGCGAGATCCAGCTGACCGACGCGATCGCGTTGTTGATCGATGAAGGACATCCCGTGCACGTGGTCGTGCACCGCGGCTCTCGACACGACCTGGGAAATCCCGGCGGCTACCTCAAGGCTGCGGTTGACTTTGCATTGGAGCGCGACGACTACGGGCCTGAATTGCGGCGATGGTTGGCAGAGCGACTGGGCTTGACCGCACAGTAGAACCACACGCCGCGGCCGCCGGGTCGGCGACATTGGGGGATAGCCCCGCAAGGCAGAAAGGCGTGTTGTGCGTTCGGTGGAGGAGCAGCAGGCTCGGGTAGCGTCCGCCGCGGTGGCTCCCCGGCCGGTCCGGGTGGCGATCGCAGAGGCCCAAGGTCTGATGTGCGCCGAGGAGGTGGTCACCGAGCGTCCGCTGCCCGGCTTCGACCAGGCGGCCATCGACGGTTACGCGGTCCGCAGCGTGGATGTTCTCGGGGTGGACTCCGACGACTCCGATGACGACGATGACGCTGACGGCGGCCCGGTCGATCGGGAGATCAGCCTGCCGGTAATGGGTTTGATCGAGGCCGGCGCGCGCACGCCCAGCCGCTTGCAGCCGCGTCAGGCCGCGCGCGTGCAGACCGGTGCGCCCATGCCCACGCTGGCCGACGCGGTGCTGCCGCTGCGCTGGACCGACGGCGGCGACTCGCGGGTGACCGTACTGCGCGGCGTGCGATCCGGGGCGTATGTCCGTCGTACCGGCGACGACGTGCAGCCCGGTGACGTCGCCGTGCGGGCCGGCACGATCATCGGGCCCGCACAGGTCGGCCTGCTGGCCGCGGTCGGGCGCGAACGCGTGCTGGTGCACCCTCGACCGCGGCTGTCGGTGATGTGCGTCGGCGGCGAACTGGTCGACATCTCCCGGACGCCCGGAAACGGTCAGGTGTACGACGTGAACTCCTATGCGTTGGCTGCCGCGGGCCGCGATGCCGGTGCGGAGGTCAACCGTGTCGGCATCGTCGACGCCGATCCCACCAAACTCCGGGAAGTCGTCGAGGGCCAACTCAACCGCTCAGAAGCGCTGGTCATCGCGGGCGCTGTCGGTGGGGCCGCCGCCGAAGGGGTCCGGTCGGTGCTCGCCGAGTTGGGCGATATGGAAGTCACCCGCATCGCGATGCATCCCGGTTCGGTGCAGGGTTTCGGCCAGCTGGGCGCCGAAGGTGTGCCGGTGTTTCTGCTGCCGGCCAACCCGGTCAGCGCGTTGGTGGTGTTCGAGGTGATGGTGCGTCCACTGATCCGGTTGTCGCTGGGCAAGCGCCAGGCGCACCGACGGATCGTGCAGGCGCGCACGCTGTCGCCGATCAGCTCGGTGGTCGGCCGCAAGGGCTATCTGCGGGGGCAGTTGATGCGCGACCAGGACACCGGCGAGTACCTGGTGCAGGCGCTCGGCGGCGCGCCGGGGGCATCGTCGCATCTGCTGGCAACCCTGGCCGAGGCGAACTGTCTGGTGATCGTGCCCAGCGAAGCCGAGCAGATCCGTACCGGCGAGATCGTCGACGTCGCGTTTCTGGCCCAACGCGGTTGATCAGCGCGGCCGACGTGAACTTCTGGCGGTCCAGTTCCTTACATCCCGGTTGGCCGCTGCCCGTCGGTCCGCTTCGGGTGCCGGCGGGCGTGGTGCGGTTGCGGCCGGTGCGGCTGCGCGACGGGGCGCAGTGGAGCCGTCTTCGGCTGGCCGACCAAGCGCACTTGGAGCGGTGGGAGCCCGCCACCGGGATGGATTGGAAAGCGCGCCATGCCGTTACGTCGTGGCCGGCGGTGTGTTCGGGATTGCGGGCGGAGGCGCGTAAGGGCCGCATGCTGCCCTACGTGATCGAACTCGACGGCCAGTTCTGCGGCCAGCTCACGATCGGGAACGTGACACACGGGGCGCTGCGGTCAGCGTGGATCGGGTACTGGGTGGCCAGTGCGGTCACCGGCGGCGGGGTGGCGACGGCCGCGTTGGCGTTAGGTGTCGATCACTGCTTCGGACAGGTTGCATTGCATCGCGTCGAGGCGACGGTGCGCCCGGAGAACGCGGCCAGCCGCGCGGTGCTTTCCAAGGTCGGTTTCCGCGAGGAGGGCCTGCTGCGGCGCTACCTCGACGTCGATGGCGCGTGGCGGGATCACTTGTTGGTCGCCATCACCGTCGAGGAGATCAACGGTTCGGCATCCTCGACCTTGGTTCGCGGGGGCCGCGCGGCCTGGGTGTAGCGGGTTTACCCTGTTGCGTCGATTCTGCGCTGAGGGCTGTGCAACGGCCCGGATCGCGACCCTGGCGCAGATTTCGGAGACACAAACTTGTTACAAATGTGACATTTGTGACTGGTGGTGCTTGTCAGCAGTGAATTACAGGTGTGTAATTGTCTCGGCGCGCCATCCACGGATGCGCTGGTCACGGACTTAGCCTGATGGGGAAAGGAGCAGGCGCAATGCCAAGCATCCCCCAATCTCTGCTGTGGATCTCGCTCGTCGTCCTCTGGTTGTTCGTTCTCGTCCCGATGCTGATCAGCAAGCGGGACGCCGTGCGCCGGACCAGCGACGTGGCACTGGCGACGCGGGTGCTCAACAGCAGCCGCAACGCGCGGCTGTTGCGACGGCCGCGGGTCGCGGCGGGCCATGCGAGCGATCCGGACTGGCGACCGGCCGAAACCGATCTCGACGACGACCTCGACGACGCGGACGATGAAGAGCCCGCCGAACGATCCCTGGTGCGCGCGGCGGTGGTCGAGGTCGAGCGCGACGAAGAATCGGACTACCTCGATGTGGACGTGATCGGGGAGGGCGCCCTGCCCGTCGGCGAGTCCGCAATGGCCGAGGACGAAGAACCCGACGCCGAAACCGGTGAGCTGACACTGGAATTCGATGAGCCGGCCGAGGAGGAGGCCGACGGCACCGACGACGAGTACGAGTACGTCGACGATTCCTCGGGGCTCGAGGCGCCCTCGGAAACCGATTTGCAGCTCGCCGACTCGATGACTGCGGCCAGGCGACGCAGGCACGAATCCAAGACGGCCGCCGCGGTCAGTGCCCGCAAGTACAAGTTCCGCAAGCGGATGCTGACCGCGATGGCGGCGATGCTGGTGGTCTCAGCGATCGCGGCAGCGACGTTGTCACCGTCGTTGTGGTGGCTGTGTGGCGCGGTCGGCGGCGTGACGGTGCTGTATCTGGGGTATCTGCGCCGTCAGACCCGCATCGAGGAGCGGCTGCGGCGGCGCAGGGCCCAGCGGATCGCCCGCTCGCGCTTGGGTGTGGAGAACACCCTCGACAGCGAGTTCGACGTCGTGCCGGCACGGCTGCGGCGGCCGGGTTCTGTGGTGCTGGAGATCGACGACGAGGACCCCGACTTCGAGCACCTGGAGTACGTGGCGTTCGCTCGAGGGTTCGACCTGCCGCGGGCGGCCGGCCAGTAGGGTCGGCTTTCGTTTCCGATTTTCGGGCGCCGCGGGCAGGCTGGTAGCCTGCTATCGGTACCAGGGGCTATGGCGCAGTTGGTAGCGCGACTCGTTCGCATCGAGTAGGTCAGGGGTTCGATTCCCCTTAGCTCCACAGAGTTTGATCAGGTCAGACCGGCCTGCGCTCATGCCGTCATGGATGAGTGACGAGATAGGTTTCGTTGTCCAGGCCTGCGGTGAGTTCCTCTACCCTGAACGGCCGGTCGAGGCGAGCATGCAGTGCCGAGGGGTCGATGAGAAGGCTGATCTCTGCGGTTTGGCGCGCGAAGAATTTACCGATGAGTGGGTAGATCCGGCGCATCATCGCTCGCTCTGCCGCCGTGCACCGCGACGCGCAATACCCCACATGGCCGATTTCGTCGGTGAGGATCTCGCTGTACAGCAGTTCGATCCGATTGGCGACTTCGGGTTCGTCGGCGAACAGTTGGACCCCGACCCGGCGGAGTTCGTCGAACATGATGCAGCCGGCCATCTCCGCGGCTCCGACGAACATGAAGCTGAGCCGCTCCGGGATGAACACGCCCGTCTTGACGAACTGTCGCATCAGAAATGGCGGCGGCACCACCTGGAACGTCAGGTCGAAAACGTCGAGCGCGTATGCGAGCAACCGGGTGTGGTAATGCTCCTCGAGTTCGAGGTATACATTTTCCGGCGGCAGGCTCTCATCGCTGTTGCGCCCGTAAGTTTCGCCGAGCCCGACGCCGAACCGTTCCGCCTGGTTCAGTTTCGCGGTCGCCAGCAGAAACAGCATCTTGTCGTCCAGACCCGGTTCGGGGTGCCGACGCCGCAGGTTGCGCAGAAAGGTCGCGCGGTCGGCTGGATGGGCCGATCGCACAGGGCTGGTCTCCAACTCGCGGAAGAACTGCTCCCGGTTCGCCAGCCGCCGATTGAGCAGGTCAGCCTCGCCGTCGCGCTTGGCCAGATACTCCCGATACCCTTCGATGCCTGAGGTTTTCATCGTCTCTCCATTCCGTTGACAATCGTTGCCACATAACGACGTAACACCCCGGCATCGTGTGCTCCCGTGGCCAAAAGCGCGAAAAGCCCTGTCAGGAAAAAGATCCCGAGCTCGGCGGCGTCCGCATCCGTGCGCACTTGGCCGGCGTCTTGCGTCCGCGTAACCACGCCGATCACAAACTCGGCCAGCGGATGGCGCGCCAGCTCGTCCTCCACCGGACGTGTCGCCGAGAAGTGCAAACCCAACATGTCGCGGAAAACAACTGCGCCCAACCGCTGTTCAGCGTCAAGCACGCGCTCCACGACCCGTGCCAGTACAGATTCCAGATCGCCGTCGGCGTCGCCCAGTTCATCGATGATCCGGATCTCCTCGGCGCGTTCCACCTCTACGAGCACGTGTTCCTTGGTCGGGAAGTGGAAGTAGAACGTTCCCCTCGCCACGCCGGCCGCCGCGGCAATGGCGCTGACATCGGCGGCAGCCAACCCGTGCCGAGCGATTTCAGCCAACGCGGCCTCGAACAGCCGTGCCCGCGTTTCGAGTCGTCGTACCTCCCGGACGCCTGAAGCGCTTCGCAAGGCCATGGGAGGAGGCTACGCCGTTCGTTGACGACCGTCAATGACGGGTGTCAATGAATAGCGCGGTACCGGGTGCGCCGGGTGACGATCGCCGGACCGGCGAGAGGGGCGGGCAGCAGCCCCGGCGGCGCGTCGATCACTGCCGGTATGACGTTGACCGCCGCCATGGCCGTCGCAGCGACACCGGGGTTGGTGGGATCGCCCGGCGTCGGGTCCAGCCGCAGGTCGAGGGTCATGTTGGGTGAGCCCTCGATGCGGAACACCATCCCACCCTGCCCGGGTTGACCTGGGGCAGGCCAGCTTTCGGGCCACGGAGTCGACGTCACCGTCGCGAAGTACTGAACCGACACGACCGGACGGTCCTCGCGGACGGCGGAAAGCTGCCAGCGGTGGCCGCAGATGGTGTTCTCCGGAATCACCCCGAGCGCGGTCTCGAGGTCGCGCGGGGCAAGGATCGTCTCCCAGTCCAGGGCCACTCGCTCGACGTCGACACCGAGGATGTCGGCGATGTAGCGCACGACCGGTTCCCAGTCGTTGTTCACCTTGCCGACGGCGATGCGGACCGGGATGTGGCCGTCTGGCTTTCCGAAACCCATCGACTCGTGCAGAACCTCCCAGATCGGATAGGCCAGGTCGAGGTCCAGGGCGTACTCGTCCATGCGGTAGGAGTCGACCACGCCGGCACCGGTCAGCAGCGCGGTGGGGATGTTCAGGCTCACGAACCCGGGCTCGCAGCCGGTCGCGTAGAACGTGGCGCCGCCCTGTCGAGCCGCGCGCTCGATCGGCTCACGCCAATTCGCCGGGGCGGCTTGGGGATACACCATCGGGATCGCGGAAATGGTGACCACGTTGATTCCGGCTTGCAGGTAGCCGACGATGTCGGCGACCACCTCGTCTTCGCGTCTGACGGCCGTCGCGCAGTAGGCGACGCACTCGGGGTCGGCCTTCAGAACCGCTGCCACGTCGTCGGTGGCGGTAACGCCTACGTCGGGGCGACCACACAGTCGGCCGGCATCGACGCCCACCTTCGTCGGCGTGGACACCTTGACCCCGATCAACTCGAGCGCGGGGTCGTCGATGATCGCGCCGAGTGCGACGCTCCCGGTCATTCCGGTGCCGACGTGCACCACGCGGCGTCTACTGGTCGGGATGGCGCTCACAGAACTTCCCTTCGTCGGGAGCAGATCGCGCCTTAACTGTAGACAGCTACGTGATCGTCACACCGCCGTCGACGACGATCGTTTGGCCGGTCACGTAACCGCCGGCCTCGGAGGCCAGCCAGATCAACGCTGCCGACAACTCGTCGGGATCGCCAGCCCGTTGCAGCACAACGCGAGTCGCGAGTGTCTGCTCGAGATAGCCGGGAACGTACTGATCGGTCATCTCCGAGTGGAAGAACCCGGGCGCGATGGCGTTGACGCGAATCCCCTTGCGCGATCCCCACTGCTGGGCCAGATCGCGGGTGAGCCCGATGACGGCGGCCTTGCTGGCGCTGTAAGCCGCCTGCGGCAGACCCGCCGTCGTCAGGCCCAGCACGCTGGAGATGTTGATGATCGAGCTGCCCGGCTGCATCACCCTGCCGCACGCCTGAGCGGTCCAGTACGACCCGTGCAGGTTGATGTCGACCACCGAGCGGAACTCTTCGGGGGTCTCCCGGGTGGCCGGGACCGCCGTGCCCACGCCGGCGTTGTTGACCAACACGTCGACGCGGCCGAACTCCTCCATGGCCGCCTCCACCAGGGCGGTGCACTGCTGCGTGTCGGTGACGTCGGTGGGCACGATCAGCGCGCGGCGTCCCGCGCTGCGGACGAGGTCGGCTGTGCCACTGAGCTTCTCGGCGCGTCGGGCCGCCAACACCACGTCGGCGCCCGCCTGCGCGCACGCCTCGGCGAATGACACTCCCAAGCCCGACGACGCTCCGGTGATGATGACAACTTTGTCATCGAGCCGAAACCTGTCCAGAATCGTCATCGCATTGGCCCTTTCGCGTAAGCGGGTTGTCGTCTCCAGACATCCTCACCTGGCGACCTACGCGAGCCGCGACGGGGCTACCCGACAGGTTCCGGCTAGAAGATCAGACCGTTGGCCCTGCTGGTCGCCGCGGCGAACCGGTCCTGGCCTTGACGTTCTTGTCCTGCAAGTAATAGGCGTGCTCCCACATGTCGACGTGGGGCAGCGGAATGAGCCGAGCGGCACGTTGGCCTGCTCTCCCCGGGGCACCGAGGCGCGCAGCATATGGCCTGGCCAGCTCGTATGTCCAACTGTTCACATGTTCATGTTAGGTTGGCACCTGCGGGTCGGTCGTGTGCGACGTCGATGCAGCACATCGGAACCGACTTATCTTCGAGCGGTAGCCCGCGCTGCGACCGACCCGCTCCAATGTTCGCCAGGCGCCGCCGGACACCGGCGTGGGCACCGCTGCCGAGGGGTGCCCACACCGGCGCAGGCTTGCTTACACGTTGCTGTGAGGAGCCTGAGAGACGTCGCTTCGCTGCCCGACGAGGGGTTGAACGATTTTAATGAGGTGCACTAAGTATTTGCGATATTTGCCTTTTCTTGCACTTCTCTTTGTCGATAAATTTGCCATTCCCGCGCGGCCGTAGTGCGAATCCCGGCAAACCCCCACGTCGAGCTGGACGGTGTGACGAATGTCACCGCGAGCCGAAAAATTGCCATGAGTAAACGGCTGGGAAGAAGGCCCAGAAGGACGGCGTGATCTCAGCCGCCGATTGTTCGCGCCCGAACCGTAACGCAACCGTTGCCGGATCGATCTCATCGGCGGCCCCAGGTGGGCCCTTCTACAGCCTCCGTCGATCGTATCAAAATCTTTGCTTAGTACCTCTAAGGCAGCGCATATCAGCAGGATATTAACCTATACGTTATTTCAGAACAGTTTGCTGGCCGCGGGCCTGTTGGGCCGGTCATTTGGGTGGGGAGCGAATCTGGGAAATATGTCCCATCTCTGGGAATCGCCTGCTAGATTGACGCGCATGCTCGATCTCACTGGCCCGAAGCAAACCAGCACCACAGCTGCGTGGCCACCAGATCTGTTCACGGTCGACATCCGCGGCTCGTTTGCGGACTCGGCGATGCCTTCTGAGGGCGACCGCGCAAACTACGGAATAGTTGCCGTCATCAGGGACTCGTGGCGGTCCCGCGGGCGGTGCAGCTGCGGTTGGCAGGGGAGGCAACATTTGTTGTCAGCGATCGCGGTTTATGATGCGCATCTACATGCGGCCAGCAACCAATGTCGGCCGGCGGTGCCATTAGTCTTCAGGAGTTGAGACAGGGCGCGACTTTCGCTTTATTCTGTTCCAGTCGCATTCAGTGCTCACTCCTGAGAGAGGTTTACAGACGTGGGTGAAACGCGCACAATTTCCGTCGCTGTAATCGGAATGTCGTGCCGCCTTCCGGGGGGCATTGTGTCCCCTGAACAGCTATGGGAAGCGTTGCTGCGTGGCGACGACTTCGTGACCGAGGTGCCTGCCGAGCGCTGGGATGCCGAGCAGTACTACGACCCGGAGCCAGGTGTGCCCGGTCGATCGGTCTCCAAGTGGGGCGCCTTCCTCGACGACGTGGCGGGCTTCGACGCCGACTTTTTCGGGATCACCTCCCGTGAGGCGACGGCCATCGACCCGCAGCATCGTCTGCTGCTGGAGACCGCTTGGGAGGCGGTGGAGCACGCAGGCCTGAACCCGACGGCGCTGACCGGGTCGAAGGCCGGCGTGTTCATGGGCGTCACGCACAACGACTACGCGTACCTGGCCGCCGACACCCAGACGTTGGAGGGGCCGTACGGGTTCACCGGCACGAGCTTCAGCCTGGCCTCTGGACGGATCGCCTATGCGCTCGGCGTCCACGGACCCGCCTACACGGTGGACACGGCCTGCTCTTCGGGGTTGAGCGCGATCCACATGGCCTGCCGCAGCCTGCAGGACGGCGAAAGCGACCTGGCGTTGGCCGGCGGGGTGTCGGTCCTGCTCGAACCCCGCAAGGCGGCCGGCGGGTCGGCGGCGGGCATGTTGTCACCGACCGGCCACTGCCGCGCGTTCGACGAAGCCGCCGACGGCTTCGTCTCCGCCGAGGGCTGCGTCGTAATCACCCTCAAACGGCTCGAGGACGCGCTCGAGGCGGGTGACCGCGTCATGGCGGTCATCAAGGGCACCGCGGTGAATCAGGACGGCCGCACGGTCAACATCGCCACGCCGTCCTCGGAGGCGCAGACCGCGGTGTACCGGGCCGCGCTGGCGGCCGCCGGCGTTGAGGGGAGCACCGTCGGGCTGGTGGAGGCGCACGGCACCGGAACCCCGGTCGGCGATCCTCTCGAATACGCCAGCGTGGCAGACGTGTACGGCACCGACGGGCCTTGTGCGCTGGCATCGGTCAAGACCAACTTCGGTCATACGCAGTCGGCCGCGGGCGCGCTGGGCGTGATGAAGGCCGTATTGGCCGTGCAGCACGGCATCATCCCGCAGAACTTGCACTTCAACCGTCTGCCTGACGAGTTGACCGAGATCGAGACACATCTTTTCGTACCCCAGTCGACGACGGCGTTTCCGACCAACGGCCAGCAGCCGCGGCGCGCGGCGGTCTCGGCGTACGGGTTGTCGGGGACGAACGCGCACGCGATCGTCGAGCAGCCGCCGGAGCCGGTGGCGCCGCAGAAACCGGATGCCGGCACCGGACCGCTGCTGTTCGCCTTGTCGTCGACGTCGGCGCACGAACTGCGCCGCACGTCAGGCAATCTGGCCGACTGGCTGGCCAAGAGCGGCGACGGCAACGGGCGGGGGCCGGCCGTCGACCTGATCGACCTCGGTTACACGCTGTCCCGTCGGCGTGGTCACCGCTCGGTGCGTACCTCGGTCATCGCCGGCGGTCGCGAGGAACTGATCGCGGCGCTGCGGGAGGTGGCCGACGGCGAGAGCCCCTACGAGGCTGCCGTCGGCCAGGACGACCGCGGACCGGTGTGGGTGTTCTCCGGGCAGGGCTCGCAGTGGGCCGGCATGGGCGCCGAGCTTCTCTCCCGCGAGCCGGTGTTCGCCTCGACCGTCGCCGAACTGGAGGACTTGATCCGCCAAGAGTCGGATTTCTCCGTCACAGAAGCGATGTCGGCACCGGAAACCGTCACCGGCATCAACCGGGTGCAGCCGACTGTTTTCGCGGTCCAGGTGGCCCTGGCCGCGACGATGAAGTCGTACGGCGTCGTCCCCGGCGCGGTGATCGGACACTCCATGGGTGAGGTCGCCGCCGCGGTCGTGGCGGGTGCGCTGACGATGCAGGACGGGGTCAAGGTCATCTGCCGACGGTCGACGCTGATGTCGCGTATCGCCGGCTCCGGCGCGATGGCGTCGGTGGAATTGCCTGCCTCCCAGGTTCTGTCCGAGCTGGCTGCGCGTGGCATCACCGATGTTTCGCTCGCGGTGGTCGCCTCACCGCAGTCGACCGTCATCGGTGGCGCCACACAGTCGGTGCGCGACCTGGTGGCCGGCTGGGAGCAGCGCGACGTGATGGCGCGCGAGGTGGCCGTGGACGTCGCGTCTCACTCGCCGCAGGTCGATCCGATCCTCGACGAGCTCGAAGAGGCGCTTGCCGACCTCAACCCGATGCAGCCCGAGATCCCGTACTACTCCGCGACGCTGTACGACCCGCGCGACGAGCCGGAGTGGGACGCTTACTACTGGGTGGACAACCTGCGCCACACCGTGCGGTTCGCCGCGGCGGTGCAGGCGGCGCTCGAGGACGGCTTCCGGGTATTCGGCGAGCTGTCCCCGCATCCGCTGCTGACCCACGCCGTCGACCAAACCGCGCGCGGCCTCGACGTTCCGCTGACTGTGCTGGCGGCGATGCGCCGCGAACAGCAGTTGCCGTTTGGATTGCGACAGCTGGTCGCCGACGTCCACAATGCCGGTGCCGCAGTCGATTTCTCCGTGCTGTACCCGACCGGGCGACTGGTCGACGCACCGCTGCCGACCTGGACGCATGAGTCGTTGCTGCTCGACCGCGACGGTCAGGACGTGGCCGCGCGCGGGGGCTGCTCGGTTTCTGTGCACCCGCTGTTGGGTTCGCACGTCGTGCTGCCCGAAGAGCCCGAGCGCCACGTATGGCAGGGCGAGGTGGGTACGGAGGCTCAACCGTGGCTCGGCGACCACCAGGTCCACGAGGTGGCGGTGCTACCGGGTGCGGCCTACTGCGAGATGGCGCTGGCCGCCGCGCGCACCGCGCTTGGGGAAACTGCCGAGGTTCGCGACATCGTCTTCGAGCAGATGTTGATGCTCGACGAGTCGACGCCGATCTCGGCGTCCGCATCCGCGCTCGCGTCCGGGATCCTCGACTTCGCGGTGGAAACCTATGAGGCCGGCGAACGTACGCGACGCGCACATGCGGTGCTGCACGCCGAGGTGGCGACGGGTGAATCCGCTACTCACGACATCGACGCACTGCTGACGGCGCACGCCGACGGGGTCGACGGCGCTGATCTGCGGGCAGCCTTCGGCGCGTTGGGAATCCATCACGGGGCCGCCTTCTCCGGTTTGGCCACGGCCTACACCGCCGACGGTGCCGAGCCCACCGTGCTGGCCGCCGTCGCGCTGCCCGGACCGCTGCGGGCACACCAAGGCGCCTACGGGGTGCACCCCGCGCTGCTCGACGCCTGTTTCCAGTCGGTCGTCGCGCATCCGGTCGCCCAGAACGCCGCCTCCGGTGGCATGCTGCTGCCGCTGGGCGTGCGCCGGTTGCGCGCCAACGGCTCGGCCCGAAACGCGCAGTACTGCTACAGCCGGATCGTCAAGGCGGACGCCGAAGGTATCGAAGCGAACCTCGACATCCTCGACGAGCGCGGAGCAATCCTTTTGAGCCTGGAAGGTTTACGGCTCGGCTCGGGCGCCTCGCAGAAGGCTCAGGCGGACCGCGTGCTCAACGAGCGGCTGCTGAGCATCGAGTGGGACCAGCACGAGCCGCCCGAAGCCGACTCCGTCGACGCCGGATCGTGGCTGTTGATCGACACCAACCTCAACGGGGACATCCTCACCGCCGCACTCGGCGATGCACTGAAGACAGCGGGAGCTGAGTGCACCACGATGACCTGGCCATCGCATGGTGACCACCAGACCAACGCAGAGTTGCTGACGTCCTATGTCAGTGAGCAGGTGCTGACCGGCGTGGTAGTGGTCCCCGATCTCGCCGATGGCGGCGGCGTCGCCGAGGCGGCCGTGCGTGGTGGCGAGCATGTCCGCCACCTGGTGCGGATGATCCGCGAACTGCCCGAAGCACCGGGCGAGCCCCCGCGGCTCTACGTCATCACCCGCAATACGCAATCCGTTGTGGCCGACGACGTTCCGAACCTCGAACATGCCGGTCTGCGTGGTTTCGTGCGCGCGATCGGGATGGAGCATCCGCGGCTGCGCGCCAGCCAGATCGACGTCGACGAGACAACTGGCGCCGAGCAGTTGGCTCGCCAGTTGCTGGCCGGCTCCGACGAGGACGAGACGGCATGGCGCGACGGGCGCTGGTACACCGCACGGTTGTGCCCGGCGCCGCTGCGCGCCGACGAGCGGTATACCGCCACCGGGGACAACGAACACGACGGCATGCGGCTGCAGGTCCGCACGCCGGGCGACCTGGAGTCGCTGGAAATGGTTTCGTTCGAACGTGTTGCGCCGGGTCCGGGCCAGATCGAGGTCGCGGTCAGCGCATCCAGCATCAACTTCGTCGACGTGCTTGTCGCGTTCGGGCGGTGCCCGAGCTTCGACGGCCGGCTGCCGGAATTGGGTTCGGAATTCGGCGGTGTGGTCACCGCCGTGGGCCCGGGCGTGACGACTCACCGTGTGGGAGACCGCGTCGGTGGGGTGTCGGCCAACGGCTGCTGGGGCAACTACGTGATCTGTGAGGCCAACCTCGCGACGCCGTTGCCCGCCGGGCTGGAAGAGCACCAGGCGGCCGCGGTGGGCCTCGCATACGGCACCGTGTGGCTCGGTCTGCAGGAACTGGCCAGGATCTCCTCGACCGACAAGGTGTTGATCCATTCCGCGACCGGTGGTGTCGGCCAAGCGGCGATCGCGGTCGCACGCGCAGCCGGCGCGGAGATCTACGCCACGGCAGGCAGCGAGGCGCGACGACAGCTGCTGCGCGACTGGGGCATCGAGCATGTCTACGACTCGCGCAGCACCGAATTCGCCGACCAGATACGTCGCGACACCGACGGTTACGGCGTGGACATCGTGTTGAACTCGGTGACCGGTGCCGCGCAGCGCGCGGGATTGGAGCTGCTCGCCTTCGGCGGGCGGTTCCTCGAGATCGGCAAGCGCGACATCTACGGCGATACGCGGGTGGGTCTGTTCCCGTTCCGCCGCAACCTGTCGTTCTACGCCATCGACCTCGCGTTGATGACCGTGACCCATCCGGACAAGGTTCGCGGCTTGCTGGAGAAGGTCTACCAGCTGACCGCCGACGGTTCACTGCCGCTGCCGGACATCACGCGCTATCCGCTCGCCGACGCCGCGAGTGCGATCCGCAAGATCGGTGGCGCCCAGCACACCGGGAAGTTGGTGCTCGACGTCGCACGCACCGGAACCACCGAGGTGATGGTGCCGCCGGAAGAGGCTCCGACCTTCCGTTCCGACGGTGCGTATATCGTCACCGGCGGCCTCGGTGGTCTGGGCCTGTTCCTCGCCGAGAAGATGGCTGAAAAGGGTTGCGGACGCATCGTTCTCACCTCGCGTAGCCAGCCGAGCACCAAAGCGCAGGAGATCGTCGACCTCATCCGGTCCACGGGCGCCGACATCGTCGTCGAGTGTGGCGACATCGCCGCGGAGGGAACGGCCGACCGGTTGGTGGCCGCGGCGACGGCGACCGGGCTGCCGGTGCGGGGCGTGCTGCACGCGGCCGCGGTCGTCGAGGATGCCACCCTCCCGAACATCACCGACGATCTCGTCGAACGCGACTGGGCGCCAAAGGCATACGGCGCGTGGAACCTGCATCGCGCTACGGAGGGTCAGCCGCTGGACTGGTTCTGCTCGTTCTCGTCGGCAGCCGCGCTGGTGGGGTCGCCGGGTCAGGGGGCCTACGCCGCCGCCAACAGCTGGCTGGATGCGTTCACGCGTTGGCGCCGGGCACAGGGTCTGCCTGCCAGCGCCATCGCATGGGGTGCCTGGGGCGAGATCGGTCGTGGTACCGCGATGGCCGAAAACGATGCGGCGATCCTTCCCGACGAGGGCGCCTACGCTTTCGAGTCCCTGTTGCGGTATGACCGGGTGTACACCGGTTACGCCCCGATCCTCGGGACGCCCTGGCTGACTGCCTTCGCGCAGCGCAGCCCGTTCGCGTCGGCGTTCAAGTCGGCAGGTCAAAGCTCCAGCGAGGGAAGGAAACTCCGGGCAGAGCTGGCCGCGCTTCCACGCGACGAGTGGCCAACTCATCTGAGGCGGCTGATCTCAGAGCAGGTTGGCCTGATCCTGCGGCGCGCGATCGATCCGGACCGCCCGCTGTCCGAATACGGGCTCGACTCGCTGGGCAACCTCGAGCTGCGCACTCGGCTCGAGGCGGAAACGGGAATCCGCATCACGGCAATGGGGGTCAACACGGTTCGCGCACTGGCCGATAGTCTTTGCGAAACACTCGCGGCGGACGACACGGTCGCGGCGTCGACATGACGACGGCACCGAAGTAGGAGGCGGAAGAATTGTTCGCGCTAGAAGCAATCCACGAGTGGGTGGACGCTCCGGGCCAACTCATCACCTGGGATCCGTCACCGGCCACGCTTGCGAAGGTCAGCGAGGCACCCGTCGCCGATGTGCCGGCCAGTTATCAGCAG
Source organism: Mycolicibacterium sp. XJ662 (assembly GCF_053484035.1). NCBI lineage: Bacteria > Bacillati > Actinomycetota > Actinomycetes > Mycobacteriales > Mycobacteriaceae > Mycobacterium > Mycolicibacterium sp. XJ662. The sequence goes on along the minus strand of NZ_JBEFTL010000003.1, from coordinate 98,441 downwards.
GCCCAACATCTTCGGAGCTACCGTGCGCACGCCGCCCGCGGCACCGAGATGGCGCGGCTGACGATCCCGGCCTGGAACATCGCCGGACGCTGTGATGTCCGGGCGATGACGCACGTGCTCAACGCCTACCTTCGGCGCCACGACACGTACCGCAGCTGGTTTGAGTTCACCGACGATGACCGCATTGTGCGGCGCACGCTGCGCAACCCGAAGGACATCAAGTTCGTCGCGTCCGAGCGCGGCCAGAAGTCGTCGGCGCAATGGCGCGAACACATCCTGGCCACGCCGTCCCCGTTGAACTGGGATTGCTTCCGGTTCGGCGTCATTCAGCGCGATGACCACTTCACGTTCTGGATGAGCGTGGATCATCTGCATGTCGATGCCATGTTCATGGGCTTGGCGTTCGTGGAGATCCACATGATGTACAACGCGCTGGTCGGCGGCGGAGCACCGATTCCGCTGCCGGAAGCCGGCAGCTATGAGGATTACTGCATCCGGCAGCGAGAGTTCACCTCCTCGCTGACCTTGGACTCGCCGCAGGTGAACGAGTGGATCAAGTTCGCAAGGGGCAACAACGGAACCCTTCCGCAGTTTCCGCTTCCGCTCGGTGATCCGGCGGTGGCCTGTGAAGGCGATCTGCTGACGGTTTCGTTGATGGACGAAAAGCAGTCGGACCGCTTTGAATCGGCGTGCATCAAGGCCGGTGCCCGGTTCATCGGCGGAGTGTTCGCCGCAGCCGCGATGGCCGAACATCAGCTCACCGGTGCCGACACCTACTACGTCATCACGCCGACCAGCACGCGAAGCACACAAGCCGAGGTGATGACGACGGGTTGGTTCACCGGTACGGTGCCCATCACCGTGCCCGTCACACCGACGTCATTCACCGAAACCGCAAGGGCCGCGCAGGCGTCCTTCGATTCGGGTCTGGTCCTGGCGCATGTGCCGTTTGACCGGGTGCTCGAACTGGCGGCGGGCGAGCGCGGCTTGACGCAGCCGAAGCCGGGCGTGCCGATGATCTCCTACCTCGACGCCACCATTGCGCCGCTGTCTCCTGCCGTGGTCGCCGAGTGGAACGGCTTGAACGGCAAGATCTACAGCGAAATGGGCGCGGCCCATCAGGTCGGCATGTGGATCAACCGGTTCGGCAACGGCACTTCGGTGACGCTGGCCTTCCCCAACAATCCGATCGCGCGCGAGTCGGTCACCCGCTACGTCGACGCGATGAAGGCAGTCTTCTTACGCGTCGCCGATGGTCGCGGTGAACTGGCGGCGGCATCCGACCTTGTTGGTGTCATCCAGAAGTCCTTCTGAACCGCGCAGTTCGACGAATGTCTTCGATGACTGCGGCGGCACAAACACGGCTGGACAACCAGCTCACGTTCACCGATCAGCTGTTGTTCCTCGGGCAGCGGGCCACCGGCCAGGAACTGGTCATGCAGTGCGTATGGGTCTACGAGCACCCGGTGGACTATGACGGGCTGCGACGGTTTCACGACAACGTCGGTTACGGTCTGTACGGTCGGGCGATCGAACGCTCGCCGCTGCCGTTCGGCAGGCACCGGTGGGTTTCCGCGCCGGGTCCCAAATCACGCCTCGACATCGTCGAAACACCTCGCCCCCGAGAAGAACTCAGCGACTGGATCGACGAACGCGCACAATTGCCGATCGATCCGGAAACCGGACCCAGCTGGCATCTCGGGGTGCTACCGATGACCGACGGGTCGACCGCGGTCTCCCTGGTGGGCTCGCACTGCCTGGCCGACGGCCTGGGCGGGCTGCTCACGATCGTCGACGGGATCGTCGGTAACCGCCGCGACTTCGGCTACCCGCCGCCACGGTCGCGCCCGCCGCTACGGGCAGCGGCCACCGACCTCAAAGAGACGGTGCGTGGCCTACCCGAGGTGGCGCGCACCCTGGTGCGGGTGGGCAAGCAGGCTGTGCGCCGACGCCACGAGATCACCAAGTCGACCGGATCTCGGACCGCGGCGGCCGCAGGCAGCATGACCGAAAATGTTGTCGTGCCGGCGATCTCGATCTACATCGACCTCGACGAATGGGATGCGCGGGCCGAGGCCCTCAACGGGTCGAGCCACTCGTTGGTCGCCGCGTTCGCCGCGAAGCTGGCCGAACGACTCGAACGCCGTCGCGCCGACGGCGCCGTCACCCTGCACATCCCGATCAGCGACCGGATCGCCGACGATACGCGGGCCAACGCCGCGTCGATCGCCACCGCCGTCATCGATCCAACCTCGGTGACCACCGACTTGAGCGCTGCCCGACGCGAGATCAAACACGCGCTGACGATGTTGCGCGAGGAGCCAGATGAGAACCTCGAGCTGCTACCGCTGACCCCGTTCATCCCTAAGCGCGCGGTCAAGCGCGGCTCAGACGTGGTGTTCAACTTCGCCGATATGCCCGTATCCTGTTCCATCCTCGGCGATGTCGACTCCGTTGTGGCGCGCGCCGACGGAACCGAAGCCGAGTACGTCATGTTGCGTGGCGTGGACCGGCAGGTGTCGCGCGGATACCTCGAGCACCGTGGCGGGCTGCTGACGGTGCTCGCCGGACGAATAGGTGGCAAGGTGTCGATCACCGTCGTCGGATATCAGGCCGGTGCAGAGAACTCCAAGTCCCGCTTGCGCGAGCTGGCCGCCAAGGTGCTGGCCGAGTTCGAGCTCGCCGGTGTAATCGAGTAGCAGGAAGGCATGGCTATCCAAGCTCGTCCAGCGTTACGGCGGTTGAGCCGCCGAACAGGGAAACCCACGACGGCACAAGACAATCAGCTCACATTCATGGATCAGGCCGGCTTCCAGCTGTTGCGTGCAACCGGGCGCGGCCAACTCATGCAGGTGCTGTGGATCTATGAACATCCCGTCGACATGGACGGACTGCGGCGGTTCCACCGCAACTTCGGCTACGGCTGCTACGGTCGGTTGATCGAACGCTCACCGCTGCCGTTCGGTCGGCACCGCTGGGTGTCTGCGTTGGGGCCGGCCACCGATCTCGTCATCGCCGAACCGCGGCCCCGCTCAGAGGTCAGCGACTGGTTCGACGAACGAGCACAGATACCGGTCGATCCCGAGCACGGACCCGGTTGGCACATGGGTGTGCTGCCGATGACCGACGGGTCCACCGCGGTCAGCTTGGTGGGCTCGCATTACCTCGCTGACGGTGTGGGCGGCCTGCAGTCGGTCACCGAGGCGGTCTCCGAAACCAGGCGGGACTTCGGTCACCCACATGCTCAGTCGGGCAGCCGCTTTCGCGGTGGGCTGGCAGAACTTCGGGGAACCTTCAAGCACCTACCCGAGGCGGTCCGCACCGTCGGCGTGGCCGCGAAGCTAGGGCTTCAGAGCCGAAACGAGGTAGTGGCCCCGACCACGTCCGCTGCGCCGGCGACCCGCCGAACCGGCGCTGATACCCGCGTTGTGGTGCCGGCGGTCTCGGTTCTGGTCGACCTGACGCAGTGGGATGCCCGTGCCGCTTCGCTCAACGGAACGAGCCATTCCCTGGTGGCCGGTTTCGCGGCGAAACTGGGTGAACACATGGGGCGCAAACGCGCTGACGGCGCCGTGACGCTGGTGATGGCACTCAACGCGCGTAACCTCCCGGACGACACCCGCGCGAACGCGATGATCTTCGGCTCTGCCGATATCGACCCGACCACGGTGATTACGGATCTGACCGATGCGCGCAGCGCCGTGCGGCAGGCACTGCAGAAGGCACGCGAAGAGCCCGACCCAGTGATGCAGCTCCTACCGCTGGTGCCGTACGTGCCGCGCTCCGCGCTCAAGCGGGTGGTTCAGCAGTTCTTGGGATCCGGTGCCGACCTTCCGGTTTCGTGTTCGAACATGGGCGACTTTCCCCCGGCGGCGGCCTGTCCCGACGGCACCCAGGCCGAGTACATGTTGTGTCGCGGGGTGGACCAGAACGTGTATCGCGCTGACCTCGAACGCGCCGGTGGCCAGCTGGTGCTGGTGGTCGGACGTATCAGCGGCAGGATTTCCATCGACATCGTCGGCTACCAGGCCGGCGCAGAGAACTCCAAGCAGTGGCTGCGCGAGTTGGCTGCCCGCACGCTGGCCGATTTCGGGCTGACCGGCGAGATCTTCTAGTTCTTGACCAGGCAATACAGCCGGTAGGACAGGTCGCCCCTCTCGACCTGCTCGTACAGCGGCGAGCCCTTGGTGACAGCGACATCGCGGCCGAACCTGCGCAGCGGCCTCGGCGCATGCCGATTGACCAGCTCCTGGTAGCGAGGTGAGTTCAGCTCCAGCCCCCGCAGGACCTGGGCGTTGATCTCCTCTTGCGACACCACCTGCAGTGCGGAATCGTCAAGGGCCGCTTCCCATTCCTCGATACCGTTTCGGCCACGAAGATCGGCATACAAGAAATGTCCGCCGGGGCTGAGCACCCGCGTCACCTCGGAGAGGAAGCGGCGGAAGTCCGGATACAGGTGAGCGGCTTCGACATTGACCACCGCGTCGAAGTTCTGGTCGGGAAACGGCAGGTTCTCCGCGTCGCCCTGGACAAATGTCAGGTTGGGAATGTTGTGTCGCCGTTGGCAAAACGCGATACCCGACGGGTTGAGGTCCAGCCCCGTGTAGGAGGCGGGGCTGAACGTCCGCATGATGTAGGAGGCGGCGCCGCCGTGGCCGCAACTGACCTCCAACACCCGTTTACCCTTCAGGTCGACCTGAATGGCCACGCGGTGATAAAGCTGAATGCAGACGCGATCTGGCTCATCGGCGGCCGAGAGCGGCAGATCCATCGGCGGGTCCTCCTCATAACCCCAGTTGAGGAACAGCACCTCGTCGTCGCCCAGCCTGCGCGTCATCAGGCTGTAGCCATACTTACCAACGAGTTTCCCGAGGTGGCGGTGCGAAAAGCCCACGACTTTGGACACCATGGGCCGATAGATCTCCTCAATCACACGGGCAAGTATTCATGCTGTGCTATCTGCTGTCAGCAACATGGGAAAACCCGTGAAAGTGCGGTGGCAGGAAGGATGGAAAGACAGATCGCTTCGGCTGTGCGCACGTCGAATCGGCCATTGATAGCCTCAATGTTCGGAAAACACGTAAGACCCGGTAGAAAGAGGTGACGTGGCCGAATCCGATTCGCGATCCGGACCTCGGGCAAATGACAACACGCTTGCCTACATGGACCAGGCCTCGCACCTGTGGGTCCGAGCCAGCGGTCATGTCCACGGCATCCAGTGCACATGGGTCTATCAGCGCGACATCGACCACGACGGGTTGGCCAGGGTGCACGACAACCTGGCGCATGGGTTGCTGGGCCGCCGTATCGAACGCTCTCCACTGCCCTTCGGCCGGCATCGCTGGGTCTCGTGTCATGACCTGCCGGGAATCGACGTCGACCCACCGGTCAGCACCCGCGCGGCTGTGACCGACTGGTTCGACGAGCGCGCCCGAATCCCCATCGATCCGGAGTTCGGCCCCTGCTGGCACCTCGGTGTCCTTCCCATCGAGGGTTACGGAACCGCCGTGACTTTGGTGGCGTCCCACACCGTCGTCGACGGCGTCGGCACCTGCATTGCGCTCACCGACGCGATCAACGGGGTGCGGCGCAATCTGGGGCTTCCGCCTCCCGGCGCGCGTCTGAAACGCCAAGCACTGGCCGAAGATGCGCGGGTCACCTTTCGGGGACTGCCCGAGATCGGGCGTGCCCTGCGCGCGACCGTGACGGTGGCCCGCCAGAACCCGCCCACCCGAGGAGGGTCGGGCGGACAGTCGTCGGTGCCCAAGGCGCACCGCAAAGACAACCGGCCCGCGGTGGTGCCGGGGGCCACCGTCTACATCGATGGGGCTCACTGGGATTCCCGCGCGGAAAGTCTCGGAGGCACAAGCAACGCGCTGATGGCCGGGTTCGCGGCGAAGCTGGCCGAGAAGTACGGGCGGTTGGACAGCGACGGGATGGTCAGGTTGTCCTATCCGGTCAACGACCGCACCGAAAACGATGTGCGCGGTAATGCGTTGAAGGGCATCGACTTCACGGTGGATCCTCGGCCGGTGACGTCGGACCTTCGCAAGATCCGCAACGATTTCCGGGAGACCATCAACGCCGGCCTCGGGAAATTCAAGGAGCAAGAGCGGGCCTTTCCGCTGACCCCGTTCATACCCACGCTGGTGCTGAGAAAGCTTCCGCTGGCGGCCATGAACGCGGATCTGACCGTCGGGTGTTCGAACTTCGGCGAGATGGACCCGGCGGTCGCCTACGTCGACGGCAGCGAGGCGGATTACTACGGGATGCGGATGGTCGAACAGAACCTGACGGTCAACAGCCCGGAGGTCGCGTCGGGTGAGCTTTATGTGGCCTCAGGCAGGGTCTCCGGGAAGCTCTTCCTCAGTTTCCGCGCGTATCACCCGAATTGGGACAACTCAAGGCAGGCCCTGCTCGCGAAGATCTCCGAGACGCTCGCCGACTTCGAGTTGACGGCGTTCATCGAGTAGCGCGGCCGTCGCGGGCGGCCGCCTCGAGCAGGTCCGCCGCGGTGGCGACGCTCACCGCGGGCTTGGTGAGCTCGGTGGCGACGTCACGCGCCTGCGCGACGTACTCCGGTGCGAGCACGGTCCGCAAAGCGGATCTCAGTGACGCGGTGGTCATCTTCGAGAACCGCTGGTAGGTACCAACTTTCAAGCGTTCGACTTGTTTAGCCCAGACGGGCTGGTCGGCGCCCACCCACAGCACCAGGGTCGGCACGCCGGCACGGATGCTTGCGGCGGTGGTGCCCGCACCACCGTGGTGCACGATGACCCGGCAGAGCGGAAACACGTCCGCGTGGTTGACGGCACGGACGATCTTGACGTGTTCTGCGGGCTGGTGGCCGTCGAGGTCCCAGGAACCCGAACAGATCAGCGCCCGCTCACCCAGGTCGGCGCACACTTCGGTGATCGTGGCGAGCGCGGCGGTGGGGGATTGCACCGGCATGCTGCCGAACCCGAAGTAGATCGGCGGTGTGCCGGCGGCGATCCAGGAGAAGACGTCGTCGTCGGTTTCGGTGCCCAGCTCCATCGTCATCGCGCCGACGAACGGCCGCTGACCGCCCCACTCTTCGGCCAGACCCGGGAAGAACAGTTCGTCGTAGGCCTGGATTTCCAGCGCCCCGCCCTCCACGATGCGACGGACCGCGCGCGCTCGCGCCTTGGGCAGGCCGAGTTCGCGTCGTTGCGCGTCCTCCGCGTTCTTCAACGCGCGCCAGTGCACCCACTCGGCCGCCGCCCACCCCGACCGGACGACCTTCGACGGCAGCGGGACGGGTAGCACTTGACCGTTGGCGCGTGCGGGGAAGTAGTGCAGCGCCGCCAACGGCACGTCGTAGTACTCGGCGACGTTGGCCGCGACCTCCTGGTAGGTCGTGCCGGTCAGGATCAAGTCGGCGCCTTCGGCCAGCGACACCAGGGTCTGGTTCATCTCGGCCCAACCCTGCGTGATGTATTCGCGCAGTTCGCGCAGCGCGGTGACCGGGTTCTGGATCTTCCAGTACTTGCGGAAGATGTCGGCGTCCATCTGTTTCTGGGAGTCCACCCCGTACGGCGCCGCCGCCGGCAGACCAGCCGATTCGACGAAACCGACGAGGTTGGGCGGGACCGCCAGGCGGACGTCGTGCCCGCGGCGCAGAAGCTCCCGGCTGACGGCCGCGCACGGCTCGATATCGCCGCGGGTGCCATGTACGCCCACAGCAAATTTCACGGACGGCTCCAAATGATGTTCATCGAGGTCAAAAGCTTTCGCTGGAAGATATGGCAAACATGAAAGCGGCGTCGCGCGGTCGATCGGCCGGTGACGGCGGCTCGGTCAAGGAAAGCTCGTGGGCGGGCACGCCCCGATTACAACACAGTTACCTAACACGCACGACGGCCAAGGCGGGTAACGCCAATGCGTACACCGGATTCCGGCGTTCATGCGGTCGGGGCCGAGCAAACTCGGTGATTCCTCATAACCGGCGGTACCGGTGTACCGTATTTGGGGTGTTGAGGCGCGCCATGTCCACCGGTGCGTTCGAGGGCGCGGGCTTTCCAGCGCTGGGTCGTCTGGTGGTTCGTCACCCGATCTTAATGATCGTTGCGTGGCTTCTACTTGCCCTCACACTCTTTTTGACCCTGCCTCCGCTGACAGAGGTGGCAGAACGCAAGCCGCCGGGACTCCTTCCGGATGACTCCTCGGTGCTGATCTCCAGCCGCGAGATGAGCGAGGCCTTCAACGAAGGTGGCGATAGCGGCTCCGGCAGCTCCGGCAACGTCGGCGTCATCATCTTGACCAACGACAACGGGCTCAAACCTGAAGACGAAACGGTTTACCGCACCTTGGTGGAGCGGCTGAACGCCGCGCCGGAGAGCGTGTCTTCGACGCAGGACTTCGTCACCATCCCCGAACTGCGGGAGGTGATGACGAGCGAGAGCGGCAAAGCCTGGCAGCTGCCCATCAGCATGGAAGGCACGATGGGCACCGGCCCGGGGCAGCGCGCCTACAAGAACGTCGTAGAGATCGTCGAGGAAACCACCGCGGACAGCGGCCTGAAGGCGAACGTCATCGGCCCGGCGGCGACGGTGGCCGACCTCAACAGGGTCGGTGTGCGCGATCAGCACGTCATCGAAATCGCCACCCTGCTGATCGTCTTCACGATCTTGATCGTGGTCTACCGCAACATCGTCGCGATGCTGTTGCCGCTGCTGATGATCGGCGTCGCGCTGGTGGTGTCCCAGCAGACGGTGGCCGGCCTCGGCGATGCAGACCTATTGGGTCTGGGCCCGCAGACGTTCATGTTCATGACGGCCATGATCATGGGCGCGGGCGTCGACTACGCGGTGTTCTACTTCACCCGCTATCACGAGTGCCTACGGCAAGGGCTCAACTCCGATGACGCGGTGATCGCCGCGATGGAATCCATCGGGAAGGTGATCGCAGGCTCGGCGGCCACGACAGCGCTGGCGTTCTACGGGTTGAGCTTCACCAAGCTCGGCGTGTTCTCCACGGTCGGCGCAGCCCTGTCGATCACGGTCGGAATCGGTTTCCTGGCCGCGATGACGCTGCTGCCCGCCATGGTGGTGCTGGCCGGGCGGCGCGGTTTGGTCAATCCGCGTAAAGACCTGACCGGGCGGCTGTGGCGGCGCTCGGGTGTGCACATCGTGCGCCGACCCGTCGCACACCTGGCCGTCAGCCTGGTCATTTTGATCGGGCTGGCCAGTGCGGTCGCGTTCATCGAGTACAACTACGACGAGCGCAAGAACCTGCCTGCCGACGCCCAGAGCAACCTGGCCTACGACGCCATGGACGAGCACTTCGACGTCAGCGGCACCGTTCAGCAGTTCATCCTCATCCAGTCCCCGCGCGACCTGCGTAGCCCCAAGGCGCTCGCCGATATGGAGGAAATGGCCGACCGCGTCGCCGACCTGCCCGACATCGCCGTCGTGCGGGGCATCACCCGGCCCACCGGGGAAGTGCTCGAGCAGGCCAAGGCCACCTACCAGGCCGGCGAGGTCGGCACGAAGCTCGGCGACGCCTCGGAACTCATCTCCGACAACGACGCCAACCTCGACCTGCTCAGTGGAGGCGCCGACAAGCTCGCCGACACCCTCGATCAGCTCCGCGATGCCGTGCTCAACGGGCTGATCACCGTGCGGCCGCTGACCAACGCACTCATCGATATGCAGGCGAAGTACGGCGGCGAAACGACGCTGGAAGAAATCGACAAGACCGCGACGCTGGTGGCGAACATGAACTCGCTCGGCGATGCGATGGGCGACAGCCTCATGGAGATCTCCGAGATGTACAGCTGGGCGGCGCCGATCGTCAACGCCCTCAACACCAGCCCGGTGTGCAACGTCGATCCCGCATGCGTCGAGTCGCGGACATATCTGCAGCGCGTCACCACCTTCCAGAACGACGGCACGGCGGAGAAGGTGGCCAACCTCGGTCGCGTGCTCAAGGAGACAGAGGCAACCCAGACGCTCGACGAGACCGTGCGGGATCTGGGCACCACCATGCAGACCGCGGTCAACGCGGCTCGTGCGGCGGGCCTGGACGAGCCGAACTCGATTCGCGAGCAACTCAAGCAGGCCGAACAAGGCGCGAACCTGCTGGCCGATTCCAGTCGACAGCTCGCCGAGGGCGTACAACTGCTCGTCGACCAGACCAGAAACCTGGGCGGCGGACTCGACCAGGCGTCGGCGTTTCTGATGGCGATGAAGCAGGGCGCTGCCGACCCGCCGATGTCGGGCTTCTACATCCCGCCGGAGATCCTCACGCAGGAGGAGTTCAAGAAGGCAGCCGACGTCTTCATCTCCCCGGACGGCCACACGGCGCGGTACCTGGTGCAGACGGCGCTCAACCCGTTCGGCACCGAATCGATGGACCAGGTGAAGTCCATCATCGAGACCGCCGAAAGCGCGCGGCCCAACACGATGCTCGAGGACGCCGAGATCTCAATGGTGGGCTTCTCCGCGGTGCAGAACGATATGCGCAACTACTACAACGGCGATTTACGGTTCATCATCCTGTTCACCCTGATCATCGTCTTCGTCGTCTTGGTGATGCTGTTGCGGTCCATCGTCGCGCCGATCTACCTGGTGGGGTCGGTCATCCTGTCGTATCTGTCGGCGCTTGGCATCGGGGTGGTCTTCTTCCAGTTCATCCTCGGTCAGCAACTCGCCTGGAGCGTCGCGGGTTTGGCGTTCCTGGTGCTGGTCGCCGTCGGCGCCGACTACAACCTGTTGCTGATCTCCCGGATCCGCGACGAGGCACGACACGGAATCCGATCCGGTGTCATCAAGACCGTCGGCGCCACCGGCGGCGTCATCACGTCGGCCGGCCTCATCTTCGCCGCGTCGATGTTCGGCCTGACGTTCAGCAGCATCGCCGGTGTGGCCCAGATCGGTTTCGTCATCGGCATCGGCCTGCTGCTGGATACCTTCATCGTGCGCACGATCACCGTGCCGGCGATAGCTGTCCTGTTGAAGGACAAGAACTGGTGGCCGGGCAAGTTGACCTTCTCCAGGAAGAAGTCCGCCGATCCGCCCGCCGAGGACTATGACGATTTCCCAACGGACGAACTGCCTTTGCTGACAACCGCGCCGACGGCCCGGATCGGCAGCGCGGTCAAGGCGCGCCGGGACCCGATTGCGCGTCCCCGCAGATCGCCGCGCTCACCGGCGCGGCCGTCGCCGTCGGGTGTGACCTACTGAGGTTGCCGACGCCGTCAGGGCTGGCCGCGCCGCACCTGCTCCAGCGGCGGCAGCTTCCAGTGCTTTCCCTGCTCGTCGTCGAATTGCCTTGGCCGGTAACGAAGTAACCCGCCCCCGGGGTAGGGCGTGTATTCCCCGAACCAGACGGCACCCTCGACCGCGTAGAGGTCGATCCGGATGAAATCCCAGCTTGATCCGAGGACGCTGGCGATGTGCAGCATCGTGTCCAGTTCGGGCGGCCGCGGTTCATCGGCGACCGGGCGGATCCGCCAGCGTACGGGCAGCCGGTTCCAGTCGGCGTCGAGGAAGGTGGCGGTCTGGTGGCCGAATCGGCCGCTGTTGACCTGGATGAGTGCCACCCGGCCGTCGAACACGAAGAACTTGTAGTCGGCCGGCGGGCTGCCGTCCGGAGTGGGGATGCGCTCTTCGAGCAGCAGCATGGGGCGTGCCTCGCCGTAGCCCCACTCACCCAACTCCAGTGGGGTCCGCTTCCACCAGTCGCGGGTCTGCTCCAGCAGACCGGCGATATCGGTCTCGGGATCCGGCCCGAACAACGCGTATCCGCTGCTGTGATTGGGCTTGAGCACCCACGGCGGAAGGTCCGAAAGATCCGGGGCATCCTGCACATCGGTGCCGTACCAGTAAGTTTGGGGAATCCGCATATCGGCGCCCAGGTACGCCGCGCGCGCCATTTCCTTCATGCGCAGTTTGTCGCAGGCGGCGACGATCCGGTCCCGCCGGTCATAGAGGATGCGCCAGTTGACCTTCTCGTTGAAGGTGCGCGGCTGATCGAAATTGCCCAGCCGGTGAATCATCGTGATGTGAAATGCCTGGCGCAGCAGCGGTAATGGGATCTTGCTGATCATCCGCCGGTGTGCCGCAATCATGAACGCAGGAGGCTGCCTGTTCATCAACAGTGGCATCGAAATCCCCTGGGTGCTACGGCTGCTGGGTCAGGTAACCGCCGCGCCGGAAGAACTCGGCCGCGCGATGCTCAACGCCATCGGCAGAACGGACGCGGGCGATCACCAACCCGCGGTTGCCGCCGCGATACGCGGCCGGCCCGCACACCACCGCGCCCCCGCCTTCCTGCACGATCACCCGGCCCGGCGTTCCGCCGTAACGGATCTGCGAGACCTTCGCCTCCAGCACCTCGACCCGCTCGCCCCGGTAGTAGGCATAGGCCGGGGGATAGGGTGCCGACAGTGCCCGCACCAGCCGCTCGAGATCCTCGGCGGGCCAACTCCAATCGAGCAAACTGTCGCGCTCGGAACGCTTGTGGAAGTAGGTGCGCTTGGCCTTGTCCTGCGGTCGCCACTGCGGATTGCCGGACTCCAACGCGGCCAGCGCTTCCTTCAGCGCGCCGGGAATCAGGTCGATGCCGCGTTCCACCAACTCGGTGCCCGTATCGTTCGGCCCGATCGGCAACGAGTGCTGCACCAAGATGTCACCGGTGTCGAGGTGTTCGTCCATGCGGTGAATCGTCAGGCCGATCTGCGATTCACCGCTGATCAACGACCAGATCACCGGGGAGAAGCCGGTGCCCTTCGGTAGCAGTGAATCGTGCAGGTTCAGGGTGCCGTGTGGGGGCAGTTCATACAGTTCTGGTGGCATCCACGTGTACCAGCTGTTGACGACGATGACGTCGGGCTCCGCCCGCTTGACCAGATCGATCGTGTCGTTGTCGACTCGCTCGGTGAGGTGCACCGGGATGCCCTGGCTGTGCGCAAGCTCCTCGACGGAATCGGAGAAGATCCCTTTGTAGGAGTCATCGCTGGCAGGGTGGGTGACCGCCAGCACGACGTCGTGGTTCAAGTCGATCAGCGCTTGCAGGGTTTTGACTCCCCACGTCTGGAAGCCGAACGAGACGATGCGCACTAGGAACCTCACTGATCTTCGCTGGCGGTGAGGGCGGCCCCCCATCGGACCAGGTTAACTTACCTTAGGCTAAGCTAACGCGCACGTGGGACCTGCGATATCGCCTTCACGCCGTCCTATGGCGGGTTGTCGCAAGTGCTTGCTCCGGTACCTGCGCTTCTCGCAAACATCGCCGCCGTAGCGGCAGTCATGCGGAAGCCGGCCCGTTTAGTCAAACGTCTTTTCCTTCACTGCCGAGTCAGATACAAATCGCATCTTTCGGTCGGCACCGAATCCAACCTGCGCAACCCGCGGTCGTGCCATCGCAGGTACCAGTGATTGCTGTAACCGTTCTCGACGACCCAGGTGCTGAACCCGGCCGCACGCGCCCGGTCAAAGACGCGGCCAAATGCCGCCATGTCATCGTCGGGGTTCGCCTCGATGATGAGATCCATGTCGGCGGGGTAGGCATCGAGGTTGTCGAGGATATCGTTCAGAATGACCGGCTCAGCCCCTTCGACATCCATCTTGATCAGCCGCACCCGTGAGAGCTCATCGTCGGTGAGGATGTCACCCAAACGCTGAGCGGTGACGGTGCCGACGTGCTTACCCTGTCGTGACGCGAGTGTCGTTGTGGCACCGACATTTTGAGGTCCAAAGTCGAAGAGATCGACCGACCCGGGGCGGTCCGAAACCGCCACATTGACTGGGCGCACATGACGCGAGAGGTCGGGATTGTGCGCGAGGTTGCGTTGTAACCGCGCGAAAATATCCGGGGACGCCTCCACCGCTACCACCGCTCCGTCCGTGCCCACCTGCGAAGCGGCCAGCAGGGAGTCGTAGCCGACATTCGCCCCGATGTCGACAAACACCGAACCAGATCGCACATTGCGCTCGATCAACTGCGAAATGGCTGGCTCCCACACCCCGAACAACAAGATCGTCCGTTGGACGGAATCAGCGGGATCACATGTCATCGTCGCTCCGAAATAGGTGACACAGTCCTGCTCGGAGGCCCACCGCCGCAGCGCCATCGAATACCAGTCCAGCAACCCTCCGCCTAGGGGGCCCAAGCGGGTGGCGGCTCGGACGATGCGCGGGTGCTGACGACGGAAATCGACCATCGATCCCACCATAGGCAAGTCCAGCGCGGTTGACGACCTTCGGCGCCTTGCCTCAGGCACGCAAAACTGCAGAAATACGTGCCGCCGCGTCGCGCCAGTCGCCGAGACAGGCCGCGGTCCAGGCGCGCACCTCGCCGTGGTCGATGGTGGGGGCGGCATCGCGGGCCTGAGCAAGGGTTGCCGCCAGGCCGTCGGGGCCGTCCTGGATGGGAAACACGCGCTGTCCGCCCGCGAGCTCGGCGAGGTGGTGCACCGAAGGTCCCACGACCGGACAACCCATGGTCAGCGCGAGCGGTGCGGTGCCGGAGGTGAAGAACGCCCGGTGGGCCGTCACGGCGACGTCGGCCGCCCCGAAGTACAGCGGGACGTCATCGTGGGGAATCTTTCGCGCGTGCACCAGGATTCGCGGGTCGCCTTCGGCCAGTGCGAGTTCAGCATCGACATCGCCCTCGCGTAAGCCCGCGATCACGAGCCGGTCACGTTCACCTGCGATCGTTTGGAACGCGGAGATGATCGAGCCGACACCTTTGTAGGGGCGGATGCGGCCGAAAGCGAGGCAGACGAACCCGTCATCGGGCAGCCCAAGGCGCGCCCTGGCCGCGGCGCGTGGCGCGGGCGGCGGATAGGTGTCCATGAAATGGGGGTGGGGCATGACCGTGCTCGGGCCGGTGTAGCCGAACGTTTCGGCCAGATCGGTTCGCGCGCTGGCGAAATGCACGAACACGTGGTCGACAAGCGCGAGCATGTCGCGACGGGCACGGTGGCCCAAGTCGGGGTGCGGATCGTCGTGAGGGACCAGGTTATGGGCGGTCCAGGCGATACGGACGCCGCGGCGCTTGAGCGCGCGCAACTGCATGCGCACCGTCGCGGAGTGCAGCTTGTAGAGCCAACGATGCTTGTGGGTGTGCGCCTCGCCGGGCCAGTGCAGGTGCAGCCAATCTCCGGCGCGCAACCGCGCAGCACAAACGGCAAGCGTGAACGAGGCGCTGGCATCGATGCCTTCGTCGCGCAGCGCGGCAAGCAGTCTGGGCAGGTACGGGTTCGCAAACCACCGCGGCCAACCGACGACGCGGACAGCGCTGGCTTGACGTGTCAGATCACGGGTACCGCTCGTCTTCACTTTCACATTTCCCCCTGGTGTCCCGCAGCGCGAAAAGCCCGTCAGCTAGCCGTCGGTCAGCCAACGCACAAAGCCGTGCTTGCGCAGTAGGTACCGCAGGGATTTGATCTGTTGCCACTTGCGCTTTCTGCCCCGCACATCGATGTAGTGGTGAACGACTTCGATGCTGGGATCGAACTGCCGTTTGACGCCACGCTTTTCCAGTCGGATCGCTAGGTCTTGCGCGCCGTGATTGCGCAGCAACGGGTCATAGCCGCCGATGGCCTTGAACACGTCGGAGAAGATGAGCATGTTGCCCTCGTGAAGCCAGTACGCCGGAGCAGGTTTCGGCGGTTCGAGCACGTTGGGCCAGTATTTCGTCCCCGGCGCGGCCAATCGCTGCACCACGTGGGACAGCCGCGGCTTTTCCCTCACCCGGTCGAGCAGTGGGGGTACCGCCGAGAGGTGGCCCTTGAGGGAGAAGACCGGACCGTAGTTGTACGGCTCCTGGGTGCCGTCTTTGCGGCTCACCAAACCACCGATCGCTCCGACCCCCTGCTCGGCGTAGCGGGCGGCGACTTCCCTGGCGACCGAAGCGGTTTCCGGTGTCTCCAAATCCATATCGGCGTCGATGAAATGGATGAGTTCGCCGTCGCCGACGTGGTCGATGATCTGGTTGCGGTTTGCGGTGCAGCCCTGGTTCTGGGGGCTTCTCACCAACGTCACCTCACCGCCGAATCCGTTGACCACCTCGACGCTGTCGTCCGTGGAGCCGTCGTCGAGCACGACAACCCGGTCATAACCTTGAGCCAAGGCCTGCGGCAGCAACATCCGAAGATGATGTCCCATGTTGTAGTTGGGAATTGCCGCAACTACAGGTAGCTGTCTAGGCATCGTGGTTGCCAGTCCTCGCTTTCGATCTCGTCGCACACACTCTGCAAGGCATTAGATCGCCGATTCCGCCGCGATCCGGTAGTTACGTATGGCCAGCGGCACGAACACCGCCGAAAGGCCGGCAACCCATGCCAATGTGAGCATCAGCGGTTCGAACAAGGGCCCGCCCTCGCTGAGCGCGCGCATCGTCTCGATCGCGGGCGACATCGGTTGGAACTGGATCAGCGGGTGCAGCCAAGACGGAAACACCTCGACGGGAGCAATTCCTGAGCTGCCGAATACCATGCCGATGGACGCGGTGCCCACCCACGTCATCATCGCGTTGCCGTCGGGTCCCACCCGCAGCCCCAGGGTGATCACCACCGTCGCGACGACGAGGACCACGAGCACCGGCACGAACAGGTACGGGATGATCGCCAGCGGGCCGCTTTCGAATCGAAGGCCCATCGCCACGCCGATCGCCGTGACCAACGCGGCGGCGATGAGGGTTCGCGCGCCTTCGGCGACCAGCCGGCCGATCAGCGCGCTGGCCCGGCCGATCGGAAAGGTCCACATGCGGCTGAGAAGCCCGATGGCGCGCTCAGCGGGAATCGCGAACCCCAACCCGAGCGCGCCCAACAACCCACCGGCCAAGGCGCACATCGGCACCAACCCGTTCAGGTTGTTCGTGCCGGTGAGCCGGGTCATCGACTCAGATACCAGCGTGTGGTAGACGATCAGCAAAAGTGTTGGGAAAGCCAGACTTTGGAGCGGTACCAGTGGCTCGCTGCGCCACCGTCTGATGTACCAGCCCGCGAACAACAAGCTCTCGGTGAAAAGTCCGGAGCGCGACGACACGTCCGCGGTCATTGTGGACGCCTTTGCATCCGCAGTGCGATCGCCCCGAACACCACGAAAAGGCCTATGCACCACGCCAGGCTGGCGATCAGGTTGCTGCCCACGACGTGACCGCTGGTGAAGCCGCGCAGCGTATCGGTGACGACCGAGATGGGCTGGTGGCGCACGAACGGCTCCAGCCAGTCGGGGAACGCCTCGACCGGCGCCATCCCAGTAGACAACAGCACCAAAAGCAGTTGGGGGACCAGCAGCAAGTGGCTGGCGGCGTTCATCTTCCAGCCCAGCGATCCGGTGGCGTCCGCAACCAGCGAGAGCGCCAGCGTAAGCAACAAGGCGACGACGACGAAGGCCACTCCGTTCAGAAATCCACCGGTCATCCGGAAGCCGAACAGATAGGCGAACGCGATGGCGGCGACGAGTGCCAGTGTCCCCCGGATGAGGCAGTAGAGCATGCGGGCAATCAACGGAACCGCGGCGGTGATCGGAAGTGTGCGCAGCCGAGTACCGAAACCGGGCCGCAAGTCCTTGGCGGCCCGTTCGGCGGTCGTCATCGCGCCGAGAAGCATCGTCTGGACCACCACCGCGGGCAGCACATACTGGGGATAGCTCATGCCCCCCGTGTCGATCACGTTCTGCAGCACCACCACAAAACCGAGGAACGTGCCCACCGGTGCCAGGATCGCGAACAGCAGATCGCGGTCACGCAGCGTGCTCAGCACGACGCGCTCGGTCAGAGCGGTCAGCGCGGTCATACGCTGACAGTCCCAGGGGTGAGGTGCAAAAACACCTCGTCGAGCGACGGCTTGCGCAACGTGATGTCGTGCAGTTCGATGCCGAGTTGATCGACCCTGCGGAGTACCTCGATCAGGGTCGCGACCCCGTCGTGGGCCGGCACCGAGACCGTGTTCGACTCGTACGAGGCTTCTGCACCCTCGATGTCGGCCAGCGCCCCTTCGATGCGGGACAGGTCGGCCGGGTGAACCGGCGTCACCTCGCAATAGCTCAGGCCCACACGGCGTTTGAGGTCCTCGGCGGTACCGGTGGCGATGATCTGCCCGCCGTCGAGGATGACGATCGAGTCGCTGAGGACGTCGGCTTCTTCGAGGTACTGCGTGGTGAGGAGGACCGTGATCTGTTGGGCGCAAAGCTCGGAAACCAGTGCCCAGACGTCGCGACGGCTGCGGGGGTCCAGTCCCGTTGTGGGCTCGTCGAGAAACAGGACCTTGGGCGGGTCCACCAGTGCGGCGGCGATGTCGATGCGACGACGCATGCCGCCCGAGTACGTCGTGACGCGCCGATCGGCGGCGTGCTGCATCTGGAACTGTTCGAGGAGTTCGTCGGCGCGCATCCGTGCCTCGCGGCGGCGCATACCCCGCAGCCGTGCGAACAGCACCAGGTTCTCGCGGCCCGTCAGGGATCCGTCGAGCGCGACCTCCTGCCCCGTCAACCCGATGCTGGCGCGGACTTTTCCGGGCTGGCGGACGACGTCGTAGCCGGCCACGACCGCTTGTCCGGAAGTGGGCCGCAGCAGGGTGGACAGGATCTTGACGATCGTGGTCTTACCGGCGCCGTTGTGACCGAGCAACGCGCAAACCGTGCCGGTCGGAACGGAGAAGCTGACGTCGTTCAGCGCGGTCACCGTGTCGCCGAATGTCTTTGAAACGTTGTGCAGCTCTACGGCCATGAATCAACCTCCACCGTGCGCGCCGGAAGGCTTGGTCTCGCCCCGTCCCAGCGCGTACACGTGCCAGCCCACGCTCGACCAGTAGTCGCGGTCGATCGCGTTGCGGGTGTCGAGCAGACGCGCCCCCCGAACGATCGACCGCAACGCCACGGGATCGAGGTTGCAGTATTCATCCCATTCGGTGGCCAGCACGATCAGATCGACGTTGCGGCAGGCGTCGTCGATGCCTTCGCAGTAGGTCAGGGTGGGAAACAACGCCCTGGCGTTGACGATCGCCCTCGGGTCGTGGACCCGCACGGAAGCACCCTTGAGATGCATCGCCGCAGCGACGTTCAACGCCGGAGAGTCCCGCACGTCGTCGCTGTTCGGTTTGAACGCCGCGCCCAGAACCGCGATGTTCCTCCCGAGAAAATCGCCGTCGAGCAGCGCGCTGGCCACCGAGACAGCCTTCTCCCGGCGCCGGATGTTGATCTTGTCGACCTCGTGCAGGAACCGCAGCGAATCCGAGGCGCCGAGTTCACCGGCCCGCGCGCTGAACGCGCGGATGTCCTTGGGTAAGCAGCCGCCGCCGAAGCCCAGGCCCGCGCTGAGAAAGCGCCTGCCGATGCGCTCGTCGTACCCGAGCGCCCGGCCCAGCGTCACGACGTCGGCGTTGACCATTTCGCAGACCTCTGCCATCGCGTTGATGAACGAGATCTTGGTGGCGAGGAAGGAGTTGGCGGCCACCTTGACCATCTCCGCGGTGGGCAGATCCGTCGTCAGGTGCGGGGTGCCCTGTTCGATGAGGCTGCCGTACACCTGCAGCAGCACCTTCTCAGCGTGCTCAGAGGTGACGCCGAAGACCAGCCGGTCCGGATGAAGCGTGTCCTCGATCGCCTTGCCTTCACGGAGGAACTCCGGGTTCCAAGCCAGCTCGAGCAGATGCTGTGACGGTGTCGCGGCCACCTCCCCGGCCAGGCGCTGCGCCGTACCGACGGGCACCGTCGACTTGCCGACGATCAAACCTTGGCAGTCGGCGTTGGCGACGACGGTCCGCACTGCGCTGTCGACGTACTGCACGTCGGCCGCGTTGGAGCCGGGCAGTTGCGGGGTGCCGACGCAGACAAAATGCACGGACGCCCCGGAAACCGCCTCCGCGGGATCGTGGGTGAAGCGCAGCCGGCCAGTGCCCAGTGCGGAGGTGAGCAATTCCTCGAACCCGGGCTCGTAAAACGGTGAGCTACCGTCAGAAAGCAGCGCGATCTTCGACGCGTCGGTGTCGTATGCGCAGACTTCATGGCCGATATGCGCCATGCATGCGGCGTGGACCGCACCCAGGTAGCCGGTGCCAATAACGCTTATGCGCATTCGACTGCATTCCGCCTCTCGCAAGGCTGCTCCGCTAACAATTCGTGTTCGTATCGGTCAGCATAATGGCCTGTGACTGGCCATAAGCGCGAATCGGTAGCGAACAGATCACGGTAGCCAGAACAGTTCTGATCCATGAGGATTCTCAACCACGACCGGTTTTCGAGCAAACCGGTTGTGGGTTGTCGAGATGTGGGTCAGAACGGCAGCTTGGGCGGCCCGAGCTGCGGCAGGCCGATCTTGGGCGGTCCCGGCAGCTGCAGCTTGGGTGCCTGCAACTGGGGGAGGCCGACGGCGGGCGGCGGCGGCATCTGGAAGTCCGGCAGCGGGAACGCGATCGGAATACCGATATCGGGTACGACGTCGGGCATTCCGACACCGAAGGACACCGGCACCGATACGTCGGCGATCTTGGGCACGTCCACGTTGGAGAAGTCGGGCGGCGGCAACTGCTTGGCGGCGTTGATGACCTCGCACCACGGCCCCGTGCACGGGTTCTTGGCGGGCTCCTCGCGGCGCTCCTCCGGCGGCGGGTTCTCGTGCGCCGCAACGACGCCAGGCTCGTGCGGCGGTGCAGGCGCCACCGGGTCCGCGGCGGCCAGCCCGTTGCTGAGGAACAAGGCTGCGAGGCCAGCTGCGCCCGAGACAGCCGCGCACGTGGCCATGTGCTTGATAGTCACTGATTCACTCCCGCCGTAGACGCGTTAATCATATGTCGGGAACCGCAAATTGTCGTTCCCTTTGTTTCTGAGGATGTGTGTGAGGTTGGCTTCGCGACCGGCGAAGCTATTGTTGTTCGGTACAAGCGGGCGCTTACGTCCACGTAAAACAGCCGCAATCTGGCCTTTCCAGCAAACACTTTATCAGCCGCTCACCCGTCGACCCGGGCGAACTGGCCGCTGCGGTAGTGCTCCACACAGGTCGAGCGGCGAATCTTGCCGCTCGTCGTGATCGGAAGCGACCCCGGTGCCACCAGGACCAGATCGGCGATCCGCAGCCCGTGGGTGGCCGATATCGCCGACGTGATGTCGTTCTTGATGGCGGCGAAACGTTCGTTGATCTCTTCGGGTGAGTTGCCCTTCTGTTTCACCTCGACGACGGTAACCAGCTCTTCGGTTCCGTCCTCGGCGATCGAGATCGCGGCGCAGCGGCCTCCGGAGATCTCCTGGATCGTCGCCTCGATGTCCTCGGGATAGTGGTTGCGGCCGTAGACGATCAGGAGGTCTTTGACGCGGCCCATGATGAACAGCTCGCCCTCGGAGATGAAACCCAGGTCTCCGGTGCGAAGCCACGGCTTTTCCGGGGTGCCCGGCGACGGCGCGACCAGCGTTCCACCGAACGTGCGCTCCGTCTCCTCGGGCTTGTTCCAGTAACCCTTTGCGACGTTTTCGCCGTGCACCCATATCTCGCCGGTGGTGCCCGCCGGGCATTCCCGCATGGTCTCCGGGTCGACGATCCGTACGGTGTTCGACTCCGGCCTGCCGTAGCTGACCAGGGGAGTGCCCGAGGCGTTCGTGCACCGCTTGGCGTGTCCAATCGACAGCTTCTCGGATTCGAAGTGGGCGATCTCCGGGGGGTCACCCGGCCGGCGGGTGGCCACGTACACCACCGCTTCCGCCAGCCCGTAGGACGGCCGGATCGCGGTGTCGCGGAAGCCGAACTTGCTGAACCTGTCGGTGAATCGGCGCAACGTCGCTGGATGCACGCGCTCGCTTCCGCTCAGCAGGCCGAGCACGTTGCCCAGGTCGTAACCCTCCAGGTCCTGGTCGGTGGTGCGTCGCACCGCGAGCTCGAATGCGAAGTTGGGTGCCGAGCTCATGACGTTGGTATGGCTGGCCATCAGCTGCATCCACCGCGCCGGGCTCTGCAGGAACGACATCGGGCTCATCAGCACGGTGTGCAACCCGCCCAGGATCGGAACGCACAACCCCAGCAGCAGGCCCATGTCGTGGTACAGCGGCAGCCAGGACACGACGGTGGTGCCGGGCGGCGCGACCTTGCCGAAGTCGACGAAGAAATCGGCGTAAATCTGCTCGAAGTTGGCCGACAGATTGCGGTTGGTGATCATCACACCGGCCGGCTCGCGCGTGGAGCCGGACGTGTACTGCAGGTACGCGATGTCCTGGCCGGCGTCGCCCTTGAGCCGCGGACGTTTCCGCGGCTTCTCCTCGAGCTCATCGACCGCGACGACGGTCGGCGTCGACGCTGTCGCCTTCGCGTAGTCGGCGACGTCCGCGACCTCCGCGGAGGTGGTGAGAATGACGGCTGGGTCGGTGTCGCGCAATACCGAGGTCACGCGCTCGTCGTGGGCTCCCGGTTGCGGCACCGAAAGCGGCACCGCGATGAAACCGGCCTGGAGCGATGCCACGAACGCGGCGATGTAGTCCAACCCCTGCGGAGCCAGAATGACGGCCCGGTCCCCAGGTGCTCCGCAAACACTCAACTCGGAAGCGATGTTTGCTGCGCGCCGATTCAACTGCGCCCATGTCATGGTCTCGGGCACGGCCGTTCCGTCGTGGTCGTAATCAACGAATGTGAATGCGACGTCATTGGGCTGCAGACTGGCGCGTTCGCGCAGTACAGCAGGTATCGAGGACCCCAGCATCAACGTACGTCGACCTTCCGGTTCGGCTCGCTTTGCCGCGAGCAGGGCGTTTGCTAATTGACCGCGCGGACAATTGCTTAAAGCTTATGCAACATCAGATTAGTGTGCGTGCTTACGTCCAAAGTTGCCACTCTATCTGGGCCTCCGACCGGGTCAGTCGCGACCTGATCGGCTAACATCTCGGCTTCGGCCAAACCTTTGCTGCACGGCTTTTCTCGAGCGTAAACACGACTAATCGTGCAGCGTAGCAAACACTTTGGCGCTAGCCACAGTCGCGAAAAGTGTCGTTGCAGCGCAGTACATCGCACCGAAAATGTGATTTTCAACCGAATGTCGGCGGCATCCGGCCTCCTGGGCGCGGTAGCTTGCCAGCCGCCCAGCCAATATTTGCCTGCGACGTCAATTTCGTTGGCCGCGGCGTCCGCGGGGTGCCGTCGCGCACCGGCCATCTCATCAGATCAGACCCGCCAAAATGCCTGACACGCGGTCGGGCGCGTCGCGAAGGCTTCGTGGACGTCCGCACCCGCTGCACCTGCAGCGAAAACGCCGAGGCTCGGCGTCGCCGTCCGGCGACACACGGCGTTCCTTGCTGGGCGCGACCACCACGCCGTAGCCTCGTGTGGTGGCCGGCCCGACCGTCGTCCGCGCCGACGAGCTCACGAGGTTGGAGATCTTCGCCGGCTGCCCCACCGAGACCCTGGTACCGCTGGCGGCGCAGCTGCGACCGCTGACCGCGGCCCCCGGGCAGGTGCTCATGCAACAGGACGAGCTCGCGGTGTCCTTCCTGCTCATCGGCTCCGGTGAAGCGGAGGTGAGCCACACCGGCGCCGATGGCAACGACACCGTCGCCCGGTTGACGCCCGGAATGATCGTCGGCGAGATCGCCTTGCTCCGCGACGCGCCGCGCACCGCGACCGTGATCGCCACCCAGCCGGTCACGGGCTGGGTCGGCAACCGCGACGCGTTCGCCACTCTGCTCGAGATCCCGAGCATGCTCGAGCGACTGTTGAGCACCGCTCGTCAGCGGCTGGCTGCGTTCATCACGCCGATACCCGTCCGGCTGCGCGATGGTACGGAGTTGGACCTGCGCCCGGTGCTGCCCGGCGACAACGAACGCACCTCGCGTGGGCCCGTCGAGTTCTCCAGCGAAACGCTGTACCGGCGGTTCCAGACGATGCACGTCCCGAGCAAATCGCTGATGCGGTATCTGTTCGAGGTCGACTACGTCCACCATTTCGTCTGGGTGATGACCGACGGGCCCGACGGACCGGTTGTCGCCGACGGACGGTTCGTCGTCGACGCAGATGACCCCACCGTCGCCGAGGTCGCGTTCATCGTCGCCGACGCCTACCAGAACAAGGGGGTCGGCACCCTGCTCATGGGCGCCGTCTCGATCGCCGCCGAATACCATGGCGTGCAACGGTTCACCGCACGGGTGCTGAGCGACAACCTGGCGATGCGCGCGATCCTCAACCATGCCGGCGCGCGGTGGCACCGCGAGGATCTCGGCGTCGTCACCACCGAGATCGAGGTTCCCCGTCCGCGCAACCCCCCGTTCACCCCCGGGCTGACCAAGCGGGTGCGCGATGCCACCCGCCAGGTCGTGCAGGCGGTCGGCTGAGGGGTTTCGGTCAGGTCGTGATCGTGGTCTGCTCGTCGATCGCCACGGTCGCGTCCATCAACACGCCCATCTGGTCCTCGCGGCCGTCGGCGTTGAGCTGCAAGACATAGACCGCGCCCTCGGTCGGGATCACCACGGTCTTCTGCGCGATCGCACGCCTGACGCCGTCCTTGACGTACAGGCCGCCGAGTTGAACCGCGTCGAAGCCGGACAGCTGGCTCGGCTCACCCTTGTCCGCGCCCTCGTAGTTGGGCAGGTTCTGGATCTCACCCGCGGCGAACTCCAGGATCTTGGCGGGGTCGACGTCGCCGGTCAGCTTCGACATCAGCGCGACGACCGTCGGCGGATCGGCTGCGAATTCCGGGGCCGTGAAAAGTATTGCGCTGTAAGCCCACTGCGGGGTGTTGGGGCCGGCGTCAGCCCAACCGGGCGGCATCGGCATGTTGACCACCGGCGCTCCGGGCGTATCGCGCTTCACCGGTTCCTCGGTGAGGTTGTTGTCGCGGATGTAGTCCACGATGGTGTAGTGGGGACCCTGTGCCTGCGGCGTCGCCGTTGGGGGCGCGGCTTCGCTGGTGG
Source organism: Mycolicibacterium sp. XJ662 (assembly GCF_053484035.1). NCBI lineage: Bacteria > Bacillati > Actinomycetota > Actinomycetes > Mycobacteriales > Mycobacteriaceae > Mycobacterium > Mycolicibacterium sp. XJ662. Next base: position 73,590 of record NZ_JBEFTL010000003.1, on the reverse strand, counting down.
TGGTGGTGGTCGTTTCCGCGGCGGTTTCCGTTGACTCCGTCTCGGTGTCCGATCCGCAGCCGGCCAGGCCAAGGCCGAGTGCGGCGACCGCTATGGCGACGACGCCGGCCCTCACGGAACTGCTCATTGAATCTCCCATCGTTGACGTTCGGCCGTAGCCTACGGTCGGCACCGGCCTTTACGCAGTCGAAAACCGCCGCGCCCCGCGCGGTTTTCCGCTGCGTTGTCCTAACGTGGCCCCAAATCCATTTGCTCTGCCTCGACCGTAATTCTGCGTCGGGGCGGGGGATCTGGTCCAATAGGTGGTGAAACGGTGTCGATCGCCGTTGCTGAGGAGGTCTCGCTTGCTCCGTCCGGTCGTCGCTGTGGTGCTGGGGTTGTTCGGCACCGTGGTCGTCGCCGTCGCATGGACCGCGGCGACGGCGGTCCAGTTGGCGGCGACCGCGCTGATCATGGGTGGAAGCGGCCACACGCTGGGCACCGACGACGACGCGGCCTACGTCAACCCGTATATGAGCAACGCCATCGACGACTACATCAACCAGGCCGCGGCTATGCCGACGGGCACTGGGGGTGCACCCCTGGCAGGCGTTGGCCCCGGCGATGACCGGTACGCCGTCGTCAACCCGGCGCAGTTCTTCCCCGTATACGGCTCGATGACGTTCGACCGCTCCGTGGCCATCGGTCGGGACAACTTGAACAGCTGCATACGCGGCACCGGATGTCTCTACAACGACAGCGCCCTTCTGGAGCCTGCGCCGCCCGACGGGCCACCGGTGGTCGGCGACGAGTTCGTCGTGTACGGCTACTCGCAAAGCGCGGTCATCGCATCCCTGGTCAAGCGGGATTTGATCGACAACCCCGGTGCGACGCCGCCGGTCTCATCGTTTTTCCTGCTGGGCAACCCGATGCGGCCCAACGGCGGCATCCTGGCGCGCGGGCTGCGCGGCTGGACCATCCCGATCATCGGCGTGACGTTTCACGGCCCCACGCCGACCAACAGCTGCGACACCGGCAACTGCATGCCCACGGTCGACGTCGCCGGACAGTACGACGTCCGCGGCGGCGACGCCCCGGCCAGCGTCACCAACGTGCTGGCGTGGCTCAACGCGGTGGCCGGCTCGATCCTTTTGCACGGGCCCCTGCAGAACGGGGACCTCAGCGACGCCCGGTACCAGGGGTCCTACGGCGACACCGACTACTACCTCTATGTGACGAAGCGGCTGCCGATTCTGATGCCGTTCGAGCCGTTCGTTCCGTCGCCGATCCTGACGTTTCTGGACGCACCGCTTCGGGCCGCCATCGAGGGCGGCTACGCGCGACACGTCAGCCCCGGCGTCCCCACGAAGGTGAGCTGGTTTCCCTTCCTCGACCCGGTGCAGACCATCGTCAACATCGTTGCCGCGATCCCGGTCGGCATCGACGACGCGCTGGCCGAGGTCGCTGACGATCCGACGTTCCGGCCGCTGGGCACCAAGCCAGTGACCAGCCCGTTCGGCGTGGGCGGCCCGGAGTTGCCCGAGCCGCCGTCGGACACGGACACCGAGGAAGTGCTGGCCGCGTCGTCGTCGTCCGAAAGCGACGACGAGGCGCCGGAGGACGAGGCGGTCGACGAGGTCGTGGAGGACACGCCTGAGCCGGAGACCGATAGCGGCGACGACACCACCGACTCCGAGGGCACCGAGGACACCGAGGACACCGAGGAGGAAGTCGTCGACGAGGACACCGAAGACCTCGACGACGAGACGTCCGCGCCACCCGCCTCACCCGCGGCGCAGGACGACACCCCCAGCGAATCGGACACCGGTACCGACACCGACACCGGCAGCGACGATCAGGCCGCGGCTTAGGCGGCGCAGTTCAACGACACCGTGATCGATCTGCTGACGACGACGGTGACCAACTCGCGGTCCTTACCCTTGCCGACGACGTAGGTCTGGGTGACCTCCTGCGGATTGCGCACGCTGGTCACGATGCACCGCTCGATCGGGGCGCTGCCGACCCGGTCGATGACGACGTCATAGCCGGAGGCCTCCAGTTCCCCGATCGTGCGTTGCGCGTTGCCGGGCGCCACGGGTTGCGCGACGGCCGCGGTCGCCGGGGCCAGCATGACGCCCGCGGCCGCCACCATTGCTGCCACGCTCCATAACCCACGCATGACAGCCTCCGTCCGATGAGAATGAACCCTGCTACCTAATTGATCGCTGGGGGGCCGAGAAGTGTTGCGTGCGATGGTCGCGACGTTGGCGCTGGCCGCGGCGGCGTGCGGGACGCCTCCGGTGCCCGGGCCGACGTCGACGACGGACCTGCGCGTCGATCCCGCCCGCGTCGACCGCGTGCGTGGCGACCTTCCGGCCGGCTATGAGTTCGCCGGCGTCACCGACCCAACAGCGCCCGCCGCCCTGTGGGGTTATGGCCAGGGGTGGACAGCGGATCCGCCCAAGTGCGCGGCGTTGGCTGACCCCGTCCCGGATGCGACGACGACAGCGGGGTGGTCGGCCTCCGGGCCGGGCGGCATCGTCTACGCCGTCGTGCTCGGCGCGCCGCATCCGGCGCACCTCGACTCCGCACTGCGCGACGAATGCCTGCGCTGGACGGTATCCGGCGGGCAGGGTCAGGGCATCGTCACGATCGCCCCGGCGCCGACGGTCGCCCATGCGACGACGCTCGCCACCGTCACCGACTCCACCACCGTCGTCGAGGGCGGCACCCAGACCCGGTCCTACGCCTACACCGTCACCGCGTACTTGGGCTCCCACGTCGCGTTCGTCGTCGTCGTCACCGATCCGGGATCGCCGAATCCGCAACTGGGACAGGATTTCGCCGCCGGATTGCTGGTCGAAACGGTGTCGGCGTTGCGGGGCTGAGCGCAGCTCGGCGGGTAGCGTGTGCGGCGATGTCGAACAGGGTGATGGTCGCGATCGCGTGCGTCGGTCTGTTGGCGGCGTGTACGAGCGGGAAAGCCGACCTGTCGAACGCCGACATCGCGCGGGTCCTGGACGTGCGGTCCAATTTCGGCCAGGAGTTCAAGGTCAGCGACGTCGGGCCCAGCGGGATCGACCCGCGGCTGCTGGGCCCGCAGGCGCTGCCGCCCGGAATGACGTTCGACCCGGCCGACTGCGCTTCGTTCGCCAACCGACAGATGGTGCCCGCCGGGGCCAAGGGCAACATGGCCGCCGTGACCGCCGAGGGCGAGGGCAACCGGTTCATCACCATCGCGATCGAGACGTCTGAGGCCGCCGACGTCGACGGCCCCGCCGAAAACTGCTCCAAGGTCGGGTTCATCGGCCCCGGAGTGCGCGGTCTGGTCGAGACCACCGAGGTGCCGCAGATCGACGGCGCGCAGACCGTGGGCACTCATCGCGTACTCCAGACGAACACCGGCACCGGCGAGTTGTACAACTACGTGGCGAGCTTCGGCAGCTTCCTGGTGATCGTCACCGCGAACCCGCTGGTGCTGCCCGACACACCCGTCGCGCCGGTCGACACCCAGCGCGCCCGCGATCTGCTCGTCGAGGCGGTGACCGCGGTCAGGGGTTAGCGCACGTCGTGCGGACGGAACTGGATGCTGATGCGCGTACCGGCGGGTTTGGTGGTCTTCGGCACCGCGTGTTCCCAGGTGCGTTGGCAGGAGCCGCCCATCACCAACAGGTCGCCGTGCGCGTGCTGCAGCCGGAGGGACTTACCCCCGCCCCGAGGGCGCAGCGCGAAAGTCCTTGTGGCGCCGAGGCTCACGATCGCCACCATGGTGTCCTCGGTCTTGCTGCGGCCGATGTTGTCGCCGTGCCAGGCCACGCTGTCGTTGCCGTCGCGGTACAGGCACAACCCCGCGGTGGTGAACGGTTCACCGAGTTCGCCGGCGTAGGCGTCGTTGAGCCGGCGCCGGATGTGCTTCAGCCGGGGATGCGGCGCCGGATCGTCGACGAGGTGGTGGAAGCTGACCAGCCGCGGCACGTCGACGACGCGGTCATACATCGGCCTGCGTTCGGCGCGCCAGGGGATCACGGTTTGCAGCTCCTGGAAGAGCTCGTCGGCGTCCTCGAGCCAGCCGGACCGAAAATCGATCCAGGCGCCGTGGCCCAGGTGCCGTCGTTCAGCGTGCTCGAACAGCGAGCTCTGCAACGCCAGCTCCATACCCGCGAGTCTATCGCACAGGCGTTCGAATCGTCAGAGCCGGACCGCACCGGGGCCGTGTTCGGCGAGCACGTCGTCGGGGTTGGACAACGCGCACGTCTTGAGGCTGAGGCAGCCGCAGCCGATGCATCCGGTCAGGTTGTCGCGCAGCCGCTGCAGATGCAGGATCCGGTCGTCGAGGTCCTGGCGCCAGCCCGCGGAGAGCCGGGCCCAGTCCTTGCTGGTCGGGACGCGATCGGTGGGCAGGCTGGCCAGCGCCTCGCGGATGCGGGCGAGCGGGATGCCCAACCGCTGCGACATCCTGATGAACGCCACGCGTCGCAGGGTTTCGCGGGCGTAGCGGCGCTGGTTGCCCGCGGTGCGGCGGCTGGTGATCAGGCCCTCGCGCTCGTAGAAGTGCAGTGCCGACACCGCTACGCCGCTGCGGACGGACATCTCGCCCGGCGTCAGCTCGAGGGTGCGCTCCATGACCTGAACAATAGTTGAGGTGGCGCGTGGCGCTACGGTGCATAACGTGACGGGTGCTGCCTTGGGATGCGACTCGGAGGTCGGCGCGCTGCGGGTGGCGATCCTGCACCGGCCCGGCGCCGAACTGCAGCGGTTGACGCCCCGTAACAACGACGCGCTGTTGTTCGACGGTGTGCCGTGGGTGGCCAGGGCACAGCGTGAGCACGACGCGTTCGCCGCGCTGCTTGAGTCGCGCGGCGTCGAGGTGTTGCGGCTGGCCGACCTGCTGACCGAGGCCCTGGCGCACAGCGGCGCCGCCAGGATGCACGGTATCGCCGCGGCGGTCGATCCGAGGCGGTTGGGACTGCCGCTGGCTCAAGAACTCTCGGCGTATCTGCGCGGTCTCGACCCGGCGCCGCTGGCGCGGGTGCTGATGGCGGGGATGACTTTCAACGAGTTGCCGTTCCGCGACAGCGAACTGTCGCTGGTGCGCAAGATGCACCACGGCGCCGACTTCGTCATCGACCCGCTGCCGAACCTGATGTTCACCCGCGACTCGTCGTTCTGGATCGGCCCGCGGGTGGCGATCACCTCGTTGGCGTTGCCTGCACGGGTGCGCGAGACGTCGCTGACCGACGTGATCTATGCGCATCACCCTCGGTTCCTGGGGGTGCGTCGGGCCTACGAGTCCCGGTCGGCTCCGGTGGAGGGCGGTGACGTGCTGCTGCTGGCGCCGGGGGTGGTGGCCGTCGGGGTGGGGGAGCGCACCACACCCGCGGGTGCGGAAGCGTTGGCCCGCAGCCTGTTCGACGACGATCTGGCGCACACCGTGCTGGCTGTGCCGATCACCCAGCGACGCGCGCAGATGCACCTGGACACGGTGTGCACGATGGTCGACGTCGACGCGGTGGTGATGTATCCGGGCGTGGTGGACTCGTTGTCGGCGTACATGATTCATCGCAACGGCAGCGGCGGGGTGCGCATCGACGACGCGGCGCCGTTCGTGGATGCGGCGGCCGAGGCGATGGGTATCGAGCGGCTGCGGGTCATCGCGACGGGTCTGGACCCGGTGATCGCCGAGCGTGAGCAGTGGGACGACGGCAACAACACGTTGGCGCTCGCGCCCGGTGTCGTGGTCGCATACGAGCGCAACACCGAAACCAATGCGCGGCTGGCCGATGCCGGCATCGAGGTGTTGGCGATCGAGGCGGCCGAACTGGGTACCGGCCGCGGCGGCCCGCGGTGCATGTCGTGCCCGGCCGCCCGCGACCCGTTGTAGCTTCGTTAACTCGCGAGGCGTACACCAGGGCTGTCGAATCCCACGCGATCACGGCCCTGGTGTACGCCTCGCGAGCGGGAACCACCGGCGGCGCTCGGCGGCCTCCCGCAATCTGTGCAACGTGAACCCGCGGCTGTGCTCCTTGACCACGTGGATGTCGAGCCAGCCTTGACACTCCACCAGCGCGTTTCGTCCGATGTCGTGGACGAATCGTGGGCGATCTGTCTGATGCTGCTCGCCGTCGTAGTCCAATGCGATCATCGGCTCGTCCCAACCCATGTCCAGGAACGCCTCGGCGATACCGTCGTGAACCCGAATCTGGGTGCGAGGCCGTGGGTATCCGGCGTCGATGACGAGCAGCCGCAGCCAGGTCTCCTTGGGAGACTGAGCACCGCCGTCCATCAGATCCAGCGCGATGCGGGCGCGCTTCATCCCCCGCCAACCGCGATACCGCTCGACAAGCGGCGCTACGTCGTCAGCCGTCACGCCGGTTGCCGCCGCCAGCGCATCGAGGTGCTGGACGGCCAAGTCGCGGTTGAGGTGTCGAGCCAGATCCAATGCGGTACGCGCCGGCGTGGTGACCGCGAGTTCGCCGATCGCGCAGATTTCGTCCCAGTCGACCCGTTCATTTCGGACGACCACACCGGCCCGCCGCCGTTCACGCGGGGCGATCATGTCGATCGGGGTGCCCGGGTTGATCCACTTCGCTCCGTGCAATGCAGCAGCGGCGCGGCCAGCCACGATGCCACGGCGATCCGTCCAGAGCCAGGCGGCCTGCGCGTCGAGGTGCACCGACGGTGAAGCGCGCCGCGGCACGTAGATGCGAGGGTGGACGGCCTTATAGCGCCAACGCAACTGGCTTCGAGTCAGACCGCTGCCTAGTAGTTCGGTGCCGATGAATGCTTGTTCCATGCCACGGATGCTGGCCAGGAGCACCGACAAGGCCACCCACGATTCGCGAGGTTTACACCAGGGCTGTGGATAACTCGCGAACGACGACCCTGGTGTACGCCTCGCGAAACGGGGCCTAGCGCCAACTCGGCAGCCAGATCTGCATGTTCCACGTCTCCTGCGAGATCGGAATGCCCGTCAGGATCGGAAACAGCCACGCGAAGTTCGTAAGGACCAGCGCGACATAGAAACTCACCGCGAGCAACCCCAGCGTTCGTCGTTCGGCGTTCTGCCGCGGCTTGTACAGGATGTCGCCGAGGATCAACGCGATCGCCAGGGCCAAAAACGGCGCCATCGTCGCGGCATAGAAGAAGTACATCTGCCGGTCGATGCCGACGAACCACGGCAAGAACCCGGCGCCGTAACCAACCAGCACCGCGGCAAAACGCCAGTCGCGCTTGATGAATGCCCGCCACAGCGCCCACCCCAGCACCGGCACCGCGAGGAACCACATCGCCGGGGTGCCGACCAGCATCACGGCCTTCACACACGACTGCGCGCCACAACCCGGCACGTCCTGGTTGTCGATCGCATACAGCACCGGCCGCAGCGACATCGGCCACGCCCACGGTTTGGACTCCCACGGGTGGTGGTTGCCGTCGGCGTTGGTCAGGCCAGAGTGAAACCTGTACACGCCGTAGGTGTAATGCCACAACGAGCGCAACGCGTCGGGGATCGGCAACACGCTGTGCTCACCGATCGACCGGCCCACCTCGTGACGGTCGATCGCGTTCTCCGAGGCAAACCACGGCGTGTAGGACGCCAGGTACACCAGAACCGGGATCACCACGAGCGCATACAGCGACGGCCCCAGGTCGCGCCGGAACGCGCCCAGCCACGGCCGCGGCACCCGGTACTGTCGGCGCGCGGCGATGTCGAACGCCAACGTCATCACGCCGAAGAACGCCACGAAGTACAGGCCGGACCACTTTGTGGCACACGCCAACCCGAGCAGCACACCGGCGCCGAACCGCCACCAACGCACCCCAAGCCTTGGCCCCCAGGCGGTTTCGCTGATGCGGCCCTCGAACAGCGCGATGTGCATTCGCTCGCGCACCTGATCGCGGTCGACCATCAGCGCGCCGAACGCCGCGACCACGAACACCGTCAAGAACCCGTCGAGCAGCGCGGTGCGGGAGGTGACGAAGCTGACCCCGTCGGCGATCACCAGCAGCCCGGCGATCCCGCCGACCAACGTCGACCGGCTCATCCGCCGCGCGATGCGCGCCACCAGCACCACCATGATCACGCCGCACACCGCGCCGGAGAACCGCCAGCCCAGCCCGGTGTAGCCGAACAACGCCTGACCGATCGCGATCAACTGCTTACCGACGGGCGGATGCACCACCAGGCCGTAGCCGGGGTTGTCCTCGACACCGTGGTTGTGCAGCATCTGCCACGCCTGCGGTGCGTAGTGCTTCTCGTCGAAGATTGGGGTGCCGGCGTCGGTCGGCGATCCCAGGTTCAAAAACCGCGTCACCGCGGCCACCGCGGCGATGACGGCCGTCATCAGCCAGCCCTGCAACCGGTCGACCGGCCCGAAGTCGGCGACGGGTACCTGCGGCGCCGGGCTGATGACCGGCACCGCGTGCGGAGCATCGGTGGCGGGGGCGGTCACGCATGCGATCGTAGGCTGTCGGGCATGAGTGTCGGCCGGCTGTTGATCGCTGCCACGCCGTTGGGGCAGCCGTTGGATGCCTCGACGCGGCTGGTCAGGGCGCTCGGCAGCGCCGACGTCATCGCCGCGGAGGACACCCGCCGGATCCGGACGCTGGCCGCCGCGCTGGAGGTCAAACCGGTCGGCAAGGTCATCAGCCTCTACGACCAGAACGAGGCGTCCCGGGTGCCGCGCCTGGTCGACGACATCCGCGGCGGCGCGACTGTGCTGGCCGTCAGCGACGCCGGCATGCCGCTGATCAGCGACCCGGGCTACCGCCTGGTGGCGGCCTGTATCGACGCCGGCCTGCCGGTCAGCTGTCTACCCGGGCCGTCGGCGGTGACGACGGCGCTCGCGGTGTCGGGGCTGCCCGCCGACAGGTTCTGCTTCGAGGGTTTCGCGCCGCGCAAGCAGGCCGCGCGCCGCACCTGGCTCACGACGCTGGCCGTCGAGCAGCGCACCTGCGTGTTCTTCGAGTCGCCGCGCCGGCTGGCGGCGACGCTGACCGACGCCGTCGACGTCCTCGGCGCCGAGCGGCGCGCGGTGGTGTGCCGCGAGCTGACCAAGACCCACGAGGAGGTGCTGCGCGGTTCGCTGGCCGAACTCGCCGACCGGGCGGCCGACGGCGTGCTCGGCGAGATCACCGTCGTGCTGGCCGGCGCGGTGCCGCGGGCCGACGTCGAGACGCTGGTGGCCGAGGTGCACAAGCTGGTCGACGACGGGGTGCGCGTCAAGGACGCGTGCGCGGAGGTGGTCGCCGCGCATCCGGGGGCGCCGTCACGGCGTGAGCTCTACGACGCGGTCCTGCGGTCGCGCGGCTGACCCGGTGATCGGCGCCGCCTTGTGCAGGCACTCCTGCCACTCGCGTTCGGGATCGGAGTCGGCGGTGATGCCGCCGCCGACACCGAGCACCGCGTTGCCCGACGCGTCGAACTCCACCGTCCGGATCGCCACGTTCAGCTCGACACCAGCCACCGGTGACGCCAAACCGACTGTGCCGCAGTAAACACCGCGCCGAACCGGTTCCCAGCCGCGCAGCAGTTGCCGCGCCCGCGTCTTCGGTGTCCCGGTGACAGAGGCGGGCGGGAACGTCGCGTCGAGCACCGTCGACATCGGCATGGCGGTATCCACCCGCGCGGTCACCGTCGACACCAGATGCCACACCCCCGGCGCGGGCCGCACCGCAAGCAACTCCGGTACGGTCACCGATCCGGTGATCGCGACGCGACCCAGATCGTTGCGCACCAGGTCGACGATCATGATGTTCTCGGCCACCTCCTTGGCCGACGCGCGCAGGGCGCGGGGATCGGCATCGCGCGGCAGCGTGCCCTTGATCGGGCTGGACGTGATCGCCTCACCGCGCCTGCGCAGGAACAGCTCCGGTGACAGCGACGCCACCGCGCCCCAGTCGCCCGCAACGTAGGCCGCGTGGGCGGGGGACGTGCGTGCGACGGCGTCGACGAAGAAGTCCACCGGCGAACCGCTGACCCGGCCGCGGAACTGCGTACACACACACGCCTGGTAGACCTCGCCCGCCGCGATCGCATCCAGGCACGCCGACACGCCGCGGCGATGTGCGTCGCGGTCGGCCTCGGCCCACACCACCTCACACCGTCGCGGCGCCACCTCGGTGCCGAGCGCGTCGATCACCCATCCGGGAAGCCCTGCGCCGGAGAGGCTTTCATGCCACCATCGGCCGTCGCGGTCTTGGCGCAGCACGCAGTCCGACCAGCCGCCGGCCGCCTCCGGGATGCGTGGCCCGGCCCCGTCGGCGCCGGCGTCGGGATACGACAGGTAGCCGAACCAGCCACCGCCGACCGCGCCGCCGGATGCGCGGGGGGCGACGTCGAACACGGCAGAAGGAGGGGCGGGCGCGGTCGCCAGCGACGGCGCGATGACGGCGCGCGAGTCGAACCACTCGCCGATCAGCGCGGCCGGCGGCGGCAGGAGGCTTCGGGCGGTGGCGTGACCGAGGGCGCGCAGCACCGCAGGGGCGCTGCCCAGGTCGCCGAGCCGCTCGATCCGCACCGCGTAAGCGTGTCAGACCCTCACCGGCTGATCGTGCGGGGGATGTCGACCCCGGCCAGCTTCTCGGGGTTGCGCATCGCGTAGAAGTTGGAGATCCGCCCGTCGGTGATTTCCACGGTGATGATCCCTTCGAAGCTGTCGCCCAGGTAGAGCTTGAGCGCAGGGGCGTTGTTGTACGTCGCCGGTTCGACGCGGCCGCGCTCCCCGGCGACGCGAACCAGCCCGACGAGCACCCTGGCGACCTTCTCGGCGCCGACGATCGGCTTGCGGGCCGCGCTGGCCTTGCCGTCGCTGTCGGCGGTCCATGTGACGTCCTCGGTGAGCATCTCCAGCAGCTCGTCCACGTCGCCGCTCGAGGCCGCCGCGAAGAACTGGGAGGTGATCTCCGCCGACAGCTTCGGGTCGACCGGCTCGAACCGTTTACGTCGGGACTGCACATGCGCACGGGCACGGTGCGCCATCTGCCGCACCGCGACGGCAGACTTGCCGATCGTCGCGGCGATCTCGTCGTGGTTGAAGCCGAACACCTCACGCAACACGAACACCGCGCGTTCGTCGGGGCTCAGCGTCTCCAGCACGACGAGCATCGCCATCGAAACCGACTCCGCGAGAATCACATCGGAGGAGGCATCGGTGGCATCGAGTAGCAGCGGTTCGGGCAGCCACGGGCCGATGTAGTCCTCACGCCGACGCGACTGGGCGCGCAGGGCGTTGAGGGCCTGCCGGGTGACGATCCGGGCGAGGTAGGCCTTGGTGTCGCTTACCGTCGCGAGGTCCACCTCCGCCCACCGCAGGTAGCTTTCCTGCAGCACATCGTCGGATTCGGTTGCGCTGCCCAGGATCTCGTAGGCGATCGTGAACAGCAGCGGACGCAGCTGCGTGAACCGCTCGACATGTCCCCCACTAGCGGGAGGTACCCCCACGTCACCCGGCCCGGTGTTCATCGCACCGACGCTACCCCGGCGTGCGCCGGCTGTTCCGGACGCGGGCCGCCCTTGAACCAGAAGCTGGAACCGGGCTTGCGGGCCTCCCGCCGGATCCCCCACACCGTGCCCTTGCAGACCGCCTCCTTGATCGCGGCACCAAGCCGCCCCGGCACGTAGAACCGCACCGCGGTGTCGTCCTGCCGGGCGAACTGGATGACCGCCGCGCGGCGGCCCAGGCTGACGTTGGACCCCGCGAAGCCGTACTGCAGCGGCGCGGGTTCGGTGCCTGCGATCCGGCTCAGCACCGTGTCGGCCGCCTGCGGTCCCAGCTGCGAGGCTGACTGGCAGCTCATCCGCAGCGGTGCATTCGACGGGGAGGCGCAGTCGCCCGCGGCGATGACGCGCGGGTCGTCGACGCTGGTGAGCGTCTCGTCGGTGAGCAACCGGCCCTGCGCATCGGTGCGCAGGCCGCTGTGCGCGGCGAGCGCGGGCACTCCGAAACCGGCCGTCCACACGGTCAACGCGCTCGGACGTACCGCGCCGTCGGCGAACACCACCGCGTCGGGTCGAACCTCGGTCACCACATCGGATTCGAGCACCTTCACCCCGTGCTTGCGCAACCACTTGGCCGCCGAGCGTCGCGCCTGCTCCGAAAGGCTCGGCAGCAGCCGACCGCCGCAGACCAGCGTGACGTTGCGGCCCTGCTCGGCCAGCTCCGCCGCCGTCTCGGTACCGGTGAGCCCGGCGCCCACCACGGTGACGGGCGCGTCGCTGTGCAGCTCGTCGAGCGCCGCACGCAGCCGTTGAGCCAGCTCGAATTCCCCGATGGGATAGGCGAATTCGGCTGCACCGGCCACTGTGTCGGGTACGGCGCCGGTGCTGCCGACGGCGTAGATCACGTAGTCATAGGCCAGCGTGTCGCCCGACGCCAACGCCACGGTGCGCGATGTGGTGTCGATGCGGGTGGCGGTGTCGACGACGAGCCGCACCCCCTCGCCGAGCAGCGTGGCGAAGTCCACGGTGGCCTCGCCGCTGCGCGCCACCCACTGGTGCAGCCGGATGCGCTCGACGAACTGGGACCGTGGGTTGATCAGGGTGACGTCGACGTCGTCGCGCTCTCGCAGACGGTTGGCCGCCAACGCCCCGGCGTACCCGCCGCCGATGACGATCACATGTGTGCGCTTGTCGGTCATGGTTGCTCCTCTCTAATGGGTCCTGCCCCCTAGACACCGCGGGCCGCCCGGATGTGACAGGACGTGACGCAGCCCACACCCTCAGCGCGGCGAACGTGGGTTACCCGCACGCCTCAAGCGCTCGAAACGTGTCGGTAACCCACGTTCGGCCCAGCAAGGGGTCAGCGGCGGATCGTGCGCGGCCGGGCGATCCCGGCCAGCTTCTCCGGGTTGGCCATCGCGTAGAAGTTGGTGATCTTGGCGTCGACGACCTCGACCAGGAACACACCGAGCGGCTCGTCGTCGTCGTAGACGACGATTGCCGGGGTGTTGTTGCAGTTGACCGTTTCGAAGCGCAGCCCGGGCACCCGCTCGGGTCCGTGGCGCATGAACGCGACGATCATCGCGGCCACCTTCTTCGCGCCGATCACCGGACGACGCACGGCCGGCGCCTTGCCACCGCTGTCGGCCGTCCACGTCGCATCGGGTGCGAGCATCGCCAGCAGCTGCTCCATGTCGCCGGTGGCCGCCGCGGTCATGAACTGTTCGGTGACGCGCACCGACGTGGCGAAATCGACGGGTTCCATTCGTCGGCGCCGCGACTGCACGTGTTCGCGGGCGCGGTAGGCCATCTGGCGCACGGCGTTCGCCGATTTGCCGATGGTCGAAGCGATTTCGTCATGGCCGAACCCGAACACCTCGTGCAGGACGAACACCGCGCGTTCGTCGGGGGTGAGCGTCTCGAGCACGACCAGCATCGCCATCGACACCGATTCGGCGAGCACGACGTCGGCTTCGGCGTCGTGCTCGTCGAGCAGCAGCGGTTCGGGCAGCCACGGGCCGACATAGTCCTCGCGGCGGCGGTTGCTCGCCCGCAGCGCGTTGAGGGCCTGCCGGGTGACCAGCCGTGCCAGGTAGGCCTTGGTGTCGCGCACGGTCGCCAGATCCACATCGGCCCACCGCAGGTAACTGTCCTGCAGCACATCATCGGATTCGGTTGCGCTGCCCAAGATCTCGTAGGCGATAGTGAACAACAGCGGGCGCAGCAGCGTGAACCGCTCGGCGTGCTCGTCACCAGAACTCATGGCGCCGTGACCCTTTCGGTGTCCGCCAGGCGCTGGGCGCGCTTGTCGCTCTTGAGCCAGAGCAGCGAGCCGGGCTTGCGGGCTTCGCGGGACAGGAACTTGACCGAGGCCGTCAACGCGGCCTTCTTCAGCGCCGCGCCGGCGCGGCCACCGATGTACAGCGGCGTGGCCGTGTCGTCGGTATGGGACAGCTGGAAGATGCCTGCCTTGCTGCCCAGGCTGATGCACTGCCCGGCCAGCGCCACGCTCAGCGGCGGCGCAGCGGTGCCCGCCATCCTGGCCAGCACGGTGTCGGCGGCTTGGGCGCCGAGCGGGGCGGCCGACGCGCAGCACATCCGCAGCGGCTCGTTCGACGGCGCGGACGCGTCGCCCGCGGCCACGATGCGGACGTCGTCGACGCTGGTCAGCGTCTCATCGGTGATCAGCCGGCCCAGCGCGTCGGTGCTCAACCCGCTGGCGGCTGCCAGATCCGGTACGCCGAAACCGGCCGTCCACACGGTCATCGGGCTGGGCACCTCCCGGCCGTCGGCGAGCGTCACGGCGTTTGGCGTGACGGCGGTGACGGTACTGCCCGGGCCGTCGAGCACGGTCACACCGAGCTTGGCGAGGCGCCGCGCCACCGAACGTCGGCCCGATGCGCTCAGGTACGGACCCAGTTCGCCGCCGCACACCAGCGTGACGGGGTGGCCCTGCTCGGCGAGTTCGGCGGCCGTCTCGATACCTGTGGAGCCCGCGCCGACGACGGTCAGCGCCACGGCAGGCTCGACGTCGTCCAGTGCGGCGCGCAGCCGGGTGGCGTGCTCGAATTCGGCCATCGGATAGGCGAATTCGGCGGCACCGGCCACGGTGGGGGCGGCGACGCCGCTGCCCACCGCGTAGATCAGGTAGTCGTAGTCCAGCGTGTCGCCGGAGGCCAGGGCCACGGTGCGCGCCGCGGCGTCGATGCGGATGGCCCGGTCGGTTACCAACCGGACGGCCCCGTTGAGCACGTCGGCGTAGTCGACGAGCGCGTCGTCGCGGCCGGCGACCAGCTGGTGCAGTCGGATGCGTTCGACGAACTGGGGTCGCGGGTTGACCAGCGTGACGTCGCAGCTCTCGTCGGCCTGCAGCCGGTTGGCCGCGACGGTTCCGGCATATCCGCCGCCGAGTACAACGACGTGGGTGCGGGTGTCGACCATGATGTCTCCTTACTCTCCAGGGTCTCGTGTCCTTGAGACACCGTCGAGAGCGGGGACGTAACGGCCGGGCGGACCGGTGTGACCTACATCACTACACGAGGCCGAGGGCCAGCATCGCGTCGGCCACCCGGATGAACCCGGCGATGTTGGCGCCTGCGACGTAGTTGCCCGGCTGGTCGTACTCCTCGGCAGTCGACAGGCACCGGTTGTGGATGCGGCGCATGATCTCTTCCAGCCGCTTCTCGGTGTCGACGAACGTCCACGAGTCGCGCGACGCGTTCTGCTGCATCTCGAGCGCGCTGGTCGCGACGCCGCCGGCGTTGGCGGCCTTACCGGGCGCGAACGTCACGCCGGCTTCGTTGAACTGTTTGATCGCTGCCGGTGAGCACGGCATGTTGGCGCCCTCGGCGACGAACCGGCAGCCGTTCTTGATCAGGTATCCGGCCTCGTCGCCGTTGATCTCGTTCTGCGTGGCGCACGGTATCGCGATGTCACACGGCACTTCCCACACCGAGCGGCCCTGTACGGAGCGGGCTGCACCGGCCCTGGCCTCGGCGTAGTCGATGATCCTGCCGCGCTGGACTTCCTTGACCTCCTTGAGCAGGGCCACGTCGATGCCCTTCTCGTCGACCACGTAGCCGCTGGAGTCCGAACAGGCCACCACGGTGCCCCCGAGGTGGTGGATCTGCTCGATCGCATAGGTCGCGACGTTGCCCGAACCCGAGACCACCACCCGCTTGCCCTCAAACGAGTCGTTGGCCGCCTTGAGCATCTCCTTGACGAAGAAGACGGTGCCGTAGCCGGTGGCCTCGGTGCGGACCTGCGACCCGCCCCACGTCAGGCCCTTACCGGTGAGCACACCGGACTCGTAGCGGTTGGTGATCCGTTTGTATTGCCCGAACAGATAACCGATTTCGCGCATGCCGACGCCGACGTCACCGGCGGGCACGTCGGTGTACTCACCGAGGTGGCGGTACAGCTCGGTCATGAACGATTGACAGAACCGCATCACCTCGCCGTCGGAACAGCCCTTCGGGTCGAAGTCCGAACCACCCTTGCCGCCGCCGATCGGCATACCGGTCAGCGAGTTCTTGAAGATCTGCTCGAAGCTGAGGAACTTGATGATGCCGAGGTACACCGTGGGGTGAAACCGCAGCCCGCCCTTGAACGGCCCGAGCGCCGAGTTGAACTCGACGCGGAAGCCCCGGTTGATCTGCACGGTGCCGGTGTCGTCGACCCACGGCACGCGGAAGATGATCTGTCGTTCCGGCTCGCACAGCCGGCGGATCACCGCGGTGTCGACGTACTCCGGGTGTTTGGAGACCACCGGTCCCAGGCTGTGCAGCACCTCGTAAACGGCTTGGTGGAACTCGGTTTCGCCCGGGTTGCGCCGGGATACTTCCTCGTAGATGTCGTGCAGCTTGTTGTGAAGGCCACTCATTCTCAGTCCAGTTGGTAGCGCGGGAACACGCCGGTCGGTGCGGGCAGCGCCGTACCCGGCGCCAACCGCGTGCCAACCGACGCGAATGTGCGTTGCTCGGCAGGCTGTCCGAGCAAGTCGAGCAGTTTACCCGTCGATTCCGGCATCACCGGCTGGCTCAAAAGCGCCGCGATCCGCACGGTCTCTAACGTCGTGTAGAGGACGGTTCGCAAGCGTACCCCGTCCTGTGGGGACTCCGACTTTCGCAGTACCCACGGCTCCTGCGCCGAGAAGTACCGGTTGGCCGCGCCCAGCACCGACCAGATCGCCTCCAGCGCCAGGTGCATCGCCGTCGCATCGAAATGGCCGCGCACCCGCTCCAGCAGCGCGTCGGCGGCGGCCAACAACTCGGAATCCTCGGCGGTGAAGTCACCCGGCTCCGGCACGACGCCGTCGAGGTTTTTGGCGACCATGGACAGCGAACGCTGGGCCAGGTTGCCCAGTTCGTTGGCCAGATCGGAGTTGATGCGCCCGATGATCGCCTCTTCGCTGTAGCTGCCGTCCTGGCCGAACGGCACCTCCCGCAGGAAGAAGTACCGCACCTGATCCAGCCCGAAGGTGTCGACCAACGCGTTCGGGTCCACCACGTTGCCGACCGACTTGCTCATCTTCTCGCCGCGGTTCAGCAGGAAGCCGTGCACGAAGACCTTGCGCGGCAACTCGATTCCCGCCGACATCAGAAACGCCGGCCAGTACACCGCGTGGAACCGGATGATGTCCTTGCCGATCATGTGCAGATCGGCGGGCCAAAACCGGGTGAACAGCTCCGAGGAGGTGTCCGGAAAGCCCACTCCGGTCAGGTAATTCGTCAACGCGTCCACCCACACGTACATGACGTGGTCGGGGTGGTCGGGAACCGGGACACCCCAGTCGAACGTGGTGCGGGAGATGGACAGGTCACGCAACCCGCCGCTGACGAAGCTGACCACCTCGTTGCGGCGCACCTCGGGTTCGATGAACTCCGGATTGGCCTTGTAGTGCGCCAACAGCCGCTCGGCGTAGGCGGAGAGCCGAAAGAAGTAGGTCTGCTCCTCGGTCCACGTCACCGGTGCGCCGGTTTCGGCGGACACCCGCACGCCGTCGGCGCCGACGGTGGTTTCGGCCTCGGTGAAGAACCGCTCGTCGCGCACCGAGTACCAGCCCTTGTAGGAGTCGAGGTAGATGTCGCCGGCGGCGTTCATCCGGCGCCAGATCTCCTTGGACGCCTCGAAGTGGTCGGGATCGGAGGTGCGGATGAACCGGTCGAACGAGATGTTGAGCTTTTCCTGCATCCGCTGAAACACATCGGAGTTGCGCCGCGCCAACTCCGCGGTCGCGACGCCCTCGGCGGCGGCGGTCTCGGCCATCTTCAGCCCGTGCACGTCGGTGCCCGTCAGGAACCGCACGTCGTAACCGTCGAGACGCCGGAACCGCGCGATCGCGTCGGTCGCGATGTACTCGTAGGCGTGGCCGACGTGCGGGTCGCCATTGGGGTAGGCGATCGCGGTCGTGACGTAGTAGGGCTGTTTCATTTCTAGGTCAGCTTATGGTGTTGCCGTGAGTGAGAAGCGCCCAGGCAGACGGCAGCCGCCGCCCGCCCCGGAACCGCTGAGCCCGCTCATCGACGCGCACACCCATCTCGACGCCTGCGGCGCCACCGACGCCGAGAGCATCGCCGCGATCGTGGACCGCGCCGAACGGGTCGGCGTGCAGGCCGTCGTCACGATCGCCGACGACCTGGATTCCGCACGCTGGGTGACCGGAGCCGCCGACGCCGACCCCCGCGTATACGCCGCCGTCGCGCTGCACCCCACCCGGGCCGACGCGCTGACCGAGGAAGCCAAGACCGTCATCGAGCGGCTCGTCGCACATCCCCGGGTGGTCGCGGTGGGGGAGACCGGCATGGACATGTACTGGCCCGGCAAGCTGGACGGCTGCGCGGCACCCGCCCGTCAGCGCGAGGCGTTCGCCTGGCACATCGACCTGGCCAAGCGAACCGGCAAACCGCTGATGATCCACAACCGCGACGCCGACGCCGAGGTGCTCGACGTGCTGCGCGCCGAAGGGGCGCCCGAGACCGTGATCTTCCACTGTTTCTCCTCGGACGCGCAGATGGCCCGCACCTGCGTCGAGGCCGGCTGGCTGCTGAGCCTGTCGGGCACCGTCAGCTTCAAAAACGCCAAGGCGCTGCACGAAGCGGCGTCGCTGATACCGCTCGAGCAAATGCTCGTGGAGACCGACGCGCCGTTTCTGACGCCGCACCCGTACCGAGGCGCCTCCAACGAGCCGTACTGCTTGCCCTACACTGTGCGGGCGCTGGCCGAACTGCTCGGCAGGCCCGCGGAAGTTCTTGCCCAAGCAACTACTGCGACGGCCGCACGGGCCTACAGGCTGCCGAGTTGTTGGACGTAGTCCTTTTCGTTATCGTTCGGTGATCGAACAGCGCCCTTAGCACGCCGTCCGAGTCGGGATAAAGCAGATTTTGAACGTAATCAACAAGATCCATGAAACGCGCTCGCCGTTGCTGCGGCTTCTGGTCGGCGCGACATTGCTCGCACTGGTTTTCGCCGGCGGGGTGGCGGTTGCTGCGCACAAGACAGTGACGCTGACCGTGGACGGCACAACCACCACCGTGGCGACCATGAAGTCGCGTGTCATCGATGTCGTCGCCGAGAACGGGTTCGACGTCAGCGAACGCGACGATCTTTACCCGGCGGCCGAGTCGCCGGTTCGCCAGTCCGACACGATCGTGCTGCGTCGCAGCCGCCCGCTGCAGCTTTCGCTCGACGGGGAGAACAGCAGGGAGGTCTGGACCACGGCCTCCACCGTCGACGAGGCGTTGGCGCAACTGCAGATGACCGACAAGGCGCCCGCCGCGGCGTCGCGCGGCAGCCGGGTTCCGCTGGCGGGCATGTCACTTCCGGTGGTCAGCCCCAAAACGGTGCACCTGCACGACGCCGGCAAGCAGAGCACCGTGCACCTGGCGGCGCCCAACGTCGGCGCCCTGTTGGCGGCCGCCGGCGCGCCGCTACAGCAGAAGGACAGCGTCGACCCCGCGCCGACCGCACCCGTCACCGACGGCATGCAGATCCACGTGACCCGCGTCCGCATCGACCACGTCACCGAGCGGGTCCCGCTGCCCGCGCACACCACGCGCGTCGAGGACCCCACGCTGAACCAGAGCCGGACCGTGGTCGAGGACCCCGGAACGCCCGGCACACAGGACGTGACCTTTGCCATCGCGAAAATCAACGGCGTGGAGACCGGCAGACTGCCAGTAGCCAATGTCGTTATCGAACCGGCCCGCGAAGGGGTGGTTCGCATTGGCGCCAAGCCAGGGACCGAGGTTCCGCCGGTCTCCAACGGAGCTGTTTGGGACGCCCTTGCCCGGTGCGAAGCCGGAGGTAATTGGGCCATCAATACGGGCAACGGATATTACGGCGGTGTGCAATTTGATCAGAACACCTGGGAGCGCAACGGTGGTCTGAGGTATGCTGCGAGAGCCGACTTGGCGACAAGAGAAGAGCAAATTGCGATTGCTGAGGTCACTCGGGCGCGGCAAGGTTGGGGTGCGTGGCCGACGTGTAGCGGGAGGATTGGGGCGCGCTGACCATTCGACTACTCGGGCGGACCGAGATACGACATCTGGCCAAAGAGATTGACTTTCGGCCACGCAAATCGTTCGGACAGAACTTTGTCCACGATGCCAATACCGTGCGCCGAATCGTGTCGGCGTCCGGTGTCAACCGACACGATCACGTGCTCGAGGTCGGCCCCGGTCTCGGGTCCCTGACATTGGCCCTGCTGGATCGCGGGGCGCGGGTGACCGCGGTCGAGATCGATCCGGTGCTGGCCCGTCAGCTGCCGACGACCATCGCCGATCACTCGCACAGCGAGATCAATCGGCTGACGGTGCTCAACCGCGACATCCTGACGTTCCGGCGGGCCGAGATGGACGATGAGCCCACCGCGCTGGTCGCCAACCTGCCCTACAACGTCGCGGTGCCCGCGCTGCTGCACCTGCTGGCCGAGTTCCCGTCCATCCGCACCGTGATGGTGATGGTTCAGGCCGAGGTCGCCGAGCGCCTGGCCGCCGAACCGGGCGGCAAGGACTACGGCGTACCCAGCGTCAAGGCCAGGTTCTTCGGCAACGTGCGCCGCTTCGGCATGGTGTCGCCGACGGTGTTCTGGCCGATTCCGCGGGTGTACTCCGGGCTCGTGCGCATCGACCGCTACGAGGTCTCGCCGTGGCCTACCGACGAGGTCTTCCGTAAGCAGGTTTTCGAGTTGATCGACATCGCATTCGCGCAGCGTCGTAAGACGTCGCGCAACGCGTTCGCCGAGTGGGCCGGTTCGGGCAACGAGTCGGCCAGCCACCTGCTGGCGGCGAGCATCGATCCTTCGCGGCGCGGCGAGACGCTGTCGATCGCGGACTTCGTGCGGCTGCTGCAGCGCTCGGGTCGGGCCTATGAACCCGAGGTCGAACAGGACGCCGGCGAGCAGCAGAAGGGCTCCATCGGCGTCGGCTAGCTGCGGCCCTAGTGCAGTGCCCGGGTGATCAACGAAACGAGCTCGCGGCACGACTGGTAGCGACCGGCTGGGTTCTTGGCCAGCGCTTTGGTCAGTACCGAATCGAACACTCTTGGCAGCCAGGTGTATTGGCGTGACAACCGCGGCGGTCGCCGGTGCAGGTGGGCGCGGATCAAAGCCATGCTGGAGTCGTCGGTGAACGGCGGTGACCCGGTGATCAGCTCGACGGCGGTACAGGCAAGCGCGTATTCGTCGGTGGCCGACGTCGGGGCGTGCCCGGCGATCAGTTCCGGCGCCGCGTACGGAAGGGACAACTCGGCCCTGGCGGGGCGACGCCCGATGTCGTCGGTGATCGAATGGGCCGCGCCGAAGTCGATGAGCACAGCGCGCAGCCGGTCTTCCGAGGCCATCCGGATGTTCGCCGGTTTGACGTCACAGTGCACGACGGCGCGGTTGTGGGTGTAGTCCAGGGCATCGGCGATCTGCGCGAGCGCGGTGAGCCGAGCGTCCAACTCGGCCAGCGCCGCCACCCCGCCGCCGTCGACGACTTCCATTGTCAGCCAACCGCGCCCGCGCTCGAAGACGTGCACGATGTGCGGGTGGTCCAGCCGGTGCGCCAGCTCGAACTCCCGGCGCAGCCGCGCGACCTGATCCTGGTGGCGGTGTCGTTCGTCGAGAATCTTCAGCGCCGCCTGCCGGTGCGGAGCGGCCGCGTCGTGCACCAGATACACCGTCGCGTACCCGCCGTGACCCAGCACCGCGTCGACGACGTAGCTTTCGAACCGGTCGCCAGGGGCAATCACCGTTTCAGCCTAGGTTCAGCCCGGCTGCGCAGACGGCTGCTGGGGGCCGCCGGACTCCGATAGTGTCGTGCCGTGCCGACCTGGAACGGAAACACCGCCTCGGAGTGGGTGCCCACTGGGTCGGTCACCGTGCGGGTGCCAGGCAAGGTCAACCTCTACCTCGAGGTCGGAGATCTGCGCGACGACGGCTATCACGAGCTGACCACGGTCTTTCACGCCGTCTCGCTGCTCGATGAGGTCACCGTGCGCAACGCCGACGTGCTGTCGCTGGAAATGTCGGGCGAAGGGGTCGATTCACTGCCCGCCGACGAGCGCAACCTCGCCTGGCAGGCGGCCGAGCTGATGGCCGAGCACGTCGGGCGCGCACCCGACGTGGCGATCTCCATCGACAAGTCGATCCCGGTGGCCGGGGGTATGGCCGGCGGCAGCGCCGACGCGGCGGCGGTGTTGGTGGGCATGAACACGCTGTGGGAACTCGGGGTGCCGCGACGCGATCTGCACGCGCTGGCCGCCCAGCTCGGCAGCGACGTACCGTTCGCGCTGCACGGCGGCACCGCGCTGGGCACCGGCCGCGGTGAAGAGCTGGCGACGGTGTTGGCCCGCAACACTTTCCACTGGGTGTTGGCGTTCGCAGAAGGTGAGCTGTCGACGCCCGCGGTGTTCGCCGAGATCGACCGGATGCGCGACGCCGGCTCGCCCGATCAGCCGCCGCGCCTTGAGGATCCCGAACCGGTGCTGGGCGCGCTGGCATCGGGCGATCCGAAGACGTTGGCACCGCTGCTGGGCAACGACCTGCAAGCGGCGGCGTTGCGGCTGGACCCGGCGCTTTCCCGCACGCTGGCGGCAGGCACCGAGGCCGGGGCGCTGGCAGGCATCGTGTCGGGTTCGGGGCCGACGTGCGCTTTCCTGTGCGCATCGGCCACCGCGGCGCTCGACATCGGCGCGGTGCTGGCGGATTCCGGCGTGTGCCGCAGCGTGCGGGTGGCCAGCGGGCCGGTGCACGGTGCGCGCGTCGTACCGGCGCCGTCGACGCCGGTCTGAGTCCCCGCGCCGGTGTGACACAGAACTCAATACTTCCGAGAGTTTGGCAGCTACTTAAGAGTTGCATAAGATGAACGACGGTGAAAACTAGCGGTCAAGCATCGGACGCGAGCATTTCGCCCGCCGACACCCTCGGTGGGCGGCTCGTCAGACGCATCCGCTGGTCCGGTGCATCACCGATTCGAGACATAACCGCTCCCGATTTGTGCGCGCGTAATCGCGAAGGTGGCTCTGATCAGGCGGAGCATTACACCGGGGCCTTCGCCTCGGAACCGAGGAGGTTGTCGTGAGCCGATTCACCGAGAAGATGTACCGCAACGCGCGCACGGTCACGACCGGCATGGTCACCGGCGAACCGTACGAACCTGTTCGGCACACCTGGGGTGAGGTTCACGAGCGGGCCCGCCGCATCGCGGGCGGGCTGGCCAACGCCGGCATCGGACTCGGTGACGCTGTCGGCGTGCTGGCCGGCTTCCCGGTCGAGATCGCCCCGACCGCGCAGGGGCTGTGGATGCGCGGCGCCAGCCTCACCATGCTGCACCAGCCCACCCCGCGCACGGACCTGGCGATCTGGGCCGACGACACGATGACCGTGATCGGCATGATCGAGGCCAAGGCCGTGATCGTGTCGGAGCCGTTCCTGGTCGCGATCCCGGTGCTCGAGGAAAAGGGCATCACGGTGCTGACCGTCAGCGACCTGTTGGCCGCCGAGCCCATCGACCCGGTGGACGTCGGCGAGGACGATCTGGCGCTGATGCAGCTGACATCGGGTTCCACCGGCTCACCGAAAGCCGTGCAGATCACCCACCGCAACATCTACTCCAACGCCGAGGCGATGTTCGTCGGCGCCGAATACGACGTCGAGAAGGACGTCATGGTCAGCTGGCTGCCGTGCTTCCACGACATGGGCATGGTCGGCTTCCTCACCATCCCGATGTACTTCGGCGCCGAACTGGTCAAGGTCACGCCGATGGACTTCCTGCGCGACACCCTGCTGTGGGCCAAGCTCATCGACAAGTACAAGGGCACCATGACCGCGGCGCCGAACTTCGCCTACGCGTTGTTCGCCAAGCGGTTGCGCCGCCAGGCCAAGCCCGGCGAGTTCGACCTGTCGACGCTGCGGTTCGCGCTCTCGGGCGCCGAACCGGTCGAGCCCGCCGACGTCGAGGACCTGTTGGACGCGGGTAAGCCGTTCGGCCTCAAGCCGGACGCCATCCTGCCGGCATACGGTATGGCCGAGACGACGCTGGCGGTGTCGTTCTCACCGTGTGGGGCGGGCCTGGTCACCGACGAGGTCGACGCGGATCTGCTGGCCGCGCTGCGGCGCGCGGTGCCCGCCACCAAGGGCAACACCCGCCGGCTGGCCTCGCTGGGCCCGCTGCTGCAGGACCTGGAGGCCCGCGTCATCGACGAGCACGGCAACGTGATGCCCCCGCGCGGTGTCGGGGTGATCGAGTTGCGCGGTGAATGCGTGACGCCCGGCTACATCACGATGGGCGGGTTCATCCCGGCTCAGGACGAGCACGGCTGGTATGACACCGGCGACCTCGGCTACATCACCGATGAAGGCAACATCGTGGTGTGCGGCCGCGTCAAGGACGTCATCATCATGGCGGGCCGCAACATCTACCCCACCGACATCGAACGGGCCGCCAGCCGCGTCGACGGTGTGCGTCCCGGCTGCGCTGTCGCGGTGCGCCTGGACGCCGGGCACTCCCGCGAAACCTTCGCCGTCGCAGTCGAATCCAACGCCTGGCAGGACCCGGTCGAGGTGCGCCGCATCGAACACCAGGTCGCCCACGAGGTGGTCGCCGAGGTCGACGTGCGGCCCCGCAACGTCGTGGTGCTCGGCCCCGGCACGATCCCCAAGACGCCGTCGGGCAAGCTGCGCCGCTCCACCTCGGTTTCGCTGGTCACCTAAACCGGTCAGGCGACCCGCACGCCCGGCGCCCCCGTCTCCGGTGTCTTCGCCACGACAACCGTCATCTCGTAATCGGCTGCCTGCCAACCGCTCAGGAAGACCCCGATCGGTAATGCCTTGCCCTGTCCGACGTTCTGCCCCTCGTTGCTCATCGAGCTGTCGTTGACGTAGACGATGCCGCGCTTCATATCGACCTGGGTCACCACGGCGGCGTGGTCGGCGCGCGTGTAGCTGTCGTCCCCGCTCGGCACGAAGTCGGTGACCGCCGTCCACACGATCGCGACAGGGTAGCCCACCACCACGGCCTTGCCCTCAGCCAACGCGGCCTGCAGTTCGGTGAGCGCCTCCTGCCCCTCTTCTGCAGTGGCGGCCACGAGCCGGTTCCCGTCGGCGTCGAAGGTGCCCCATTTCTTGTAGG
Organism: Mycolicibacterium sp. XJ662; assembly: GCF_053484035.1. NCBI lineage: Bacteria > Bacillati > Actinomycetota > Actinomycetes > Mycobacteriales > Mycobacteriaceae > Mycobacterium > Mycolicibacterium sp. XJ662. Next base: position 48,561 of record NZ_JBEFTL010000003.1, on the reverse strand, counting down.
TGGCGGTCACGTCGAAGTACTTCTCCATAAGCACCGCGGCGTCCTCACTGGCGACACCCTCTTCGATGTTCTCGTGCAGGTACATCTTCTGACCCGGAGTCGCCACGCTGTCCGTGGTTTTGGCCAACATGACCATGTATTCCTCGGTCGGCGGGGTGCTCTGGGTGGCCTGCCCGACCGCCGCCGCGCTGGCCTGCAGCACACAGTTGTAGTAACTCTGCGAGACCCAGTACTGCTTGGCGTCCTCCGCGTTGCCGTATTGACCGTTGCCGAGCACCTCGATGGTGATCGCTTGGTCGATGGTGTCGGGCTTGGCGGCGCCGATCCGAACGGCAAGGCCGTGGAAGAGCCCCTGCACCACGCCGGCGAACCCGGGCAGCCGGGCCGCCGCCCCGTTGTCGACGGTGATGACGAAGTGGTCGGTGATCCCCGGCGCGATCAGCGCTTCGTTCGCGGTGTAGATGTAGCTTCCCGGGGTGTCGCCGGCCTCCAGCGTCCCGTACTTGGGTCCCTCCTTGATCGTGTAGGTCACACCGAAACCGTTGTTGCCGTTGGCATTCAGGTCGACGGTAATCTGCTTGTCATCGCCCTCCTGGCCGCCGATGACGGGCGAAACGCTCGGCGCGCGGTTGAAGAAGATGTAGGACAGCTGCCGACCGATATTCGACAGCACCGACTGCACGCTCGGGACGCGTGGCGCCGCCAGTGCCGCGGTCGCCGCGCTGGCTCCTGGGGAGCCGTTGGCACCGGTTTCGCCGTCGTCACCGTCGGTGCCGGTCGAACCGTCGGTGCCGTGACCGCCGAGCCCTCCGGAGCCCGGCTGACCGCCTTTGCCGCCGTCACCGGCGATCACCCCGCCGTCGCCGCCGTCGCCGCCGTCGCCGCCGATACCCCCGTCGCCCGGGGCGATGCCGTCGCCGCCGTTACCGGCCCCACCGCCGGTGCCGCCGGTGCCGCCCTCGCCGCCCGGATCGTCGGCGGTCGCGCTCGGGCCGCCCGTGCCACCGATACCGCCGGCGCCGCCGTTGCCGCCGCGGCCGCCGGTGCTCACTCGACCGCCGTCGGCGCCGTCCCCGCCTGCGCCACCGTCACCGCCGGGCCCGCCCGGAGCGCCGACGCCGCCTTGGGCGCCGTTACCGCCTGCGCCGCCGGTGCCGCCGGCTCCGCCGATGTCGTCGTCGGAGGTCCAGCCACCGACACCGCCGTCACCGCCCTTGCCGCCGGCTCCGCCTGCGCCGCTGGCTCCCTTGGTGCCGTCGGCGGAGATGAAGAAGAAGAAGCGGCCGGCGCCGGGGGTGCCGCCGAGCGCGCCGCCGACGCCGCCGTCGCCGCCGGCTCCGCCGTCACCGCCGTCCTGGCCGGGCCCCACCCGGGTGCTCGCGCCGTAATGCCCCGCGCCGCCTTTACCGCCCGTGCCGCCGGAACCACCGGCTCCGCCGTCGCCGCCGTTGCCGATGAAGAAGCTGCCGTTGCCGCCGTTGCCGCCGCTCCCGCCGGGTCCGCCGTGGGCGCCGGGGCCACCGTCGAGGTTGGCGGCGGTGCCGTTGAGGCCGGGGATGCCGGCCTGGCCGATGCCGCCGTCGCCGCCGTCGCCGCCCTTGCCGAACAGCGACAGCGCGCCGGTGCTGCCGCCGTGGCCGCCGTCGCCGCCGCCGGTTCCGCCGTCGCCGCCCCTACCGCCGCTGCCCGAGAACAGCCCGCCGTTGCCGCCGTTGCCTCCGTCGCCGCCGTGGTTACCGCTGCTGCCCTGCCACGGGCTGTTGCCACCCGCGCCGCCGGCGCCACCGAAGGTGAACAGCGCCAGGAAACCCGCGCTGCCGCCGATGCCCCCCTGACCGCCGAACGCGGCGTTGCCGCCGGCGCCCCCGTCCCCGGCCACGCCTGACAGCGACAGGAACCCGGTGTTTCCGCCGTTGCCGCCGGTGCCGCCGGTCTGCCCCGCCAGGATCGCGATACCGCCCGCGCCGCCGTCGCCGCCGTCGCCCCACAGCAGCCCGCCGGTGCCGCCGTGGCCCCCGGTGCCGCCGCGATATGCGCCCGTGGAGGCGCCGCCCGCGCCGCCGTCACCGCCGCGTCCGTTCAGGCCGGCGCGGCCGCCGTGACCGCCGGCGGAACCCTGCTCGGTCTGGGCGCCTGCGCCGCCGTGGCCGCCGTTGCCGCGGATCAGGCCACCTCGGCCGCCGTTGCCTCCGGCGCCGCCATTGACGCCGGCAACACCGTCGCCGCCGGACCCGCCGTTGCCGAACCAGCCCGCGTTACCGCCGTGGCCGCCGTTGAACCCGTCGCCGCCGTTGCCGAAGAACCCGCCGTTGCCGCCGTGGCATGCGGTTGTCCCGGTGCAGGTTTCGGCGGTCCACGAGTACCCGTTACCCGCGAGGATGCCGCCGTTGGGCCGGTCGGCCGTGCCATCGCCGACCAAGAACGTGTAGAGGTTCTGCGACGGCAGCAGGCCATACGGTGCCGGGTCGACGGCAGTCGTGGCCGCTGAATCCTCGGATGTGCCAAGCGTTGTGGCCTCTGCTGCGGTGGCTTCCGAGTACGCCGACGACGTGGTGTCGAAGTCCTCGTCGTCGGCGTCGACCTCGTCCTCGTCCACGTCGGACTCGGTGGTGTCCGACGCGCTGGTGTCGTCGTCGTCGGAGGAGTCCTGGGCGTCGTCGGCGTCCTGGTCGTCGTCCGCGGCGTCCGAGAATTTCGAGCGGGTGCCGGTCGGCGTGCTCTGCGAACCGGAATCGGTCGACGACGCTTCAGAGGACGGCGAGTCCGATGACTCAGATGACTCGGATGATGACGACGCGCCGCCATCCTCGGCCGCGGCCACCCCGACCTGCGGACCCATCAGAGAAAAGCCCACCAGCGCGGTGCCCAGCCCCGCAGATGCGGCGCCAAGCTGCAGCCATCGCCGCACCGGGAAGTCCTCGGAACGCCGCCGCCGCTGGGCAATCCGCGTGCGCGCGACGGAGTTCGAGTCGATATCCGCAGCGCGATTCGACGCAGCCAGACCAGCCATGGGCGCTTCCCCCCAATTTCGACGACAAGATGCCAGACCCTATTGACGCCCGGGTAAGTCTTGGGCTCCTCGGGATAGTAAAGATGGATTTAAACTCGCGATAGCAAATCGGAGAAATTTCTTTTGCAAGTTTCTCGGGTGCAGAAGCCTTGCAGACGACGGCCCTTCGCCTGGTAGGTCACGCCCACACCGCGCATGGCTAACCCTTGCCCGGCGGGGTGCGCCGACCCTTCCGGGTCTATAGCGTCGGAGTGTGCCCCTTTCACCGGCCGTCGAGGCCATTGATCTGGTGAAGCGTTTCGGAAACGACACCGCGGTCGACGGCGTCAGCTTCACCGTCCCGCCCGGTACCGTGCTCGGCCTGCTCGGGCCCAACGGCGCCGGGAAGACCACCACGGTGCGGATGATGACGACGTTGACCGAACCCACCAGCGGCACCGCGCGGGTGGCCGGCTATGACGTCGGCCGTGAACCGCACCAGGTGCGCCGCAGCATGGGTCTGACCGGTCAGGTCGCGACCGTCGACGAGTTGCTGACCGGCCGCGAGAACATCAAGATGATCGGCGGGTTGTACGGCATTCGCCGCAAGCCCCTCAGGCAGCTGGGAGATCAACTGCTGGAACGGTTTTCGCTCGTCGATGCCGCGGACCGTGTGGTGCGCTCGTACTCGGGCGGTATGCGACGTCGGCTCGACCTGGCGGTGAGCCTGCTGGCGTCGCCGCCCGTGTTGTTCCTCGACGAGCCGACCACCGGCCTGGACCCGCGCAGCCGCAGCGAACTGTGGGAGGCGCTGCGCGACCTGGTGCGGCAGGGCACCACGTTGGTGCTGACCACGCAGTACCTCGAAGAGGCCGACCAGCTCGCCGACAACATCGTGGTGATCGACAAGGGCCGCATCATCGCCGAAGGCTCACCGCTGCAACTCAAACAACAGGCAGGCAACGCCAGCCTGGTCGTCACGTTGTCGAACGCCGACGATCTGTCCCGAGCGCAGGCGCTGCTCGCCCAGACCGGCGCGGAGGTGTTCGTCGACACCGGCGCGCGCCGGCTCACGGCGCAGGCCGACGGCCTTGACGACATGGTCCGGGTCGCGGACTGGCTGCGAAGCGGCGACATCGCCGTCGACGACATCGGGTTGTCGCGGCCCAGCCTCGACGACGTGTTCCTCACGCTCACCGGTCATCGCACCGAAGAGGAGGCGAGCGCATGACCGCCGTCGACGCAGCGGTGCCGATCCAGCGGCAGCCGGTGCCGATCCGGCCCACGAACATCGCCCAGCAGTCGTGGATCATGGTGAAGCGGAACATGATCCACACCAAGCGCATGCCGGAGATGCTCAGCGACGTCACCGTGCAGCCGATCATGTTCGTGCTGCTGTTCGCGTTCGTGTTCGGTGCGTCGATCATCAACCCGGGTGGGACCAACTACCGGGAGTTCCTGCTGCCCGGCATCCAGGCGCAGACCATCGTGTTCTCGGCGTTCGTGGTGGCCTCGGGCATCACCGCCGACGTCGAGAAGGGCATCATCGATCGCTTCCGGTCGCTGCCCATCTCGCGGTCCTCGGTGCTGATCGGGCGCAGCATCGCCAGCCTGATCCACTCATCGCTGGGCGTGGTGGTGATGGCGCTGACCGGGTTGGCCATCGGATGGCGGATCAGGGGAAGTGTCGCCGAGGCGGCGCTGGCGTTCACGCTGGTGCTGGTGTTCGGCTTCGGGATGATCTGGTTCGGCATCCTGATCGGGTCGCTGCTGCGGTCGGTGGAGGCGGTCAACGGCGTGATGTTCACGGTGCTGTTTCCGATCACGTTCCTGGCCAACACCTTTGTGCCCACCGAGCCGATGCCGCATTGGCTGCGGGTGATGGCCGAATGGAACCCGGTGTCGTCGCTGGCTCAGGCCATGCGCGAACTCTGGGGCAACGGTGGACCCGCCCCCGCCAGTGCCCAACTGCCACTGCACCATCCGGTGCTCGCGACCATCGTGTGGTCGATGGTGCTGACGGCGATCTTCGCGCCGTTCGCGTTGTGGGCCTATGCGCGGCGCACGGGAAGCTAGCCGCCGATCGCCTCGAGCGTCCAGGCCGGCAGGATCGGCGCCCTGGTCAGGAAGTGGTCGGGTTGTCCGGTCAACCGCAGCAACGCCTGCATGCGCACGATGCAGCAGCCCATGCGGACCATCGCGAAGATCTCGTACCAGTCGAGGTCCTCCAACGGCCTGCCGAGCATCTTCTCGTACCGGTCGACGACGTGTTCGCGGCTGTCGAAACCGTCGAGTTCGGGGTCGAGGTCAAGGCCGTTGACTTCCAGCATCTGTTTGCGGGTGGCCAGCCACCACGCGATGTCGGCCTCGGCCGGACAGATGCAGGCCTGCTCCCAGTCCAGCGCACCGACGATCTGTCCGGAGTCGTCGAAGATGGCGTTCGACAGCCGCGCGTCACCCCAGCAGATGCTCAATTCCGGTGTCCGCGTGGGTTGGTGGTCGATGAGCCAGTCGAAGGCTTCGACGATGACATCGGGAACCGCACCGTCGGTGCCCCACTCGACGTAGTCCTGCCACCACTTCAGTTCCGCTGTGACACCGATGCCGTCTGGCCGGGCCAACCAGGGCGCTTCGTCGACCGGGACGCGGTGTAACCGCGCCAGGGTGTCGAGAAACGCATCGTGGGCCCGCCGCTGCACGCCCGGGCCCGCGTCGTGCAGCCACCCGCGGGTGGCATACGTCATGTCCGACGGGGTATGGCCGACAATGCGCGGCATCACAAGGAATCTCGAACCGATCCACGATTCGTCGGGCTCGTACACGATGGGCGATGGCGTGGCGATCCCGTGCCGGTGCAGCAGTTCCTGCGTCCGGGACTGCGCGTCGAGGTCGTAGTCGGGGAAGATGCCGCCGCCCGACGGCGGTATCCGGATCACGTACTCGCCCGAGCGGTCACCGGCCTCGGCGTCGAACACCAGACTCTCGCTTGACCACCCCGAGGAGCGGTTGGCGGTACGTAGTTCCGACACCACCGCCGCGCCGCCGAACCGGTGGGCGAACCATGTTTGCAACTGCATCCGGGTGGCATCGAGGTCGCGTTGCGCCAGCGTGATGCCTGCCATAGGAGAAGGGTTACACAGAGCTACCGCGATGTAAAGCAGGCCGTGGGTGGCGCCCGGTAGCCGGATCGAGACCGGCGGCGTGGCGGAGTTCGGCGAGAAACTGCTCGGAGTTCGTCCCGTCGATCAGGTAGTGGCACACCGCGATCCGCACGACGGCTGCGGCGGCGATATCGCTGGCCGCACCGGGAATGATGCGGGCGATGCGTTCGTGCATGATCGGCAACACCCGCTTCATCTGATGCAGCACGTGTTCGGGTTCGATCTCGGCCAGCGAACCCAGCGAGTAGTTGCGCTGGAACTCGACGATGAACCGCAGCGCCGCGTCGAGTCGGTCCGGACCCGCCAAACCCGCGATGGCCGTGGCGATGCCGGCGTCGAAGTTGTCCTGCTCGTAGAGGCCGAACGCCTCGAGCAGACCCTCTTTGGAGCCGAAATGCCGGTAGAGCGTGGGCCTGGACACCTTGGCTTCGGCCGCGACGTCGGACAGCTGAAGCTTGCGGCGTCCGTCGCGGGCGAGCACGACGAACGTCGCGGTAAGGATGCGTCGACGTGTCGACTGCTCGGCCTCTACGGCAGAAGCGCCCATCTCTTCCTTTACATCTATAGGGGCAAATGTCACACTGATGCACAGTCTATGCCCGGGCGCCCGAACCCGCTCAGGCAGGCATTGCGAAGCCTCATGTTCGGTCCCATGGCGGGAGGTTGCGGCGGATGGCTGGGCTCGTGGTCCGCAAGATCGGTTGGGACTTCGATGCGCCGGTGCCGTTTCTGTGGCAGCCCGCCAACCCGCAGTTCGGCCTGTTCTGCAACGCGTTCACGTTCATCGCGGTGCCCTTCGAGCGCTACATCGTCAGCGCGGTGCGGATGGCGGCGGACCGGCTCGACGAGGACGCCGGCGTCGCGGCCGAGGCCGAGGCGTTCCTCAAGCAGGAAGCCCAGCATGCCGCCGCGCACCGCAAGCACATGCTGGCGTTGATCCACCGCTATCCCGACCTCGAACACTGCTACGACGACGCCTGCGCAGCCTACGACGCGCTGATTCGTCAAGAGCCGGTCGATTTCCACCTGGCCTACATCGCCAACCTCGAGGCGACGTTCACGCCGCTGTTCAAAGTCCTTCTGGACAACCGTGATTCACTGTTCGGCGGGGGAGACCCGCGTGTCGCGTCGCTGATGATGTGGCATTTCGTCGAGGAGATCGAGCACCGTAGTTCGGGGCTGACCCTGTGCAACCACGTCAACCCCTACCCGTGGTCGCGGGTCAGGCACATCAAGCGCACCTTCAGCCATGTGGCCGCGATAGCCGACGCGATCGCGGTGGCCTTCGACGAGATCGTGCCCTTCGAGGAGCGTGGCGCATCCACCCATGAGCTGTTGTCCGGTGACTTTTTGACCGGCGAACTCAAGCACCGCATCCCGGTCGTGCGCAGGTACGCCGTGGCGCCCACCATCTTCGGCCCGGTGCCCACCGGCGACCTCGCGAAGATGCTGTGGCGGCTGGCGCTGTCCCAGGCGCCTTACCACAACCCCGCCGACCAGCCCCTGCCCGAGTGGGCCGACACCTGGATGCGCGAATACGAGCGGGGAACCGATATGACGACGTTCGCCGGAAGCCTCCGCTGAGCCCGCAGAAAGGTATGTCATTGCTGTCGACGAACTACGGCGCCCTGGTGCCCGAGGACGAACTGCTCACCCACCAGATCGTCGACACGTTCGCCACGGTCAGCCAGTCCGATCCGTCGTGGACGGAGAAGATTTGGACCCTCGCGCATGCCAGGGACAACTCGCTACAGGTGGTGCTCGGCGTCGGAAAGTACACCAACAGAGGGGTTTTCGACGGGGCGGCCGGGGTGTGCCGGGGCACCGAACAGTGGACCGTGCGGGGCGGGCGGCGGCTGTCGTCTGATCCCACCGGGACCGAGGTCGGGCCGATCGCCTACCGCGTCGTCGAACCGTTGCGAGCCGTCCGGATCAGCTTGGCCGCCACCGAGCACGCGCCGATCACCTTCGACGTCGAGCTGCGGGGAGACTTCGACGCCGCGTTGGAAGACCCGTGGCCGGACCGCAGCCCCGACGGTTACCGCGTCACGCACAACGTTCTGCGCTACCACCAGATCGGCGTGGCGTCGGGTTGGGTGGAGGTCGAGGGCCGCCGCACCGAAATCACGGCCGATGAATGGATCTCGGTCCGCGACCATTCCTGGGGGCTGCGGCCCGGTGTCGGCAAACCGATCCCCGGGCTGCCGCGCGGCGGGCGCAAGATCAAACAGATGTTCATGACCTGGCTGCCGATGACCATGAGCAGGCCCGACGGGTCGACCTACTCGCTGTTCGTCATGTACCAGGAGGAGCGCGGGGACGGGTTCCTCGAAATCCGTTGTCAGGCAGAGCAGCAGAACGACGACGGCACCTCGCACCGGTTCGTCTCCGTCGAACAGGACATGCATTTCCGAGACGACAACCGCAGGTTCACCCACGGCACCGTCACGCTGATCGACTCCGACGGCACGAAGCGGCCGTTGACCGTCACCGCCGCCGGGCCGACCGGCTTTCACCTCGGCACCGCAGGCTATTACGGCTGGAACGACTGGGTCTACGGGCAGTGGGTGGGCGATCTGCGAGTCGAGGGCAGCCACATGACCGACTGCGACAAGCCCGAAAACGCGCGCAAACTACACCAGTTGCGCGATCAGTTGGTACGCATCGACGACCCCGTCGGCGGCGGCACCGGCCTGGGCAACGCCGAGACCTTCGCGCTGGGCGAATTCCCCGAACGCGGCCTGACCGCAGAGAACTCGTTCCTGTAACCGGTCACCGCAGTCGCTATCTGAGTATGGTGTACTATACTTAGGATGAGCCAGAACGTTCCCGCCAAGCTGGTCGAGCACCCGACGGTGCGCAAGGTGCGGTCGCACCCGACCGCCAAACCCGGTGTCATCGACGCCGACTGGCTACGGCAGGTATGCCGGGACGCCGGCGCGGACGACGTCGCGTTCGCCCGCGTCGACGATCCGGCGTTGGCATTGGAGCGCGAACACGCCGAGGCCGCGCTGCCCGGTGCGCTCAGCTATGTGTCGCTGGTGGTGAAGATGAACAGAGACAACGTCCGGTCCACCGCCCGAAGCGTCGCCAACCAGGAGTTTCACCGCAGCGGCGAGATCATGAACGAGGCCGCACATCGCATCACCCGCGCACTGCAGGATGCCGGCTACCGGGCGATCAACCCGTCGATGTCGTTTCCGATGGAGATGGATCGGTTTCCCGGCCGCATATGGGTGGTGGCGCACAAGCCGGTCGCGGTGGCCGCGGGCAACGGCGTGATGGGCATCCACCGCAACGTGATCCACCCGCGGTTCGGCAACTTCATCCTGCTCGGCACCGTCGTGGTGGCCGCGCCGATATCCGGTTACGGTGAGCCGCTGGACTACTCACCGTGTCTGGAGTGCAAGCTGTGTGTCGCGGCCTGTCCGGTCGGCGCGATCAAGAAGGACGGCGACTTCGACTTTTTCGCGTGCTCGGTGCACAACTACCGCGAGTTCATGGGCGGGTTCACCGACTGGGCGCAGACCCTGGCCGACAGTGCCGATGCCGCCGACTTCCGTTCTCGCGTCACCGATTCCGAGAACGCTTCGATGTGGCAGAGCCTGTCGTTCAAGGCGAACTACAAGGCGGCCTACTGCCTGGCGGTGTGCCCGGCGGGTGAAGAGGTCATCGAGCCATACCTCGACAACCGCAAGGCGTTCATGGATCTGGTGCTCAAGCCGCTGCAGGAGAAGAAGGAGACGCTTTACGTGCTGCCGAACTCCGCCGCCAAGGAGCACGCCGAGCGCCGCTTCCCGCACAAGCAGGTCAAGGTCGTCGACGGCGGCATGGGGATACGGTGACGTCTAGCCCCAGGCGTGCACGATGTTCTGGGCCGGCTCGAGGCCTTGCGACACAAGCAGTTCGGCGGCGTCGGCGGCCTGCTCGCAGATCGTCGGCACCTCGCGCCACTCGGCGGAGGTGAAGGTGCTGAGCACGTACGCGGCACCGTCCATCCGGCCGGGTGGACGGCCGATACCGATCCGGACACGCTGGAAGTCCTTGCTGCCCAGGGCTTGCGCAACCGAACGCAGCCCGTTGTGGCCCGCCACGCCGCCGCCGAACTTCAGCCGGATCCGGCCGAACTCGATGTCGAGCTCATCGTGGATCACCACGATGTCGGCGGGCGGCACCGAGTAGAACTTGGCCAGCGGGCCGACCTGCCGCCCGGACTCGTTCATGTAGCAGCGCGGCTTGGCCAACACCACCGGGCGGCCGGCGAGGTGGCCGGTGACCACCTCGGCGCCGGATTTCTTGTGCGCCTTGAACCCGCCGCCGATGCGGTCGGACAGGATGTCGGCCACCAGAAACCCGAGGTTGTGTCGGGTCGTGGCGTACCGCGGGCCCGGGTTGCCGAGGCCGACCACCAGCCGGGGGTGCGTTCCGCCCGCCTGCGGTTCGGCCATGCCGGCCTACTCGGCCTCTTCGGCAGGCGCCTCGGCTTCTGCCTCGGCCGCGGCCTCGGCGGCCTCCTCGGCCTGCTCCTCCAGCGGCGCGCCGCCACTCTCGGCTTCGAGTTCCTCGGCCGTCGGCGCGGCAACGACGTTGACGACGAGCATCTCCGGATCGGAGACCAACGTCACCCCCGACGGCAGCTCGATCGAGCCCGCCAAGAACTGCGTGCCGACGTCGGCGCCCTCGATGGAGACCGCGAACTGCTCGGGGATCGACTGCACGTCGGCCTCGACCGTGATGGTGTTGACCTCCTGGGTGACCAGCGTGCCCGGCACCGCTTCGCCCTCGATGACGACGTTGATCTCGACGGTCACCTTCTCACCGCGGCGCACGACGAGCAGGTCGGCGTGCTGGATCGTGCGGCGGATCGGGTGGATTTCGAGCGCGCGGGTCAGCGCCAGCTGCTCCTTGCCCTCGATGTCGAGGGTGAGCACCGCGTTGGTGCCCGAGTAGCGCAACACGGCGGAGAAGTCGTGGGCGTTGAGCTCGAGGTGCTGCGGATCGGCGCCGTGGCCGTAGAGCACGGCGGGCACGTTGCCGTTACGGCGCGCACGCCGCGACGCGCCCTTGCCGGTCTCTTGCCGGACCAGCGCCTTGAGATTGTTGACGGTCTTCTTGGCCATGAGATGTTGCTCCTGTGTCGTGTCCTGAGCACGGCAGGGTCGCAACCTCGAAAGGCTCCCGTCGATCACGGTGGCCGAAACCACCCTCGCCGTGACGCGCCGTCGAGGGTAGCGCAGTCAGCGGCGCGCCCCCAAATCAGAGGCTGAACTTGGTGTCTGTGAGCTGCTCGGACAGCTCCCAGAGCGCGCCCGCCGTCTTCGCGTTGCGGGCCAGCGGGCTGCGGAACTGCGTCGGCCCGGTCGGGCCGCGGCTGCCGAAGCGCGGCCCCACGAACGTGTCGCCGGGTAGGTCCTGAGCCACCGCGTACAGCGTCTGGCGCGCCCCGAAATCCGGCTCGGTCGCGAACAGCCGGTTGGCCGCCAGCCACACCGGCGTGCCGATCGGGTTACCCGTGCGGCCCTGCAGGTTCGTCGCCGAGTAACCGGGGTGCGCGGCCAGCGACTTGACCGGTGACCCCGCTGCGTCCAGGCGTCGCTGCAGCTCCTTGGTGAACAGCAGGTTGGCCAGCTTGGACTGGCCGTAGGCCGGCCAGGCCAGGTACGGGCGGGCCTTCCAGTTGAGGTCCTTGAGGCTGATGCGCCCCATGAAATGCATGATCGACGACACCGTGACGACGCGTTCGGTGATCTTGGGCAGCAGCAGGTTGGTCAGCGCGAAGTGGCCGAGGTGGTTGGTGCCGATCTGGCTCTCGAAGCCGTCGACGGTCAGCGCGTAGGGCACCGCCATGATGCCGGCGTTGTTGACCAGCACGTCGACGCCGTCGACCCCGTCGGCGAACTCGCGCACCGACGCCAGGTCCTGCAGGTCGAGCTTGCGCACCTCGACGTCACCGGTGATGGTCGCGGCGGCCTCGTCCCCCTTGGCGGTGTTGCGCACCGCCAGGATCGTCTTGGCTCCCACGCGGGCCAGTTCGCGCGCGGTGACCAACCCGAGGCCGCTGTTGGCGCCGGTGACGATGACAGTGCGTCCGGCGAAGGAAGGCAGTTCGGCAGCGGTCCAACTCATGGCTTCGACCCTAGTGGTCGCGAGCGGGCCGCGTCGGCTTAGCGGGGCGGCTCGGGGGCTTTCGGGACCTCGACGTTGAAACCGCCGATGATCGCCTCCATGTCCGGCGCCTCCTCGGCGGCCTTCGCCGCATAACCGGTGACGGTGAACTGGATGAGGTAGCGCTGGTTGGCCGGGGGCGCGCCGGTCGCGATGACGATGCGGTTGTAGGTGTGCATGCGCTGACCGTTGAGGTCGTAGCTGCCCTCGATCATCGCCGACGGGAAACCCTTGAAGTCGTCGGTGGAGGCGTTGAGACGCTTGAAGTTCTGCGACAGCTCGGCGTCGGCGTAGCCGTGTTCGGTGATCGCCTTCTCGACGTCGAAGTCGCCGGTGAGCCGAAACACCATGAGCATCGCGGTCGGATACGTCTCGCCCTTGGCGATCACCCGGGTCAGCGGCGTCAGGTTCGTGTTGACGTAGGGCGCCCAACCCGGCGGCGTCGGGAACGTCACCGTCAGATCGGTCAGCTTCTCGGGCGCGACGGGATCGCCGACCACGCCCTGCTCCTCGAGATACACCGCGATCGGCACCGGCGGCTCGGCGTTCTCCGGGGTCGTGGTGGTCGGTGACGTCGACCAGACCGACTGGTAGTCAGGCGGTTCCGTGCCGCAACCCGATGCGACCACGCCGACCACCAGCGCGGCCCCCGCCACGCAGCGAAGAGCCGTCACAGAATCTCGCGCACCGCATCGATCGGCCGGCCGAGCCTGGTGCCCTTCGGCGTCACGACGAACGGGCGTTCGATGAGGATCGGGTGTTCGACCATCGCGTCCAGCAGTTCGTCGTCGCTGGCGTCGGCCAGCCCCAGTTCGGTGTACACCGCTTCCTTCTTGCGCACCGCGGTGCGCACGTTGATGCCGGCGTCGCCGATCATCTTCTCGAGCTCCGCGCGCGACGGCGGAGTCTTGAGGTACTGGACCACCGTCGGCTCGATCCCGTTCTCGCGCAACAACTCCAGGGTCTTACGGGAGGTCGAGCAGCGGGGGTTGTGGTAGATGGTGCTGTCTGTCATTTACGCCGATCCGTTGAAAAGTCCTGTGACGGAACCGTTTTCGAATACTGCGCGGATTGTGCTGGCCAGCAGCGGTGCGATCGAGAGGACCGTGAGCTGCGGGAACTGCTTGTCCTCACCGATCGGCAGGGTGTTGGTGACGATCACTTCACGTGCGCCGCAGTCGGCCAACCGCTGCGACGCGGGCTCAGAGAGCACCCCGTGCGTCGCGGCGATGATCACGTCACCGGCGCCCTCGTCGCGCAACAGCTTCACGGCGCCGGCGATGGTGCCGCCGGTGTCGATCATGTCGTCGGTCAGCACGCAGGTGCGGCCGGCGACCTCGCCGACCACCCGGTTGGACACCACTTGGTTGGGCACCTTCGGGTCCCGCGTCTTGTGGATGAACGCCAGCGGCGTACCGCCCAGCGAGTCGGCCCACTTCTCGGCCACGCGCACCCGGCCGGAGTCCGGGGAGACCACGACCATGTTCTCGCACGGGTACTGCTCGGCGATGTAGCCGGTGAGCAGGTTCTGCGCCCGCATGTGGTCCACCGGGCCGTCGAAGAAACCCTGGATCTGGTCGGTGTGCAGGTCAACGGTCACGATCCGGTCGGCGCCTGCGGTCTTGAGCAGGTCGGCGACCAGCCGCGCCGAGATCGGCTCACGGCCGCGGTGCTTCTTGTCCTGACGCGCGTAGGGATAGAACGGCAGGATCGCGGTGATCCGCTTGGCGCTGCCGCGCTTGAGCGCATCGATCATGATCAGCTGTTCCATCAGCCACTTGTTCAGCGGATCGGCGTGTGACTGCAGCACGAACGCGTCGCATCCGCGCACCGATTCATCGAAGCGGACGAAGATCTCGCCGTTGGCGAAGTCGCGGGCAGTCTGCGCGGTGACTGGAACGTCGAGCTCTTTGGCCACCTGATCGGCCAGTTCGGGGTGCGCGCGACCCGCGAAGAGCATCAAATTTTTGCGGTTGTCGGTCCACTCGGTGCCCACAGTGTCTGTCGCCGCCCTCGAAATCGGGATCGATACGGCCCAATCGTACGTAGCGTTGCCGGGTCCCTGTTGCCGGGTTGCCAGAAAACGAACAGCTAGTGTTCGTCATCGTCTGATGCGGCGTTTGCGGCGGCCTGCGCCGCGGCGCTGCCGGGCCGCTTGCGCGACACCCATCCCTCGATGTTGCGTTGTGGACCCGCCGACACCGCCAGCGCCCCCGGCGGCACGTCCTCGCGCACCACGGTGCCCGCCCCGGTGTAGGCGCCGTCGCCGACGGTGACCGGCGCGATGAACATGGTGTCCGAGCCGGTCCGGACGTGTGAGCCGATCGTCGTGCGGTTCTTGTTCTCGCCGTCGTAGTTGACGAACACGCTCGAGGCGCCGATGTTGCTGTGCTCGCCGATATCGGCGTCGCCGACGTAGGTCAGGTGCGGCACCTTGGTGCCCGTGCCGATGGTCGAGTTCTTGGTTTCGACGAACGCGCCGAGTTTGCCGTCGGCGCCCAGCACGGTGCCGGGCCGCAGGTAGGCGAACGGGCCGACCGCGGCGCCGTCGCCGATCACGGCCTGCCCGCCGTGGGTGCGCACCACGGTGGCGTGGTCGCCGACGGTGACGTCGGTCAGCGTGCTGTCCGGGCCGATGTGGCAGTGCCCGCCGATGCGGGTGGCCCCGAGCAGCTGGGTGCCGGGGTAGACGATGGAGTCGCGGCCGATCGTGACGTCGACGTCGACCCAGGTGGTGGCCGGGTCGACGACCGTCACCCCGGCGCGCTGGTGGGCCGCCACGATGCGCCGGTTCAGCTCGGCGCCGAGTTCGGCCAGCTGCACGCGGTCGTTGACGCCGGCGACCAGGGTGGCGTCGTCGATGTGCTGGGCCCGCACCACCTGCCCGTCGGAGCGCACGATCGAGATCACGTCGGTCAGGTACTGCTCCTGCTGTGCGTTGTCGGAGCCCAACCGGCTCAGCGCCGAGCGCAGCGCGGTCATGTCGAACGCGTAGACCCCGGCGTTGACCTCGTCGATGGCCTGCTGCGACGGGCTGGCGTCGGCCTGTTCGACGATGCCGATCACCTCACCGTCCTGGGTGCGCAGGATGCGGCCGTAGCCGGTCGGGTCGGGCAGCGTGGTGGTCAGCACGGTGGCCGCGGCGGGTTCGGCCCGGGATCCGGCACTGTGGGTGGCGATCAGCTCGGCCAGCGTGTCGGCGTCCAGCAGCGGAACATCCCCCGAGGTCACCACGACGGTGCCGGCGAACTCCCCGGGCAGCGCGGACAGCCCGCAGGCCACCGCGTGCCCGGTGCCCAGCTGCTGCTCCTGCACCGCGATGTCGATGCCGCGCCCGAGCCGTTCGGCCAACTCGTCGACGGCAGGCGTCACCCGCTCGCGGTCGTGGCCCAGCACCACGACGAGGTGCTGGGGCGCTACCTTGGCGACCGCGTGCAGCGCATGGGCCAGCATGCTGCGGCCGGCCAGCGTGTGCAGCACCTTGGGGGTGTCGGAGCGCATCCGGGTACCGGCGCCGGCCGCGAGAACGACCACCGCGGCTTCGGTAGTTGCCGTCATCCGGTCTCCTGCCTATCGAATGTGCGGTTTCATACGCGACACGCCGGTGACACCGTATGAAAGCGCACAGTCGCGACCAATATGCTCCGTCGCCAGGACTCGAACCTGAACTATCTGAACCAAAATCAGAGGTGCTGCCGATTACACCACGACGGATCGATCACCACGTGATGCTAGTCGACTGAACTAGCCTGGAAACCGTGGCCGCATTGGACAAAGAGGTGCGTCCGCCCCGCGCGCGGATGACGGGCGCCGAGCGGCGCCATCAGCTCATCGACGTCGCCCGCTCGTTGTTCGCCGAACGCGGTTACGAGGGTACCTCGATCGAGGAGATCGCCCAACGCGCCAGCGTCTCCAAACCCGTGGTCTACGAGCATTTCGGCGGCAAAGAGGGGCTCTACGCGGTGGTGGTCGACCGCGAGATGTCGGCGTTGCTGGACGGGATCACGTCGTCGTTGACGCGGATGACCAACAACCGCTCCCGGCTGCGTATCGAGCGCGTCGCGCTGGCGCTGTTGACCTACGTCGACGAGCGCACCGACGGGTTCCGCATCCTGATCCGCGACTCCCCGGCGGCCATCACGTCCGGCAGCACCTACTCCACGCTGCTCAACGAGGCCGTCAACCAGGTGTCGTCGATCCTGGCCGGCGACTTCTCCAAGCGTGGTCTGGATCCGGAGATGGCGCCGCTGTACGCGCAGGCGTTGGTCGGCTCGGTGTCGATGACGGCACAGTGGTGGCTCGATGTGCGCGAGCCCAAGAAGGAAGTCGTGGCCGCGCATCTGGTCAACCTGTGCTGGAACGGGCTCATGCATCTGGAGGACGACCCCCAGCTGCTCGACGAGTAGGGCCCGTTCGGCGCCCAAACGTCCCGTTGGGCAAAGAAAGTCGCCCGCGCATACCATGGATGCATCATGACCGTATCGGGGAACACCCATGTCCAAACCCCGATCGCGGGGCTTGTCGAGCTGGCGCTACGCGACCCCTCGCTGAAGGAAGTCGCCCGCCGCGCCGCCGACGAACCCGCCGATCTCCACCTCGTCGGCCCGTCCAGCGCGCGGCTGTTCGTCACGTGCGCGCTCGCGCAGGTCGGCCCGCTTGTCGTGGTCACCGCCACCGGCCGCGAAGCCGACGACCTGACCGCCGAACTGCGCGGCGTCTACGGCGACCAGGTCGCCATGTTCCCGTCCTGGGAGACCCTGCCCCACGAACGGCTGTCGCCTGGCGTCGACACGGTCGGCGCCCGGCTGATGCTGCTGCGACGGCTCAAGTACCCCGACGACGCGCGCCTGGGCCCGCCGCTGCAGGTGGTGGTCACCACCACGCGCTCGCTGCTGCAGCCGATGGCCCCCGACCTCGCCGACGTCGAACCGGTGACGCTGACCGTCGGGCAGGAGGCGGAGTTCGAAGCCGTCGTCGCCCGCCTGGTCGACCTGGCCTACGAACGCGTCGACATGGTCGGCAAACGCGGCGAGTTCGCCGTCCGCGGCGGCATCCTCGACATCTTCCCGCCCACCGCCGAACACCCGGTGCGCGTCGAGTTCTGGGGCGATGAGGTCTCCGAGATGCGGATGTTCGCGGTCGCCGACCAGCGGTCGATCCCCGAGATCGACATCGACACCGTGATCGCGGTGCCGTGCCGCGAACTGCTGCTCAACGACGACGTCCGCGACCGCGCCGCCGCCCTGGCCGCCGAACATCCCGTGCAGGAGAACCACCTGACCGGCAGCGTGCCCGACATGCTGGCCAAACTGGCCGACGGCATCCCGGTCGACGGCATGGAAGCCCTGCTGCCGCTGCTGCGCAAGACCGACCTCGTCACGTTGTCCGCACACCTGCCGCCGAACACCCCGCTGCTGATCTGCGACCCGGAAAAGGTCCGCACCCGCGCCGCCGACCTGATCAAGACCGGCCGCGAATTCCTGGAGGCGTCGTGGTCGACGGCGGCCATCGGCGGCGGCGCACCGATCGACCTGGAGTCGATGGGCGCATCGGGTTTCGTCGAAATCGACGACGCCCGCGCCGCCGCGCAAGAGGGCGGCCACCCGTGGTGGACGCTGAGCCAGCTCTCCGATGAGGCCGCACTCGAAGTCGACATCCGGCCCGCCCCCTCGGCACGCGGCTCACAGGCCAGCATCAGCGAGATCTTCGCGATGCTGCGCGCCCATGTGGCGACCGGCGGCTATGCGGCGGTCGTGACACCCGGCACGGGAACCGCGCACCGCGTCATCGAGCAGCTGGGCGAAGCCGACACGGCGGCAACGCTTTTGGAGGCAGGCGCCACACTGAAGGAAGGTGTGGTCGGCGTGCTGAAGGGGCCGCTGCACGACGGCGTGGTGGTGGCGGGCGCGAACCTGGTCGTGATCACCGAGGCCGACCTGACCGGCACCCGGGTCGCGGCGACCGAAGGCAGGCGGCTGGCCGCCAAACGCCGCAACGTCGTCGACCCGCTGGCGTTGACGGCCGGCGATCTGGTGGTGCACGACCAGCACGGCATCGGCCGGTTCCTGGAGATGACCGAGCGCGTCGTCGGCGGCGCCCGCCGCGAGTACCTGGTGCTGGAGTACGCGTCGAGCAAGAAGGGCCAGAAGGCCGACCGGCTCTACGTGCCGATGGACTCGCTGGATCAGCTGTCGCGCTACGTCGGCGGTGAGGCGCCGTCGCTGAGCCGGCTGGGCGGCAGCGACTGGACCAACACCAAGACCAAGGCCCGCCGCGCCGTCGCGGAGATCGCGCAGGAACTGGTGGCGCTCTACGCCAAGCGCCAGGCGTCGCCAGGGCACGCGTTCGGCCCCGACAGCCCGTGGCAGGCCGAGATGGAGGACGCGTTCGGGTTCACCGAGACCGTCGACCAGCTGACCGCGATCACCGAGGTCAAGGCCGATATGGAACGGCCGATCCCGATGGACCGGGTGATCTGCGGCGACGTCGGTTACGGCAAGACCGAGATCGCGGTGCGCGCGGCGTTCAAGGCGGTGCAGGACGGTAAGCAGGTGGCGGTGCTGGTGCCGACCACGCTGCTGGCCGATCAGCATCTGCAGACGTTCACCGACCGGATGGCCGGGTTCCCGGTCACCGTCAAGGGGCTGTCGCGGTTCACGTCGAATGTCGAGTCCAAGGCGGTGCTCGACGGCATGAAAGACGGCAGCGTCGACATCGTGATCGGCACCCACCGGCTGTTGCAGACCGGTGTGACGTGGAAGAACCTGGGCCTGATCGTGGTCGACGAGGAGCAGCGGTTCGGCGTCGAGCACAAGGAGCACATCAAGTCGATGCGCACCCACGTCGACGTCCTGACCATGAGCGCCACTCCGATTCCGCGCACGCTGGAGATGAGCTTGGCCGGCATCCGGGAGATGTCGACGATCCTCACCCCGCCCGAGGAGCGCTACCCGGTGCTGACCTACGTCGGTCCGCACGACGACAAGCAGATCGCCGCGGCGCTGCGACGCGAACTGCTGCGCGACGGGCAGGCGTTCTACATCCACAACCGGGTGCGCACCATCGATCAGGCCGCGGCCAGGGTGCAAGCCCTGGTGCCCGAGGCGCGCGTCGTCGTCGCCCACGGCCAGATGCCCGAGGAACTTCTCGAGCGCACGGTCGAGGGGTTCTGGAACCGCGACTACGACATCCTGGTGTGCACGACGATCGTCGAGACCGGCCTGGACATCTCCAACGCCAACACGTTGATCGTCGAGCGCGCCGACACGTTCGGGCTGTCACAGTTGCATCAGCTGCGGGGGCGGGTGGGCCGCAGCCGCGAGCGCGGCTACGCCTACTTCCTGTATCCGCCCGAGGTTCCGCTCACCGAGACCGCCTATGACCGGCTGGCCACCATCGCGCAGAACAATGAACTGGGCGCGGGCATGGCCGTCGCGATGAAGGACCTCGAAATCCGCGGCGCAGGCAACGTGCTGGGCGTCGAGCAGTCGGGTCACGTCGCGGGCGTCGGTTTCGACCTGTACGTGCGGCTGGTGGGCGAGGCGGTCGAGGCGTATCGGGCGGCTGCCGACGGAAAAACCGTTGCGGCACCGGAGGAACCGAAGGACGTGCGCATCGATCTGCCGGTCGACGCGCACCTGCCACAGGACTACATCGGCAGCGACCGGCTGCGGCTGGAGGGCTACCGGCGGCTCGCGGCCGCCGCCGACGACGCCGCTGTGGACGCCGTGGTCGATGAGTTGGTGGACCGTTACGGGCCGCTACCGGCGCCGGCGCAGCGGTTGGTGGCGATCGCGCGGTTGCGCCTGCTGATGCGGCACTACGGCGTGACGGAGGTCAGCGCGATGTCGGAGACGACGCTGAAGTTGGCCCCGTTGCAGCTGCTGGACTCCCAGCAGCTTCGGCTCAAGCGGATGTATCCCAGCGCGCGTTACCGTGCGACGACGTCGACGGTGCAGGTCCCGATTCCGCGCGCCGGTGACGGCGTGGGCGCGCCACGGATCCGTGATCTTGAACTGGTGCAGTTGGTCGCCGACCTGCTGCTGGCGCTCGACGGCAAACCCCAGGGCAGCGTCGATGTGACCGCAAAGCTCGAACTCTCGGTTTAACGCCTGCTCAGCCCCGTTGTGATTTAACCCACGGCGAAAAGCGCGGCACCGCTGATAACGCCGCGCCGACCGCGACCCGACACACCTGGTGGGGGGGTCAAGGTGTTGCGCTGTCGTCTAGATCAAGGCGGCCAGATCGTGCAATTCCCAAACCGAACATCACGCGACTGACGTCGCTGTGACGAGAGGCGAAGGAGTGAACATGAACTTCAAGAAATTCGCGGTAACCACGACGATGGCCGGTGCACTGGGTCTCGGCGGCGCGCTGGGCCTGGGGACAGGTGTGGCGCAAGCCGATCCGTTCGTGCCGCCGCCGCCACCGATTCCGGTTCCCGACGTCAACGTTCCGGATGTGAACGTGCCGGCCGTGAACGTTCCGGATGTGAATGTGCCGGCCGTGAACGTTCCGGATGTGAATGTGCCGGCCGTGAACGTTCCGGATGTGAACGTGCCGGCCGTGAACGTTCCCGACGTGAACGTGCCGGCCGTCAACGTGCCCGACGTCTGGCTCCCACGGCTCGGTGACTACTTCCGGCTGCCACCCGCGGACATCGCACCCGGCCAGCTGAAGAACTCGCCGTTCATCAACGGTGTGCCCAACCCGTTCTACGGCATCCCGCCCGGGCAGCTGAAGAAGATGCCCACCGTGAACGGGCTCGTCAACCCGTTCTTCGACGAGGCGCCGGGACACTGGACCATTCCGGAGTCCTGAGTTACCAGCCATGACACGATGGCCGCCTTGCCACCAGGCAGGGCGGCCATCGCCTGTCACCAGGGCCGCCGCGCTCCGACGAAGTGTTGGTATAACCGAAACCAGCGGTCTCATCGAAATTGCGTGAGGGGGTCCAGCCCATGACCGTCGTATTGGTCGACCCCCGCCGCCCCGCCCTCGTGCCCGTCGACGCGATCGACCTGCTCAGCGGCGACGTCCAGTACACCGAAGAGATGCCGGTGAAGGTGCCGTGGTCGCTGCCGTCGGCGCGGCCGTGGTTCTCCGACGGTTCCGACGAGGAGGCCGCACCGGTGCTGCTGTCGTCAGATCAGGACCATCCCGCCGTCAAGGCGCGCCTGGCCGCGGGTGAGAAACTGATCGCCGCCGCTGAGCCTGCGCCGGGGGAGCGGCTTCTCGACGCCGTCGAAATGATGGACAAGCTGCGCACGGCGGGACCGTGGGAAAGCGAACAGACCCACGACTCGCTGCGGCGTTACCTGTTGGAAGAGACCTACGAGTTGTTCGACGCGGTGCGTAGCGGCAGCGCCGACGAACTGCGCGAAGAGCTCGGAGATGTATTGCTGCAGGTGCTTTTTCACGCCCGCATCGCCGAGGACGCGCCACACAGCTCGTTCACGATCGACGACGTCGCCGACTCGCTGGTGCGCAAACTCGGCAACCGGGTGCCGGCAGTGCTTGCGGGCGAATCGATTTCACTCGACGACCAGTTGGCCCAGTGGGAACAACGCAAGGCCTTGGAAAAGAGGGCCAGGCGGGCCTTCTCCGCCATGGATGACGTTCCGACCGGCCAGCCCGCATTGGCGTTGGCGCAGAAGGTCATTGAGCGTGTCACGGCGGCCAACCTGCCCGCCGAGTTGGTCCCCGACGCCATCACCTCGGTTACCGTGACGGCGGGTTCCGACGCCGAGAGCGCGTTGCGGGCGCAGGTCCTGGAGTTCATGGACACCGTGCGCAACGTCGAGCACGCGATAGCCGCCGCGCGCCGCGGCGACGACGTTCCCGAGGAACTCGACGTCGCCCCGCTCGGGGAGATCACCGAGGCGCAGTGGCGCGCACACTGGCCGTCCGCCGACACCGAACCGGCGCCCGACCGCATCCCCGAGCCGACGCCCGCCGAGGTGCCCGAGCCCACACCCGCCGATGTGCCCGAGACCGGCCCCGAAGACGTACCCGAACCGTCGCCGGAGGACGGGACAACCGAGGAAGTCGTCGCATCGGAGTTCGAGCCGCGCTGAAAACGCGAGGGGCGTTCGGGCGCGACGCGGCAAACACGTGGGAACATGGGCAGCAACCGAAGTTGGTTGAGGAGTTTGGTGTCGCCGGTGCGTTGGCTGCGGGCTGTCGCCGTCGTAGGTGCGGCAGCGCTGCTCTTGGCTTCGAGCTGTTCCTGGCAGCTCGGTACGCCCATCCCTGATGGCGTGCCCCCACCCCCGGGTGACGCCGTGCCCCAGATCGACACCTACGCCGACGGCCGACCCGCCGACCAGTTGCGCGACTGGGCGGCCGAACGCGCGCCGGCCCTGGGGATACCCGTCGGCGCGCTGGAGGCCTACGCCTACGCCGCCCGGGTCGCCGAGGTGGAGAACCCGGACTGCAACCTGAAGTGGACGACGCTGGCGGGCATCGGTCAGGTGGAAAGCCACCACGGCACCTATCGCGGCGCGGCCATCGGGGACAACGGTGACGTGCGCCCACCCATCCGCGGCGTCCTGCTGGACGGCACCGGCGGGAACCTCGAGATCCTCGACGACGACGCGGTCAGCCACGACGGCGACATGGACTACGCCCGTGCCATGGGACCGATGCAGTTCATCCCCGAAACCTGGCGGCTCTACGGCGTCGACGCCAACAACGACGGGGAGATCAGCGCCGACAACATCGACGACGCCGCGCTGTCGGCCGCCGGCTACCTGTGCTGGCGCGGCAAGGACCTGTCCACCGCCAGGGGCTGGATGAACGCGTTGCGCGCCTACAACCATTCCGACCAGTACGCCCGCAACGTGCGCGACTGGGCGACGGCCTATGCGAACGGACACCCCCTCTGAGCACGCCGGGCAGGTCCGCAGGCTCTAGGCTCGACCCCTAACGCCATCGTCCACATCACGATCAAGGAGAAGCGAGTGCCCATCATCGAGCAGGTCGGAGCCCGCGAGATCCTCGACTCCCGGGGCAACCCGACGGTCGAGGTCGAGGTGGCGCTGATGGACGGTACCTTCGCCCGCGCGGCGGTGCCGTCGGGCGCGTCAACAGGTGAGCACGAGGCTGTCGAGCTGCGCGACGGCGGCGCCCGCTACGGCGGTAAGGGCGTGCACAAGGCGGTCGAGGCGGTGCTCGACGAGATCGCCCCCGCCGTCATCGGCATGAGCGCCGACGACCAGCGGCTCATCGACCAGGCCCTGCTCGACCTGGACGGCACCCCCGACAAGTCCCGGCTGGGCGCCAACGCGATCCTCGGGGTGTCGTTGGCGGTGTCGAAAGCGGCGGCCGAATCATCGGCGTTGCCGCTGTTCCGCTACATCGGCGGGCCCAACGCGCACATCCTTCCGGTGCCGATGATGAACATCCTCAACGGCGGCGCGCACGCCGACACCGGTGTCGACGTGCAGGAGTTCATGATCGCGCCGATCGGCGCCCCGTCGTTCAAGGAAGCGCTGCGCTGGGGCACCGAGGTGTACCACGCGCTGAAGGGCGTGCTCAAGGAACAGGGCATGGCCACCGGCCTCGGCGACGAGGGCGGTTTCGCCCCCGACGTCGCGGGCACCAAGGCCGCGCTGGACCTGATCTTGAACGCCATCGAGACGGCGGGCTTCGCGCCGGGCTCCGACGTGGCGCTGGCGCTCGACGTCGCCGCCACCGAATTCTTCAGTGCCGAGCAGGGTTACGCGTTCGAGAACGAGGCCCGCAGCGCCGAGAACATGGTGTATTTCTACTCGGGTCTGATCGACTCCTACCCGCTGGTGTCGATCGAGGATCCGCTCTCCGAGGACGACTGGGACGGTTGGGTGGCGCTGACCAACGCGATCGGCGACCGCATCCAACTCGTCGGCGACGACTTGTTCGTCACCAACCCCGAACGGCTGGAAGACGGCATCCACAAGGGGGCGGCCAACGCGCTCCTGGTGAAGGTCAACCAGATCGGCACGCTGACCGAGACCCTCGACGCGGTGGCGTTGGCACACGCCAGCGGCTACCGCACGATGATGAGCCATCGCAGCGGCGAGACCGAGGACACCACGATCGCCGACCTCGCCGTCGCGGTCGGCAGCGGGCAGATCAAGACCGGCGCCCCGGCCCGCAGCGAGCGCGTCGCCAAATACAACCAGCTGCTCCGCATCGAGGAGACCCTCGGTGACGCGGCCCGCTACGCCGGCGACCTGGCGTTCCCCCGGTTCACGCTGGAGACGAAATAGCCCGTGCCCGAAGCGAAACGACCCGATCCGAAGAGAAGGTCACCCACCTCCCGGCCCGGTAAGCCGGGTAAGGGCGGTGGCAAGGGTCGTCCTCGCACCACGGCGCGCCGCGACAGCCGCGCCGCCGATCCGAAAGAACCGCGTCAAGCATCCGATGCGGCCAAGGACACCACGGAGTCCATCCGCAAGTCGATCGTCGAGGCGGCCGAGCAGCAGTCCGAGCAGCGGTTCGGCTCCGCGGCGCGGCGCGCGGCGATCCTGGCCGCGGTGGTGTGCGTGCTGACGCTGACGATCGCGGGCCCGGTGCGCACCTACTTCGGTCAGCGCACCGAGATGAGGCAGCTCAAGGCCACCGAGGAGCAGCTGCGCGCGCAAATCGCCGAGCTCGAGGAGCAGAAGGTCAAGCTCGCCGACCCGGTGTTCATCGCCGCCCAGGCGCGTGAGCGGTTGGGGTTCGTGATGTCGGGTGAGACGCCATATCAGGTGCAGCTGCCGGAGAACTTCGCGGTGCCGGGCGCCCCGGGGCACGAGCCCGAAACCGCGAAGCTCGATCAGCCGTGGTACACGGCGCTGTGGAACACGATCGCCGATGAGCCGCACGGGATTTCGCCCGCACCACTGCCGCTGCCAGGTGCGCCCGGAGCGCCGCCAGGGGCACCTGGGGCGCCGCCGCCGACCCCCGCGCCGCCCGCTCCCGGTGGCTGAGCAGTCCGACCTCGACGCCGTCGCGCGGCAGTTGGGGCGTGAACCCCGCGGTGTCCTGGCGATCGCGTACCGATGCCCCAACGGAGAACCCGGCGTGGTCAAGACGGCGCCGAGACTGCCTGACGGCACACCGTTTCCGACGTTGTACTACCTGACCCACCCGGTGCTGACCGCGGCGGCCAGCCGCTTGGAGTCCGACGGCCTGATGAAGGAGATGACGGAGCGACTGCACCAGGATTCCGAGCTGGCGGCCGCCTACCGCCGGGCCCACGAGTCCTACCTCGCCGAGCGCGATGCGATCGAGCCGTTGGGCACAACGTTTTCCGGCGGCGGTATGCCGGACCGCGTCAAGTGCCTGCATGTGCTGATCGCGCATTCGCTGGCCAAGGGACCGGGCACCAACCCGTTGGGCGACGAGGCGCTGGCGCTGCTGGCCGACGAACCGGCGATGGCGGGCATCCTCGAGGAAGGGAAGTGGACATGACGAGGGTCGGCGCCATCGACTGCGGAACGAACTCGATCCGGCTGCTGATCGCCGACCTCGACGGGCCGCGGCTGCGCGATGTGCACCGCGAGATGCGCATCGTCCGGCTCGGCCAGGGGGTGGACGCCACGGGAAGGCTCGCCCCCGAGGCCCTGGACCGCACCCAGGCGGCGCTCAGCGACTATGCCCGGCTGCTGGCCGATCACCACGTCGCCAGAATCCGGATGGTGGCCACGTCCGCGACCCGGGACGCGGCCAACCGTGACGTGTTCTTCGCGATGACGGCCGATGTCTTGGGCGCCGTGGTGGCGGGCACGGTCGCCGAGGTGATCACCGGCACCGAGGAGGCGGAGCTGTCGTTTCGGGGTGCGGTGGCCGAACTAGACGCGGCCGCAGCACCTTTCGTCGTCGTCGACCTGGGCGGCGGGTCCACCGAGGTGGTGCTGGGCCACGACGACGTGACGGCCAGTTACTCCGCCGACATCGGCTGCGTACGGGTGACCGAACGCTGTCTGCACTCCGACCCGCCGACCGCCGAGGAGATCGCGGTCGCGCGCGACGTGGTGCGCGACGGTTTGCGCGAGGCGCTCGACGTAGTGCCCGTCGCCGAGGCCCGCACCTGGGTCGGCGTCGCAGGCACGATGACGACGATGTCGGCGTTGGCGCAGCGGATGACGACCTACGACTCGGCGGCCATCCACCTGTCGCGGGTCGGGTTCGGTGATCTGCTGGGTGCATGCGAGGAGGTGATCGCGATGACCCGCGCCCAACGCGCGGCGTTGGGACCGATGCACGAGGGCCGCGTCGACGTCATCGGCGGCGGGGCGATCATCATCGAGGAACTCGCCGCCGCGCTGGGCCAGCGGGCCGGGATCGACGAGCTGGTGGTCAGCGAGCACGACATCCTCGACGGCATCGCGCTGTCGATCGCCTGAGCCGGCTCGGTCAGGCCCGTACCCTTCTGCGCCGCTTGGTCGGGTCGCGTTGGCCTGCCAGCGTCAGCCCGAGCAGCGCCATGATCGCGGCGATCCCGAAGTGCAGCCAGTTCGCCGCTCCCTCGAAAAAGAACCCGTAGGCCCACAGGACCAGGTACACCAGCGCGCCGCCGAGGAGGTATGCGCGTGCGGCGGCGTAGCTGTGGGCCATCATGAAGCCCGCCGCGCCGGTGACCAGATGCACCATGTTGTGCAGCGCCGTGACGGCGAACAGCCCGAACACCTCGGCGCTGGTGTGCCCGCCCGCCCACGTCAGCCGGTCGTAGCCGGTGGTGACGGCCGGGATGAAGCCGCAGACGCCCAGGATGAGCAGACCCGCGCCGACGAAGATCGCCGCGGCTTGCACGGCCATGTATTTCGGGGTACTCGCCGTCATCTCCGCCTCCCGCCCGGCCCGCTGCATATTGACGGGCCGGCAAAGCTAGGAGATACCCCCTCGGCCGGCGGTTAATCGACCCGCGAGGCTACTTTTTGATGTAGCAGTTCGGGGCGTTGCCGCAGTGGTGGCCCTGGTCGCACTTGTGACAATGGCATGAACAACCGGAACGGTCATTGGCTGGTGCACGCATCGCAGATCAACTCCTCTGTCGAATCGTTCGCACGACGCTTATCAACATATGCCGATAACGCAACGGTGTCGATGCTTTGCGGGCTCGTGGGCCGAGTCACCCCGGCAGACGAAGTCCGTTTCAGCACGCATCCAACACGTATTCAGCTGCCGTGCAAAGGATTCAATGCATCCAGTCGATTTGCTCCGGATGACATCGCGGGTGCCTATAGTCGTTAGCTGGGTTTCCTATCGAGTCGGGGGCGAGGATCTTGGCGGGTTCGGTGCAGCCGATCTGACGACAAAGGAGTGACATGGCAACCGATACGCCGATGCAATTGGGAATGGTGGGACTGGGCCGGATGGGCGCCAACCTGGTGCGACGGTTGATGCGTGACGGGCACCGCTGCGTGGTCTATGACCGCAACGCCGACGCCGTCACCGCCCTGGCCGGTGAGGGTGCCACGGGCGCAGAGTCGTTGAGCGACTTCGTCGCCAAGCTCGAAAAGCCGCGCGGGGTATGGCTGATGCTGCCCGCGGCGGTGGTGGATTCGACCCTGGATCAGCTGGTGGAACTGCTCGACGCCGGCGACACGGTGATCGACGGTGGAAACTCCTACTATCGCGACGACATCACCCGAGCGAAAGCCCTGCAGGAACACGACATTCACTACGTCGACTGTGGCACCAGCGGCGGGGTGTGGGGTCTGGAGCGCGGCTACTGCCTGATGATCGGCGGTGAGACCGAAGTGGTCACGCGCCTCGACCCGATCTTCAAGACCATCGCGCCTGGGCAGGGCACCGCCGAACCCACCCCGAGCCGCACCCGTACCGACGGCACCGCCCCCGACGGCTATCTGCACTGCGGACCAAGCGGGGCAGGGCATTTCGTGAAGATGGTGCACAACGGTGTGGAGTACGGGATGATGGCCGCCATCGCCGAGGGGCTCAGCATCATCAAGCACGCCGACGCCGGCACCGTCGACCGGACGGTCGACGCCGAAACCACACCGCTGCGCGACCCGTGGGCCTACCAGTACACGATCGACGTCGGCGAGGTGGCCGAAGTCTGGCGGCGCGGCTCGGTGGTCGGCTCGTGGCTGGTGGACCTGACCGCCGACGCGCTGGCGCGCTCACCCCAACTCGACGATTTCACCGGCCGGGTGTCGGACTCCGGGGAGGGACGCTGGACGGTGCTGGCCGCGGTCGACGAAGGGGTGCCCGCTTCGGTGATCACCACATCGCTGTTCGAACGGTTCGAATCCCGCCAGCTCGGTGGCTTCACCGACAAAGTGATGTCGGCGATGCGCAGTGAATTCGGCGGCCACGCCGAGAAGAAGTAAGAACATGAACACCGCACCCGCCGACGTGCTGGTGATCTTCGGGATCACCGGCGACCTCGCCAGGAAGATGACGTTTCGGTCGTTGTACCGGCTGGAACGCAACGGTCTGCTGGACTGTCCGATCGTCGGTGTCGCCCTCGACGACTGGTCGGCGTCGACCCTGCGCGACCACGCCCGCAAGGCCATCGAGGCGAGCGGTGATCCGATCGACGACAAGGTGTTCGACCGGTTCGC
The DNA here is from genome assembly GCF_053484035.1 of Mycolicibacterium sp. XJ662. Taxonomy (NCBI): domain Bacteria; kingdom Bacillati; phylum Actinomycetota; class Actinomycetes; order Mycobacteriales; family Mycobacteriaceae; genus Mycobacterium; species Mycolicibacterium sp. XJ662. Next base: position 19,687 of record NZ_JBEFTL010000003.1, on the reverse strand, counting down.
GCAACGGCTTTCGATGGTGTCGGGCGATTTCGCCGACCCGAAGACCTATGAGCGCGTGGCCCAGGCGATCGAGGGCAAGCACACACCCGTGTTCTATCTCGAGATCCCGCCGTCGCTGTTCGGCCGCGTCGTCGACGGCCTGGCGCGAGCCAACCTCACCACCCGGGCCAGGGTCCTGGTGGAGAAGCCATTCGGACACGACCTGACGTCGGCGCGCGAACTCAACGAGAAGCTGCGCAGCGTGCTCGAGGAGTGGCAGATCTTTCGCATCGACCACTTCCTCGGCAAGGAACCGGCGATGGACATCATGTTCCTGCGGTTCGCCAACTCGATCTTCGAACCGCTGTGGAACCGCGACCGGATCCACTGTGTGCAGCTGACCATGGCTGAGAACTTCGGCGTGGAGGACCGGGGCAGCTTCTACGACCCGGTGGGCGCGCTGCGCGACGTCGTGCAGAACCATCTGCTGCAGCTGATCGGGTTGTTCGCCGCTGAACCGCCAAGCGTCGCAGGCGCCGACGGGATACGTGACAAGCGCGTGGAGGTGTTCCGCGCGATCCCGTCGATCGACCCGGCCCACTATGTGCGCGGACAGTACGACGGTTACACGTCGATCAAGGGCGTCAAACCGGACTCGCAGACCGAGACGTTCGCGGCGCTGCGCCTCGAGATCGACAACTGGCGCTGGTCGGGAGTCCCGTTCTTCATCCGGGCCGGCAAGGGTTTACCGGTGCGCGCCACCGAGATTCGCGTCATCTTCAAGCGGCCGCCCAAGCTGCCGATCACCGCGACGACCCACGACCCCAACGAACTCGTGCTGCGCATCGATCCAGAACCCGGAGCCGACCTGATCGTGCAGGCCAAGGAGCCCGGCGCCAACCGCACCCGGACGGTGGACCTGTCGCTGGTGTTCGCCGAGGAACTCGGTGACGCGCCCGAGCCCTACGAGCGGCTGCTCAGCGACGCCATGCACGGTAACTCCAGCCAGTTCGCCCGCGAAGACGGGGTCGAGGAGACCTGGCGCATCGTGCAACCGCTGCTTGACGCGCCGCCACCTGTGGAGCCGTACCCGCGGGGATCGTGGGGTCCGCCCGGGGCGGCGAAACTCGTTGCCGGTTACCCCGGTTGGCGCGACCCCTGGCTCTGACCCGTTCCTTCGCGAGCAGACGCAGAAGGCCCCGTTTCTAGCGGGAAAAAGGGGCCTTCTGTGTCTGCTCGCCGAAAAAGAGGCTAGCGCTGCAGGATCGGCTTGAGCGCGTCGAGCACCGCGGGATCCTCGATGGTCGACGGCACCGGCTCGTCACGGCCGGCGGCGATACCGCGCATGGTCTTGCGCAGGATTTTTCCCGACCGGGTCTTCGGTAGCGCAGGGACGACGTCGACAGTCTTCAAAGACGCGACCGCGCCGATGTTCTCGCGCACCGCGTCGATCAGTTCGTCGGCCACCCGGTCGGCAGGCGCGCCCGCCTTGAGCACGACGAAGCCGCGCGGCACCTGCCCCTTGATCTCGTCGTCGACGCCGATGACCGCACACTCCGCCACGGCCGGGTGCGCTGCCAGCACCGCCTCGATCGAGCCCGTCGAAAGCCGGTGTCCGGCAACGTTGATCACGTCGTCGGTGCGGCCGAGCACGAACAGGTAGCCGTCCTCGTCGACGTATCCGCCGTCGCCGGTGAGGTAGTAGCCGGGAAACGCCGACAGGTAGGACGCGACGTAGCGGTCGTTGTCGCCCCACAGCGTCGGAAGGGTGCCCGGCGGCAGCGGCAGCCGCACACAGATCGCGCCCTCTTCGCCGACGGCGCACTCCGAGCCGTCCGGGCACAGGATGCGCACGTCGTAGCCGGGCATCGCCACCGTGGCCGAGCCGGGTTTGACCGGCATCGCGTCGATCCCCATCGGGTTGGCGACGATCGGCCACCCCGTCTCGGTCTGCCACCAGTGGTCGATGACCGGCAGGCCGAGTTTCTCCGCCGCCCAGTGGTAGGTGCCGGGGTCGAGCCGTTCGCCGGCCTGGAACAGATACTGCAGCTTCGACAGGTCGTACTTGTCGAGGTGCAGCCCGTCGGGATCCTCCTTCTTGATGGCGCGCATCGCCGTCGGCGCGGTGAACAACGCCTTGACCCCGTGTTCGGAGACGACGCGCCAGAAGGCACCCGGGTCGGGTGTGCCGACGGGTTTACCTTCGTACAAAATCGTTGTCGCGCCGAGCATCAGCGGGCCGTAGACGATGTAGGAGTGGCCGACCACCCAGCCGACATCCGAAGCGGCCCAATAGACGTCACCGGGATGGGTGTCGTAGATGTGGCGCATGCTCCACAGCAGCGCGACGGCATGTCCACCGTTGTCGCGGATGATGCCCTTCGGCTTGCCGGTGGTCCCGGAGGTGTAGAGCACATACAGCGGGTCGGTGCTTTTCACCGGCACGGGGTCGACGGGTCGGCCGGTGGACATCAGCTCCTGCCAGTCCAGATCCCGACCGGCGACCAGCTGACACGGCTGCTGTTCGCGCTGCAGGATCACGCATGTCTGAGCCGGGTGGTCGGCCATCTCAAGCGCTGCGTCGAGCATCGGCTTGTAGTCGATGATGCGGGTCGGTTCGATGCCGCAGGAAGCCGACACGATCACCTTCGGGCGGGCATCGTCGATGCGGGTGGCCAGTTCGTGCGCGGCGAACCCGCCGAACACCACCGAGTGCATCGCACCCAGCCGTGCGCACGCCAGCATCGCGATCACCGCTTCGGGCACCATCGGCATGTAGATCACGACGCAGTCGCCCTTGCGGACCCCCAACTGGTGCAGTGCTCCGGCGAAACATGCTGTGGCCGAAAGGAGTTCACGATAGGTGTAGGTGCGCTGGGTTCCGGTCACGGGGGAGTCGTAGATCAGCGCGGGCTGGTCGGCGCGGCCGCCCTCGACGTGGCGGTCGAGCGCGTTGGCGCACGTGTTCAGTTCCCCGTCGGGAAACCAGCGGTAGAACGGCGGGTTGGAGTCGTCGAGGATCTGTTGGGGCTCGCGCGTCCACGTCACCTCCCGCGCGGCCTCGGCCCAGAACGACGCGGGATCGCGGAGGCTGGCGTCGCACAGTTCTCGGTATCCGGCCATACCGGCACGGTAGCGCGACACGCCTTCCTATAGTCGCGTTATGCCTGCACAACCGCCACCTATCGACGGTGTTCGACGATCGTTCGTCGACGCCCGCGGCGTGCGTTTCCACGTCACCGAGGCCGGCGCGCCCGACGGTCGTCCGGTCCTCGCCCTGCACGGCTGGCCGCAGCACCACTGGGTGTACCGCGACCTGCTCGCCGACCCGCCGCCCGGAATGCGGATCATCGCACCCGACCTGCCTGGTTACGGCTGGTCGGGACCGCCGCCGCACCGCTGGGCCAAAGACGATGTCGCCAGCGATGTCCTGGCGCTGATGGATGTGCTCGGACTGGAACGGGTGCTGCTGGTCGGCCACGACTGGGGAGGTTTCGTCGGCTATCGGATGCTGCTGACCGCGCCGGAGCGTTTCGAGGGCTATCTCGTGATGAACATGGCCCATCCGTGGCTGCCCACGCGGGCGGTGGCGCCTCATCTGTGGCGGTTCTGGTACCAGCTGCTGATGGCCACGGTCGGCGTCCCGGTGCAGCAGCGCACGCGGTTTCTGGAGCGGGCGTTCGCGTCGATCTCCGACATCGACCGCGACACCGCCCGTGTCTACGTCGAGCGGTTCCGCGATCCGGTGGTGGCCAGGACCGCACGAGACACGTACCGGACATTCTTGCTTCGCGAACTGCCCGCCGCCGCACGGTCGCCGGCGCCGCCGCGGGCGACCATGCCGATCCGGTGCCTGTTCGGACTCGATGACAGTGCGGTACACGTCTCGTTCGCCGCGCCAGAATCCGCCAACGCCGACGACTACACCCTGGAGACCGTCGACGCCAGCCATTTCATCATCGACGAGCGGCCAGATCTGGTTCGAGCGAGGCTGATTGCGTTGGCCGAGGAGACGGCGCCGTCATAGACGGCGAGAAGGAGGGCCGGGTGGTCGAACGAGATCGCGACGAGTTGGGCAAGGCGCGCAGCAGCAGGCCCCGCGACGCGCTCGGCAGACCGCTGCCGCACGGCAGCCAGGGCGTGCCGGGTATCCCCGAAGACCTACAGCTATCACCGGCGGAAACCCTTGCCTACGCGCAAGAACTGCTCAACGACGGGCTCGCGTTCAACGCCCACGAGGTGCTGGAGGCGGCGTGGAAGAACGCGCCCGACGACGAACGCAACATGTGGCAGGGGCTGGCGCAGCTCGCGGTCGGCATCACCCACATCCAGCGCGGCAACACCGTCGGCGCCGCGACCGTGCTGACGCGGGCCGCGGAACGGCTGGCGGATCGGCCGTCGGCCCAGCCGCATGGCATCGACGTCGACGGGCTGATCGCGCACGCCCACGCGCTGATCGAGGATGTGCAACGACAGGCCGACATCTCGGTCGAGCGGCTGCGGCCACGGCTTGCAGCCACCAGATGAGAACGTTCTCATCTGGTTATCACCACGGTGACATCCGGGCGTCCGATCGTGGATGTCATGCGCAGATCGTTGACCCTTGCCCTGGCCGCGTTGGCCCTGCTGGCCGCCGGTGTGGGCGGCGTGGTGATCGCGTCGACGGGATCCGCCGCCGACCATGAGCCGCTCGGCCCGATCACCGTCCATGCGCCCGAGCGGCCGGCGACCCACGAGCCCGCTGCGCCCGCCCCGTCGCCGCAGCTCCCCGCGGCGTCCAAGCTCGCACCGCCGCCACCACCGGTGGATGTGCCCGCGCCGCCGCCCCCGGTCAGCGTGGGGGACTTCGACGACGATGACGACGACTGGGACGACGACGACTGGGACGACGACGACTGGGATGACGATGACGACGACGACTGATCGCGCGTCGGTCGCCGAAGGCACGGCACGAGAGGATGGGTACTAGAGACGACAGCGACCCGGGGAGGACGACGATGACCGTTGAGTCTGCCCCGGTGGATCCGAGGCGGCGATGGCGCCGGCTGCTGCCGTGGACCGCGCGCACGCAGATCATCGCGTGGGTGCTGCTGCTGGTGTTGACCGCCTTGGGCGTCGTCACGTTCGTGACGTGGCAGCTGCTGGTCAGGGCAGTCGACGCGCGGATGGATGAGGCGCTGCGGTTCGAGGTGCAGGAGTTCGCCGAGCTGACCGAGCCCGGTGTCAATCCGCGCACGGGTGAGCCGTTCGCCAGCGTGGAAGAGGTGATTCGGGAGGCCATCGCCTACAACATCGCCCGGCCCAACGAGAAGTTCCTCGGCTATGTCGACGGGCAGTACCGCACCCAGAGCAGGCAGGAACCCGGCGCGCAGGAGGTGCTGTCGCAGGACGAGGCGTTCGCTGAACGGGTCGCCAACGTGACCGAGCCGGTGGAGGGCCGCTACCAGCACGCAGAAGCCGGTGAGGTGCGCTACCTCGCGATCCCGGTCCGACTGGCCGGTGATCCCGCAGAGGGTGTCATCGTGGCGGCATACATGGGCGACGCCGAACGTGACGCCGCCAACGACGCGGCGCGGCTGATGCTGATCGTCGGTTCGGTGACGATGATCGGCGCCGCCGCGGCGGCCTGGATCCTGGCCGGCCGGATCCTGCGCCCGTTGCGCGACGTCGCCGACACCACCCGGATGATCAGCGACACCGACCTCGCGCTGCGGGTGCCGTCGCGGGGTAAAGACGACGAGCTCGACCGCCTAGTCGCCACCATCAACGAAATGCTCGACCGGGTTGAAGCTGGGGTCTCCGCGCAGCGGCGGTTCGTCGACGACGCCGGCCATGAGTTGCGCACCCCGATCACGATCGTGCGTGGTCACCTTGAGGTGCTTGACCCCGCCGACGCGCAGGATGTGGCGTCGACGGTGGCGCTGGTCGACGACGAGTTGGACCGGATGAACCGGATGGTCTCGGACCTGTTGTTGTTGGCGCAGTCCGAGCAGCCGTCGTTCCTGCATCCCGACGTGGTCGACGTCGAGGCGCTGACCCGGGAGGCCTTCGAAAAGATCTCCCGGCTCGCACCGCGGGACTTCAGGTTGGAGACGGTGGCACGAACGACCGCCGTACTCGACCCACAGCGGATCACCCAGGCGCTGGTGGCGTTGGCCGACAACGCGTCTCGGTTCACCGAAGAAGGTGGCTGGATCGGTGTCGGCTCGCAGCTGTCGGGCGGGTCGCTGCGGTTCTGGGTTTCGGATTCGGGACCGGGTGTCAGCGACGAAGAGCGACATCGGATCTTCGAGCGCTTCGCCCGGGGCGGCACACGACGCTCAGACGGTGCGGGGCTGGGGCTTTCGATTGTGCGGGCGATCGCGGTCGCACACGGTGGGGACGTGCTGCTGGACAGCGAGCCCGGTCGGGGTGCGACGTTCTCGGTCGTGATTCCTGCGGTGAGGGAGGATCAATGGCGCGGATACTGATTGCCGAGGACGAGCCGCGGATCGCGTCGTTCGTCGAGAAGGGCTTGGCTGCCAACGGGTTCAGCACCACGGTGGTGGCCGACGGGCCGTCGGCCTACGACTACGCGGTCAGCGGCGGGTTCGATCTGATGGTGCTGGACATCGGGTTGCCGGAGATGGATGGGTTCGAGGTGCTGCGCAGGCTACGGGCGGAGAGCCATCCGATTCCGGTGATCGTGTTGACGGCGCGCACCAGCGTGCACGATACGGTCGCCGGGCTGGAAGGCGGCGCCGACGATTACATGCCCAAGCCGTTCCGGTTCGAAGAACTGCTGGCTCGCATCCGGGTGCGGCTGGCGCCGGATCGCACACCTGAGCTGACCGTGTTGTCCTGCGGTGGTTTGCATTTGGATCTGCGTACGCGACAGGCCGAAGTGGATGGTCGCACGGTGGATCTGTCGGCGCGGGAGTTTGCGTTGGCGGAGACGTTCCTGCGCCATCCCGGGCAAGTGCTGTCGCGGGAACAGCTGCTCAGCCACGTGTGGGGCTACGACTTCGACCCGGGATCGAACGTGGTCGACGTGTACGTGCGCTATCTGCGACGCAAGCTCGGCGCGGAGCGCTTTGTCACGTTGCGGGGCATGGGCTACCGCCTCGAGACGATCGACTGATCAGTTTTCCTTGCGTGCGGCTGGCAGATCGATCTCGATCGTCAAGCCACCGCCAGGGGTGTCGGATGCCGAAATCGTGCCGCCCATCGCTTCGACGAACCGCCGTGCCACCGAAAGCCCGAGGCCGACACCGATTTTGGGTCCTTCACCGAACCGCGAGAACGGCTCGAAGATCTGTTCCTCGGTGCCGCGGGGGATGCCGGGCCCTTCGTCGACGATGGCGATGAGCATGCGGTCGCCCACCTGACCTGCTGTCACCCGGACCGCGCTGCCGGGCGCGTAGCGTAGGGAGTTGTCGATCACGTTGGCCAGTACGCGTTCGAGCAGGGCCGCGTCCGCGAGGACCGCGGCGCCGTCCACGGTTGTCTTGACCCGCTCGACACCGCGCCGGGTGAAATCGGTGTTACCCGGGGTGATCCCGAGCAATGACCGTTGGACGGCCTCCTCCAGTTCGACGCGGTCACGCTCGGGGTGGATCACTCCGGCGGTGAGGCGCGACGAGTCGAGCAGGTTGCCGACGACGGCCATGAGTTCGTCGACGGATTCCTCGCCGGTGACCAGGAGGTCGGCGACGTCCTCCACCGGGAAGTCGGCGTCGCCGCTGCGCACGGTGGGCGCCGCTGATTTGGCCGCAGCCAGCGGACTGCGTAGCCCGTGGGCCACCGCTGAGGACAACGAACGCCATAGTTCGTCGACTGCGACGGCGGCGCCGGTCTTGCTGGCGTCCTGGGCTGATTCGCGGCGTTTGACGAGGTCTGCGGCGTGGTTGGCGACGGCGCTGATCACCCGGCGCTCGCGGGTGGTGAGCGGTGGGCCGGCCAGGAGCATGCTGTATTCGTCGTCGCCGATGTCGACGGCGGTGTCGGCGTCGTCGACATCGGTGCACGGATCTTGGCCCACGGCGGCGACGACCTCGCCGGTTTGGGTGTGAATCATGCTGACGGCGCGCTGCAGGTACGCTTCGCGAATCCGTTCGAGCAGCACGTCGATGTCGACGTCGCGGAGCACCGAATCTGCGAACAGCGAAAGCATTTCGGAGTCCTGAGATGTGCGACGCGCTTCGCGGGCGCGGTTGACCGTGTGGTCGAGGAGAGCGGCCACCGCTATGGCGACGAGCATCAGCATTACGACGGTGATTACGCCGTCGGTTTGTCCGACGGTGAAGGTGTTCTGCGGCGCGAGAAAGAAATACGTGAGCAGCGCTCCGGAGAGCACGGTCGACAGCACGGCGGGGATAAGACCACCCAGCAACGCGACGCCGAGTATGCCGGTCAAGAACAGCGCACCCTGACCGCCGATGGCGAGGAGTCCATCGGGCAGTGCCATGGTCAGCCCGCAGATCGCGATCGGAATCGCCAGGGCGGCAAACCAAGACAGCGCGCGGTGCGGTCGAGGTGAGTTACGCGACCCCGAGGTGCCGCCGCCGGCGTCCTCGTGGGTGACCATGTGGACGTCGATGGTGCCGGACTGCCGCACGACCCTGTCGCCGACGCCCTCTTCGAATAGGCGCGCCAACCGTGACTTTCGGGTGCTTCCGATGACCAGTTGCGTGGCGTTGGCGTCGCGGGCGAAGTCGAGCAGTGCCGCGGCGACGTCGCCGGCGACGACGGTGTGCATGGTCGCGCCGAGGCTGACGGCGAGGTCGCGCACGGCCTTCTTCTGCTGTGAGGAGATCCCGGTGAGACCTTCTCCCTGGACGACGTAGACGACCTTGAGTTCGGCGCCGGACCGCGAGGCGATGCGGGAGGCGCGGCGCACCAGCGTTTCTGATTCGGGGCCGCCGGTGACGCCGACGACCACCCGCTCGCGGGGCGCCCAGGTTTCGGGGATCTTCTTGTCGGAGCGGTATTTCGAGAGCGCGGCGTCGACTTGGTCGGCCATCCACAGCAGCGTCAATTGCCTTAGCGCGGTGAGGTTTTCGACGCGGAAGTAGTTGGACATCGCGGCGTCGACGCGCTCCGGCGGGTAGATGTTGCCGTGAGCAAGCCTGCGCTGCAACGCTTGTGGTGTGATGTCGACCAGCTCGATCTGGTCGGCGGCGCGGACGATCTCGTCGGGGATGCGCTCCTTTGTTTCGACGCCGGTGATCTGGCTGGCAACGTCGGCGAGGCTCTCCAGGCTCTCGACGCCGACGGTGGTGATCACCGTGATGCCGGCGTTGAGCATCTCCTCGACATCCTGCCAGCGTTCGGCGTTCTTGCTGCCGGGAGTGTTGGTGTGGGCGAGGTCGTCGACGAGCACGACTTTGGGGCGCCGCTCCAGGATCGCCTCCACGTCGAGTTCGGGATGGCGCTCGCCGCGGTGCTCGACGTAGCGGGGAGGCAGCACTTCGATGCCGGCGAGACGCTGGGCGGTTTTGCGACGTCCGTGGGTCTGGATGACGGCGGCGACGACGTCGGTTCCGCGCTCGAGGCGCCGGTGCGCCTCCGACAGCATCGAGTAGGTCTTGCCGACGCCGGGTGCTGCGCCGAGGTAGATTCGCAGATCGCCACGGTTACGCCCAAGGAATGCCATAGAGCTATTTTCCCTGATGATCAGGGCGTCAGGGGCGGCGCCCGCAGATCGACTCGGTCAGCCCAGCTCACAGGGTTATATCCGTCGACGCGTCGCTTGGTTTGGCGTGAGACTGCAGGTAGTGCGTACGAGTGCGCGGTCCGCGATAGCTGCAGTCTCGCGAGACGAGGGTGGCGCATCAGCGTAAATGGCCTGGTCTATGGCCACAAGGAGCACATGAAGAGTAGCTACTAACTTTCATCAGGACTGGGACCTTGAGGCGGACGATTGGCAAGGAATCGTCGACAACTACATCAACGCGAATCCCGCTACCGAAAACCCAGCGGAAGATTGGCCAAGAGATCGACGACAAGAGAGTCGACGGTGTGCGTGAGAACGGCAGTGTGTGACCCAAAATATCGAACACGCTGTTGACGCCTCCTAACGCCACCCGCCACGTCGATGACGCTCTCGAAGCTGGCAGCGCGGAGCGCATCACGTCCGATACGCCGTCGACGCCGCACGCTGTCGAGAATTCGCAGTCACCAGGAGAGCGTCTTTACCTGCGCGCGTGCGCGATTGAGGTCGACGGTGGCAAGTAATCACGCGACCTGTGAGAATCCCGTGATGGTGGGGACGGTGGGACTCGAACCCACAAATGTCAGGCGTTTTAAGCGCCCCGCCGATGCCAATTAGGCTACGTCCCCTTTAGGTAGCTGAGTCTAGCGTGGGCGCGGACCTCTTGTTCTTCCCTCGGAAGGTGGGCGTAAGCGCGTGGCAGTTAGGACACAACAGTCTGAGGTTATCCGGTGAGTTGTTCTGATGGTTGCCGTCTTTGTGGTCCAGCTCCAGAGGTAGCGGCTGGTCCATCCAGGTGTCGAGGTTGCAACCGGAGCACCTTCGCTCGAGGATGCCTTCGTTGAGCAATCGCTGGCGCAGTCGATGAGATTGAATTGGATACCTATTCGATAAGTAGTCCGCTATCGGTCGCACGCGGCAAGCGACCGTCGCGTCTCTTGACCAGGACTGCGCCGTGAAGTGGGACGTATCGAGATCGAGTCGCGTGATCGCTCGTTGAAGGACACGATAATTACCGCCCTCTGGCACGACACCTAACAACCTGAGTGCACCGGCAATTGAACGAGACTTTCGGACCGCCTCGCAATACTGATCATCGCTGATCTTGTAGCGGCCCACGCGCTTTGGCTCAGGCATTTCCGCTAAGAATGCGTGGGCCTCGGAAGCAGTTCTGAACCGTCGCCTGAAACGTTTCCTTTTGCCGTTGACATAGACAGTTGCTCGAGCTTCGTACCGAATCTCTCCGTTTGAGAGAACGACGCGAACGGGTGTCCGGTCAAACTTCTTACCCATTAGTTCTCCTGAACGGGTGACGGCCTCGTTCAACGGCGGCTAGTTCGATGGTGTATTCCGTCGCTGCTCGGACGCGGCCCAAATTCAAGGAGACGCGAGGAGGTACGCGATGTTCCTCGACGCAACTCTCGATACCGAACAGCAGTGCCGATGACGGCAAAAGATGCGTCACGTCTGTTTCGGCACCTTGGCACAGGGCGAGTGTTCCAGGGCCCACTGACAACGCAGCGGCTTAGATCAAGACCGGCGTTGGCGCGCTGCTTGGGAAGGTACGCCCATGCTCGTGGTAGTTCACGATGCCGAGAAGGCCAACGAGGCATTGGAGCAGTTCCTCGGCTCAGGTGCCGGGTTGTCGGCCTCGACGATTAACCCTGTGGGTTTTCAGCTCGAGCAGGAGAAGCTGCTGGTGATGCTCGGCGAGCGTGCTGACGGCCGCAAGGAACTGGTGGCGATCACCGACGGGTATCGGGAGTCGACCGAGTCATGGGCTGATCTGCTGCGCGACTGCCGCCGCCGCGGAATGACAGCACCGGTCCTGGCGACCGGTGACGGTGCGCTCGGGTTCTGGAAAGCCGTCCGCGAGGTGGTCGCGGCGACCCGCGAGCAGCGGTGCTGGGTCCATAAGCAGGCCAATGTGCTTGCCGCACTGCAGAATGAGCCCACCCGTCCGCGTTGGCGACGAGGTCAAAAGGCCTGTCCTGCAGTCATATGGGCGTCATGGCGAGCCATTTCTCCTAGCCGCCGGAAGCGGCTCGCCCGTTCTTAAATCCGCACAGTGTCGGTTCGGGTCCGACTGGGGGCACGGGATAGGTGCTGGTAAAGGCGTTATTGTCGGGTCGTCGACGCGCTGGGAGGCCGTTCGTGTACGCGGCGTGTACGCGGTCCAGCGAGTGCGTGCCAGCCTAGCTAATGCCGAGGCGCTTGGATGCCGAACAGAATTCGGCGAACTGTCGGCTTAGTTCGTCGCCACAGACGCACATGGGGTGCGCGTGGCCTCCATCGCGGCGGGATGAGCCCGGTCCTGTCCATACGTTTGGCACGTTGAAGTGCCTTCGCGAGGTTCTCTCTGCGCTCATAATCGCGCCACATTTGTATCCAGGGGTCACGCCGTATACGGAAATTCGGCGGGAAGCCTGACCTGACAAACCTGACTCGCTCGGAACGGATGTATTGCCACATGCCAAAGGTCAAGGTGAACCCGAACACGGGGAACGCGTAGAAGAAGAAAGCGATCATTGCCCATTCACCAAATGCCCGTGCTGGTGGTGGGTCGAGTATGACTAGTGACAAGCCGAGCGTCAGCAAGTGTGTCCACGCGAAAATTCCAAGCGTGTAGCGCTTCCAAGGTGTGGGGATCTGGGCCGCGGCAACCGCTCTATCGGCTAAATAGTCGGTCTGGCACAGGAGTGCTTCGCGTTGGTTCCTATGGCGTTCGGGATCGAGCGCCGCGACCGTCTCCCCTTGCCGTCGTAATCGCCAAGCCCAGTACCGGGCAGGGCTGAACGGCACGGAAACCAAGAACGTAACGAGCGTGAGGATGGCCGGCACCACCGTGGCCGTCGGAATCAGCCATCCCCAGTCCATGGCACCAGAACCTATGGGGGACGACGGACATCCCTACCAGCCACCACGACCACGATTGGGGGCAGCCCGCTGGTGGGTGGATGACTCGCTCGCGACGAAGGCCACCCACCAGCGGGGCCGGTCAACCGGCGACGATGTCGCCGGGGTTGCCGCGCGCCTCGCTGCGGCGAGCCCTACGCGGCGGTTCCGCCATGCTCGGCGCTTTGGGGCGGTATGCGCCGCCGTCTGCCGGGGCGGCGTACTAGGGACAACGCGGCGCTCCTGGTCGCCCCAGGTGACCTGTCCCCGACGAGAGGAACCGATGTGAGCAGATACCAACCCGGCGACCGCGTGCGCGTGGTCTCGGTCACGCCAGCGGCGGGCCGCGAGCCCATAACCGACCCGGCCCACCCCGGCGCCATCGACTGGACCGGCAAGACGCTGATTGGCAAGACCGGCACCGTGCTCGACGTGTTCGCGGAACGGCACGTGCGCAACAACATTCGCCTAGACCACCTCGCAGAGGCCGTGGCGTTCCCCGATGCCGACCTGGAGCCAAAACCATGAAACTCGTTGCTTATGTGCGGGTCTCGTCAGCCAACCAGCAGGAGGCATTCGGGCCGACCATTCAGCGCGCCGCGATCACCAAGTGGGCGAAGTCAGCCGGCCACAGGATCGTGGCCTGGCAGGAGGACACGATCAGCGGCGCGTCCGAGCTACGCAACCGCGTCAGCTGGTGCTGAGGCCGCAGCCTTGGTAAAGGCGGGGAAGGCGGCGGGGATCGTGTGGCGCGGCTGGACCGGCTTGCGCGCGACGTCATGGTGCAGGAGTTGTTGCTACGCAAGCTGTCCGACCTCGGCGGCATCGTCCTGTCGACCCGCGATAACGAGAATGAAATGCTCAACGGCGAGTCGAACGACCCGTCGCGCAAGCTGGTTCGCGTCATCATGGGTGCCATCTCCGAGTACGACCGCGAGATGACCGTGGATCGGCTGGCCGCAGGGCGGGCTGCCAAGGCTGCTCGCGGCGGTTACGCCCACGGGGCGCTGCCCTACGGCTATCGCACGGTCAAGGGCGCGCTCGTCCCAGAGCCCGCCGAACAGGCCGCGCTGGCCCGCATGCGCGAGCTACAGACCGTGGGCTACTCCACCCGCGAGATAGCGCGGGTGCTCGCTGACGAGGGCCACCCCACCAAGCGCGGCGGTAGGTGGACCAGCCCCGTCGTCGCCCGCATTCTGGCTCGCGGAGAGGGCACCGCCGCATGACTGCGCGTGTCGACCGGTACTCACCCGGCGAGCCCGTGAGAGTGCTCGTACGGCTGCCCGACGACGACCGCAAAGGCCAGACGGGGCACGTGGAGCGCACCTACGCCGACGCGGGCGACATGGTCCACCGCGTCATGTTCGCCGATGGCCAGATGGCTGACTACTACATCAGTGAGATCAAGAGCACCCGCACACCTTGGTGACCAGGGTGCACACCGAAATCACTCCCCGAGAACAGGACTAGCCATGGCCTACATGAAGGTTATGGATACCGCCCGCAAGCGCAACGGCAAGCCGGTCAAGAGCTACGCCGTGATTTGGCGAGAGCCGGTCCACGACGACTTCGGGCTGCCGGTCCCCGAGGACGCAGCACACCCGGACGGCCCTAAGAAGATGCGCAACCGCTCCGAGCGCTACCCCACGCGCCCGGCCGCGCAGGCCCGCGTCGATGAGCTGAACGCGGCGAAACACACCACCAGGACATCGGCCCTCGCTGAGCAGCGGAAGGCTGGTGAGCTGTCGTTCGGCTTCTACGCGCGGGGATGGCTCGATGAGCAGGCGGTCAAGGTCTCACAGGGGAAGCTCAAAGCGCGCACCGCCGACGAGTACGCACGGCTGTTGCGGTGCTACGTGCTCGGCGGGCTGGGCGGAACCGCTGTCGCCGCGATCACTCCGGCGCACTGCGAGAAGCTACTAGCGGCGTGGGTCCGGCAGTCCTCCCGGCAAGGCGACCAAGAGCCCCTACCCCGGGCACAGTTAAGCACGCCTGGGACGTGACGCGGCGGCGGGTCATGAAGTACGCCCTTCGGCACAAAGCCATCGCCGCGAACCCGTGCGACGCGGTGGACTTCTCCGCCAGCCGCGCGACCGGGGACCGGGAAGGCTTCGAACATCACCCGCTCACCGCCGAGCAGGTTGGCCGGCCGTCGGCTGCTATCGCGCGGGAGGTGCCCGGCCTGCCCGCGTACCCGGTGTACGGGCTCATGGTGGAGTTCGTGGCGTACAGCGGGTTACGGGCGAGCGAGGTAGCCGGGTTGGAGGTTGGCGACCTCGTGTTCACGCCGGGGCCGAAGTGTTCGGTGAAGGTCGCGCGCACGAAGGACCGCAAAGGCGGCGAGTGGGTTACCGGCACGCCCTAGTCGAAGAAGTCTCGGCGCACCGTACCGCTCCCGCCCTGGCTCGCTACGAAACTGGCTGACTACCTGGCGAACACGACCCGCGGTCAGCGGAACCCACTGCGCCGCTATGGCCTTCGCGCAAGAACGGCGGCGGGCACCGAGCGACCGGCCAGCGGTACGCGGTCCCGCTCGACTGGGGCTCTCCGTTGGCTCTCGGCGCGTTCTACGACACGATCATGAAGCCGGCACTGGAAGCGGTCGGTTTGCCCGCGAGCCGGCCAGCTAGGGCTGCGACCGCCGCAGCCCCGGCCCGCCCAGCGGTGCGCGGGGTTCGGGTGCACGATTTGCGCCACACGTTCGCGGTTCTCCAGCTGTCGGCGGGCGTCCACTTCATGCAGGTATCGAAGTGGCTCGGCCATAGCACCTTCACGTTGACGCTTGATGTGTACGGCGACTTCGTGCCCGAGGAGGACGGCGGCGCGGTGAACAGCCTCCCGGAACCGCCAGCCCCGGTGAAGGCCACCGCCACGGCCTCCAACGTGGTGTCGCTGTTCGGCTGAGTCGATGTGCAACGAGTTGCTAGGATGTGGAACGGATGTGGACGGACCTGCGGGCGAAAAGATGCGGAAAGATGCGGAAAGATGTGGGTTTCCTGAGAATCCAACTTGTGGCGCGTTAAGGATGGGGATTGTCCTCCACATAGTTTAGTGTGGACCGTATGACCGGCACCGAGTGTCCCAACGAGATGAGCGCCTTGCACGACGCGTACGTCGTGTCGCTTCGCATTCAGTTGGAGGACGCCGTCGTGGTCATGAAGAAGAAGCAAGAGGAGTTCAACTCCGCCAAGGACGTCGTCGCGCGGATCGAAACGGCCCTCAATTCACTTGATGCCCTTTCTAACCTGTATGCGCTGCACCTGTATACGCCGAGTGCCGATGCCTCGAACAGGCAGTCGGACTTTGTCATCGAAGGCGAATCTGGATCCCAATGGATAGGCGAGGTCAAGGCATCGGTGTCCCCGCCGGTAGCTCCGCCGCAGCTTGAGCCGTATGTGGCGCCCGGAGGTGGAACGCGGTTGAAGTCAAAGCGGATGATCTTTGATCTCATGAAGGTGATTGGCGAGCCGGTAACGCGAGAACAGTTGCGGCAACGCTTCTTTGATCACTACGGTCGAGAAGAGTTGGAAAAGTACTGGAAGAGGCCGGACAACGCGCTAAACACCGCCATCGACCGCGCAGCGGAGGATCACTACATCGAGGCGGTGGAAGTCGAAGGCCACGACACGATCTACACCGTCGGATTCCAGGACTCCGACACCGGGGCTCCGGCTTTCGAGAACGGAGACGACGAATAACAGGACTTGCCGTTGCATGCGACGGCGGGCGGGACTAGCAGGCGGCAACCTCTTAGTCCTGACTTCTCCCCCAAGGAGACCGGGCGAAGCGCGAAGCCCGAGGGCACGCACGTTCCAAGTGCGGAGTCTAGCGTGTCGAGCACCACTCAGCACGCGAGCGACGGCACGGCACTCGTACCCCTTCCACAGTACGAGTGCCGTTGTCGTGCGTGCTCGATATCCAACACGCTCGTGTAGCGGCGTGTACGCGACCCGGGGGCGTTCTGGGGGTGTACCGAAGCCGTACCGCGAACGTGCTGGCAATGCTCGAATCGGCGGTCTAGCAGGCAATATGGGCGGTATCAGCTACCTGTTATCGCTGGTCGCGTGAACCCGCACGCCCGTTCTTAAAATCCGTCCAGTGTGGGTTCGAGTCCCACTGGGGGCACAGAGATCGATGCAGGTCAGAGGGCATTTGTGTCGCCAATCTGCGCGGGCTCATTGTCGCCGCCGACCTTCCGCGTCAGCAACGTGTCAGCAGTCAGCGGCCCGCGCCCTGAGGGCCGCTATCCCAGCAACCCGAACAGCAGTTCGAAATTTGTCGGGGCCTGCTGGCATGCTCACGCCATGGAACTGCGGTCGATAAACTGCCGAAGATGGGGGCGACGACTGCCGGGGCCGGAGGGCTGTCGCCCGTCGTCAGGGGTTCGCCCGAAAGGCTGAAGGACCTCATGGAGCAGTACCAACAAGCCCACGTACAAGGTGTCGCATCGGCAGCCGGGTGCGTCGTTTCTGAGCCTCGGATTGACGAAGGTGTGGACCTCATCCTCACCCATAAGGCTAACCAGCACCGTGACGATAAGGTTGCGCGTCTCGAAGTTCAGCTGAAAGCGACGGCTCACGAACTGTCGGCCGATGGCTCACGGATCAGCGTCTCAATGAAGAAGGACCGCTACAACTACTTTCGCACTCCTAGCCCGATTATCCCCAAAATCGTTGTGATCATGCATCTTCCAAAGAAACAGGACGATTGGCTGTCGCTTGGCAAGGACTATACGCAGGTGCACTATGGCGCTTACTGGGTCAACTTGGAAGAAAAGCCCGAGACCGACGCACCGACCATCACCGTCTCCGCTCCTACAGCAAATAAGTTCACCGACGTCGAGCTATGCAAAATGATGGTGCGCATTGGGCAGGGCGGCAAGCCGTGAGCCCATCAGACAGCAACCAAACGACGCCAGACCCTGACATCGTCTTATCACTCTTGCGACGGTTCTCATGGGAGCGATCCGGAGGTGTTCCCGGTCGATACGAGATCTGGCGCGACACGGTGGGCGAAGGCAACGAGGTCATCGTTCCTACCGACGTGAACGCAGGAGACTATGGCGAGCTCCTTCAACGAGCGCAGTCAACGTTCATAAGCACGTACGGATCCGACGCATCCAGGGCGTTGGACTTTCTGCACCTACAAACTTCTGCAATGCTCGATGGAACACGTTGGGAGAAGGAAACGGCACTGGATGCCGGTCTGATCCAGTGGGGTGAAGGCGAAAGTCTGCACGCTTCTGTGCGTGCGGCTCTGTCCGCAGCAGCGAAGGCGACGAAGGAACAACGGAGATACTTCGGTAGTTCGGCGGCATACATTGCTAGGCAGTTCTTAGCCGCAACGTATATGGGCCAGACTGAAATTGGTAGCTATGCGGTGACTGCCTTCTCGCCATCCGGAAGCCGGTTTTTCTTCAGCAAGGCCGAAGAATCTGCATCCAAGAAGCATCTAATGAGCGTCACAGGCAAGACAGGCTCGGAGATCATCGACAAACTAATCGAAGTCTCAGAAGGTCTTCGAGCCGGTCTAGACGAGTACCGCAAGACACCGCGAACCGAGCTATTCGACGAGCTTGTGCCAATTGGCCTTTCGCACGAGATGGCTAACGCCTTTGCAGAGTTCTCTCGAGCTGGCGACGGTGGGCTGCGGATTGAGCGCGCAACGGGTGGGTTGCGCGAGTTCGAATTTCATGCGGCTGAGTCACCAGTATTAGAGAGGGTCGCGAAGCACTTTTCTGATACCCGTGAGCCAGAAGCTGTGACTCTTATTGGAGAAGTAACCCGCTTAGATCACACTCCGACTTTCGATGACCACACCATCCGCTTGCAAATTCGAAGGCGGCCCGGCATGAGTACTGTTCGGGTGCGCGTGTCGCCCGAACAATACGGCGTCGCATGGCGCGCTCATGGCGACGACATCCCGCTGCAGGTAAGCGGAGTTGTTGAGCGCGAGGGGAACTACAACTGGATCTATGCGCCGTCATCGGTCACCGTATTTCGGGGTGCAAAGCAATCCGACTATGACGTAGCGGAAGGCGTGGGGGACGATGACGAAGCAGTGCCCGAGTTCGATGACGGGCAGGAAGAGCTGTTCTAGGAGATCGCTTGAATATGGCCGGAACGGGGATATGGCCGAAGCACCATCCTACTACCGTGAAACCCGAAGGAATCTTTGACGTCTTCCGTAACTTCGGGCTCTCTACAAAGATACTCGTGTGGGCCATGTTGGCTCTCGGCGTCACTCTGCTCCTCGTATGTCTGGCCGCCGACCTGACCAGAGCGGAGTGGATCGATTCGTATTCCTACATACCGAATGTGCTAGCGGGCTTAACTGGCTTACTCATCGGCGTGCCGTTTGCGCTGGTCGACCCGCTACGCTTGCTAGCCAACGCGACCAGACCGCAGCTGTAGATAGGGTCGAGGCGATCAGCCAGATCGCGTGGAACCAATACCGCGACGCGGTGGTAACGCTTTGCAGCCCTGAACGCATAGCGGCGGTAAGGGCCTGCGCTCAGCGTATCCAAGACATCCACGATGAGACATGGCAGGGGATCAACAGGTATGGCAGCGAACTCACGCCCGAAGAGTTCCAACAACGAATTGCCCTCGCGCAGAACCAAAGTCGCATTTGGGGCGAAGCGCTTCAGAACTGATGCCACAGGTCGGCGAGACGTCAGATCTACGGCTGCAATGGTTTGCAGCGGTGCGCGACTGGAATACGTTGGACCAGGATGTCCGACTTCAACGTTTGGAGCGAGGGTTGCCCTGGTTTCACCGCGAGCTTGATTCACTCCTGCAGGAACAGATGGTTGCCGACCGGAACCCGATGCGCCCGTTCTTCGAGATGCACGACGGCGATTACGGGCATGAGCCTGGTCAGCCCGACGACATGGCCTCGGCCCTCCGACGACTCGGTGACCTGGCTCAGCTTGGATATAGCCTTGATTCGTTCAATCGGGTGCGCGAGCAGAGCAGAGCGTACTTTCCGACAACGCGTGTCGAAGGCTATTTAATGACTACCGGGTGGGTCGCCCACCAAATGGGCATGCTGTACGCCTTCGTCCAGCAGATTGACCGCAGCGGCTGGCCAGCGAATGCGCCGGAAGATCCGCCGTTGGTG